>NZ_JACVBI010000001.1:0-1070373 GCF_014852305.1 Pseudomonas sp. PDM09 | reverse complement strand
ATGGCGAGCTATACGTCAAGGAAGACCAAGCGTTTATCGTCCTGCAGGATCAGGGGATATTGCGACGACTGTTTGCTTACGGCACCTGGTTTATCTTGGTACATGGCCTGTCATGCTGGCTTGTAAACCAACGGATTCCATTGCAGAAGCTCAGTTTCAGTGCTCCAAAGCCCGACGATGAAAGCGACTACCGAATGCGTTTTTGCGAGAACATTCAATACGATGCGTCAACGACCGCTGTGAGCTTTGACAAAAAATTCCTGGACATGAAAATTGCGCAGTCGACCGCAACCCTTCGCGGGTTTCTAAAAGAATCTCCTGCCAGTCTTTTGGTGAAGTATCGCAACGACGACAGTATCAGTGCACAGATAAGACGACACTTGCGAGGGCTGAGCCCAGACCAATGGCCCGAACGGGACGACCTGGCACTTGTGCTGCGCATGTCCAACTCGACACTTCAGCGCCGGCTGCAGTCAGAGGGCACCCATTATCAGAATCTCAAGGACGATCTGCGTCGCGACATGGCCATTGATCTGCTTTCGCGTGGAGATATGACGGTTACGGAAGTCGCGGCAGAAACCGGCTTTCAGGAAACCAGCGCCTTTCATCGAGCGTTCAAGAAATGGACAGGCGTCAATCCAGGTGCCTATCGACGCCATCATTTAGATGAGTGAACTCCACCAAGTGGCAAACTCGCTCTACTCCCACACGTATTAGCCGCTAGCCAGGAGCTCTTCCCTGGCATTCGCTATCACTACCCTGTCCTCACACCGCAGCGGGTTCACTCGGCGCTCTTGCGACATGCCCAAACAGCTCACATAAGTTGGTGCGGCCAGGCATGGGCGGCGCCAAATCGCCTACCTAGAATGACCGCAAATGGCTTCTCTGCGAACGCCAGTCGCTAGAGGCCAACAATTTCCAGCATCGAGGTTTCGGTGGTCAGTGAGTACCCCAATGGCTAACCGCTTGGGGGAAAGCAACCCTGATGTACCTAAGCAAGTGCACTTCACCAACAAAAATAAAATTGAAGGAGACACGATATGCAATCAGTGAACGTCTACACGCTCGCGGGCGAATCAAAATTCAACGGATTTCATCGACTGATTCTTTTCTGGTGCGTGCTGATTCTGATCATCGATGGTTATGACCTCGCCGTAGTCGGCGCTGCACTGCCCGCCATCATGCAGGACATGGGAATTGACGCTACGAGCGCTGGCGTCATGGCCGGGTCGGCCCTGCTCGGGACAATGCTGGGCGCTATCTTTCTGGGCACCTTAGCCGATCGTATCGGGCGTCCTAAAATGATCGCCATCTGCGTAGCGTTGTTCAGCCTGTTCACAGCGGCTGCGGGGCTTACCAGCGACCCGATCAGCTTCAGCATCGCCCGCTTCATCGCCGGGCTGGGGATCGGTGGCGTCCTTCCGATCGTCACCGCACAGATGGGCGAGTTCTCGCCAGCGAAACTTCGTACCCGGCTGGTGACCTTAGTGTTTGCGGGTTACTCCGTGGGCGGCATTCTGGTCGCGCTCACGGGCAAACAACTGATCGAAAGTCATGGTTGGCAGTCCGTCTTTTACGTCGCAGGCCTACCCGTCCTGTTAATCCCGCTGATTCTGAAGACCCTGCCAGAGTCCATGGCGTACTTGCTCAAACAAGGCCGCCAAACGGAACTGCGCTCCATCGTCAAAAGAATCAATCCCGCTTATCCGCTGAGTAGTGACGCTGTACTCGCGGGCAATCCTGCCGAGACAAAAGCTTCGCTCGACAGTCCGATCAAAGGGCTATTCAGCGAGGGTCGCGGGTTCAGCACGGTCATGATCTGGGCTGCATTCATGACGGGTCTGTTCATGGTCTACGCGCTCAATTCCTGGTTGACCAAATTGATGGCAATGTCAGGTCATAGTCTTGGCTCGGCTCTGAACTTCGTCATCGTGTTCAACGTGGGAGCGATTGTCGGTGCGATTGGAGGCGGATGGCTCAGCGATAAATTCAACATCAAGTATGTGCTGATTACATTTTACCTCGTGGGAGCAGTGGCGCTCACTGTGATGGGTTTTACACGTTCAACCGAACTCTTGTTCGTGGTCGTATTCATTGTTGGCGCCTCAACACTCGGTACTCAACTGATTGCCTACGCCTACGCAGGGGATTTCTATCCCACTCCAATCCGTTCGACAGGCGTGGGCTTCGCGTCTGGAGTTGGCCGAATTGGCGCAATTATCGCGCCGGTACTGATCGGCTGGCTCGTTTCACTGGCCTTGCCACTTGAACAAAACTTCATGGTGATCGCACTCGCAGGCCTCATAGGCGCCTTAGCGGTCACGTTCGTAAACCAGGCACATGCGGACTCCACCCAGGTCAGCAAAGCGCCAGCTTTATCACGCTGACAGACTGCTAGCCGTCTTCATGTTCCTGACCATCTGGCTTGAACACGTTAAAGGATATGTACCTTGAATCGCTTGTCACTACCGCCACTGTCAGCGCAAGAGCTTAAGCGCACGGTCGACTGGGCAATCGCCTCACGCCGCAGCGTCAGAGCCTTTCTCCCGACAGCTGTGCCCCATGAAGAAATTGAAGCGATTCTAGACATCGCTCGCTTCAGTGCCTCGGGTGTGAACATGCAGCCATGGCGCGTTCACGTCGTAACCGGTGACGCCAAAGATCGGCTGTCGATGGCAATCGCCGCTATCGACAACGATCCGCAGCTCAGTAGCGACCTGCAAGATCCTTACGAATACTACCCACGCGAGTGGGTCACGCCCTATGTTGATCGCAGGCGTAAGGTGGGTTGGGATCTCTATGGACTGCTGGGGATTGCCAAAGGTGAAAAGCAACGCATGCACCAACAGCACGGGCGTAACTACCGATTCTTCGATGCCCCGGTTGGCCTGCTGTTTACGTTGGACAAAGTGCTTGAGCAAGGCAGCCTCCTGGATTACGGCATGTTCCTGCAAAGCGTAATGCTGGCTGCACGTGGCCGAGGCTTGCACACGTGTCCGCAGGCCGCATTTCTCAAATACCACAATGTCATCTCAGACGTTCTGAACATCCCGGCCGAGCAGATGCTGGTATGCGGCATGAGCCTTGGTTACGCCGATCCCGTGGCTATTGAGAACACGCTGGTAACGGCGCGGGAGCCAGTCAGTGCTTTCGCAGTTTTTCACCATAATAATAAGGAGACCTGCCCATGATTAGTGGCGCATACGCAAGTGGACTCGATCAAAGCCCGGCCAACCATGTCCCGCTCACCCCACTTGGATTCCTAGACCGAGCCGCACTGGTACATCCTGACAGGGTGGCCATTATCCACGGAGAATTACAACGCACTTGGGCACAAACACGCGAGCGTTGTTACCGACTTGCATCATCGCTGGCAGGCCGAGGCATCCAGCTTGGCGATACCGTGTCCATCCTCTCACCCAACACGCCAGCGATGGTCGAAGCGCATTTCGGGATTCCGTTATCGGGTGCCACCCTCAATACAATTAACCATCGCCTGGATGCCGATGGCATTGCATTTATTTTGCGTCACAGTGAATGCAAATTGCTGCTGGTCGATTGCGAGTACATGGCCGTTGCGTCTGCGGCACTGGAGCAGCTCGAACTTCGTCCGGCACTCATCATAATTCGCGATCATCTAGCCACGGTATGTGTCGACGTAGATGTCCCAGACTATGAAGCACTACTCGCCGAAGGTGACCCGCAGTTCAAGGGGGTATGGCCCACCACTGAGTGGCTGCCTATTGCCCTCAACTACACTTCGGGCACTACGGGAGACCCAAAGGGTGTGGTTGTCAGTCACCGAGGCACTTACCTGATGAGCCTGCTGCAAATGACCAATTGGTCGCTTCCACCGGCACCTCGGTACCTATGGACGCTGCCAATGTTTCACGCTAACGGATGGTGCTTCACCTGGGCAATTGCGGCGGCAGCAGGGACACATATTTGCTTGCGTAAGGTATCTGCAGAAAACGTCTTCGATGCCATCTCCAGGCACAAGGCTGACCATTTTTGTGCAGCGCCAACCGTGATGGCCATGATTGCCAATGCGCCGAAACCACCAGCGCTTTCGCACTCGGTTCGCGTACTGACAGCTGGGTCTCCACCACCTGCGACAGTGCTGGACGCAGTAGTATCCATGGGTTTCCAAGTTGATCACGTGTACGGCATCACTGAAGTGGCAGGTACGCCTATCAGCTGCGTTTGGCAGGACGGCTGGGATGAACTCAGCCCACCAGAAAAAGCCAGAATGCGTGTACGACAAGGTTCGCGTGCTGCGGCGTTCGAAGGTTTGACGGTTGCCGACTCGGAAACACTGGAGCCCGTACCCCATGATGGCCAGACCACAGGTGAACTGCTGTTGCGAGGCAATACCGTGATGATGGGCTACCTGAAAAACGAGGCAGCGACGCAGAAGGCATTCGAGGGAGGTTGGTTCCATACCGGCGATGTAGCGGTGGTTCATCCCAACGGCTATATGCAGATCACCGACCGCTGCAAGGACGTCATCATCTCCGGTGGCGAAAACATATCCTCCGTAGAAATCGAAGACATCCTCCATGGTCATACGTCAGTACTTCATGCAGCCGTGGTGGCACAGCCGGATGACAAGTGGGGCGAAGTGCCCTGCGCGTTCATCGAGCTGAAAAGCGAGTCTCAGCAGCCTACAGAGGCTGAACTTATCGCGTACTGCCAAGCACGTTTAGCCCGCTATAAGTGCCCAAGCCGCGTGATATTCATGGAGCTTCCAAAAACGGCGACTGGAAAAATCCAGAAATTCATTCTTCGCCAACAAGCGGGTAGCCGGGAAGCCATCGTGCGACTGGCGTCAAGCGGCTAACCCCCCTACAGCCGCACTTCACTTAATACAAAGACTATCAACATGCGGAGCGCGGGCGCGTAGCTCCTCAGGGAGTCGCGCGCGTTGCAAACACCAAAAACAACAACAAATGGTGCATTAGAGATGGCAAAAAAACGTATGACGTCGATCTCGACAATCCTGTTCACTTGCGCGGCTCCGAACGCCTTCGCAGATTTTATCAAAGACACACAAACAAGCCTTGAATTGCGTAACTTCTACTACAACCGTGACTTTCGTAACGATGGGGCTAAACAATCAAAACGCGATGAATGGGCTCAAGGCTTTATCTTGAATGTGCAGTCCGGCTTCACTAAGGGCACGCTTGGGTTTGGCGTCGATGCGCTCGGTCTGCTGGGGGTCAAATTGGACTCCAGCCCGGACCGAACCGGCTCGGGCCTATTGGCCTATGATTCACAGCGCAATGTAGATAACGAGTACAGCAAATTCATTCCAACCGCCAAGGCTCGCCTTGGTCGCAGCGAGATACGCATTGGTGGTCTCAACCCGGTACTCCCACTGCTGTCCAGCAATAACAGCCGCCTGCTCCCACAAGTGTTTCGCGGTGGAATGCTGGTGTCCAAAGACCTGGAGCCTGTAACCTTCAGCGCGTTACGAATTAACGCAGTGAAACAGCGAAACTCAACGGACTTTGAGTCACTGACGGCTTTTGGGTACAAACCGGTAAAGGCCGATCACTACACCTATCTCGCACTCGATTACAAACCCTTGCCACAACTCTCACTCAGCTATCACGTGGCTGAACTGGAAGATTTCTACCGCTCGAATTTTTTCGGTCTGAAGTTTGAAAGAGCACTTGGCTCCGGAGCAGTAATCTCCGACGTCCGATATTTTTCTGCCAGCGAAACAGGGGATGAAGGTATAGGTGATGTGAACAACCGCACCCTCAGCACGATGCTTTCTTATCGCCAGAGCGGCCACACCTTCGGCGCAGGTTTTCAGAAAGCCTGGGGGGATACATCGTTCGCCATGATCAATGGCGCCGACACGTATCTGTTCGCTGAGTCGTTGGTCAGCACATTCACAGCCCCCCAAGAACGCGTCTGGATCGCACGCTACGATTTCGACTTCGCAGCGGCAGGGCTACCTGGACTTACCCTGGGTTTGAAATACGCAAAAGGTGGAGATGTAGAACCCACCCTTTTGGGCTCAGCCCAAGCAGCGTCTCTACGATCGGAGGGAAAAGATGGCAAGGAATGGGAACGCGTTACCGATATTACTTACACAATACAAAGCGGCCCGTTCAAGAATGTGTCGGCACAATGGCGAAACTCGACAAATCGTTCCACCTACGCCGATAGCGCCAATGAAAATCGATTGATATTTCGGTACACGTTCAAATTTTGAATGATGAAATCGGTCGATGACCGTGGCGCCAGCATTTAACTGGTCAATCCGAAAACCAAGTGAGCGCAGGATGAATTCACCATCCACATCGCGTCTGCTTAAGCACCGTTGCGAGTAATAGGTTTACGGATAAACGGGTTGCAGTTAAGGCTTCTCAAAGAAATGCCCTAACTACAACCCGAACGTCTGGACGACGAGACTATCTCACTAGCTGCCGAACGGCGGCATCGGTATATCACCGGGCTGCAGGCCCAACAGTGTCATGACCTTGGCCTTGATAGCCTCGTGATCGCTTTGCGGATTAGTGGCCAGGTCCAGAAGTAGTGGCTGGTAGTATCGGTTTCCGGGGTGACACCATGAAAGCCGCTATAAAAACCGCACATTCCCCGTCCCCAAGGAACTCAAGCCATGCCCATGGAAGAGCACACGCTGAACGGAATGAGCGACGAGCTTAAACTCATGTTCAGTCGGTTTTGACACGAACAATTCGTCGAGAAACTAGCGTGGCGACTGCCCGCTCATCCACACCAGGCCAGTTGTGAATGCGATCAATACGACACCGAGCGTGCCCGCTACCAGGCCAGGACCGCTTCTATTTGTGCAAGCCGTCACACATGGAATACACACCGGCACCATTAACGTTCGTGTGCCGCACCTGTGGAACGTTTCAAGACTATGAAATTACAACCTAGTTCCCGAGCACTGCCCCAACCCGAAAGAGTAAGGACAATGCGACAGGGAGCAGCTGGACGTCAGCTTCGTGCACTGGCAACCTTTCATTGCGTCGTGGCTACCACGCCGCTCCGGGCGAGATGATGCTGGCCGTTGTCTGCAGCAGGCGCTTGCCTGTAAGACCGTCGAAGCAATCTCAGATAGCAAGACCGCGACAGTACTCTCTCTTCAAACTGAGCATTTCCGGGAGGCGCCGCCCCTGCCCTTCGACCTAAGTACTCTGCAAGAAGTTAGCTCAGGCAAACTGGGACTCGGAGCTCAGGAAACCCTGAACATCGGTCAATCCCTGCATGAAACCCACAAAGCCACTAGCTATCCGCAGCGATTGTCGCTATCTGCCACAGTACTTGGCCGCCGTTGCGACCTGAACCGCCGAAGCCCAGGTAATTTGCTTCCAGCACTACCACGTTGGAGATACCCCGCTCGGCCAGCTCCAGCGCCGTGTTGATACCGGAAAAACCACCCCCGATGATCACAACCTCAGCCTCGATATCGCCTTCGAGGTCCCGATAGTGCAGGTCGTATTTACGGGTTTTGGTTGGCATACATGCACCTCTTCAGCATGTTATGCCCGAACACAAAATTTCTGACAGTCCCGCGTGTGCTGCTGAACGATCAAAGACAATGCCTGCCACGGTCAGGAAAACGGCCGCAGTCAGCAACAACGCCAGCGGAGCGATCAGCAAAAATATACATAAGCGGAACACGTAAGCGGGGAAATAACGAAAACGCCGACGATAGCTTTTACCTGGAAGGAAATAGTCCTCACACGCACATCCTTACCGCCGTGCATAACCCGAGCAAATATCCATTCAATTGGGACCTGCGCCTGGCAATTGAGCCCTAACCAGATGCTGAAGTACCGTTCCTCCCCAACCTTCCTCGCCCAATGCAACCGAGTTGGGAGATGTGGGTGCATAGATAGCGCAAAACCCGGATTCAGTACCAGCGCCACACGCAGGTTTCTCCAGGGAGTGCGCCACAAGCCTCAGGCAAACGAGTTCATATGTCCACTAATGGGGTAACCCATCACCCTGTGCTGAATGACGAAGGTCCCAGTTGCTTATTTGACTACCCGCATCGGTACCTTCCTAAGTGCGTTGATGAAAACCCCGACCGAACGCTCCGGCTCACCGTCCAACTCCAGTCGCAGACTTCTCCTGTTCATTTCCTCTAGGAGAATCTGGCCTTCGAGCCTTGCCAAATGCGCGCCCATGCACAGGTGTGGGCCGCCGCCACCAAAGCTGGCGTGACCAACACGAGGCCGCCCCGCATTGAATGAATGAGGGTCTTTGAATACGGCCGGGTCTCGATTGGCAGCGGTAAACCACATCAGCACAAAGTCCCCCTTCGATATGTGCTGACCATTGAGCTCCAAGTCGACTTTTGCAGTACGCCCCATGTGCATGACTGGGCAGGTGTAACGCAACAGCTCTTCTACCACCGGCCCCATCTGTCCCGCTGGGGTCGTTTCAACTTGTTGGCGAACCAGCGGGTCCCGCGCCATCAGCACCAGAGATTGCGCAATTAGGGTATGGGTAGTCTCGTATCCGGCGATGATCAACGAGCTGATCATTTCCTTGTATTCGTCATCGGTGATTCCCATACCGCCTCGGGAAGCATGTGCCAACTCGGTGGCCATATCCGTGCCGGGCTCTTTCAGCTTGCGCTCGCGCAGCTCGAATGCATACGCCTCACACTCCTTTACCGCATTGATCGAGCGCTCGATACCAACCAACGGGTCCAACCGCCCAAAAATGTCGTTCGCCCACTTTATAATCAACGGGCGCTCATGGTCTGGCACCCCCATGACTTTGGCGATGACTTGGCCCGGCAGCTCTGACGCGATGGCAGGAATGATGTCGAGGCGGTCTTGCTGAAGCACCTTGTCGACGATCTCCACGCAGAGCTCGCGAATCCATCCATCAAACCTGGCCACTACCGGCGCCGAGAACGCCTTGGCTGCAAACATGCGCAGCCGTTTGTGTGTGGGCGGGTCGTTGAACATGATGTTGTCGCACTTGTGTTTCGCATGCTCACGCAGATTCGGGTAGTGCATCCCCTCAGCAGAAGTGAAGCGCTCCAAGTCGGTACCCACGGCACGAATATCGGCAAACCGCGTCAACGACCATGCCGTCCCGCCCATAGGGCTTGGTTGCCCATAAATAGGCCGTTCGTTTCTCAGTAGATCAAAGAGCTTATGCGGTGGGCCATCTGCAAAAGTGGCCGGGTTGAGAAGGTCCACATCCAGGGTGAAGCCGGTTTCGTCTGTCATTGTTGTTCTCGCGATTTTGCAGGCGGGTCAATTTGCCAAATAAAATATAATACCTTTCAAATTTAAATGTAATACCTTTGAGATCGATCGCCCCCGAAAGGGATCGACTACACCGGTCGCAACCCGCATAATCCGCATCCCATCCACCACCCCAGCAAGCGGTGTTGAAAGAGATTGCCTATGGCGAGCAGCCCCCTCCTCGGCTACCTGGAACACACGGGTCGAACCCACAACGAGCAATCGAGCAAGATGAAACTGGCCGAACGCATAGCCAGGATCATCGAGGACCGCATTGTCATCGAGGCCTGGCCCGTGGGGTTCTCGTTGGGCAGGGAGGCGGAGCTGGCCGCTGCTGCGGATGTAAGCCGTTGGAGCTTTCGGGAAGCCATCGTGCTACTCGAACAGATCGGCATGGTCGAATCGCGACGAGGCCGCAACGGAGGGCTGTTTGTCGCCTCCACGCTGTTCGATGCGGTCCGCAATGGACTGAGCAATTACCTGGAGTTTCTCGGCCCGACGCCAGCCGAGATCCGCGTAGCTCGAAAAGCCCTTGAAAGCGTGATGATCAGACAGGCTGCAGCTCGGATAAATGACACCAGTCGCGCACACCTGCAGACCCTCACCCAAGCTATTGGCGATGACTTCAACCCAGGTGTCATTGCCGCCGCCGCAGAAGTACGCAAGGCTCTATTGGAGCTGGCAGACAACACCGCGCTAAGTCTTTTCGTGCACGCAATCGGCCAGGCCCTCATACACGCTTCATGGTATTCGGCTCTGGATGATGAAGCCTTCCAAAGCCTTATGGGTGCGATGTCTCGGTCTATCAAAAAGACCGCACAGGCATTGATCGATGGCGAGCTGGAGCAGGCGCTGAGCTGGGACGACGAGTTTCTCGAACACTTCGAAGAGGTGTTCCGCCACTCGGCAGTAATGAGTGGCTTATCCAGCCGTGAAGGCGCGGTAGAGCGCGCGGATCAGCTCTTTCCTGCAGGGCGCCCACAAAAGAAAGCAGAGCAGATTGCCCGCAGGCTTCGCCAACAGATACTCGAAGCAGGTTGGCCTATTGGCATGCATCTGGGATCGGAAGCGGATCTGATGGAACGCTTTGAAGTTGGCCGCGCAGTTGTTCGTGAAGCCATTCGCTCCCTTGAGCGTTTAGGCGTAGTGGAAATGGGCAGAGGCGGTGCCAGCGGTCTACGCGTCGTTCGCCCAGACCCGGTGCAGATGACGCTCGCCAGCAGTCGCTATCTGCGACGTACAGGGCTGGAACCTGCGGAAGCTGCCTGCGTGCGCAACGCGCTTGAAGGCTTGCTGTCCGCCGCTGAGCCAGGCTCACGGCATCATCACGGTAATCCGCTTGCCGAGACCTTCATAAAGATTCTGGCGGACCTGTAAGCCATCTAGCTCCGCCTTCCCCTCTGCTCGCCTCCTCCCCCTCCTCAACCGTCTTCCCAGTGAAATATTCGCTTACATGGTGAAGCCGCCGTCCTGGCTGCGCCTATCCACCTGACGCATAAAGTTATTTCGGCATTTGTACCGGCCACCTTCCCTATTCCTTCTCGCATGACCAAGCCCGATTCGTTGCGGCCGGCTTGTTTCTTTGGACACTTCGTAAATATACTACTCATCAAACAAAAACGAAGTGGAGCAGATATGAGCAGCCTCAATAACACCACCGCCGTGATCACAGGTGCTGCGAGCGGGATCGGGCGATCCCTCGCCATCGCCCTCGCAGAAAGCGGCGCCTCTGTCGCCATTGCCGATGTCGACCTTATCCAGGCCACCCAGTTGGCCGAGCAGCTAGGCCCCAGGGTTCGCGCCTATCAATGCGACGTAACGGAACGATCCCAACTCGAAACGCTGGCCCAGCGAGTCATCGACGATTTCGGGCAGATCAACTACGTGTTCGCCAATGCCGGCGTCGCCATTCCCGGGCCGATTCTTGGCACGGCACCGGCCGAGTTCGATTGGCTCCTGGACGTAAACATCAAAGGGACGTTCTCGACCATCCAAGTGTTCGTACCACTACTGCTTCGGTCTGCCGAAGCAGGTCATATCGCCCGTTTCGTCATCACGGGTTCAGAGAACTCCCTGGGCATTCCCAAGACCGGCCCGAGCAGCATCTACACCCTCACCAAGCAGGCAAGCCTGGCGCTCGCAGAAACACTGCGTCGCGATCTGGCTGATACCGGGGTCAAGGTCTCCATTTTTTGTCCGGGCCTGGTCGACACCAAGCTCTACGACGCTCGACGTACTCGCCAGCAACGATATGGCGGTGAGTCCGCCATGCCCCAGGAGTACGCGGCACGCGCCAGCGCAGCGATGGCGCAGGGACAAGATCCCGCCCTGGCCGCAGCGCTCTGCCTGGCAGGGATAGCAAACGACGAATTCCTGATTATCACCGACCCCAAAATTCGTGAGTTCTCGGGCAAAAGAAATACGGAGATCAACAACGCACTCGACATCGTCGATACACGACTAGCCAACTGGGTGAGAACAAAATGAACTACGTTCGATTGGGCAATTCTGGACTGAAGGTTTCGAAACTCTGCCTTGGCTGCATGAGCTATGGCAAAGGCACCTACCACGGCGGCTGGACACTGGACGACGAACAGAGCGCTCCGTTCTTCAAGCGCGCCTTCGAGCATGGCATCAACTTTTTCGACACTGCCAATGCCTATTCCGAAGGTGCCAGCGAATTGCTGCTCGGCAAGATGGTGAAGGAGTATTCCCGCCGCGAAGAAGTGGTCATCGCGACCAAGTTTTTTGGAACGATGGGGCCTGGTCAGAACGAGCGGGGTGCCTCTCGCAAGCATATTGTGTCGGCGGTGGATGCCAGTTTGAAAAGACTGGGGACCGACTACATCGATCTTTACCAGCTGCATCGGTGGGACTACGAGACGCCCTTCGAGGAGACCGCCGAAGCCCTTAACGATCTGGTAAGGGCCGGCAAGGTGCTCTATCTGGGCGCCTCTTCCATGCACACCTGGCAATTCGCCAAAGCCCTGGGCATCCAGAAACAGAACGGCTTCTCCCGATTCGTTTCCATGCAGCCCCAGTACAACCTCGTTTATCGCGAAGAAGAACGGGAGATGCTGCCGTTCTGCCAAGACCAGGGCATTGGCGTGATCCCATGGTCGCCACTTGCCCGCGGCTTCCTGGCCGGTAATCGCAACAAGGAAGGCAGTGGAGCGACTGATCGCGCCCAAAACGATACCTTTGCTCGTGGACTCTATTTCAGAGAAGACGACTTCGAAGTTCAGCAACGTCTCGCGGAAGTCGCCAACGCCAAGGGCGTCGAGCCAATGAAAATTGCCCTTGCCTGGGTTGCCTCGCGGTCAGCAGTGACCTCTCCCATCATCGGCGCCACCAAGCTCGAACAACTGGACCAGGCCGTAGAGGCGCTCCAGGTGACCCTCACCGCAGACGAAGTCGCGAAGTTGGAGGAACCCTACAAACCCCATCCCGTGTTGGGTCATCACTGACAAGCCAACACCGACTGGCGGCGCTCGTGCGCCTTGAAAACAACACTCAGAGTTTTGAACCACTGAGGTAGCCATGAAAATAGATGCGCAACAGTTTCTGGCGGCCGCACAGGCCGATCAGGAGTTGCTATACAAGCTGCGCGATCTCACCGCACTTATACGAGTGAAATTGGGTGACTTCGCGTTTGAAATCGAAGTCAGGAATGGCGCTCTGTCGCTAGTCCACGCCAACACGAGTGCGGCAGATATCACCGTGTCCGGACCGGACACTTTCTGGAGCCAGGCACTGGTTGCAGACCCACAAGTAGGTTACGAATCGCTGTCAGTCGGGCAATTGTATGGCGCAACGGTAGAAGGCGATTTCGAGAGATTCCTCGCTCCCTATCAAGGTGTACTGCAACGCTTGTTTCTTGTGCTACGCCGGTCAGTTGCTGGTGATAGCCCCGCCCCCCACGCCGAGCCGGAACCCTACTGGCAAACCGACAATGCTGTCGGCCGTTATGTCTTTGTTCAAAACGGTAGCCAGAAAGCACGCGTTTACTACGAAGAAGCCGGACACGGGCCGGTAATCCTTGTGCTGCAACACACCGCCGGCGCCGACAGCCGCCAGTATCGGCACATGCTGGCGAACCCCGATCTACAACAACGGTTTCGCATGATTGCCTGGGACCTTCCCTCCCATGGCAAATCGCTCCCCCCCATCGGCTCACGTTGGTGGGAAGAGGCGTACCGACCCAGCAAGACCGAGTTACTTGACTGGAGCACAGCGATTGTCAAAGCACTCCAGCTCGACAAGCCAATCTATCTTGGCTGCTCCGTCGGTGGGCAGTTGGCGCTGGACCTGGCGGCTCATCATGCCGAGCACTACCGAGCATTTGTTGCGGTAAACGGCTGGTATGAGATTCGCTCTCGCGGTCAATACAACAACGACATCCATCGCAAGCCCACGACATCGACCGACTTCTTCGCCTCCCGAATCCTGGCAGCCACCGCACCCGACGCACCTCAGGCCGCAGCGCAAGAAGTTTACTGGGTGTATCGCTCGAACTTCCCTGGCGTCTACGCCGGCGATAACGATTACTTCATGAATCAGCATGACTTGCGCGAGGACGGCCACCTGATCGACACCCAAAAAACGCCGGTGGTCGTGGTGACCGGCGAATTCGATGGTAGTCAGTTGTACCCCGAAAACGGTGGCGCCGCGGTAGCAAAAAACATCCCCGGGGTCGAGCACATCGTGCTTCCTGGCCTTGGTCACTTTGCCCCTTCGGATGACCCGATACGGTTCTGCGACGCCATCCTCCCCATCCTCGACCGTCTGGTTCAGCAAAGTGAGCAAGCGCAATGATTAAGTTAGTACTCCTGATAAAACGCAAAGCCTCGTTGAGCTTCGAAGAATTTCGTCAGCACTACGAAACCACGCACGCCCCCCTTGCCGTGGCGACCCTCCCCCATTTGCGCAAGTACTGCAGAAACTACCTCGAAGCCTTTCCAGGTCAGGATGCCCCGCTTTTCGATTGCGTAACCGAGTTCTGGTTCGACGATGCCGAGGGTCTTGCTGCCACCATGAAGCTCACCCGCTCACCAGAAGGCCAGGTGCTCGCCAAAGACGAGGAACGCTTCATGGACCGGGCATCGATGCGCACCTACATCGCCCATGAAACAGCCACAGCATTCAAAGGAGCCTGATAATGTCCGATAAGCTCGTTATCGATTTCGACCATCACAACCCAGCATACCGTGACAACTGGGCCGAAGAGGCCGAGCAACGTGCCACACACTGCCCCGTAGCCTGGTCCGAGGCCCACGGTGGATACTGGATTCTGAGCAAGCATGAATATGTCGCACAGGCCGCTGACGATCCGGATTCATTCTCATCCTCGCATAACAACCCAGAGAAGCCCTGGGCCAAAGGCATTCTGATTCCGGAACTGCCCTATACCCTGGCGTTATCGGAAAGCGATCCACCCGTCCACCATGCTCGCCGCCTGATCGAGGCGCCCTACTTCGCTCCGGTTGCCGTGCGGCAGCAGGCAGATGTGGTGAAGGGGCACGTAGAAGAAGCACTGGATCGGGTAATTCATTTGGGAAAACTGGACTTTGCCCGCGACTTCGCCATGCGCGTCGCCGCCAAGACCACCATGGCGCTGGTGGGCATCGACCCCGAGCGTTGGGAAGAGTTCATGCTGGCCGCACACAAAGCCTCGTTGCTGCCGACAGACCATCCGGATTACCCCATCAAGGAAATTCTCAACGTTCAAACGAAAATGCGCGAAGTGCTCAGGGAGCGAAAAGAAGACCCACGCAAGGACATCATCAGTGCACTGGCCACCAAAAAGGCCATGGGTGAACCTCTGACCGAAGATGTACAGGTTGGCATGCTGTCAGCCGCCATCTTTGGCGGTTTTGGCACGGTGATGTCGGCCACCCTCAGTGTTTTGCTGTGGCTTGAAAATCATCGTGAGCTCTACCCGCAACTGCTCGCCGATGACGACCTTCTGGATCGTCTGGTGGAAGAAACGCTGCGCCTGAATCCGCCGAATCATGGTACGGCTCGTACCGTCGCCCGCGACTTCGAACTCCATGGGCAGCAGCTGAAACAGGGTGACCGGGTACTGCTCTCGTGGGCGGCAGCCAATCGCGATCCATCGGTTTTCGAGTGCCCGGCCGAGTTTCGACTGGACCGTGCCAACGGCAAGGATCACTTCTCATTTGGTGGTGGCGAGCATCGCTGCCTGGGAGCCCCCCTGGCTCGCGTAGAAATTCGCCAGATGGTGCGCGCCGTCATCAACAGAATTCCGGATTACAAGATCGATCACAGCCAGATCACGCTCTATCCATCTTTCGCCAACACGGCCGGGATTTCGAGCATGCCCGCTACCTTCACTCCACCGGCAGAGAGCTGAGCGACATGAGCATTTTTGGTTCGCCACCGAGCACCAGCCTCGCCGCCAGCATTTCGCATATCCGGGCCTCGCGCGATCGTGGCGTACGCTGGCTTCTCGATCACATCAGCACCAGCGGAGAACCGGTTGGCGCACGCGAACGCAACGGCTGGGCACGTGTTCCCTGGGCGCTCGCCGTTTCCGGTGAAAGCGACGCGGCGGCTCGGGTGGTCGCCTGGGCCGAGCGCACACAATTGGCAGCAGATGGGGGCTTTGCCCCCGGCCCGGCTCTGGGTAGCGGACGGTTTCTCGCTTACCCACTGGCTCATTTCGCGATCGGCGCCTGGCTGACTGAACACTTCGACACTGCCTCCGCCGCGATGATCGCACTACGCAAACTGCAAGATCCCGCCACTGGTGGATTGCCTATCGCACCGCCCCAAAACAGAAGCGCAGACCTTCACGACCTGCTATCTACCGCTCAGGTAGGCCAGGCAGCCGTGATCACTGGACAGCAGGATATCGCCGATGGCGTATACCGATGGATTCGAGAACTCCTGGAGCTCCAGCCGGCAAATGCCGGCAGTCGCTTCTATACCTTTCGCCAAGGCAAGGACCTTCTCGAGACACCGGAAAAAAGCCTGGAGTGGCTGTCGATCACGGACTTCAGCCTGCCTCGTCAAACCTATTACACCCCAGGCATGGCGGCGGTCTTCCTATCCGCATACGGTCAGCGCTACCGTCTTGAGCAGCCGCTGGACCTGGCTTCCGGTCTGTTGGCGAGGAATCTGTCGGGAAGCGCGGCGCAAGTCGACGACTTGGCGTCGGTGCAGTTTTGCAAGTTCGGCTGGGGGGCTGCCGCACTTGCGACAATCGATACGACGCGCGACTGGACGCCACACCTCATACAGATGGTCGACTGGTTCATTGCGCGTCAAGCGGTGAACGGCTCCTGGAGCCCGTCGGTATTTCTCCAACCCCAGCCCAGCGATATTGATCGCCTAATCAAGACGGCCGAACACGTGATGGAGGTCAACTCGATTCTGGCTGCATTGGGTGCCATCAGCGCCCGCCAGACTTCTGATTGATCACTTTAGCCAACGCTGGAAAGCGCGTGGCCCGTCCTACGCGCCCGTTTGCTTTTCGGCTCCATGGGTCACCCACAAACCCAATAACCAAGTAGCAACAAGCGCTGGGGTGTTTTGCCCTTCAACTTCGACGGTGGCGTGATAACGGAGTACATGGAAACCCGGCAATCGCTCGGTCACTTCGACAAAAGTGAAATGACCTCTTACGCGACTGTCGACCGGAACCGTACCCGTGAAACGGATGCGATCGTAGCCGTAGTTGACACCCATCTTTTTTTCCTCGATAGCGGGCAGCGCCGCTCGCATCATCGAAGGTAGCAGCGATAGCACCAGCAAACCGTGGGCGATGGTACCGCCGAATCGCGTCTGTGCAGCGCGTTCAGGATCGGTATGAATAAACGCATCATCGCCGGTCACATCGGCAAACCCATCCAGCATCATCTGGTCAATGGTGATCCAGTCCGATATGCCGGTGAGTTTGCCCTGAAGCCGTTGCAGCTCTGCAAAGCTGATAGTTTGGCGCTCAGAGGCCGAAGGGGCCGTGTCAGTCATAATGTTCTCTCATGGGATCATTTACCTCACCGCCAGCTCACGCAAACTGTTACGTTGCACCGCCTCTGCGGGGGCACAACAACCGCATTGCGAGGTGCTCGGCCGGAGAAGATGAAGAGCAGGCGCATCGATGCTGCGCCCTCCGCCGAGCGAAATCAGGATCATCAAAAGCCAGGCCACCAGGAACTGCAAGAGCATCAGCCAGCGGTTATCGCGACCATGGCCAATCGCCAAACCGCTAACACGTCGCAATGCAATGGGTGGCAGCGATGGCGTAGTGGTCATGTGCGAGAGCGTGCCGACGGACATATCGGCACTGCTAACTTCTCGGCGTCCTGGCACTGGCATAGGAACGAACCTGCTTCAGCTCGCATCCGCTTCGCGCGCCCAGCGCGGCAACGGAATGCCCTTTTCGTAATGCCATAGCAGGCGTACGGCATCGCGGCGTGTCGGGTCGAGCATCGCTCGCGCCAGCTCAGCCAGGCCATTGCCGGGGCGCTGACCACGGTTGGCCCAGCTACGCAGCCGTCGACTATAAAGCTGTACGTCGTACTCCATAGCGAAACCATTGCCACCAAACGTCTGGTGTACTGTGGTGGCGACAAAACGCGCCGCATCCACCGCTTTGGCTCGCACCATGATGGCGAACTCCGCCGACGGCGCACCATCGCCACCAACCTCGGCACCCGCCGTAAATGCCGCTTTGCGTACCAACAGCTCGGCTGCATCGAGCATGACCGCCGCATTGGCCAAACGATTGGCAACTCCCTGGTAGCTACCGATGATCTTGCCGAACTGCTCGCGCTCGCGAGCGTAGGCCAGACCATACTGCAGCAGGGCCTGACCAGCCCCCGTCATGCGCGCGGCCTCGATCAACGCCGCATAGCGACCGATTCGATCCGCGAGCCCGGCGTCACCCAGTTTTACAGCGGATGCCTGACCAGACAGGTGCTCAACCAGACTGTCTCCAGCCGTGGTGCGCCTGGCTTCGCCCTGCAGTTCTTCGATGTACACACCATCCTGGCGTTTAACCGCCACGCGACCGATGGAGGCTGGCACTGGTCCATCAAAAGCTACCGATACACCACAGGTGCCGGTCAGTGCCAGTACCGGTATGGTTTCTACATAATCGGTCGGTGCCAAGGCTCGCCCCAATTCGTAGGCGATTCGCGCGAACAGCTCTGGCTCAGCCTGAAGATCATCCAGCCCGAATGCACTCAGCTCATCAGCCAGCGTCGGCGATAGCCCGGAGGGCAGCGCCTCCGCTTCTCGAATCTGTACAGAGCTGCACTGCTTGGCAAGAACCTTGCGCAAGGTGTCGCCAATTTCCTCGACTTCGTCGCTCCAACGTTCATCCAACATGCTCAATTACTCCTCGGCAGATCCAGTTGGCGATTGGCAATGATGTTGCGCTGTACCTCGCTGGTCCCACCGATAATAGTCAGCACGGTGGCCACGCGCAGTTGTTGTTCAAAGTCAGCTGCCAGCACGTCGTCCCCTTCCGGATAGAGCGTGACATGACCGAGCAATTCGGTAGCCCACTCGATGAAGCGCTGGGCCAGTTCAGAACCGTGGACTTTACTCATGGGGCCGGTACCCGAGGTGTCCTCGCCACGTGCGGCCGACAGCCCCACGCGCAGATACAACAGGCGGTCCGCTTCCAGATCCATGATGAATCGACCCAGGGTTGTCAGATCACTTTCACTCAGGTGGTCTGCTTGCTCCGATAGGCGATGAATCAATCGAGCGCAAAGCAGGCGAGTTTCGGTACCACCAAAACTCATGGCTCGCTCTTCATCCAGATTGCCAGTGATCACGCGCCAACCCTGATGCTCATCACCGACCAGATTGGCGGCAGGAACACGAACGTCATCGTAGAAAACAGCGTTGACCCGCCAACCACCCAACACCCAGACCGGCTGGATAGTCACTCCTGGTGATTTGAGGTCGACCAGCAGTAACGACAAGCCGCGATGACGTACCTGTTCAGGGTCTGTGCGCACCAACAGACTGCACCAAGTCGACACATGCGCGGACGAGGTCCAGAGTTTCGCACCGTTCACCACATAGTGATCGCCATCGCGCACCGCACGGGTCTTCAATGACAACAGATCACTGCCGGCGCCAGGCTCCGAAAGCCCTTGGCAGTATGTCCAGCTGCCATCGACAACATGCGGCAAATGCTCGGCGATCTGCTCGGGCGAACCACTGCGCAGCAACATGCCGCCGCCGCGCTGGTTGGTCGTCAGGCCATAACCGGGGAAGCCCTGGCACTCCAACTCCTCCGCCATCAACAACTGCTGATCGACCCGCGCCTCCTGGCCATAAGGTTTTGGCCAGGTCAGCCCAATCAGCCCCCGCGCAGCCAATTGGCGCTGGAATGTCATCGAATAGCGCTCGATGTGCAGACCTTCAATCTCTCCCCGCAGCGCCTTCATCTCAGGCCAGCCGTAGCTATCGGCCAGTTCCCGCATGCGATCGCGGTAGAGGTTATCCTCTTCGCCAGGGTAGAAATTCATGGCATCTCCGACAAATAGTTAAATAAGCTAACCTAGTTAGTATAGAAGGAGGAACAATCGTCTGCCTAGCCCATTCGTTCTCAGCTTTTTCACCGGCGATCATCGGGTGCTCCACCGCTCTAAAGTGCAAGTTGACAAACTTAGGTATATAAGTTGACTATTAAACACACAAGCCCATGGATAACCAAACCTTCTGGGCATTTCCATAGAGAAACCCGAGATCCACTCCTTAACCAGGATTCGGGAACCAACAAGAAACTGAGGAGTAGCCAACAATGGCCCGAATTACCTTCATCGAACACAACGGCAAGCGCATCGAGGTCGAGGCGCAGAGTGGCGACTCTCTGATGAAGGTCGCCCTGGCCAACGGCGTAGAAGGCCTTACCGCCGAGTGCGGCGGCTGCCTGAGCTGCGCCACGTGCCATGCCTATGTGGATGATGATTGGGTTGACCGCATACCTTCGCCAACCGACGAGGAGTTGGTGATGGTCGAATGTGCAGTGGATGCCCGGCCCAACAGTCGGCTGACGTGCCAGGTCGTGGTTTCCGACGATATGGACGGCCTGGTGGTACACCTCCCCGCCTCCCAATACTGATCAGCCAGGAGTAGATGATGTCCCAATCACTCGCAGGCCTGCGTGTACTGGAAATGGGGCGGATAGTATCCGCTCCCTGGAGCGGTCAAACCCTGGGCGACCTGGGTGCAGACGTGATCAAGATCGAGCGTCCCGGGGTCGGCGACGACATGCGCAGCTATGGCCCTTCCTATGCCGTAGATGCGGACGGACGCGAGACTCCTGAGTCCGGGCACTACCTGTGCTCGAACCGCAACAAGCGCTCCGTCACCGTGGATATCACCACAGCGCAGGGCCAGGAAATCATTCGCAAACTGGCTGCCGAATCGGATGTGCTGATCGAAAACTACAAGGTCGGCGACCTGGCGCGTTACGGGCTCGACTATGACAGCCTGGCAAAGATCAATCCGCAGCTTGTCTATTGCTCCATTACCGGTTTCGGCCAAAGCGGTCCTTACGCCAAACGCCCCGGATACGATGCTGCGTTCCAGGGCATGAGCGGTATGATGGCCGTTACCGGCGAACCGGACGGTGGCCCTCAGCGGGTTGGCGTTTTCATCATCGATGAGATGACCGGGCTGTATGCCACCGTTGCCATCCTCGCTGCACTGCGTCACCGCGATGCAGGGGGTGGTGGCCAATACATTGACCTGGCACTGCTCGACGTCGGCGTGGCGGCCATGGCACCGCGGACCATCGAATGGACGTTGCAAGGCAAGATTCCCGAGCGCCTGGGCACCAAATCGCCGGGCTCATGCCCAGCGCAGGTATTCAAGTGCGCGGATGGCTACCTCAATATTCAGGCGGGTGCCGAAGTGCACTATCGCAAGCTGTGCGATGCCCTGGGCCTGGAAGAACTGAAGGAAGACCCGCGCTTTGCGGTACGTAAGGACCGGGTTCTTCATCAAGACCTGCTGGTTTCGTTGCTGGAAGAGAAAATCAAACAGCGCGGTACTCGCGAGCTCTTCGACGACCTTGTCGCCAGAGGCGTGGTAGTAGCCCCCATCTACCAAGCCAATGAAGTGGTCGAAGACCCCCAGGTGCGCCACCGTGAACTGTTCTTTGAGGTCCCCCACCCCACCGTTGGCAAGGTGCCCTTGGTGAAAAGCCCGATGAGGCTCTCGAAGACCCCTGTCGATACGTTTAGCGCGCCCCCAACCATTGGCCAGCACACCCGCCAGGTGCTTACCCAGGTACTGGGCTACAGCGACGAGCAGGTTCAGAGCCTGGCAGATAGCGGCGCAATCTGACGCCACGCCCGGCAGCCCTTCGAGGCTGCCATTTTCCTTTGCATTGGCACGCAGACATCCGCCCCGTGCCACAGCTGACACCAACTCGCCTTAACCGAGGTATCCAGATGACTTCAGCAGCCCAAGAAAAACCGCTCTACCGGACGTACCCGGAACTGACCGATCCGCCAGCGAACGTACCACCGCACCTGGTCTATGACGTGGACATTTTCAACCTGCCAGGTGCAAAGGAAGGTCCACACGCGGCCTGGAAGCAGGTGCAGCAGGACAAACCACCAATTTTCTGGACGCCGCGTCATGGCGGCTACTGGATGGTGACGCGCGGCGAAGACATTCTCAAAGTGCAGAACGACGCGGTTGGTTTTTCCATGCGGGCTGCCCTGGTGCCAAACAACCCGCGCCCCTTCCCGGCGCCACCGATGGAAAAAGACCCACCCGAGCACGCCAAGTGGCGCATTCTGATCTCGCCGGCCTTTTCACCGAGGGTGATTCAGGCCGCCGAGGATATGGTGCGCAAGTTCGCTGTCGACCTGATCGAAGGCTTCAAGGACAAAGGCGAATGCGAGTTCGTGTCGGAGTTCACCTCGGTACTGCCGATCGTGGTGTTTCTAACCATGATGGATCTGCCATTGGAAGATCGCGAACGCCTGCTGCCACCGGCCAACGAAATCGCCCGCTCGCCGGATCCGACCAAAATCCACCATGCGCGGATGGCCTTGAAGAGCTACATCGAGGACGCCGTTTCCGAGCGCGAAAAGAACCCTCGCGATGACCTCATCACCAAAATCCTCAACGCCAAGGTAGACGGTGAGCAGATTCCCCATGACGTAGCCGTCGGCATGCTTACCCTGCTGCTGTCCGGTGGACTGGACACCGTGAAGAACCTGATGGGGTTCTGCTGCCTGTCGTTGGCCCAGGATCCAGCGTTGCAACGCCGCTTGCGAGAGGATCCGGCCGTAATTCCACACGCCGCTGAAGAGCTGATTCGTCGTCACGGCGTATCAATGACAGCGCGCCTGGTAACCCAGGATATGGATTTCCTCGGCGTGCAACTCAAGGCTGGCGACCAGATTCAGCAATTCAGCTATCTCTACGGCCTGGACGATGCGACCGTCCCCAATCCGATGAAGATCGACTTTGATCGTCCGGCGCCCATTCCCCATGCGACCTTCGGCAATGGTCCGCACCGCTGCCCGGGTTCGATTCTCGCCAAGAAGGAAATGCTGGTCTGGTTGGAAGAATGGTTCAAGCGCATGCCCGAGTTTCAGGTCAAGCCGGGCACCGTACCGCAGCAAGACTCCAGCATGGTTCTGGTGGTTTCGGAACTGTGGCTTTCTTGGGCAGCCCAACAGAAACAATAAGACGTCGGCAATCCTGCTGGGTGTGAAAAAACCGAGATTCCTTATCGGAATCTCGGTTTTTTTATGGCGGCTGCAGCGCATGAGTGGGCGATAAAAGCAGCTAATGAGCGGAACGTGGTTGCTTGGTGCGCAAAGCTATCTTGCGACCCGTTTGGCCAGGACACTCCACCTTGGCAAACACCTGCATCAGGGTATGCAGACGCTCCCTGACATCCTCTGGAAAAGGCGCAGAGCGGCGCGTCGCCAGGTCAACACTCACCGTCAGGTATTCAATCGTGGCCACCAACGGGCCATCGGGCCCTCTGCGCATCTCGTGGTAGTGATGAAAGCAGCGTTCATCGAAGCCGATCAACCAGCTGTAGAGGGTGATCGGGTCCCCTAGAAGCAGTTCGCGCTCATGGGTGATATGCGCCTCCCGCTGGAAGCAGGTAAGACCACGAGCACGATAGGCCGGACCAAACCCTAGGGGACGGAAGAGCTTCGGCAGTCCTTGTTGAAAAACCAGGATGTAGTTGGCCGCCCCCATATGGCCGTTGGCATCGATAAAGGTTTCTCCGACCTCGGATTGCAATGCCTCAATGGGCGCCACCGTAGGCAACGGCGGCAACACCCGGCGCTTGCCATTCACATCTTCAGCCATTTGTTCACCTCGCTTGCGGGATCTTTGTGCTCCTTGCCAATATAGCAAACATAGTAATCTACGTTTACTTTGTTAGCATACCCATAACAAGAGAACACTCATGCACAGCAATCATGAAGAACGTGAAGAGCTACGCCTGGCGCTGAGAAGCATCCTGAAGCGAATCTGGCCGGCAGAAGAGGCCGTCACCCGCTCAACCTCCCCCGCTGCACTGGAAACCCTGTGGCGAGCGCTATGCGCGAACGATGTGGTGTTGATGCGTTCCGCTCAAGACCTGGCCATGGTCATGAATGAATGCGGCCGCGTCGCAGCGGCCATACCACTGATCGGCGCAGCTATCGCCCTTCCCCTTCTGGACGTGGCACAAGCCAACGCGCTGACGCGTGGCGATCTGCGTATTGCTGTCGCACTGGGGCGCTTCGATGGCGACAGACTGGCGGGCTCTCTACAACTTGAAGGCGATCGGGCGAACGGACAAATGGCGGCCATCGAAGACTGGTCCTTGGCCACTCACCTGTTGGCCATAGCCGACGACGGGCAGAGCGCCGCGCTGATCGAAACCACTGCCAGCGGATTGGTGGCCGAGCCTACCCCAGGTTTCGCGACCCCCGCACTGGTTCAACTGCGAATGGAAAATGTGGCCTGCAAGGTGATTGCATTGGTGCCTCGATTCGCTGAGCACTCGGCCAGGCTGGCCCGCCTGCTGCTCTGCGCACGCGCCAGTGGCGCGGGACGTCGAGGACTGGAGCTGGCCGTGAGCTATGTGCGCTTGCGCGAACAGTTTGACCAGCCTATCGGACGCTTCCAGGCTGTCCAGCACAAGCTGGCAGACTGCATGGTGAACCTGGATATCTGCGAGTTGATGATAGACAACTGCGCCGACGCAATCGAAGCCGGCGAGGGAGCCTTTGAGTCCGCCGCCCTCCTCGCTGTCGCCAGCCCAGGTCTGCGCAAGGTCGCCCTGGAGCTACACCATGCCTTCGGTGCCATCGGTTATGCCGAAGAGCATGAACTGCCTCGACACTTTCGCCGCATCCATGCCGATATGTTGCGCCTTGGCAGCGCCCCTGAAGCTCGCCTTCACCTGGGCAAGCACCTGCTGCAAAACGGCACCCCCTTTCCGCCATTCCGGAACGATCCAGATGCGGAGCGCTTGCGCCAACAGGTCCGTACCTGGCTGGGTCAACATTGGGATGCCGATGCACGCGCGGCGTCCTGCCAGCGTCCCTTTGCCGAGCGCGATTCGGACCTCAACTTTATTGGCGAGTTGGGTAAACAGGGGTGGCTCAGTATCAACTGGCCCGAGTCCCACGGTGGCCTGGGTCTATCGCCGCTCGAACAACTGGCATTTGTTGAAGAAATTCATGGCTGTGGAGCCCCTATAGCTTTGTCCCAGGCAGGCAGTTGGCTTATCGCACCGGCGTTGATCAAATTCGGCTCCCAGCAGCTTCAGGATCAATTTCTGCCTCTGATCGCCAGCGGAGCGGCACGCTTCTGCCTAGGCTATAGCGAACCGGAAGCGGGCTCGGACCTCGCCTCCTTGCGTACCCGCGCCACGCGGGATGGCGATGAATTCGTGATTAACGGCCAGAAGCTCTGGACCACGCTGGCCGAGACCGCCACCCATGTATTTTTGGCAGCGCGCACAGACCCGGACGCCAAACCCAAACATGCGGGTATCAGTCTGTTCATTGTTCCTACGGACGCGCCAGGCGTAGATATACACCCCGGCATGGCGCTCTATGGTCGTACGTTCTCGACGGTGTTCTATGACGACGTGCGCATACCGGCGAGCAACCTGGTGGGCGAACTCAATGGTGGCTGGGGGGTGCTTACCTCCGCTCTCGCCTCGGAACGGGTACTCATGGGCGGCAGCGTGGCTCGCCTGAAAGCACTGCTGGAAAATATCGCTGGCGCCCTGCACGAACGCCGAAACGATGCCGTCGTCCTGGATCGTATCGGTGGTCTGGCCGCTGAGCTGCACGCTGCTCGACTCTTGGCCATGCGCTCCGTCCAACTGCTACAAAAAGGCGCCCCCGCTTTGCTGGAAGGGGCTGTAAGCAAGTTGTTCACCGGTGAGTTCGCCGAACGGTTGGGCGAAACCGCACTAGAGCTTTTCGGCATCGGCGCCACTCTCAGCGAAGAGAGCGATTTGGCGCCTATAGCTGGCTCGATAGAGCAGCATGTGCGCGCCTCGATCATGGCCGTGATTGGCGGCGGAACGGCGGAAATTCAACGCACGTTAATTGCACAGCGCGGCCTCGGACTGCCACGATGAGTGCAGCCTGGGCTGCAACGCGGGTTGCGTCCAGGCTAAGTGTCTTAACTACCTGTCCATACCGGTTTTCGGCGTTCGAGAAACGCTCGCGTACCTTCTTTTGCATCGGCGCTTTCACGCACCAGCTTGCCAGCTTCGCGCATGGCAACGAACAAGGCGCTCTCATCCGGATCCCCTGCCAAGCGCGCTACCCGCAAGCTCTGTTGCACGGCAATGGGTGCGCCTTCGGCAATCTGTTCGGCCATCTTCAAGGCCTGCGCCTCAGCCTGCCCAGCTGCCACTAGACGGTTCACCAAACCCAACTCGTAACCCCGTTTGGCCGAGATGGCGTCGCCGATCAGCAACATTTCATAGGCAATCGCCGGCGGAATTCGTCGCGGCAGGCGAAATACCCCCCCCCCACCGGCATAGATGCCGCGCTTGACCTCTGGCAGCGCAAAACTGGCGACTTCACTGGCGACCAGCAGATCGCAGGCCAGACAGATTTCCACGCCACCGCCAAACGCCGGGGCGTCTACGGCAACGATCCACGGCTTGGTGCGACGCGCCTCGATGATGCCGGCAAAACCGCCCTCTTTTGTCAGTAACGCCGCGTGGTTGCCAGCGGCCACCTCAGCCAGGTCCGCACCCGCGCAAAAGCTTTGGTCGCCGGTGGATGACAACACCACCGCACGGATTTGCGAGTCCTGTTCAGCTAGAGCGACGGCGCGGCCGATGCCTTGCGCAATCTCACCATTAATGGCGTTGCGCTTCTCGGGTCGATTGATCTTTACCAGCAGTACGTGATCGCCCACACGTGAAACCTTCAATACCTCGTCCACTCACCACCTCCGGATTTCGACAAGCAGTTGGGGCTTGCCTGTCCTTCACCACGCCACTATAGTTTAATAAGTAAATATAGTTAACTACGTTACATGGGAGGTTGCAATGTCAAAGCATGCGCAAGGCGATCGAAGCCGTGGTCATTACATTGGTGGTAAATTCGTAGCCTCCACCGGCACCGAAGCCATCGAAGTGGTCGACCCGGCCAGTGGCGAGAAAATTGGCGAGGTGGCGGCCGGCACTGCCGAAGATATCGATGTGGCCGTGGCAGCAGCGCGCGACTGCTTCGACTCCCGCGCCTGGCGCAAGCTCAGCGCCCATGACCGCGCCAATACGCTGTGGACCTTCGCTGATCGCATTGCAGCCCACGTCGACGAGTTCGCAGAGCTGGAGGTGCGGGATAACGGCATGCCCCTAATGTTTGCCAAAGCCACTGTGGCGAGCCTGGTGAACGGCGTTCGCTACTACGCCGGCATGGTCACCAAACTGCATGGCCAGACTTCAGAAATTTCTGGTAATGGCCGCGAGCTGCATGCCTATACCCAGTCCGAGCCAGTGGGCGTGGTGGGCTCCATCACGCCCTGGAACGCCCCTCTGGGTGTCCTGGTTAATAAAATCGCACCCGCTCTTGCAGCCGGTTGCAGCATCGTCTGCAAGCCCGCTGAACAGACGCCTTTGTCTGCTGTACGCCTCGGTGAGTTGCTGGATGAATGGCAGCTATTTCCCAAAGGGCTGATCAACATCGTCAATGGCTATGGGCATGTCGCCGGCCAGGCCATGTCGGACCATCCAGATATCGACAAACTGACCTTCACCGGCTCAACAGCAGTAGGCAAGAAACTGGTACACGCCTCGGCCAACAGCAACCTCAAACGCGTGACCCTGGAGCTGGGCGGCAAGTCCCCGTTGTTCATCTTCGACGATGCCGACCTGGACAAAGCCATTGCCGGCGCCGCCATGGCGATCTTCGCCAACAGCGGCCAGGTCTGCTTTGCCGGCTCTCGCCTGTACATCCAGCGCAACATCTTCGACCAGGTAATCGAGGGTGTCGCCAAGATGGGTGCCGCGATGCGCCTGGGCAGTGGTCTGGATCCGCAAACCCAGATGGGGCCGCTGGTTTCGGCTCAACAGATGGCCCGCGTTCTGTCTTATGTTGAGAGTGGCGTGGGCGAAGGTGCCGAGCTGGTGTGTGGCGGCCAACGCCATGGAGACAAGGGTTTCTTCGTCACTCCCACCGTATTCGCCAACCGGGAGCGCAAGGCCCTTCGCATTGCCGAAGAGGAAATCTTCGGGCCGGTGGTCACGGCGATGCCCTTCGATGGTCTGGATGAACTGGAGGCCTTGGCCAACGACACGCCGTACGGCTTGGGATCGGGCATCTATACCAGCAATGTCAGCACCGCCCATCGAGCAGCCAAGCTGATTCGCGCCGGCAATGTCTGGATCAACTGCTACGGCATTCTCGACAAGGCCATGCCATTTGGTGGTTTCAAACAATCGGGCTGGGGCCGCGAATCTGGCTTTGAAGGCATCGCGCCGTTCCTCGAAACCAAGTCCGTTTACACCCTGCTGTAACGCTATAGGCTGCCGGCTTATTGCCGGCAGCCTCAGGCGCGTCCCCATCCTCTCAATCCAACAACAAGAAGGAGCGCCCGGGATGATCGATCCTCTGCGCATACCCGTGATCGTGGGCGTCGGTGAATGCCTCGACCGTGACAACCTCCACGAACCCCGCATCTTGCTCGCGATGGCGGCGAAGCTGGCAGGCGACGAAGCACGAGGCCTGTTAGAACAGGTCGACTCCATCGACGTTGTCGCAATCATGAGCTGCCAATACGAAAACATCGGACAGTTGCTTGCCAGTGACCTCGGTGTAACGCCGGAGCGAACCGGGGAAAGCCTGGCCGGCGGTGAAAAGCCGGTACGACTATTGGGTGAGGTTGCCGAACGAATCGCTGCCGGCGTGAGCCGCGTGGCTCTCGTGTGCGGGGCGGAAGCAATGCGTACGCGTGCTCGTGCCGCCCAGGACAGCAAACCCTTGGAATGGGGCCCGGTGGATCCAGCAGCCAGGCAACTGACTGCCCTGGATTTCGTCACCCCCCATGCAGCACGATATGGCCTGGTGCAGCCCACCCAGGTCTATCCGCTTTACGAGAACGCCACCCGCCACGCCTGGGGGCAGAGCCTGGAACAGGCGCAACAGGAATCAGGCCTGATTTGGAGTCAGAACGCCGATGCGGCTGCGCATAATCCGACCGCCTGGCTTGGTAAACCGCATACCGTTGAACAGGTTGTCGAAGACTCCGACAGCAATCGCCTGATTGCCTACCCCTATCGCAAACTGATGGTGGCAAACCCCTTGGTCAATCAGGCCGGCGCCATTCTGATAACCAGCCTGGCCCGTGCACGTGCCGCCGGCATTGCCGAAGAACAGCTCATCTACATCTGGAGCGGCGCCCGCGCCGACGAGCCGAAGGACTTTCTCAGTCGCGACAGTTTTGCTCATAGCACGGCCCAGGATGCTGTACTGCACAGCACCGTAGCGCAATCTGACCTGCAGCCGTCCGAGATCGACTTGGTGGAGCTGTACAGCTGCTTTCCTACCGTACCGAAAATGGCCCGCCGCGCCCTTGGCCTTCCAGAGCAGAAACCGTTGAGCCTTGCGGGAGGCTTGACCTTTTTCGGCGGTCCGGCGAACAACTACATGACCCATGCATTGGCGGCAGCCGTTCGAGCTCTGCGGGAACGCAAGGGGCAGACTGCACTGATCTATGGACAAGGGGAGTTCGTCACCAAGCATGCTGCCGTCGTGCTCGCCATCAAACCACCGAAACAGCCGCCGCAGATGCTCGATGTGCAATCTGATGCCAATGCGGCTGCCGGCCCTCAGCCGCCGCTCCTGGAAAGCTACCAGGGCATCGCCACGATCGAGAGTTTCACCATTATCTACGACCGCAACGGTGCGCCTAGCCATGCACCGGTCGTGACCAGGACCCCAAATGGGGAGCGAGTTGTGGCACTGGTGGCATGCAACGACGATGCATCGATCAAGGCACTACTGGGTTCAGACCCCATTGGCTGCCGCGGCCACATCAGCAGTGGTGAGAAGGGCCTATTGCATTTCAGGGTAGATAAGTCAGACAGCCGAATGACTCATCAGTAACACCTCGATCTATCTGAGCGGCGTACTGACTGTGCGCTGCTCAAAGAGCTAACAACACATCATCCCGAATGAACAACTTTGCCACCGCGGCTCCCCTATAAGGGGACTCGACAGCGGAGGAACTGCGGGGAAGACGAATCACACTTGTGCGACTCGCCTTCCCTGCTGTTTTTATACGGCAGAGAACTCGAAACTGGCGTACCCGCTTTCTGCCTCCGCATCACACTTCTTGCGGAAGGGGCCGACGCCGCCCACGTAGGGCATGAACACCCGGGGCTTGCCGGGGATATTCGCACCCACATACCAGGAGTTGGCTTGCGGAATCAGCGTCGAGTTGGCCACCTGATTGACATGTTCTACCCAGTCGAGAACAGCCTGCTCCTTGACCGCCACCCGCGACCACCCCTTTTCCTGCATGTACTGCAGACAGTCGGATACCCAATCCACATGCTGTTCGATCGACAGCACGACATTGGAGAATACCGACGGACTGCCCGGCCCTGTGATCATGAAGAAATTGGGAAACTCAGAGACCGAAACGCCGAGGTAGTTTTGCGGCCCGGCCGCCCATTTGTCCGCCAGACGCCGCCCGCCAAGACCACGGATATCCACATCGAGCAAGGCGCCTGTCATGGCGTCATAACCCGTGGCGAAAACGATGGCGTCCAACGCGTAATCACCGTCCCGGGTGCGGATACCCTTCGGCACGATGCGCTCGATGGGCGACTTGCGTACGTTGACCAGGCTGACGTTGTCGCGGTTGTAAGTTTCGTAGTAATCAGTGCCTACACAAATGCGCTTGGCCCCTACCGGGTAATCGTGCGAGCAGAGCTCGTCCGCGACCTCCGGGCGAGTGACGATGCTGCGGATCTTGCGATGCAGGAAATCTACCGCGTACTGGTTGGCCTCCTTGTTGGTCAGCATGTCCTTGTAGGTGAACATGAACTGCGGGCCGCCGACGCTCCACTGACGTTCGAATGTCTGCTCCCGTGTCTCGGGACTGACTTCCACGGCAGACTCGGTCGGGCGTGGATACAGCCCAAGTCCCTGCTGGCGCGCCACAGCCCGGATCGCCACATAGTCGTTTTTGATCCTACTGACATAGTCAGCCTCTAAGGGCGCGTTGCGCGCTGGCACTACGTAGGCGGGTGTACGCTGGAACACATACAAGTGCTCGGCCTGCTGAGCGGCAACCGGAATGAGCTGGACGCCGGTCGAGCCCGTACCAATGATGCCTACTCGCTTACCTCGGAAATCTACCCCAGCCTTGGGCCAATCGACGGTGTGATAGCAGTCGCCTTCAAAGGTTTCGAGCCCTTCGAAAGACGGCAAGCGCGCCGAAGACAGACAGCCACTGGCCATAATGAAGTAACGCGCGCTAATGGCGTTGCCCTGATCAGTACGCACCTGCCAGAGCCCTCTCGCTTCGTCAAAAACAGCCGAGCTCACGCGCGTATCGAATTGGATATGACGCCGCAGGTCGAAACGTTCAGCAACATGGCGGATATAACTGAGAATCTCCGGCTGGGTCGCGAAACGCTCGCTCCAGCACCAGTCCTGCTGCAAATCCTCCGACCAGGAGTAGGAGTACTCCACGCTCTCGGCATCGCAGCGCAAGCCGGGGTAACGGTTGGCGTACCAGGTCCCTCCCACATCGGCATTTGCTTCGAATACCTGCACACGCAGGCCCAGGAGGCGCAATTTGTACAGCATGTAAAGACCAGCAAAGCCGGCGCCGACGACAACCGCATCGACCTGGCCGGAATGATCCGACCCTGTGTGCAGGGTGGAAGAGAAATGCTCGGACATGCTCTGACTTTCCTCGTGGGTAGATAAGAGAACTCGGTGCTGAACAGCCCTGAGCGAAGGCAAGCTGCTACACACCAAGCGGGGGTTAAGGGTGTGAGGTGGACTAGCCTGCCAACCGTTGCTCGATGAACCGGCCAATGTGCTCGATTGCAGCAGCGCTACCGGGCAGGACGTTCACGAACGAAACGAACCCATGGAACTGCCCTGGGTAACGCTCGAACTGAATCGGTACGCCGGCACCGACCAGTCGCGCCGCATAGGCCTCGCCTTCGTCGCGCAGCGGGTCGTATTCAGCGGTAATCAACAGGGTTGGCGGCAGCCCGCTCAAGTCGTTCGCCAGCAGTGGAGAAGCGTCCGGATGCTGGCGTTGTGCGGCATCGGGCAGATAGTGATCCCAATACCAACGCATCATTTCGCCAGTCAGAAGCGGCTGCAGGTTCGGATCGAGATAGGAAGGTCGTTCAAAGTCCGCGTCAGTGACCGGATAGAGAAGCACCTGAGCGGCAATGTGCGGCTGCCCTTCGTCCCGCGCTCGGCGCGTTACCACGGCAGCAATATTTCCGCCCGCACTGTCGCCGGCAACAATAAGGGGAAGCAGCGAATCCGAGCCGAGCAGTTCACGCCCTTGCGCGGCGGCCCACTGCAAGGCGTTCATCCCATCATCAATCGCAGCGGGGAAACGCGCTTCCGGAGCCAGACGATAGTTCACCAGCAATACCGCGCACCCCGTGCGCTCGGCCAACTTGCGCCCCAGTGTGTCAAAGTCGTCAATGTGCCCGGTGACCCAACCACCGCCATGGAAATAGACCATCAGGGCTTTAGGAGTTGCACGGGGCACGAGCAGACGCGCCTCAATAGTGGCACCGCCACTGTGCACGAGCACATCGTGGACATTGCCCATCTCAGGCCCCTGCCCGTACATTGCTCGCAACTTGGAAGAGCCTTCACGCACCTGTAAGGCATTCATTTCGTTCAGGGGGGTGACTCTCGCCTTGGCAAAGAGCTCCGCGAGTGCAGCGCTGTGCGAATCTAGAGGCATGCTTGCGATCCTTTTCAACCTAACGATGGGCAATACCTACGGCTGCCGACAGCACTTTTCTGAAAAGGCAGGTAGCCGGGCAGCCCAACCGTCGCGAAAAATGACCGCCGCCGAACTGAACATATTGGCGACTTTGTACACCTGAATCTTGGACATTTAACGGACTATGTATATACATAATCCATGATAAATCACACAATGACAATACATATAGAGAAGAACGTATACTCATGACCTCCCCTTCTTCGGCGCCAAAACGGGCGCCCAACAGTCGCGAAGCCATTCTTGCTGCAGCGATGACCTGCTTCGAGCAGCATGGGTTGCGCGGTGCACGCGTAGAAGATGTACTGCAGGAGGCCGGCGTATCGCGCGGCACCTTCTACCGCCAATTCGCCGGCATAGATGCCGTGATAGTGGAACTGGCCGTTCGCTCCGCCCGCGATCTATTCGCGGCAGCTGTTCACGACAGCGAAAACGCCACGATGCCGGTGAGCGCTAGAGTGGCCTGGGTGGTCACGCGTATATCGGGCCGCGAATCCGACCCGCCCATTCTGAAAATGATCGAAGACAGCGGCGAACTGATGCGCCTCTCCAACATGGTCGTCAACACGGAGGAAGCCAGGCGTTTGCTGGCGGCTCCGTTGCTCCCGCTGTTACAGACCGGTCAGCGTGATGGCAGCTTGCGCACCGACCTGAGCCCAGAGCAGATGGCCGAGTGGTTGGTTCGCAATGCGAGCTCCATACGCCAGTTGCCGCCCCCCTGGTCAAACAACTTCTCCGAGCTGCTCGCTTACGTGAACGACTTCGTGATGCCTGCCTTGCTAGCTCGGCGCGACCCAGGACTGGAGGACGTCGTGGCCCGGCTAGGCCGAATCGAACAGCAGCTCGCAATCAGCGCTCTCACCGCCGGCGAATGAGCACTCGACGAGAACACATGCCAAGAAACACGAGGCACATCGTGTTCCCGGCGCCGGCGTTTACCCTTGGAGTGCCGGCCCCGCAGTCAGTCCGCCATCGCAGACAAACTCGGAGCCCGTGCTGTAACGACTGGCATCGCTGGCCAGAAACAACGCCAACTCTGCCACTTCCTCCGGTAGCGCAACTCGTCCGATTGGCGTGCTTTTTCCAGCATTCGCGGCCATGTCTCCCAGCATCGGCGTGGCCACGGCGGCGGGATGGATGGAGTTGACCCGGATATTGAAAGGGGCGAATTCAAGTGCTGCGACCTTGGTCATACCTCGCACCGCCCACTTGGTCGCCGAGTACCCAATGGTCCTTGGCGTTCCGGTCAGCCCGGCTGCTGATGACAGGTTCACGATGCTGCCGCCACCACTCGCTTGCAGCGCTTGGAGTACTGTCTGCATGCCGAGGAAAACGCCCAGTTGGTTGATCTGGACCATGCGCATAAAACGCTCAGGGGTCTCATCCCTGATCGCCGCCACGGTGAAGATCCCCGCCGAATTGACCAAGGTATCCAGCCGGCCAAATACCCTGAGGGTACTCGCAACCGCCTGCGCCCATGACGCCGGTTCACATACATCCAGAGGCAGAAATAGACGCCCTCGTTCATGACGCTCTTCGCTGAAGCTGATGTCTGCAACCACCACCCTCGCCCCACGTGCCTCGAACAAGGTGGCGACGGCGGCACCTATTCCCCGCGCACCACCCGTGATCAAGGCAACCTTGCCCTCCAATTCCAGAGCCGGCATTTTTTCTTGCATCGCGCTATCCCCCGTCTAGGTTCATCCACCGCGCGAAACCCGAAGAATCATCAGGTTCCGCTCAATGGATGCGTTTCGGCCCTCAGCCTACGTAACGAATGGCGAACACTGAGCCGTCGGGATGTTTGAAATTCCCCGAGGAATAGCTGTGCCCCATGTTGGTCACGATCATCCGGTTACCGGCGAAACCGATCAGGTTCTGGCCTGCCTGGATATTGGAAGCGAATACATGCTCCCTGCCCTCGGCATCGCGATGAATGATCGACGTGGTATAGGGCAGTGCCGCACTGGAATCACCTTCAGCCCAGTGAACGGAGGACATGAAACCCGCGTACTCGGGACGGAATGCCTCCCCCCCCAGCGGCCCGAAGCCCTTCGGTGCACGCAGCGTAGCGCCACCCTGCAAGGCCTCGATCGGCTGCGGATGAACCATACCATCAGCGATACGGTAATGCGCCGTGCGGAATTCGTGGGTCTGTTCGCCCCCGAAGTTGGTGCTCCATTTTCCTTCAAGCACCAGCATGTTCTCCTCGCCCACCACCTGCGGGTCGGCGTAGAACAAGCGATACGGCATGACCGGTCCGGGCCCCTGCTCGCCGTCCATCACCAACCAAGGTGAGACCGAACCATCCGGGCGTACGGCATAGATCGTGCTGTTATGCATGGAGAAGATCAGCAGCAGACCTTCTTCCGGCGTGCCCTTGCGACCGAATACGCCTGGCAGCAACGCCCCGGAGATCTGCTCTTTACCCGAACGCGGTGCAATGGCGAAGGGATATGGAATGCTCTCGCCCGGCGCTAGGCAATAGATCATGTGATCCATCACGGCACCCCGGCGGTGCGGCACCACCTGGCTGCAGAAGAAAATGTGATTCCCCCAATCGCCCCAATCCGCCGGCGCGATGATGGGCCGGAATACGCCAGCTTGCCGCCCTACGCCAGGAGCCATCAGCGTTTCCCAGCGATTGTCGGCATGCAGGCGATAGAGACCGCCGTGCCCCATCGACCAGTCGGTTTGCGCCTGGGGTTGCCCACCGATTTCCGAGATTAAAATGGACCCATCCGGCAGCCCCCAGGCGCAGTCTTCACGCCAATCCCAGAACACCTGGGGGTCATACAGAAACTCACCGCCCGTGACGATGGGTTCTACGACATAACGCGGATCATGGACCTCGACCTTGAACTGGGTCAGTTCGCGCAATTGATCGGAGGTGAAGCCTGCGTTGCTCATGTTCGTACATCCTCTTCTTGTTTTGGCTGGTGACGCCGGCCAGTCATTGGCGTCGCGCAGTGTGTCCCTGTTAAAGAGAGACAGTACCTCGCCGTCTGCTCGATCCAAGCCCGCCGGCACAGACTGCCCGATGCGTCACTCAGCCGAATAGACCACGACCGACCGTACGGCCTCACCAGTGCGCATCATGTCGAAACCACGATTGATCTCATCGAGCTCGAGATGATGGGAGACCAGATCGTCCAAGCTGTATTGGCCTTCCACGTACATGTCGACGAAGCGCGCTACGTCCTGGCGCTTGGCGCCGCCCATCAATGAGCCTGTCCATTTCCGGCCGCTCATCAGGGTAAAAGGAACGGTACTGAGCTCCTGGCCCGCAGGGATCACCCCTACACATACCGAGAGTCCCCAGGCCGGGTTGGTACTTTCCAGGGCTTGTCGAGCCAGAGCGGGAACGCCAACGCACTCGAACGCAAAATCGACGCCCATACCGGTCAACTTCTGAACTTCGGCAACAATGTTCTCAACCTCCTTTGGGTTGATGAAATCGGTGGCGCCGACTTTCCTCGCCACCTCTGCCTTGGCCGGATTGGTGTCGATCGCAATGATCCGCGACGCACCGGCGATCTTGGCCCCTTGAATTACACTGAGCCCCACGCCGCCGGTACCGAATACCGCCACAGAAGATCCTGGCGTGACCTTGGCGGTGATCATCGCAGCCCCCAGGCCGGTAGTTACGCCGCAAGCGATGCAGCACGCATGATCAGTTCGTGCCTGCTCATTGACCTTGACCAGGCTGTCGACCGGCACGACGGTCATTTCGGCGAAGGTGCCGAGCCCCATGTAAGAGGCAATTGGCTGACCATCGAGCGAAAACGGTGTTTTCGCGGATTGGCGGCGCGCCAGCATCTGCACACACAGGTTAGTACGCCCCGACTTGCAGAACGCACATTCGCCACAATCAGGCACTAGGTACGGAATCACCCGATCACCCACGGCAAACTCGCTGACACCCTCACCAACTGCGACCACATCCCCTACCCCCTCATGCCCCAATATTACTGGGAACGCCTGCGGGATCTTGCCTTCGAGGGCACTCAGGTCCGAATGACAAAGGCCGGTGGCCTTCAGCTTCACTAACACTTCACCAGGGCCTGGATCAGCAAGAGTCACTTCACGAATCTGCAGAGGCTCGTTGGGGCCGAATGCAACGGCGGCTTTAACCGAAAGGGGCATTTTTATTCTCCTGGGACGGGACGGGCCTGCTTGGCTGCCGCCCTGTGTGAGTAGCGCTGTTTTAGTTATCGTAGTTAACCTAGATAACCTTCATTTTTCACTCTGACACGAACAGGAAGCGGCTGTCCAGAAGACAGTTGCAAAGAGATAGGAGAGGATGATGGGAAAGGTTTATGGGTGCTGGACAGCTTGGACGTAGTGCTGGGCACTGGCCCAGAATTGTTCCAGGCCGCGCTTTCGCTGCATCTGCGCAAGACGCACCAGCGACATTTCTGCTGACACCCGCGGTTCGGCAAATGGACGCACCATATGCCCGTCAGGAAGACTGTCTCCCCGAACAAACCAATCAATGCTGATCGCGCAGATACCTTGTGCCGCTGCAAAACTAGCGAGTGCAAACGGATGGGATTCTGGAGGCACGATGCATTGCGCACCGCCGTCCTGCACAAGCCATTGGGTTAGCTGATCGAAAAGCACGGGGCCATGCTCTCGGGCAAAAAATGCGATGGGCGTCTGCGCGAGGTCAGCAAGTGCAATGGATGGTTTGGCTGCAAGCGCGCTGTTCACCGGTACCACAAGGTTGAACGGTACCCGCCGGATCACCAAGCGTTCAAACAGCTTCGAGTCCTGCAACTCGTGGCCCATGTAGAACGCTGCATCAATCTCCATTCTCAGTAATGCATCCAGTTGCTCAGGCTGAGGGGTACCAATGACCTCCAACAGCAACGACGGATAATCCTTCGCGGCCGCCGACACCACCTGTGTGCGCTCGGGTACGAAGACCGAAAATGGTGTCGCGCCAAGGCGACAGGACAAGTCGTTACGCTCCCGAAGAGCTGAGGCATGCTCCCGAAGTTTGCGACTGTTATCGACTACGGCCGCCACGCTGCCGAGAATCTCCTGCCCCTCCTTCGTAAGCTCGACACTCCGCGTGGAGCGCAGGAACAGGGCGAATCCAAAAAACTCTTCCAGCTTGCGGATCTGAACAGAAATGGAAGGTTGTGCCACATGTAGTCTGGCCGCAGCGCGCGTAAACGAGCGCTCCTCAGCAAGCACAACAAAGTAATTCAACTGTCTGGCGTCGAGCCTTTTCATCCGTACTTACCAATCAGCGAGCAGATTTATAGGCTATCGCTATGAATCTCGCTCCGCAATCTATTGGACTCCTGCCACTCATTGAAACCAAACTTTTTTACAAGCTCCCTACTCAAGAAGAACAAAAATGCAAAGCTCGTTAGCAGAACTGCAACGCGTGTTCGCTATACAGAAACGGCATCAGGCAGTGGTAAAGGCCTCGAATGCTGATGCGCGAATCAACAAGCTTCAGCGCCTCAAACAGGCCATCCTCCGCAACCAAGAAGATATTGTCGAAGCACTGACCACCGACCTTCGCCGCCCTCGCACAAGCTCCCCAGAATTTGGTGCAGTCATCGCGGAGATCGATAATGCAGTCATTCATTTGAAGAAATGGATGACCCCTTTGGAGGTTAATCCCTCACTGCCCATACTAGGCGCCAGCGCGCGCATCGTGCGAGAGCCTCGCGGAGTCTGCGCGCTTTATGGCCCTTGGAACTTCCCCATTTTGTTAGTGCTGCAGCCGCTGGTGGCAATCGTTGCGGCGGGCAATTGTGCTATCGTCAAACCCAACGAGCTAACACCCGCAAGTAGCCAGGTGATTGCCCGAATCATTGCCGAGAGCTTCGATGAAGCCGAGGTCGCTGTATTCGAAGGTGGTGTAGAACTCGCGGAGCAAATGCAGGAGCTACCATTCGATCACGTGTTCTTCACGGGTAGCCCGGCAGTCGGTCGCACCATCATGGCCGCCGCGGCGCGGCACTTGAGCTCCGTCACGCTTGAACTGGGCGGGAAGTGCCCCGTCATCATCGACCACACTGTCGACCTCAAAGACGCAGCAGAAAAGATCATTCGAGGCCGCTGCACCAATGCCGGGCAACTCTGTCTGGCCCCTGATCATGTCTGGGTACGCAAAGACCTGCGTGATGAACTCGTTCAGCACCTGTGTGAAACGGTGAGGACACTCTTCTATCCCCAGGGCTTTCTCGACAAAAACGCATTTGGTTGCATCGTGAATGGAAGAAATCTGCAGCGCCTGCAGGGCTATCTACAAGACGCGCTGCAGCGCGGAGCTTCACTGGCTTGTGGAGGGGAAATAGAAGCAGCTGATCTCACGGTCCACCCGACGGTGCTCATAGATGTTCCGGCAACTGCCACAATTATGCAGGAAGAAATCTTTGGCCCACTGCTTCCGGTGATGACCTGGGACTCCATCGATGAGGCGATCCGCGTGATCAATGCTCATGGCAAACCGCTGGCGCTCTATGTGTTCAGCAACGATGACGCATTTGTCGACAATGTACTGCTTCATACCTCTTCCGGCGGCGTCACTCATAACGACGTCATCCTGCATGCAGTAGATCCGGGTCTACCGTTTGGCGGGATAAACGGCAGCGGAATTGGCCGTTACCACGGCATTCACGGGTTCAACGAACTATCCCATGAACGCCCCGTGTTTTCAGTTCCTTACGTAGCGAAGAGAGGGTGAAGCCGTGAACACTTACATCCCTATCCAGCCTGAAGTCATCAAAAACACCGAACGAACGGGGCCTGTTTCCCTAAAACGTCAGCGCCTGATCTCCGCTTTGTACTTATCGGCGGTGGTACTGGGCCTTCTGCCGTGGCTGCTGAACTTGTCAGCGTTCTGGCAAGCTAGTGGCCTGGGGCTATTGTTTCCAGGTGCAGGCTTTCTTGCCGTGGGCGGCTGGTCACTGCTGCTTATTCCTGTCACGTTGCTATTGTTTGCAACAGCTCTCTTCGCCTGGTTCGCGACAGGAGTTGTGGTCGCACCACCATTGATCTGGCTCGGTAGCGCAATTCTTGCTGGCACACTGAGCGGCGATGCCACTTGGCCTTGGGCTCCCTGGTTGACAGCAGCCGTATGTCTAGCCTGGCAAGTGCGCAAATACCTTAAACGCAGCAAGGTGCATCAACGCGACCTGGGGCGACGTGAGCAACGCAATGCCTATCTGCCCGATGCCATGCAGGCTGTCACAGCCAGAGCCGCGCCCCACATTCCCCCCGCCAACCACGAGCTCGGGGCCGATGAGGTCGCACTTTCCAGACTGATACTCGAAAGGGCACTGCAGCCCGTCGGGCAGCTCGAACACTTTGACCGAATCGACCAGTTCCAGACTGCATCACTACGCTATCAGCTCAACTTTCTGGGCTATGGGTTGGCGCAAATGCAGTCTCAATACACGCCCAACTTCCATGGCTATTTGAGCGAAGCCCAGCGGCGGCTTATCGAGCAGTACTTGCAGCGTCCGATCTGGGACTACTGGCGACTGGAAAATCTCTGGGGCAATCTGAAGTACGACCCCGACCCCGTCGACAAAGACAACGTCATGCTAACTGGCTACTTCGGGCAGCAGGTCGGCATGTACATGCTCAATACTGGAGACCATCGCTACGCGAAGCCTGGCAGCCTGACCTTTCGTTGGAACGACGATACCGCCTACGAGCACGACATACACAGCATCAACCGCTCTCTGATGTGGAACTTTGCTAACAGCAGTTACTGTCTGTTCCCTTGCGAACCTAACTGGATCTACACCGGCTGCAACTTCTTCGCCCTCAGGAGCGTCGCGGTGTATGACCGCCTGTTTGGCACACACCAACTGGATGAGCTCAGACAACCATTCCTGGACAGCTTCGAGCGTGAGTTTACGACTGCCAGCGGTAGTGTGGTATCCCTTCGCTCCAGCCTGACCGGGGCTACCGCGCCCTTCCCAGGGGGAGACGCCGGTGCGGTACAGGGGATGAACCTGATTTCCAGCGAGCATGCCAAGCGCTTCTGGGCCATGGCCAGGAACGACATGGCACCCCTGATCGTTGAACAGAACGGCTTGCGCCAAATGAAAATCCCCGGCAAGGGCCTGGATTTCGGCAATTATCGCCGTGGATTCACGATGATCTATGGTGGCCTGTTAATGCAGGCTCGAGAGATCGGCGACACCGAATTTAGCGAAGCGATCCTCAACGCTCTCGATCAGCAATGTGGCCGCAAGCTCGATAATGGTGTCTTGTCATACGAGGGTTCAAATCTCGCCAATGCCACCGCCTTTCTCGGTCGACTCATGCAGCGCGATGGTTATCGCCATTCGCTGACCCAGGGCCCTACAGCAGAGGCGCTTCGAGGCCCATTGTTGACGGGCGCCGAATTTCCGCAGGTGCTGGTAGCCAAAGCGAGAAGCCACGATGGGCAGGATCTAGAATTGGTCTTGTATCCCGGAACCGCTCCCGGCCCCCAACGCATCACCATCGAGCGTCTGAAACCACACGGCCATTACAGCGCCAAAGGCACCATGCAGATGCATTTCACCGCTGACGTCGCTGGTACGGTCGAACTTGAGGTAATGCTCAACGGCCGAACTTCGGTGTGCATAACGCAGGGTTAAGAGTAAGGAGTCATTTATGTTCGGCTGTTGCGTATTGGTAGTGTCAATCATCGTGCTGTTTCTTGAAGGCGCCCGGCGCGTTCGGGCTGCGCTCCAGTCACCGACTCGCCTCGCAAAGGCGGCGCTACCGGTACTTGCCAACTGGCATCGCAAAATGGCGGGCCCAAGCGCAATCGTACTGCTGTCAGTACTGTTTTCCGGAGCGTGTCTTTTGCTTCTTCACGGATGGCCGGAGCACTCGTCACCCGTTGCCGCTGAAGAGAGCCTGGAAACCCTCTTCAGCGGCACTTTTTGCTCTGCAAAACCTGCAGCCAGCCTCGCAATAAAAGACCAAGCGGCTCACACAAACTGAGCCGCCCAAAGGGAAGGCCGCTTGTCCAACCGAGTGAAATCACCGAGGCACGGTATCAGCCATGGCAGCAAGAAAGATCTGTATACCTTGCCGCATGGCCTCCGATAACCACCGCCGACTCCAGCGATTCAGCGGGCATTGGGCAGGAGGAGGCATTTGATTATCGCTGGGCATGGGCGGATTCCTGCTTGGTTTAATAGTTCTGGGCCGAAACTGATTGCTAACTCAGCAAGGCCAAACATAGATAACCTAGATTACCATGTCAACCTCGCTCGCCAGACGATCACATTCTAACTATCACTTGATACGTAGATATAATAGTTATATAAGTTAGTGAATAGAGCGATGACATAGGAACTCCATAACCATGAGCAACGAAGTCGAATCTGCAGTCGATACAGCGCCGCTTAACACGCCCGCTCCTCCTTCGGCACCAACAGACCAACAATCGGCTGCTGCAGCGGCGAGCATACCCCACAGCATGACGCGCCTGACCATTGCCCGTCGGCTAACCGAATCGAAGCAGCAGGTTCCCCATTTTTATGTGAAAGGCGCTTGCCGGATCGATGCCCTACTCTCTCTGCGCAACCAGCTAAACGCTGCGTTGCAGGTCAAGTCATCGGTAAACGACCTTATCGTCCGCGCAGTGGCTCTCGCCCTGCGTGAAGTCCCGGAGGCCAATGTGTCTTGGGGCGAGAAAGCGATGCTCAAACACCAGCAGGTTGATGTTGCGGTAGCGGTCGCTACACCTCGCGGCCTGGTTACCCCCATCGTCCGCAACGTCGAGCAGAAGCAACCGCAAGAAATTGCTAGTGAGATCCAGGAGCTGGCCGGTCGCGCTCGAGCCGGCCGGCTCAAACCCCATGAGTACCAAGGGGGCACCGTCACCGTCTCTAACCTGGGCATGTTCGGCGTCGAAGAGTTCAGCGCCATCATTAACCCGCCGCAATCGATGATCTTTGCCATAGGTGCTGGCCAGGAGCAGGTGATTGCCAACGAAGGGAAGATTGAAGTCGGTACGTTGATGAACGTCACCATCTCGGTCGATCACCGCGCCGTTGATGGCGCCGTCGCTGCACAACTGTTCGCGGCCTTCAAGCGCCTGATAGAACACCCTGAAGCTCTGAGCGCTGTGTAATACGCAGGAAACCCTGTATCGCTCGTCGTTACAGGGTCTTTTTGTTCCTTAAACGGCTGCGAGTTCTGCTCCAGCCGCTTTCGTAAAGAGCTCCTCATGCATCTCGTCACCTCCAAATGGCCCCCATAAAAAAGCCGCGATCATTCGCGACTTTCTCATTTAGTTGACCGGCGTACTCAGTAGCCAGTCTGCAACCCGGGCGGCCAGGACATCGTTGTTGTCCTCCATCATCAGCATGTGGCCATTGCCGTGAATGCCAGACTCGGGCAGATAGTCCAGGGAAATATTGGCGAAGCGCTGCGACAACATCCTGGCCTGCTCAACATCCAGCAACGACAGCGTGCTGCCCTGGGATGGCAGGTTATCTCCCCAGATTAGCCGTACTGGGATATTCGGAAAAAGAGGATCGTCCAGTCCCGGACAGGTCTGGGCAGGCTCAATCGAAGCAATCGCCTTGACCTGATGCGGACGACTGAGGGTCGCCATCCACCCCAGATGCCCACCTTGGGAATGGGTGATCAACACCACTTCACCGAGCATATCGATGAGCTGCAGCAGCGGCTCGAGGGCTCGTGGATCGCTGCGACCGGGCGTGCCGGCGGCGATGGCGCCCGGTACACCAAAATCAGGCCAGAGCTGCGCGCCATAACACAGTGACTCCGCCAATGGAAAGCGCCCACCACCGCGAGCAAAGCGTTCGCCCATTTCCAGGCCGCAGGTAAAGGCCGGCCCCACAGGTTCTGCTCCATTGGCAAAGGGGTTCAGCCCTGTCAGATCTGGTGCGGAACGGCCACGCCACGCCTGGTCGATCACCAGCGTTTCGAAGCCGGCTCGCACGAACAAGGTTTGCCAGCCTTCACGACCATCAGGTGTCGTCTCCCAGGTCACACCGGAATGCATGCCGCCATGCAAGAACACAATCGGGAATGGAAAACATCGTTTCTGGGGAACCATACGCTGAACATACATGGCCCCCGTCACTTGTGTTTCCAGACCGAAGATCTTGTGCTGCACCTGGTGTGACCTTCCTCCAACATAAAAGCTTTCCAGCGCAGCGAGATTCAATGACTGCATACCCCCTCCTTACTCTTCAAAGGCCGCACATAGCTCACCAAAGGCATCGGCGAATTCGAGCTTGAATGTTTCCACGACCTCACGAGAGGAACGAATGCTGTCGACCAGGCCAACACCTTGGCCAACAAAATAGGTGACCAGTACTCGCGCCAATGGGTTACCCGCATCGGCAGCACGGTCCACCGCTGCCAGGGGTTGATTACTGAGCATGGACATCAATGGCATGGGCAGTGCACCCGGGCTGTCCGGGGCGTCCCAGGCATCATGCCAGGCGGAACGCAGTTGCCGGCTCGGCTTGCCAGTGCGCGCCGCGGAGCGGATGGTGTCGCGGGAAGTGGCCTGGACCATTTTCTCGCGGAAGGTTTCGCTGGTTTCCGCTTCGCTGGTGGCCAGCCAGATCGATCCGGTCCAGGCTCCCTGCGCCCCCATGGCCATGCAGCCCGCCATCTGCTGGCCGGTCATGATGCCGCCAGCAGCCAGCACGGGCACCTCACGAATGGGCTTGATCGCGCGGATCACCTCTGGCACCAGCACCAGGGTCGACACCTCGCCGCAGTGGCCGCCGGCCTCGGTGCCCTGGGCCACAATAATGTCGACCCCGGCGTTGACCTGGCGAATGGCATGCTCCTTGGCGCCGACCAGCGCAGCCACAGGTACGCCATGCTGACGTCCGCGCTCAATCATTGACTTGGGCGCAATACCCAGCGCGTTGGCAATCAGCCGGATCGGGTGCTGAAACGCGACATCCATCAACGCCTCCCCCACATCCGACAAGGTCGGTGGACGGCGACGATTGATCACGTTTTCCGGCGCAATAGTCACATCGTGCTTGGCCAGCAACGCGACCACAAAATCGCGATGACGGGTGGAAATTTTCTCAACTAACTCCTCGAAACTGATATCAGCAGAAACGACCTGATGTTCGGGAATCAGAATATCAATGCCATAAGGCTTGCCATCGACATGGGCATCGATCCAGTCCAGCTCTACCTTCAAACTTTCGGGGGTAAAACTGCTACCACCCAGCACACCAAAACCTCCGGCGCGACTGACGGCAGCGACTACATCTCGGCAATGGCTGAACGCAAACAGCGGAAACTCCGCTCCCGTCATACGGCAAGCATCGTTGTTCATGGGCACTTCTCTTTTATTGTTATTCGGTACGCCAGATGGCGAGTGCATCAAGGGCTTCGACGACGGAGCCGTCGACGCGCAACGGGTTGATCTCCAGCGCATCAAGGTCGCTGCCCAGCGCCAGGGCGGCATCACCGATGCGGGCGATTACGCGCGCCAGTTCATCCAGATCCGCTGGCTTGGCGCCGCGGTAACCCGTGAGCAATTTGCTAGCCTTCAACCCCGCCAACATGCCCTTAGCTTCAGTCGCCGATACGGGTAACAAGCGCAGTTGAGTGTCACCGAGCAGCTCGACCCAGACGCCGCCAAGTCCTACCGCTAGCGCCAAGCCCCACACTGGATCGCGGGCCACGCCCACCAATAGTTCGACGCCACCTTTGCGCATGGGGGAAACGATGACACCTTCGATATGTGCAGTGGGTTTGGCCTCGCGAACATTGGCCATGATTCGGTCGTAGCCGTCGCCAACTGCTTGCACGCCTTCCAGATTCAGCAACACACCGCCAACCTCGGTCTTGTGCTGGATGTCCGGGGAGAGAATCTTCAATACCAGCGGTCCCTCGAGCGAGCTCGCGGCCGCCTCGGCTTCCGCGCGACCGGTCACAACCCGCTGAGGAATGACAGGCACGTCGAGGGAATCAAGAAACGCCAGAGTATCGCGCTCGGTTGAGGGTCGTACTTGACTGGCCTGCCCCTCGGCGTGAGCTGCTGGGAGCTCGCGGGCCTGATTGCGCGACCAGCGATAGAGATGGCCGATAGCACGGACAGCATGGTCAATTCCCCCGGTCAGGGCCGGCAGTTCGTTGGTCTTGAGCAGGCCCAGCCCGTAAGCAGTCACTGGCTTCAGCACTTGCTGAATTAGGCAACCCCGCGCTCCGGACGTACGGAACCCCAGCGAGACTTCACGCATGGCCCCCTCCGACATTGGTGAGGCGGTTTCGGCCGACGACGGGATCTCGGACACCACCCCGATAAAGCCGATATTGGCGTCCTGGCTGAGCGCCTTGATGGCACCGGAATATATTTCCGGATTGCGCATTACTGCCCCGGTGACATCCAACGGATTATGGGCCGCGCCAAAGTCCGGCAGTATCCCTGCAAGGGATTCAAGAGTAGCCGGAGCAAACTGCGGGAACGTAATGCCCGCTTCCTCGCCACGGTCGGCGAAAATCTCGCAGGCCCCACCCGATGGAGAAACCAGGGCAAATCCTTTGCTCGCATCGATAGGACCAGTGGCCGCCAGCAGGTCTGCCGTAACCACCAAGTCTTCCAGCGAATCGACCCTGACAATGTTGTAGGCATCGCATACCGCCTGGAACACCCGGTCATCCCCGACCAGCGCGCCGGTATGCGCCTGGGCGACGGTAGCCGTGAGTTCACCGGTGCCGATTTTCAAAATGACGATTGGCTTGCCAGCACGAACAGCCGAGCGCGCTGCGGCCTCAAAGCGACGCGGATCACGGATCGACTCGGCAAAGACGGCGACCGCCCGCGTGGCCTGGTCGTCCACCAGAAACTGGATGACATCGGCCATATCCACCATGGCCTCGTTACCCATGGCGATCGAATAGGTCAGACTGACCCCTTGCTGGTGGGCGAAAGCGCTTATCATCGCTGCGGTTGCCCCACTCTGACTGACCAGCCCCACACGCGGCTGGATGAGCGCCGGAACCTTGATGGGAATAGCCGAAAGCGAAACGCTATCGACGAAGTTGGAGAAGCCGAGGCTGTTAGGGCCCAGCAGAGTAATGCCCAGCTCCTTGGCTCGCGTGAACAGGCGCGCCTGCTCAGCGGCGCCCTCCTCGCCGGTTTCGGCAAAACCTGAGGTCACCACCGCACCGAATCGGATACCACCAGCCGCCATATCCTCGATGGCGTCCTGCAAGGCCACCGCCGGCACCGCCACAAAGGCAGCATCGACATCACGCAACTCAGCACAGGACTGGAAGGTTTTCTGCCCCAATGCATCTGTACCACGACGGTTGACAAGGTGCACCGGACCACTGAAGTTCAAGGCCTTGAGGCTTCGCGCCACCAATGCAGACCAGGGGTTCTTGTCGGACGCGCCAATGATCGCGACAGAGCGCGGCCGAAACAGCTTCTCCAGTTCCATTTCCGATGCACCTTCATTATTAGCTAAATTAGTTAGCTAGGTTATAGCGTGTTGAGTCAATAAATCAAGCATGCAACGGCATCGCGTTTTTCGATACAGACATTCACGAGTGAACGGCGCGCGATCACCTTTCCGATGGGGGACCGGCAAGCGAATCAAGGGACATGCCTATAGCCAGGCGCTCCACAAGGAGCCCTGTACTGGGCAAACGGATGGTGGGGAGGATCTAAGACGTTACGCGATACGGCAGACGCATTGCACGGCTGCGCTATTTAGCAGGCAAAAAAGGTTTGCCCAGGGGAACGAATCGAACTGGCGATTCGGTTCCCCTGATGTCAGCAGGGATCGATCAGGCCGGGCCGGCCTTCACGGAGCTGGAGATCAGCTTGCGCTCACCCAACTTGGTGCGATCGAGGAAATCCAGGGCGCGCTCCATGTAGCGCTGCCAGAACGCCGCTGCTTCATCCACCTTGTCTTTTTCCAACAGGTTGCACAGCGCGTCATAACCGGAAACGGTCTTGGTCATGTTCTTGTGCAGCGCCTCGGCCGACTCACCTTGCTCTGTGAGGTTGATCGAGTAGATACCATCGGAAATGGTTTGCAGCACACTCAACAGCATTGCAATGGTCTTGTTGCCCGAAGCCTGCGCTAACAGTTCGTGGAAACGGTTGGTGCCGGTGACGACATCGATATATTTCCGTTCTTGCAGCGCGTCCTGGAGCTCGCTGACGCAAGCGCGCAACTCCTCGCTTGCACCTTTCAATTCGACGCTACGCCCTTTCAAAGAACGGATAACGCCCGGCTCGAAGAACATCCGCGCCTGGTGCAGATCGCGCATGGTCACGCCACCCGCTGCCAGCATAAAGTTGGCGTATTGAGCCACCTTCTGGATGCTTGGCCCCAGAATCGTAGCTCCCGAACGCATCCCTCGGCCGATGCTGATCAGCCCTTCCGCTTCAAGAATTCGCAGCGCCTCGCGTAACGTTGGGCGCGACACACTGAAAACTTCCAGCAATTTGCTTTCGGGCTGCAGCATTGAACCTGCCTTCAGATTGCCCGATGCGATTTGGTCGCGCAGCCGCCCTGCCACTATGTGAGAAAGCTTGGGAAGACGCAGATCGTCGCCAATCGAGCTCATCAATGCGGCCTGCCCACTACTCTCACTCGTTTTTTTTGCCATTGTAATCTCCTGAAATGCTAGTCGGAATATGCCACATCGTAGTTAACTTAGCCACTTGTTAATCTATCTTCACCTCGCTATTGGTTTGCCGTTGCGGGGTTTTCCCCGTTGCTCCAACGCCTCTACGTGCAGCTCATCCTCTCTGAGTGGCCTACTTTCATTTCTATTGCATCTCTCTTAATTTAGCTCTACATTGCCAACATAGCTAACGAGGTTATCCAAATAAGCGAGGAAGTAGCGTGAGTGCATCGGAACTGTTAGGCCAGGTAGCCCTGGTCACTGGCGCAAGCTATGGCCTGGGACGCGCGATAACGGAGGAGCTGCTCAAACGCGGCGCCAAGGTGATGCTCACGGACATTACTGAGCGAGTGGAAACCACTACGGCGGAGCTGGCGGCGCAGGAGTTGCCGGTGGCCCACACCCTCCTGGACGTAACTGATCGGGCCTCGGTAGATGCCGCGGTAGCGCAAACCGTCGCGCGGTTCGGCAAGCTTGATATCTTTATAAATAACGCCGGCTGGTCCAAGGTGATGAAACCGATCCTGGAGCTAACAGGTGAGGACTGGGACGCCTATATGGACATCAATATCCGTGGCAACCTTTTCTGTATCCAGGCGGCCGCTCAGGCGATGATCGCCCAGGGCCACGGCGGCAGAATCGTCGCAATTGCTTCCACGGCGGCCTGCAAACCCTATAAGCGCGCATCGGCGTACTGCACCAGCAAATCGGCCATCCCGATGCTGACCAAGGCCGCCGCACTGGAACTTGGAGAGTTCGGGATCACAGTCAACTGCGTTGCCCCTGGCCCAACGACGACGGAAACCAACCTGGCCCATAGTTCTGGCGCCATCGATCCCAAAATCGGCGAAGAGAAACGCCGCCGCGAAGCCTTGATCCCGTTAGGTAAGAATGACCCGGTAGATATCGCCACGGCAGTCGCTTACTTCGCCTCCCCCGCTGCGCGTCGAGTTACCGGCCAGATGATCGTGGTGGAAGGCGGCGGGTTGCTGCTGTCATGAGCCAGGTGTTCTCCGACCTGTTCACGCTCCACGGCCAAGTGGCGGTAGTCACTGGCGCTGCCTCAGGAATCGGCAAAGCTACCGCCCGCCTCCTCGCAGCCGCAGGCGCCAGAGTCGTGGTTGCCGACAAGGACCTAGAGGGCGCGCAGCGAGTGGCTGACGATCTGGGCAACGACAGCTTCGCCATTGCTTTTGATCTGACCGAAGACGCCTCGATTCGCACCATGTTCCTGTACATCTCAGAGGTCTGCGGGCGCCTGGACATTCTCATCAACAATGCCGGCATTTATCCCCGTTATGCCTTGCAAGACGTCACCCAGGCGCAGTGGCACGACATGCAGACTGTCAATGTCTGGGGCTGCTTTATGGTGTTACGCGAGGCGGCTCTGCTGATGCGCGCCGGTGGCAACGGCGGGCGTATCGTCAATCTCTCGTCCATCGGTGGGGCGCGCACTGCCGTACACGATCAGGTGGTCTACAACGCGTCGAAAGCGGCTCTGGACTCGATTACCCAGTCAGCTGCGCTCGAGTTCGCCGGAGATCGCATATTGGTCAACTCCATCCTGCCCGGCGCGGTAGCGCCACTGGATCCCAAAGTGAAAACTGCCGGCCATGCCGCCCCCACTGGCCCATTGTTGACTCCCGGTCGCATTTTGTTGGGACGCGCTGCACACGCTAACGAAATTGCAGCGCCAATCCTAATGCTGGTCAGCGCCGCGGGCGCCTACATCACGGGTCAGACGCTCATCGTAGATGGCGGTTTTTCTATTTCCTGAGGAGCAAGCATGCCGATTCAAACCCAACGCCACGGCGATGTGGTCGAGATCACCCTGGATTGGCCCGAAGTCCGCAACGCGCTGGGGCCAAGCGAAGGCCGCGAGCTGCGCCTGGCCCTGGAAGCAGCTAATGCCGACGATAGCGTCGCCGCTGTGGTGCTGTCGGCCAACGGCAAGGCCTTTTGCGCGGGCGGCAACCTACCTGAAATCGTGCGCCTGGCCGAACAGGGTGCCAGTGCCGTGGAGGACACCATTTACGGCGAGTTCCAGGGCGTATTTCGGGCGATCCGTGAGTGCCCGGTACCACTCATTACCGCCGTGGATGGTGCCGCAGTCGGCTTTGGCTGCGACCTGGCCCTGGCCGGCAGTGCCACCTTTATCGGCGACCGGGGCTGGATTGCCCAAGGCTGGATCAAGGCCGGCCTGATTCCTGCTACCGGCGGCACGCACTATGTCGTGCGCCGCGGAGGGCAACAAGCACTCTGGCGCCTGCTGCAAGCAGACAGAGTCGATGGCCCTACCGCAGAAGCCTGGGGCCTGGCCATCGCTTGCCCCCAAGCACGCGAGGCGGCGCTGGCGATGGCGACCAAATATGCAACCTATCCCCGTGCACCATTAAAAGCATTGACCCATCTGGCCAAGCTTGCCGAGCCGGAAGAACACCTGGCAGCCGCCTTGCGTTATCAGATTGGTTTCCTGACTGACCCGGGTTTTGCCCAACAGGCACAGCGACTGTTGAACCCGTAATGTTGTTCACGCCAGCCAATGTGAACAGATCCCTTAACCCAATGATAAAAATTGAGGATCAACGATGGACAAGCACAACACCGGATGCCCGATAACCATGACCGACCCTAAGGTCATGGGCTGCCCGTTTCCTGCCTATGACACGTTGCGGGAAGAAAAGGACATCTACATTGATCCGGTCACCGGCTTTTACGTCATCACCCGCTACGACGACTTGAAGGCCATTGCTGATGACCCTCATACCTTCGCCAACAACACCGGCCAACTGGGCTCGCGCTCGCAGTCGGCAAGCCAGAAAGTGGGTGAACTGTACAGCAAGGAAGGCTTTCTGCACGTCGACACGCTGGTCACCAACGACCCGCCCTCGCACACCCGCTACCGCTCGCTGGTCGACAAGGCCTTCAATGCCCTGCGCATCCGCTCTGCCGAAGGCACTATCCTGGCAGTGACCAATGCCCTTATCGACAAATTCCCCAATGGACCGTTCGATTTCGCCGAAGCCTTTTCGATACCGCTGCCGGTCCGCATGATTGCCGACCAGCTGGGCATCCCGCCGGATCTGGGGCCGGACTTCAAACGCTGGTCAGACGCGCTGCTGCAGCAGGCCAGCCCTAACCTCAGCGAAGATGAAATGTTGGCTGTGGCTAAAGTTGTCGTTCAGATGCAGCAGTTCTTCGCAAAGATGATTCGCGATTCCCGCGAGAAACCGAGCGGCACGCTACTTAGCGACCTGGCCAACCTGGACGTCGATGGCCAACTGCTGAGCGAAGGCGAGTTAGTCTCGATCCTGATGCAACTGTTGGTAGCCGGTAACGAAACAACCACCAACACCCTCTCGGCCGCCGTGTTGCGCCTGGCAGAAGACCCTGCCTTGCAGGATCAACTGCGCAAGAATCCCGATCAGATTCGTAACTTCTATGAAGAAGTACTGCGCCTGGACGCCGCGCTGCAGGGGCTGTTCAGACGAGCTACTAAGGACACCCAGGTTGGAACCACGGCCATCCCCGCCGGAGCGATCCTCAATCTGCGCTGGGGTGCTGGTAACCGTGACCCGCAACGCTACGAGAACCGCAATGAGGTTGACCTTGAGCGCAAGGCCATTACCCAGCATCTGGCGTTCGGTCATGGCATCCACTTTTGCCTGGGCAACCAGTTGGCTCGTGCCGAACTGCGCATCGGTCTGAGCCGTTTGCTTAAAGAAACCACATCATTCCGTCTGGCCGACGTCCCTGACAATGTAGTTCGACCACCGCATTTCATCGCCTATGGCATCAGCAAACTGATGATCGAAATCACCCGGGCCTAGTTCGCTGGCGCCCTACCCAACAAGAACAATCACGCGTTATTGCGAAGGTGCACATCATGCTGAATCACTACACCGACTTCTTCACCCTGGCGCATCCCGAAGAGTTCTATATTGGCGGCGAGTGGGTAAAACCGCTGGGCGACAAGCGCCTGGAAGTCATATACCCGGCCACCGAACAGGTCATCGCACGCCCCCCGGAAGCGTCTGTCGCCGATATCGAAAAAGCCGTGGCGGCCGCACGTCACGCATTCGATTTTGGGCCCTGGGCGCGCATGAGCTATGCCGAGCGCGGTGCCAAACTGCTGCAAGTGGCGGCCATCATGCAGCGCCGTGCAGGCGAGTTCAGCAAAAGCTGGACCGCCGAAATGGGCTGTTCCGTCAATCTCGCAGGCCCGGGCGGTTTCTCGCCATTCGCCCTGTTCTCGTACTACGGCAACCTGATCGCCAACGGCACGTTCGAGGAAGTTCGCCTACAAAGCCGCGGTAACGGTGTCGGCCTCGTGGTCAAGGAGCCGGTCGGCGTGGTGGCGGCCATCACGCCCTGGAACGCACCCGCCTCGCTGTCCAGCAAGATCATCGCCTCGGCGCTGGCCGCAGGCTGCTCCGTAATCCTCAAGCCAGCACCAGAAACCCCACTGTTCGCTTGGCAAATCGCCGAATGCCTCGAAGAAGCCGGTGTACCGCCGGGCGTATTCAACTTTGTTCCAGCAGGCCGTGAGGTGGGTGACCACCTGGTGCGCCACGCTGGCGTCGACAAGGTGAGTCTGATTGGTTCCACCGCCGCCGGCCGTCATATTGCCTCGGTATGTGGCGACCGCCTGGCCCGGGTCAGCCTGGAGCTGGGTGGCAAGTCCCCTGCCGTTATCCTCGATGACATCGACCCGGAACAGGTCGTGCCCAATCTGATCCCGCACTTCACCATGAATGCTGGCCAGATGTGCGCAGGCCTCACCCGCATCATCGTGCCCGAACACCGCCACGACGAGTTCGCCGAGGCCATCAGTGCCGGTCTGCGTAGCCTCAAGGTAGGCGACCCGTTCGATCAGCAGACCGCCTATGGCCCGATTGCCATGAAGCGTCAGTACGACAAAGTGATGGGCTACCTGGAACACGGTCGCAGGGAAGGTGCGCGGGTAATCACCGGTGGTGGCCGAGCCGCCAACCTGGATCAGGGTTACTACATCGCCCCTACCCTGTTCTCCGGCGATAACAGCATGGTTATCGCCCAGGAAGAAATCTTCGGCCCCGTGGCGGTGCTGATCAAACACAAAGGGGACGAGGATGCAGTGCGCATTGCCAACGACACCTGCTATGGCCTCAATGGTGCCGTCTATACCAGCGATGCCGACCGCGCCTACCGCACCGCCCGGCAGATCCGCGCTGGCAACCTGACCCATAACGGCTGGACCTACGACCCGGTATTCCCCTTCGGCGGCTTCAAACAGTCCGGTATCGGTCGTGACGGCGGACCCGAAGGCTTGGCTTCCTACCAAGAGACCAAGGTAGTCTACATGGCGGCAGCACCCAAGTCCTTCGGCGGCTGAACCACAGGGAGTACCACGTGGAAAAGTACGACTACATCATCGTCGGCGGTGGATCGGCAGGCTGCGTGTTGGCTAACCGTCTGAGCCAGGATCCGGGTTGCCGGGTCCTGCTGCTGGAGGCCGGAGGGGACGCCACCAGCCTGAAGGTTCGCCTGGCGTTCGGCTTCGCCCTGATGCTTAACAAGCCCCGTTACGACTGGTGCTATGAGACTCAAAAAGAGCCCCATCTCAATGATCGGCAGATGCCCTATCCCCGCGGCAAACTGCTCGGCGGCTCCAGCTCCATCAACGCCATGCTGTATGTTCGTGGGCTCAAGGAGGATTACGATGCCTGGGCTGCCGAAGGCTTGGACAGCTGGGGCTGGGCTGGCGTCGAGCCCTATCTGAACAAGCTGGAGCACTACCAGGGCCAATCACCCTGGCAACGTGGCGACACCGGGCCAGTAAAGGTTAATCCAGTCCCTAACTTTCACCCCCTCAGTGCCCGCATCGTCGAGGCAGCGGGCCAGTCGAGAGTCGGTAGCACCCAGGATTACAACGGCACCCAGGCATCGGGTATTGGCCAGGCTCAGGTGTTCTACCACAACGGTCGGCGCTGTGGCTCGGCCGCTGCTTATCTCGAGCCAGTACTGGAGCGTGCGAACCTGCGAGTGGAGACCAATGCCACGGTCGAGCGGGTGTTGTTCGAAGGCCAGCAGGCCATCGGTGTGCAGTATCGCCAGAACGGCGAAACCTGGATGGCCAAAGGCCGGGAAATCATTCTCAGCGCCGGTGCAATCGGCTCTCCGCAACTGCTGGAGCTTTCCGGTGTAGGCCAGACCGGGCGCCTGCGTGACCTGGGCATCGAGATGGTGAAGGATCTGCCTGCCGTGGGCGAATACCTGCAGGACCACTTCCTGGTGTTTATCGTTCAAACCCTGCAGAACATCCGCGGCATGGGTGCCGAACTCAGTGGCTGGCGCGCAGCGCTCAACACGGCGAACTATCTGCTGTTCAAACGCGGCCATATGAACGGCACGCCGACACAGATCTGCGGCCATGGAAGCGTCGAGGTGGATGGTGAAGAAGTCGGCCTGCAATTCATGGGCATGCCGCTGAGCTTCGTTCGCGACCCCGTGCGCAAAACCGTGGTGCAAAACCCTGATGCGGCCATGATGCTGGGCATGAATGTGTGCCGCCCACACAGCCGCGGCCATGTGCATATCCGTAGCAACAAGGTGGATGAGGCACCGGAGATTGCCACCAACTTCCTGGCCGATGAGCGTGACCTGAAAGCCACAATTGCCGGCCTACGCCTGTGTCGCGAAATCATCGCGCAGCCGGCCCTGGATGGAATCCGTGCCGAAGAAACCGCACCGGGCGCCCAAGTGGACAGCGATGAAGCGCTAACAGCCTATATCCGCGCTGCGGGTGCTTCGGCCTATCACCCGGTCGGCAGCTGCCGCATGGGAGTCGATCCGGCCACCAGCGTGGTCGATGCCCAGCTACGGGTACATGGACTCAAGGGCCTGCGGATCGTGGATGCGTCTGTCATGCCGCGCCTGGTTTCAGCCAATACCCACGCACCGACGGTGATGATTGCCGAAAAAGCAGCGGACCTGATCCGAGGTGAGCGCAGCCGCGCCTCCACATGACCTCTCTCGCGGGCGGCTTCTGCCCGCGAACACTCTCACAAGTGAATGAAACGCTGCACCCACAGTGAGTATTCATTCGCCTGCACTTCGCCCCAGGGTACCCCGATGTACGATACGAACGCCAACAACGAGCGGCCTGAAGCAGACACCGATAAGCCTTGGTATGTCCTCTTCCTCCTGATCTGCGGTTACATGGTCTACACCCTCGACAAGCAAGTGATTTCGGTGTTGATCGAGCCGATCAAAGCGGAGTTTGGCATCAGCGATACGACGGTCAGCCTGCTCGCTGGTCTAGCCAGTACGGCGCCCTTCGCCCTGGCGTGTATTCCCGTCGGCATGCTGGCCGACCGTATCAACCGCAAAAACCTACTTGTAACACTGATCATTGCCTGGAGCTTGATGACTGGCATGGCAGGCTTGGCCACCAGTATCTTGCTGCTATTTCTCTCGCGCATCGGCGTCGGCGCATTTGAGTCCGGTTTTTCGCCGCTCAGCCTGTCTATCATCAGCGATACGTTCCAGCGTCGCACACGGGCTACCGCCATGGGACTGTTTGCCCTAGGAGCACCGGCAGGCGCCTTCCTCGGCCTGGCGCTGGGCGGTTACATCGCCGCCACCCATGGCTGGCGTGCCGCATTCTTCATTGCTGGGCTGCCTGGCCTGCTGCTGGCGCTGCTGATCGCGTTTACCGTGCATGAGCCACAACGCGGTCGGTATGACCCGCCCGAGCAGCGCACGGGACCGGTTACGCTGTCTCAAGTGCTGGCTCACATCTGGCGTGACAGCGCGCTCCGCAACATTCTTCTGGGCATGGTGTTCTGCGCCGTGGTGCCGGCGGCAATCACAATCTGGAGCCCCAGTTTCCTGATCCGCGTTCATGGCATGGACATCCGGCAAGCAGGCCTGGCAGCGTCTGTGGCAGTGGGCTTGTGCGGCGCGGCGGGTGCGGCCGCAGGCGGTTTTATTGCGGATCGTCTTGGGCGTATCGAGGAATGGCGCAAGCTGATTTCCCCCGTGTTGGGCACCCTGCTCTCGAGCATCCTTGCGGTGTTCACGTTCGTTGTCGTGAGCGACGCGGTGACTGCCGTCATGTGCCTGGCACTTGTCGCCTTCTTTGCCCAGTTTTTCATCGGCACGGGCTATGGCGTCACCACCACACTTTGTCCGCCTGCATTGCGTGGCACCACGCTGTCCATTTTGCTGATGGCATTCAACTTCGGCTCGTTCGGGCTTGGCACATTGCTCCTGGGCATGCTCAGCGACCATCTGACGCCGTGGGCCGGCAACACCGCCATTGCCTACGGCATGCTCGGTTCAGTGTTATTCAGCATTATTGGCAGCGGTTTTATCGCCCGGGCGATGTGGTACATGCGGCGATCCAGCCAGCAAGCGCTGGGCGACGGTTACTGACATGACCTCAAAGGCGCGCAATACAGAGCATCTGACACCGTGGGTGTTAGGCGTTGCGGTGTTATTGCAAACCCTCGACGCCACGTCAGTAGCTGTCGCTCTGCCGGCGATCGCAGTCGACCTGCAGCGTGACACTCTGGCGGTTTCGGCGACCATCTCTGCCTATCTGCTGGGCGCCGCTGCCAGCGTACCGCCCTGCGGCTGGCTGGCTGATCGATTCGGTGGGCGGAACGTATTTCTGCTGGGAATATTAAGCTTCGTTCTCGCGTCCGTGGCCTGTGCTATGGCTCCTTCCTTACACGTACTGCTTGTTGCGCGCTTTACCGAGGGCGCGGCCGGGGCGCTGCTACTCCCCGTGGGGCGTATGGTGATCATGCGCACCTTCGCCGCCGATGAGCGCGTACGCGCCTATACAACCTTCGTACTCCCAGCATTACTCGGACCGATGTTAGGGCCGCTGGTAGGCGGCATGCTGGTGGAGTACGCCAGTTGGCGATGGATATTCCTTCTCAATGTGCCACTGGGTCTGTGCAGTCTACTGGCTGTATCCCTGCTACTGGGAAACTTCCGGGAAACCCAGCCACGGAAGATGGACTTGCTAGGCATGCTGATTACCAGCCTGGCGCTGCTAGTGTTCGTACTTGGACTGATAATGCTATCCAGGGCACTCTGGCAAGTCGGCACTATTGCCGTCGCATTAGGGTTATTGCTTGGCGTGCTGGCCGTCGCTCACGCCTGGCATCATGAGCATGCGTTACTGCAACTATCGCTGCTCAGGTCGCCATTGTTCCGTCGCGCGCTGGGAACAGATCTGTGTTGCCGGCTGCTGATGAATGCTGCGCCTGTTTTGCTTTCGTTGTTGCTGCAATCGAGGCTGGGTCTCTCCCCGTCGTTGACCGGCATTTTGATCGTGATGATCGCAGTAGGGTCACTGCTTACCAAACCCTATACCTATCGTTGGCTCGATCGGTACGGCTGCCGCGAGGTGATGGCCAGTTCAACAGTGCTCGCAGCACTTGCGTTCATTAGTTGCGCCTTGCTCACACCAACCTCCTCACCTTGGCTGATCGGCGCCTTGCTCCTGGCATTCGGTTTTTTCCGCTCACTTACCATCAGCGCCACCGCGGTCATGATCTTTCACGGTGTCGCACCTGAGGATACCGGCGCCGCCACGACCCTTTCAGCCATCGGCCAACAGGTTTTTCAAGTCATGGGCCTCACAGGCGTAACCATCCTGATGCAACTGAGCGGTGGCCAGCATCCGAGCACCGTCACCATCGCCGAAGCCATCGTTGTCAGCGGGCTGCTATCGCTCACTGCTCTGTATTTCATCTTCCGCATCGGCCCCGTGACGCTCCGGCCATGACCTCTTCAGCAACGGAGACAATAACAATGAACCCTCCTACTCCCCGTTCAACCTGGTTGATCATGCTGGCACTGGCCATTGCCGAGATAACCAGCACGTTCGAAGTCAGCATGGCATTCGTGGCGCTGCCAACGCTCAACCGCGTATTCGCCGATCCCGCTGCTGTCAGCTGGGTCCTGTCCAGTTTCTTTATCGTGGCCGCCGGCAGTGTCGCGCTGTTCGCCCGCTTGGGTGACCTCTACGGCCGCCGGCGCATGTTGGTGACCGTGTTGTCCATCGCAGCATGCGGCTCGCTGATCAGCGCTCTGTCCACCACGTTGCCAGGCGTCATACTCGGGCGCTCGCTCCAAGGTGTCACCGGCGCCGTGCTGCCTCTGTGCTTGGGCTTAATGCGCGAGAACATGACGCCCAAAACCCTCACGTTCAACATTGGCGTCATGGGCGGTGTGATGGCCGTAAGTTCAGGTCTGGCCTTCCTAGTGGCCGGCGCCATCATCGATCTGTATGACTGGCATGGCATGTTCTTTTTCAGCGCCCTGCTGGCAGTAGTTGGTATGGTTGCCGTATGGAGCCTGGTACCAGCCTCTCCTCCCGTGGTCAGCGACGGGTCGCTGGATATTCTGGGGGGAGCCCTGTTCGTACCCGCCGTCACCGGCCTGATGCTGTCCCTGACCCTGGCCAAGAGCGGCTGGCTACAACCGCAAAGCGCTGGACTGTTGATGGCCAGCCTTGTGCTGCTAGTTGTGTGGGCACGCCATGAGTACCGTCACCCGGATCCGCTGATCAACGTGCGCCTGTTTGCCGATCGCAGGATTTTGCTGGCCAACCTGGTCTTTGCTGCCATTGGTCTGGGGCCGATGATTGGTGGCGCGGTGATCCTCAGTCTGGCCCAGCAACCGGCGTGGAGCGGCGCCGGGCTGGGGCTCACAGCCACAGCCGCTTCACTGCTGAAGCAGCCCACCACCTTAATGGGTTTTGTCGCCGGGCCGGTCGCCGGCTTGCTTGCCGCCCGCTACGGCATTCGTGTCGCGATGCTGGTAGGCGGCGCGCTGGTCCTGGCGGCTTGGGTTCCGCCGTTGCTGAACCTGAACTCACTGAGCGCGCTACTGTTGACCGTGGTGGTCTTCAGCTTCGGCATCACCGTGTTGTTCAGCGCAACCAGCAACCAGGTGGTCATAGCCTCACCAGCGAATCGGACTAGCGAGGCCATGGGCTTGGCCCAGGTCTGCAGGAGTACCTGCGCCGCGCTGGGCAGTCAGATACTGGCCACGCTGCTGGCCAGCTCGCTGGTAACCCCTGACGGTGGCGGTACGCCGCTACCGAGTGCAGAGGCCTATCGCCTGGCCTTTCTGTTTCTGATCCTCTGCAGTGCGATTGCCCTGCTTGCCGCCTGGCTGGTGCCCACTCCCCGTGAACCTCGGAATCACCCGTCTATGGCTCTAGAGAGTGGGCAGCACTGACTCAGCAATCCGCCAACATACGTTCAAAGCGAGTACGCACGCGGACCTGCGAGTTGGGGTTGGTGAACAGATAGAGCTGACCCTGAGCGATGGCATCCAGTACCTGCTTCGCTACCTCTTCAGGGTCAATGTGGCCGGCACCGCTGGCGCTGGCCGCCGCGTCAGGCACCTGAAGCGGGACGTTACTGTGCCCCGGACGGTTGCGCGCCGCATCGCGTATACGTGTACGGACAAGGCCGCAACACAGTACCGTCACACCGACCTTACTCCCCGCCACGCGCAAGTCTGCTTCCAGGGTCTCGGTGAGCGACACCACGGCATGCTTGGTGGCGTTGTAGGCCGCATTACCAGGGATGGTCGATACGCCCGCCATGGAAGCGGTAGTCACCACATAACCGCTGTCCTGAGCAACCAGCAAGGGCGTGAATACATGCAAGCCATTGAAAACGCCCCGCAGGTTAACGTTCAGAATCCATTCCCAGCCCGTCGCATCCAGCGTCCATAAGGGACCGAACGGCAGCATGACACCAGCGTTGTTGCAGAGGATATCGACCCGACCGAAGCGCTCCAACACCTGGTCTCTGGCAGCTTCTACCTCCGCACGATTGGCGACGTCACAGACCAGTGGCAAAACCTGCACGCCTTTGCTCATTACATTACGCGCCGCTTCGCTCAACGCCTCTGACTCGATATCCAGCAGTGCGATATGGACGCCGCGCTGGGCAAACGCCATGGCCAATGCCAGACCAATACCTGAAGCCGCCCCGGTTATGACCGCGACCTGTCCTGCTACTACATCCATGATCCCTTCCCGCCTACTAGGCCATTGCCACACACACACAAGAAATATAACATAGATCACCTAGATAACTACGTAAACCAGCATGAGGGTGCATGATATGAAATGGTTGACCCAGCAAGTCGTATTGCTATCGGGAGTCGGCGAAGGCCTCGGCCGGGACACCGCGTTGCTATTCGCTGATCAAGGAGCGGACCTGATCATCACCGCACGCCGCGCGGAACACATCGAACGCATTGCCGAAGAGGTACGCGAGAAAGGCCGGCGCTGCCTGCCCGTGGTGTGCGATATCGCCGTGCTCGAAGACTGCGAAAGAACCGTGAGCCTGGCGATTAAGGAGTTTGGCCGGATAGATACGCTGATCAATATCGCCTACCGCGGTGATTGGCCTCAGCGCACCAGCCTGCTCGATTCGCAACCGGACCTGTCCAACTATCGGGAGTGCTTCGAGGTCAACGTGTTCGCCACGCTGCAGATGACCCGGGCCGTAGCGCAGCATATGGTCGAACAACGCAGTGGCCGGATCGTGATGATCAACACCATGACTGCCGAAAAAGTCTTGCCCGGCAGTGAAGCCTACGCCGGTTCCAAGATCGCTCTGCAACGCATGACCAGAGCGATTGCTATGGAGCTTGGCGAATACGGCATCCGGGTTAACTCCATGCACCCGGGCTTCATGTGGGGACCGCAAGTGCGCAAGGTCATGGAAACCCGTGCTGAGCAAAACTGCACCAGCGTGGAACATGAACTGCGCCAGGTCAGCAGCCAGGCCGCCCTGCGCTATATCCCAAGCACCGAAGAATATGCACGCACTCTGCTGTTTTTCGCCTCCTCGCTCTCCGATGCCGTCACCGGTCAGTCACTGCACGTCAACGGGGGGCTGTACATGCATTGATCCACGCACTATCCGCTATCTGCCCGGCGCTGCCAGCCCACCGACAAAAACAACAAGAGCCTCCATGCAAACGCTGATCAACCCCGCCATTCGCCTAATGAACCGCCTGAGCTTCGGCATGAAATTCAGCCTGATCTGTGCCTTGTTCATTCTGGCGCTGCTCGCCACCAGCGGCACCTTGGTGCTCAAGGCTTATCAGCAACTCGAGGCCACCCATAGTGAACACGACAGCCTCGCCGTTCTGAAAGCGAGCCTGCAAATACGCCGTTCCATGATGGATCTGGAAAGCTTGATGACCCTGCGCAACAAAGCGCCGCTGACCATGCAGAACAGCGATATCGACCAACGTATCAGCCGGCTCGAAAGCCAAGTGGTCAACGCGATGCTGGAGCTGAACGGTCTCGCCGATGGAGGCCTGACCCGGCTCGACAAAACCGGCCTCTACGATACGCTGCTCAACGATATGCAGGCCCTCAAGGCCGATGGCTTGCACACCAGCGAACGGGACAGCGTACGCAAGCAACTGAGCAATATGCAGTTGCTGATCGAGTCAATCGCCGCCAATAGCGGCCTTGGCATCGATGAAAACCCCGTGGTTCGAGAGCTGGCCGGATACCTCTCGGTGATGGGCGGAGAAATCGATGCCTCGATAAGCATGATCCGCACCCTGGCAGCCTCGACATTGGCGGTCGGCATGCTGAGCTCAGCCGATGGTGACCTGATCCAGCAACAGTTGAGCGAAGTGGATCGGCTCGAAGACAACTTCTCCAGCAAAGTCTCGCGCTTGTTCGACACCCACCCCGACACCCGTCCAACGCTTGAAGCGGCCAGCGAGGACACGCGGCGCTCTATCGCCGCCGTCATCACCCTGGTGGAAAACCAGGTATTGCTGGCGGGTGACCTGACCATGACTTGGCCCGCGCTCTTCCAAACCGCCGGTAGCGAAATGGACAAGGCCGAGCAGCTCAATCAGGCCATATTCTCCAGCCTGGAGCAGCGGCTCGAAACTCGCCTGGCCAAAGACCGCCGGACCATGTCTCTGTTACTGGCAGCTCTGGCGATCACACTGCTGGTGATCATCTACCTAGCCAGCGGCTTCTATACCTCTATCCGCCGCATCCTCCAGAGTCTGAGCGATGTGATGGATAATGTTGCTGCAGGCGACATGACCGTTAGCGTAGAGGCCGTCAGCCGCGACGAGCTGGGCGACCTGAGCCGCGTATTCAACGTCTCCATCGCCAAGGTGCACGACCTGATAGAACGCGTTGGCCGCACCATTGGCGAAGTAGAACATCAGGCCAGCCAGGTGGCCCATGTATCCAGCCACAGTAACAACGAAGTTTCTGCCCAGCGCGACCAGATCGAGCAGGTAGCCACGGCCATGAAGCAGATGGCAGCAACGGTACAAGAAGTAGCCCATAGCGCCGCCGCGGCAGTCAGCAATGCCCAGGACGTGAACCGCGAAACCATTGGCGGCAAGGAACTGCTCAATGTCCAGGTAGGTAGCATCAGAGCCCTGGCCAGCGAGATCGAACATTCGGTACGCGTGATCAACCAGTTGGCCAATGACAGCCAGGCCATCAGCCAAGTACTGGAAGTCATTCAGGGCATCGCCGAGCAGACCAACCTGCTGGCGCTCAACGCTGCAATCGAAGCAGCCCGCGCCGGCGAACAAGGCCGCGGCTTTGCCGTGGTAGCAGACGAAGTGCGCAGCCTGGCAAAACGTACCCGACAATCCACCGAAGAGATCGAACTGATGATCAGTCGCCTGCAAAGCGGCGTGGGCGAAGCCGTCACAGCCATGAACAACAGCAACGCCAAAGCGGAAACGACAGTCAGCCACTCCGACCAGATGCAACACGCCCTCGCCCACATCCTCAACCTGGTCAACAACATCGTCGATCAGAACCAACAGATCTCCGCTGCTGCAGAACAACAGACGGCAGTCGCCCACGAGATCGACCGCAGTATTGTGCAGATCAATGCCTCGGGGGAGCGTACAGCCGAAGGTGCGGGTCGTACCGAGAGAGCTAGTCAGCAGCTCAGCCTGCAAGTATCGGAGCTCAAGTCGTTGATCGGCGCGTTCCAGGTTCGAGCTTAGCGCCTCGTCTCCTTACTTGAGACCGCCAGCGTGAAAAAGGCGAACGTCTCGCCGTAATGAGGTGTCTCTTGCGAAAGGTTCCTGTCAGGGGGCGGCTGTCTGTCGATGAGAATAGGCAGTTAACGGCCCAGAGTGTGTGCTTTTTGGCAGAAAATACTGATTGCCGACGCCTTGTATCAATCAGGACCGATTGACACCGAAGGCTCCCAGCCGACGGAAACTTTCTATTAGCGAAGCGCTCAGGCAGGAAGAAAGGCTTAGGCCCGCCGCTCCCCTCCGATCAACGAGACGGCAGATTCAACAATTGCACCGGCTCGTGATACTCCGGATCGGCCGATACCTGCATAGCCGCCAACATGGCCTCGCAATCGGCCGCGACGGAGGGGCGATAGTCGGCGTGGGGAAACAGGTAAAACTGTTGCTGGCGCATGCCAGTCACAGCAGCTCGAGCGACATGCTCTGGCGCCATGCCCATCTGGGTGGAGAGATGCGTGGCGACACCGTCTTCGTGACGTAGAGCGTCGGGCCTGGCATGCAGAGCGTTAGCGCGGATTTGCGTGGCCACGACACCAGGGCACAGCACTGATACGCCAATAAATGTCCCCGCCAGCTCCAATTGCAGAACTTTGGCAAAGTTTACCAGTGCCGCCTTGCTGGACGTGTAAGCGCCTTGCGTAGCAAAGGCGTGTAACGCGGTAATGGAGGCCACCAGCAGGACATGCCCCTGCCGTCCCCGAGCCTTCATCCCTGGCAGAAACGCCTGCACGGCGTGCAAGGAGGCGAACAGGTTGACGTCGTAGACCCAACGCCAGGCTTCCACGGTTATTTCTTCCAGGGTGCCAGTGAAGGAGACTCCCGCATTACTGCAGAGAATGTCGCAAGGCCCCAGGGCTCTCTCGGCCTCGTCACGGGCTCCCACCCAACTAGTTGGGTCAGTCACATCTAGCTGGAGGGCGATCACCTGATCACTGTTGCCAAGCTCGGCAGCCACGACACGGGCTCGCTCCAGGTCGATGTCAGCGAGAGCTACGCGAGCCCCCTGCTGTAGCAGCTCGCGAGCTATGGCGCTGCCGATGCCGCCGGCCCCCCCACTGATAAACACGACCTTGTCGCGAAAATCCAACATTGCAAGACTCCTTGTGGTGGGTGGGGCGGGCAGATTTTTTATTAGGGCAGCTTGGCCAGCAACTCCCTTACCGCCGGGCGGCTGATCTTGTCCGAAACAGTACGCGGCAGGCTGTCCACCACGTAGATGCGGACCGGCACCTCGTAGGGCGAAAGGTTGTCCTTGGCGAACTGACGGATCGTCGCTACATCCAGAGCCGCGCCCCGATAAGCCTCGACCACCGCGACCGGCACCTCTCCCAGACGTTCATCTGCAGCGCCCAGCACGATGGCATCGAACACGCCCGGGGACAGCTTGATGACATCCGCCACCTTCCCCGCCATGACCTTGAAACCGCCACGGATAATGGCATCGTCGGCGCGACCGACAATGTAGAGGAAACCATCGGCATCCAGCCGGGCCAGGTCAGTAGTAGGGATCCAGTCCTTGCCACCATCGATACGGTCCAGTTTGGCTTCGAGAATGCCCTGTTCGCCCTGCTCCACTTCCTCGCGGGTGGCTGGATCGACGATACGCAACTGCACACCTTTGGAAACCCGCCCTACGCTGCCGCGTTTGCTGGCAGCAAAATTCTGGTGGTCTTCCAGCGTCCAACTGGTCACCACACCCATGAACTCAGTTGCGCCATACGTAGTGAGCACCGGAACACCAAACTTGCTCTCGAAGGCTTGCTGTAGCTCCACCGACAGTGGTGCCGTGCCTGCGCGCACCGCGCGGACACTGGAGAAATCGTCGCGGGTCGCATCGCTGTCGACCATCATCTTGATTGCCGTGGGCGGCAGCGGCGCAAACTTGGGTCGGTATTTCACCAGGGCCTGGCGATAACGCTCGGCATCGAACTTCTCGAAAAGCACGATGGGGCGCACCTCGAACACCGACATCAGGGTGTTAAAGGTGCCACTGGTATGCACCAGGGGACTGAACATCAGCGTCGGCGAGGTTTGCGGCTTGAGTTCGAAGTTCTCCACCGTGCCCTTGGCACTGCGCACACCATCGCGCAGTGAGGCGCTGATGGTGCGTTCGGATACCGGGATACGTTTAGGTGCGCCGGTAGTGCCGCTTGTCTGGATCTCGATCAGGGTGTTCGCCTCGCGCAAATGCCAGGTCTTGGCGCGTAACGGGGCCAGCTGTTCGAAGAACAGGCGGCCATCGCGAACCTCTGCAGCCAATACCATAGCGCCGCACGCCTCGCTGACGGCGACCACATCGGCGCCCAGGTCGTCACGACTGCCGATTAGGCACGCGAGGCCCAGGCCTGCGACTTCTTCGGCAACCAGGTGCGAGGGGCGTATGGCATTGATCAACAGCAAGCCACGGTCGGCACCCAGAATCGAAATGAAACTGCTCAATTGCTCAAGCCGATTGCGCCCCAGCAGGCCAATAACCGCGTCCTGGCCGATGCCTACCTCGGCAAGCACAGCGCCCAGCTCGGCAATCGCGTCCCCTAGGTCTTGCCAACTGAGGGTCTGCCCGTCGAAATCGATGGCGACCAGCGGACCACCAGCTTCAGTGGCACGAATGATGTGTTCGGCGATACCAGTCATTCAACGAACCTCATAGTCTTTGCGTTTGCCGCTCTGCAGCATATTTTCCACTTGCGGAATGCCCAGCGGGTTACCCAGCTGGGTGTAACTCAGCCCGCGCGCCATGGCTTGTGAACGGCCGGTATCCAGAGACTCCCAAATAGCCCTGACGGTGCCCTGAGTGGAAACGGACGGTTTGGATGCAATGATGGCCGCCACTTTGTGTGCACGAGCCCACAACTGTTCGTGGGGTACCAGCTCACTGACCAGGCCGATCTGATGGGCACGCTGAGCGCTCATTCGCTCTTCCACGCCCATGAGCGAGACCCGCAGGATTTCGCCCAGTGGCATGCGCCGGGCCATGCTGATCGGCTCCAGGGCGGCGACCAAGCCAAAGTCGACATGGGGGTCGAAGAAGGTCGCGTCGTCGGAAGCGATCACCACATCGGAACCGCCCACAATGTAGAAGGCGCCGCCGGCGCACATGCCGCTGACAGCAGTGATCACCGGCTTCCATACCTTGTGATGTTTGGGATCCAGGCTCTCGCCCGGGTCGGGTTTGTTCCAGATATTGTCAGGGTACTGGAAGCCCTGAACACGATCCAGGCCAGTGGAAAACGCGCGGTTGCCATCGGCGCGAAATACCACCGCATGGATATGATCGTCATCGCGCACGACGTTCCACAGGCGTCTGATCTCCACCATCATCTCGGCGTTGATGGCGTTCATCTTGTCGGCACGGTTGAGCGTAATGGTGGCGACATGATCGTCACCCACTTCAAATTGAACGAGCTCGGTCATGGTCGGGTCCTTAACGTTGTGGCGGGGTGATGAAGTCACCGCTGGCATCACCCAACTTCATGCCGCCATCGCAATCGAGAATGGTGCCGGTAATGTAGCTGCCATTATCAGACGATAGAAATATCGCCGCCTGGGCAATATCGCTCGGCGTGCCGAAACGACGCAAAGCGGTATGCGCACTCCACTTGATCTTGTCTTCCTCGGTCGGCGCCATGCGCTCGACACCTTCGGTACCGCGAATCGGCCCGGGGGAGATGGCGTTCACGCGGATGCCGGCCTGCCCCCACTCCATCGCCAACACCTTGACCACCATGTTCACACCTGCCTTGGCGGCACATACATGAACTTGCTGTGGCAGTGGCTGCACGGCCTGCGGCGCAGTGATGGCGATCAGCGAAGCACCGGGCTTGAGGACAAAATCGTAGGCCGCACGGAACACGTTATAGGTGCCCAGCAAGTCGATATCGACCACCGTCTTGAAGCCGTTCGCCGAGATACCCACGGCCGGCGACATGAAGTTGCCCGCTGCGCCGGCGATCACCACGCTGGGGGCTCCCAACGTTTCAGTTGCCCGCTCGAACAGTGCACACACCGCCGCGAAATCACGCACATCGGCACTACCAGCCATGACGGTGCCCCCCGTTTGCGCGCGGATCTGCTCGGCAGCGTCCTCGGCCTTGTCCGGATCGCGTCCGAACACCAGCACCTTGTCACCCTGGGCGGCAAAGCCCTTGGCGATACCCAGATTGATCCCGCTGGTACCACCCGAAATAAATACGGTCTTGCCTGTCATGAAAACCCTCTCTTACCAGCCGGACATTGTGGCGACACGCGCACGGTGCGACTGGGGCATGCCCAGATAGGCCTGATCGAACAACGCGCGCTTGAGCCAGACATGTGCGCCATATTCCCAGGTGTAACCGATGCCGCCATGGGCTTCGATCATGCGGCGAGTGATCTTCGGGTACACCTCGGTGATATGGGCTTTGGCCAAGGCCGCCGCCTCATGGGCGCCCAGCGGTGCGGTATCGAACAGATGGGCGGCGTACCAGTACAGGCCGACGCAGGGCTCCACCATCAATGCCATGTCAGCCAGTTGGTGTTTCACTGCCTGGAAAGCGCCGATTACCTGGCCGAACTGCTCGCGCTCCTTGCTGTACTCCACCGCCAGATGCACGGCCTGGGAAGCGCCACCGAAGGCATCGGCAGCCAACAGAATGAGCCCGGCGTCTACTATGCTCTGGCCAGCCGCCAATGGCAGACGCTCCATGGCGACCTGGTTGAATTCCAGGTGGGCCAGCGTACGCCCAGCATCTGTTGACGGGACCGCAGTACGCTCGATACCGCTGGAATCGCCCTGAACCACCGCCAGCGCGCCGCCCTTGAGGCCAACCACAATCAGATCAGCGCCTTCGGTGTGCAGCACGTACTGCTTGCGACCGGTCAGATGCCCTTCGCCTTCAAGGGTCCAGGTATCGGCTGTCCACTCACCCTTGGCTTCCGCCAAGGCCACCGTGGCGCGCAGTTCACCCGTCACCAACGCCGGCAGCCATTTGGCTTTCTGCTCGTCGCTGCCGGCAATGGTGATGGCCAGTGTCGCCAAGGCATGCTCGAAGAACGGACCCGGCATGGCATAACGCCCCACCGGCTCGGCCACCACGGCCAGATCCAGCAGGCCAAGACCGAGGCCGCCATATTCTTCCGGCACTACCATGCCGCCGATGCCCAGTTCCATCAACCCGCGCCAGAGCGTCAAGTCGGCGTGGCCATGCTCGTGCGGCTCAAGAGCGCGGTTCATCGGGCATTCGGTACGCAGATAATCCACCACAGCGTCCTGAAAGGCGCGCTGTTGCTCGTCTAGATCGAACCTCATTATTGACTGCTCTCCCGCGGCAAGCCGAGACCACGCTCGGCGATGATGTTGCGCTGGATATTGGAGGTGCCGCCGGCAATCGCCGCCGCCAGGGAGTTCATGTACTGATTCACCCAGCGCTCGTTACCCGGTCGGCGGTTACCGATTGGGGAGATCAACCCTTCGTCTTCGAGAATCGCATTGGCAACCTCCGCCACCGCCGCGGCGTAGTTGGATTGGCCAAGCTTGTTCATCATCTGCAGCAGGCCGCCACCATCACCAGACAGCTCGCGACTCATCTGAATGAAGCTGGAGCAGCGCTGCACTTCCAGCTCGGCCTTGAGCGCTGCCAGTCGATCACGTACCCAAGGATCCTTGATCGCCGGCACACCATTTTTGACGGTCCGTTTCGCCAACCCCAGCAGGCTGTCGAACAGGGACTCGGAGCGGTCGATGCCACCGAGCATGTTGCGTTCATGCTTGAGCAACGACTTCGATACGCTCCAGCCCTCGCCTCGCTCACCGACGATCCAGTCCTCGGGGGTCACCGCATCGGTGAAGAACACCTCGTTGAAATCATTGCCGCCGTTGATCTGCTTCATCGGGCGGATATCAATGCCCGGCTGATCGAGATCGATCAACAGGTAGGAGATACCCTGGTGCTTGCTCGCCTCCGGTTCGGTGCGAATCAGCGCGAACATGTACTGGCAGTCCTTGGCATAGGACGTCCATACCTTCTGGCCATTTATCACCCACTGTCCATCGCGCAATACGCCACGGGTCCGCAGGCTTGCCAGATCGCTGCCCGAGCCCGGCTCGCTGAAGCCCTGGGCCCAGCGATACTCGCCGCTCAGCGTCTTGGCGACAAAGCGCTCCTTCTGCCATTCGGCGCCGCGCTCGAGCAGGGTCGGCACCAGCATCTGCACGCCATTGCCTTTGATTTCCCCCGGCGCCTTGGCCGCAGCGAACTCTTCGGCAATGATTCGTGCCCGGATGACATCGGACGGCTGCTCAGAACCGCCGAAACGCTTGGGAATACCCCGATACAGGTAGCCGGCCTCAATGGCCTGCTGACGAAAGGCGACGACATCCGCACCTTCCTTCCAGGTTTCGCGAAGAAAGCCGCGTACCTGTTCGCGGTACTCGTCGTGTTCTGGTCCGTAGTTAAGTTCCATAGTCCGCGGCGCCTCAGTCGAACCCCAGGTCGTCCCAGACCTGGTTGAGGTTTTTCATGGCCTGGCGGCCGCCGACGCGATCCCGCTCGCGCAGAAAATTAATCTCGTCCTCTCGCCATACCACGTTGGAGAACAACGGGTGCCCTACGGTAGCGAAGTTAAGGAAGGCGCCAATACCCAGTCCATGGAAGTACTGCTGCAGCGCACGCTTGCCGAGCATCAGGTTGTCGGTGCTGTGGGCCGCCACGGCGCGGGCATATCGCAGCGATTCGTCTTCCAGTTTTTCACGCGGCACCACCGAGTTGGCGACCCCCCACTCTTTGAGCTCCTGGGCGCTCATCTTGCGACCGGTCAGGAGAATCTCCATCCCCCGGTTCAAGCCCAGGCGCAGCATGGTCATCGGCAGTTGGGTTTCAAAGCCGGCAAAACCAATGCGGCTCTGACGACGAGCTACATACGCATCTTCGGAGAGGATCAGAATGTCAGCCGTCATGGCAAAGGAGAACCCCTGCCCCAGTACAGCGCCTTGCGCTGCCAGGATCACCACCTTGTCGCCCCAAATGGTGCCGGTCAGGGTGCTGTCGAGCAGCTTTCGGATACCACGCATGCGCTTGGACTGGCCAAGCCGACCACCCTTTTTCAGGCCGAACGCCTCGACCGGCATTTTCTTGGTGTCTTCCCCGGAGCAGAAATCACTGCCGTTACCCGCCAGGATGATCACCTTGATCTCGTCGTCGTCCTGCGCCTTGGCGAACGCCTGGGCCAGCATGTCGTTCATGTCCGGCGTCACGATCGCATTCTTGCGGTGCGGCCGATTCAGCGTGATGCGGGCGATATGCCCATCGATGACCTCATAGAGAATGCTCTGAGAAAGATCTTCCTCGGTGTTATCGGGGATGTTGTTCATGGTCGTTTACTTCTCTTAAGCATTGATAAAGTCGTCGATGCGACCGTGGTAATGACGAATGCGCGCTTCTTGGTACCTGGCCAGCACCAAGCCTTTTTTCAGGGTCGACTGCAGCCCCACCCAGACGCCTTCGATGTTTTCGTAATCCTGATCGAAGATCGGCGCCAGACGCCCAAGTGCCGGGCAGTCGACAAAGGGCTTGTCCTCCGGCAACCAGAGGATTTCCGGGCTCTTCTGCATGGGCTCGGAAAGCAACCGCGGCGTCATCACGTAAACCTCCATGATGCAGCTGTCGTGGTTGTCCTTATTGGGGCGGAAGCGATAGACGATCGGAAGCCCCATGCCATACCAGGGCATGAAGTTAGGGAACAGGAAGTACTCGATCGCATCGAGCAACTCGACATCGTTGAGATGGTCCAGCGACTTGCCCATCGCAGCGGCGGCCGCTTGGCGGCGTTGATCCGCCAAGGCGCTGCGGTAGGTCATGCCTTCCGGAACTTGAATCGGCTCGCGCCCGGTGCCTTTGGACGCGTAGTCGGCAAACTCTTGCTGCGACATCTTGCGAGTGATACCGGAGGCCTGTGCTACCGACACGGTGGCCAGACGGCTGACGTTGCGATCGAAGATGTCGTACTGGGTCTCGGCGTACTCGGACACCGGCACCGACTGCGGGTGCGTCGGCATCACGTGGTAGGACTCGATAAACGCTTCCATCGCCACTTTCCAGTTGCCAGGCACGATGCGCGCGACATGCACGGCGACGCGGAAGTCTTCCAGCGGCAGTCGACTGAAATGCTCGGGCAGCACGCCGATCCACTTATCGAATGGCTCGGCGTTTTCGGCATCGGGATTGATGAACACGAAGCCGCCCCAGGTGCCGACCTTAGCCTCCGGCAGGTTCATATTGCGATCGCAGGTTTGCGGAAAATCCCAGTCCTCGGTAATGCGGCGATTACAGCCATTCAGATCCCATGACCACCCATGGAAAGGACAGGTAAAGGCGCCGGCCTTGCCTTGCCCTTTGACCAGACGCATGGCTCGGTGCAGGCAGGCGTTTGGGTAGGCCTTGATCTCATCTACAGCCGTGCGCACCACGATGAAGGAGCGATTGCCGATCTCGTAAGTGATGTAGTCACCGATCTCCGGGATATCGCCTTCATGGCAGGCCATCTGCCAAACACGCGACCAGAGCCCCTGCATCTCGCGCTCATGGAACTGCCGCGAGATGTAGCGCTCCACGGGCAGGTCTGCAGTCCCCATATCGAATGTGGAACGGGTAGCAAAAGCCCCTTCTATGGGGCGCTGTGCGTCTTCCGCCATGCGGATGCCGAGCGTGGGTTGTTTTGCTTGTTCTTTGCCGGACATGTCCCCTCCTCAATTCCTTTCATACGCCTGGGCGGTCACGGTTAACGTGCGCTGACGAACGACATCGCCAATATAGTTAACTAAGTTACACAGCACAAGCCCATTTGATTCACCGACATGACACCGTCGCCCAAACGCAGTCGCAAAAAAAAACTAGATAGATAAATTAGGTATACAAGTTAAATCTCTGCGGTTATTTTATTTTCCACAGGATTCAGACCTGCCTCAGTGCAGGCACTCAAGAATCACAACAACCTGAACCCTATTCATAGGAGATGTACGCGTGTCGACGCCCCCCCATAAAGACCCGGCCCCTCTCGCCTCCGCCGAAATGAAGGCCATCTACCGACGTGTCGCTCTGATCCGTGCCGCCGAACAGGCCATATCCAAGCAACTGCGTGCCGGCAAGATCTCCTTCAGCTTCTACCCCGTCACCGGTCAAGAGCTCGCTCCTTCCGTCCTGGCTCAATGCCTGGGCAGGGACGACCAGATGGTGACCATCTACCGCGGACTGGCAGACACCCTGGCCCGTGGCCTGCCTCTGCGTGAGCTGCTGGCGGAATGCATTGGTCACTCTGCCGGCGTATGCGGCGGCAAGGGCGGCGGCATGGGCGTGGCACGCGCCGACCTTGGTCTGATGATGACCACAGGTATCGTCGGCTCCAGCGCTCCGGTCGGCGTCGGCCTGGCCCTGGCCTCGCAATTGCAGAGCAGCGGCAAGGTGGTCACGGTCAGCTTCGGCGATGGCGCCACCAGCATTGGTGCTGTTCACGAGGCGATGCTCTTCGCTTCGCTGTGGAAGCTGCCGATCATCTTCGTCTGCCACAACAACGGTTGGGCCGAGTCCACTCCGCTCTCCGACTATTCCGTGCTGGAAAAGCTGGCCGAACGGGCTGATGGCTACCGCATGCCCGGTGTCACCGTCAGTGGTCGCGATCCGCATGCCCTGGCCGCCGTCTTCAATGAAGCCATCGAGCGCGCCCGCAGCGGTAACGGCCCGACCTTCGTCGAATCCATGACCTACCGTCTGTGCGGGCACTACTTTGCCGACGCCGGCGCCTATATGAACCAGGAAGAGTTGGCCGCCGAGCGCGCCCGCGACCCTATCGAGGCACTGCGTGCACAACTGCTAGCCGAAGGTCATGCCAACGAGGCAGAACTCCAGGCACTGGAAGCGGGTGTAGCGGATGAAGTGGCGCGTGACATGGCCACTGTGCTGGAAACCCCTGTTGCCCCCTTTACCGAAGCCGATGTGGTCAGCGATGTTTATCAAGACCCTGGCTTCCAACCGATCAGCCGCACTCGCCCGCAATCGTCTGCCCTACCGGCCGGTCCGATGCGCAAGGCGACAATGCGCGATGCGTTCAACGAAGCTCTCGCCATTGCTATGGAACAAGACGAACGCGTGATCATGCTGGGCGAAGACATTGCCGACCCAGCCAGTGGCGTGGTTGGTATCAGCCGCGGCCTGTCCACCCGTTTTGGTGATCGCGTGCGTTCTACACCGATTGCTGAACAAGGCATTTTCGGCGCCTGTGTTGGCGCCGGCCTGGCAGGCCTGAAACCAGTGGGCGAACTGCTGATGATGGACTTCCTGCCCGTGGCCATGGACCAGATGGTCAACCACGCCGCCAAAGCCCGCTACATGACGGGCGGACAGATGTCCGTGCCGATGACCATGATGACCTTGGTCGGAGCCGGCAATGGCGCCCAGCACTCGCAGTCAACCGAAGCCTGGCTGATGCACACCCCTGGCTTGAAAGTGTGCTATCCGAACAACCCGACCGACGCCAAAGGCCTGCTCCTGTCGGCGATCTTCGATCCGGACCCAGTGGTGCTGATCCATTCCATGCTGAACCTGTTTGGCAGCTCGGAAATGCCGGAAGGTGAGTACCGCATACCCCTGGGCCTGGCGGCCATCCGCCGCGAAGGCAGTGATGTATCGATCATCTCCTACGGCCCTGCGGTGGGCGATGCCCTCAAGGCTGCTGAAGCCCTGGCGGGCCAAGGTATCAGCGCCGAAGTCATCGACCTGCGCAGCCTGGTACCACTGGATGGCCAGACAATTCTCGAATCCGTCGCCAAGACCGGGCGTGCCGTGATCGCCCACCGCGCCACCGACTTCATGGGCCCAGCCGCCGAAATCTCCGCCCTGCTCTATCAGGAGCTGTTCGGCAAGCTCAAAGCTCCCATACAACGGATCGCTGGCGCCTACGCGCCCGTTCCGAAACATGGGGGCCTGCTCGGCCTTCATTACAAAGGCGCTGACGCCATCGTTAAAGCTACTCAGGAAATCATGAAATGACTGAACTCAGAATCCCAGCCGCCGGTGATGCCGTATCCGAAGTGCAACTGGTCGAATGGATCGCCGAGAACGGTGCGCAAGTCGCCGAAGGGGAAGTCATCTACTCGATCGAAAGCGATAAGTCCGTACTGGATGTGGAATCCCCGGCCAGCGGCACCCTGACCACCTTGGTCAATGCCGGCGAGATCTTCCCCATCGGCCATCTGGTCGGTCGTATCGACTGACACCCCCAGCCACCCTGGCGTCATCCCGGGGTGGCCACGACAACAAGAACTCCGTCAGTAATCAGGATTGCCTGGAGGCAACATGAGCGAAGCAGCAGGTATCGTCATACTCGGCGCCGGCCAGGCCGGTGGCGAGGTGGCAAGCGAACTCCGCAAACTCGGATACACCGGGCGCGTGACCATGATTGGCGACGAGCCTCATGTTCCCTATCGCCGCCCGCCGCTATCCAAGGCCTACTACGCGGGCCTGGTGACTGCCGAAGAGTTGTACGTGGTACCTCTTGCTAGCCTGGAAAAGGCTGAGATCGAATTTATCGGGGGCGTACGAGCTACCCATATCGACCGCGAACACAAGCAGGTCAGCCTGGAAGACGGACGCTCCATTCCCTACCACAAATTGGTGATCGCCACCGGCGGCCGGGCGCGCCCGTTGCCGCTGGAGGGTGCTGATCGCCCCAATGTCTTCTTGTTGCGCACTATCGACGATATCGAGCGTATTCGCGCCAGCTCCAAGCCTGGCGCCCGCATGGTGATTATCGGTGGTGGTTTTATTGGTTTGGAAACCGCCGCCGTCGCGCTCAAGCTCGGCCTTCAGGTCACTGTATTGGAAGGCTTGCCACGGGTACTGGCACGCGTGACGATCCCGGAAGTTTCGGCATTTTTCGAGCGAGTGCACCGTGAAGCCGGCGTGGACCTACGCACCGGCGCACAGGTCGCCGGGCTTGAAGGCGACGAACGAATCACCCACGTGCACCTGACGGATGGCAGCCGGATCGAGGCAGACCTGGTGGTGGTTGGAATCGGCTTGATCGCCAATACCGAGCTCGCCGAATCCGCCGGCCTGGTGGTGAACAATGGTGTGATCGTCGACGAATACGCCTGCACATCCGATCCCGATATCGTCGCCGCTGGCGACTGCACCAACCATCCGAGCCAATACCTGGGTAGACGGGTGCGCCTGGAGTCGGTCCCCAATGCAATGGAACAGGGAAAGGTCGCGGCAAATACCTTGATTGGCAACAAGGTGCCTTATCACTCGGTGCCTTGGTTCTGGTCCGACCAATACGACTTGAAACTGCAGATGGTCGGGCTCTCGGAAGGGTTTGATGAGTTCGTTGTACGCGGCGATCTGAGCGACCCAAACACCCGCTCTTTTGCCGTCTTCTACTTCAAAGATGGGCATTTGCTCTCCGTCGACGCCGTCAACAAACCCCAGGAATTTATGCTTTCCAAGAAGTTGGTGGCCGAACGGGCTCGGTTGAATCCGCAAGCTCTAACGAACGAAAAAGTGCCCTTCAAGACCCTCATCGCTGAGGCGCGAGCCTGATCCGTTTCGGCGGATCCCTTCAGCAGCCTGTACGACACCTTCGCGTGTCAGGAGACAAGCATGCCTAATGCACTGGCCTCATCGAACACAGAGGTCTGCTCTGCTCTGCCGCCCCAGCGGCGCGACTCACGCTACGATCAGACTCGCCGTAGCGCCCTCAAGTTGTTTGCCAGACAAGGCTTCAGCCATGTCAGCATGCGCGACCTGGCTAACGACCTTGGCATCAGCCCGGGCTCTATCTACAACCATATCGAAAGCAAGGAGCTGCTGCTCTTCGAGCTGATCGAGTCGGTCTATCTGAATCTGCTCGACCTAGTGGTGGCGTTTCGAGTCGACAGTGGCCGACCGGAAATAGCGATGCTGCAGATCATGCAGGCCCATCTTCAACTGCATGAAGACAGACGCCTGCACTTCCGGCTCGCCGAGCACGAATTCAACTGCTTGAGCAAACAGCATCAGGAAGAAATCCTGCTGCTGCGACGGCAATACGAGGAACACCTTTCCACGCTGCTGGGGCAACTGCTCGGCGCCGAGAACGCCGCGCTGCAAACCACCATTCCCCCGGTGCTGGTCGCGCTGCTGAACAATCTGCCAGCCTGGCTGGAACAGAGTGGCTCAACCGCTCTCCCCCGCAGCACGTTGCTAATCGACATGGCGACGGGGGTCCTATATGGCGCCCTGCAATTCAAGGTCTTTCCCCATCTTGATACTTCATACAGCCGCCCTTTGCCATCCCAAGGGCGCTAGCCACGTATCGCATCCCAAGAATAGGACACCTCCATGACCGCAGAAAATCGCAGCGTGCTACTGGCTATCGACGGCGCTATTGCCCGCGTCAGTTTGAACCGGCCTGAGGCACTTAACGCATTGACCGTCGACCTGGCACAAGGCTTTTTGCAAGCAATGCAGGAAATCGCAATCAATACCGATATTCGGGTGGTACTGATCAACGGGCTTGGCCGTGCTTTCTGCGCCGGTGGTGATCTCAGCTATCTGGATGGCGCTACCGCCGACAAGGCCCGCGCACTGATTGATCCGTTGCATGAAGCCATCGAACTGATGACGCAATTGCCGTTGCCGGTAGTGGCTGGCGTACATGGCATGGTCGCCGGAGCCGGGGTCAGCCTGGCACTTGCCAGTGACTTTATCCTGGCCGCCGAAGGCACCCGTTTCAACCTGGCCTACACCGGCATCGGCACCAGTCCCGACGCTTCGGCATCCTGGCATCTGCCGCGCCTGGTGGGCATAAACAAGAGCCTAGAACTGCTATTGCTTAGCGAGCCGTTCGATGCAGCCGAGGCGCTTCAGCTGCGTCTGATCAACCGCGTGCATCCTGCCGAGCAACTCCAAGATGCCTGTGAAGCCATGGCACAGAAGCTCGCCGTTGCCCCCACATTTGCTCTGGGGCAGACCAAACGCCTGGTACGGGAGTCGCCGCAGGCAACGCTCAAACAGCAGCTGGATGCCGAACGGGAAAGTTTCTGTGCTTGCACTCAGTCCCAGGACTTCAGCACTGGAATCCGCGCCTTTCTGAATAGGCAGAAACCTTCATTCACTGGCCGTTAACGCCCAAAGGCCAAGTCGAAGCGAGGGCATCGAGCATGCAGATGGACAACTCAGTTGCCGGCAAACCGGCTAACGTAATCACCGGGATAAAGCTGCGCGGAGCCGAAAAGCTCGCACGTATCCCGGTGAAGATCCTGCCCACCGAGGAGACGCCAAAGAAGCCCGATTGGATTCGGGTGCAGGTGCGATAAGCGTTCGGCGACTCACCCTGACTCCGTGCCAGGCGAATCGTCTATCTCAGTCCTTGCGCTTTGTCTGATCGTGCGACATATACCGACAGAAGCATTTACATCGAGGGCTTTTTGGTAAAATATATAACTTAGTTATCCATGTTAAAATAAGAAGAATTGCCATGAAGCTAGCCTTGCTGTTCCGCTCCGTTCCGCTCGCCGTTTTACTGGCCACCGTGCCGTTTATGGCGGCCAATGCCGACTACAAGGACCCGCTGGACAGTCCCGCCGCCTTCTCGCCGATGGCCGCCAGCACCCAGTTGCTGGATATCGCCACCGCTGGCCAGCGTTTGGTGGCAGTGGGCTGGCGTGGTCATATCCTTTACTCCGACGATCAGGGCCTGTCATGGACCCAGGCTAATAGCCCGGTTGACGTCGACCTAACAGCGGTTAGCTTTTCCTCGCCAAAGAATGGTTGGGCCGTGGGCCACAGTGGTGTGGTGTTGCACACCGCCGATGGCGGCGAAACCTGGAGCAAACAGCTCGACGGACGTACAGCTGGCCCACTGATGCTCGACTACTACGAAAGGAAGCTGAAGGACGGCGACGAGCAAGCGCAGAAGTACGTCGATGATGTGATGCTCAACACCGAGGGTGGCCCAGAACAACCATGGCTGGATGTCGCCTTCGTTGATGACCTGCATGGTTACGTGGTCGGGACCTTCAACCAGATCCTGTTCACCGCCGACGGTGGCAAGACCTGGGTCCCGCAGATGGACAAGGTCGACAATCCCGAGTCGCTGCACCTCAACGCCATTACCCGTGATGGTGATGCATTCTATATCGCCTCCGAGCGCGGGACCGTGTTCGTCAAAAGCCAGGGTGATGACCACTTCAAGTCTTCCTCGAGCGGCTACAACGGCAGCTTCTTCGGCGTACTGGCCAAGAACGGGCTGGTGCTCGCGTACGGTCTGAAAGGAACCCTCTACCGCAGCAAAGACCATGGCTCGACCTGGACTGCCATCGATGCCGGCGTGGACACCGCTCTAACCGGAGGCGCCATGCTCGACAACGGCCGGATCCTGCTGGTCAGCCAGGGTGGTCAACTGCTCAGCGCCCGCAACACCAACGCCGCCATCCAAGCCCTGAGCGTGGAACGCCCCACCATGTTTACCGCCCTTGTGCCGGTAGAGGCCGACAAAGTGGTGATTGTCGGTATGGCAGGTGCCCACCAGGAAACACTCAGCCCCACTCCCTGAGCCACCTTGAATTCAGCGTTTCCATCCAATTACAAGAATGAGGTATCCCCGTGGCCATGAACGCTCATAAGACAGCGTTACCGGTAATTAGCGACCCGAATGACTTCGACAGAAACTCGGGTGACTGGCTGGAACGCATGGTGTTCAACAACCGGATATGGGTGTTGCTCTTTTGCGCGATCATCACTTTGTTCTTCAGCTATCGAGCCACCCAGCTCACGGTCAACGCCAGCTTTGATGAAATGGTCCCGCAGAAGCACCCCTTCATCAAAAACTACCTGGAAAACAAAGACTCGCTGAAGGGGCTCGGCAACTCGATTCGGGTGGTGGTGGAAACCCAAAGTGGCGACATTTTCGACCCCGAATACTTGGAGGTTGTCAGACGCGTCAACGACAAGATCTTCCTGACGCCAGGCGTCGACCGCGCCTTGATGCGCTCGGTCTGGACCCCCATCGTGCGCTGGACGGAAATCACTGAGGAGGGCTACAAGGGCGGTCCGGTGATGCCCTTCGACTACGACGCCAGCGCCAACTCGATCAAAACCTTCAAGCTGAACGCGCTGCGCGCTAATCTACGCGGAAACCTGATCGGCTCGGACTACAAGTCCAGCATGATCATGGTTCCGTTGCTGGACAAACTGGCGGATACGGGCGTTCCTCTCGACTACAAAGCACTGTCCGACACCCTGGAGCAAGAAATCCGTGCGCCAATTGAGCACCCGCAAGCTGACTCGGAAAGTGCCCAGCTCAAAGGCAGCTACAAGATTCACATCATTGGATTCGCCAAACTCACCGGCGACTTGATTGATGGCCTGGCGAAGGTGCTGATGTTTTTCGGCCTATCCGCCCTTATCGCCGCAGCGATCATCTACCTCTACACTCGCGACCTACGCAGTACCGCCCTGTTGGTGCTAACTGCCTTGTGCGGCGTCATCTGGCTGCTCGGGCTGATGCAGTTGCTGGGCTATGACCTGAACCCCTACTCCATCCTTGTGCCCTTCCTGATCTTCGCCATCGGTATTTCCCATGGCGCGCAGAAGATGAATGGCGTGATGCAGGACATTGGCCGCGGCACCCACAAATACGTGGCGGCGCGCTACACCTTCCGCCGTCTATTCATGGCGGGTCTGACGGCCCTCCTCACCAACGTGGTGGGCTTCGCGGTGCTGATGATCATTGATATCCCAGTGATCCAGACGCTCGCCCTGACCACCAGCGTGGGTGTGTTGATCCTGATTTTCACCAAACTGTTCTTCATTCCTGTGGCACTGTCGTATATAGGCGTCAGCGAGAAAGCGGCACAACGCAGCATCCAGGCCGCCGAAAAGGCCCATCAACATCGCTTGAATCTGTGGTCCTTGCTCGTACGCTGTACAGAGCGACGCGTCGCTTTGCCGTTGGTAGTAGTGTCTTTGGCTGTTGGTGCAGTTGCCATTACGGTCAGCCTCAAATACCTGAAAATCGGCGACTTGGACAAGGGCGCGCCAGAGCTGCGCGCCGAGTCGCGCTACAACCAGGACAGCGAATATATCAACGAGTATTACGGCCTATCTGGCGATCAGTTCGCCGTGATTGTGAAGTCTTCTGAAGCAGACGGTGTTTCAAGCTTCCAGTCGCTGGTTAAACAGGACCGCCTGGCATGGATGTTGAAGCAACTACCGGAGGTCCTTGCCACCAGCTCACTTCCCGACAGTATTCGGCAGACCGCCTACGGCCAATTCGAAGGCAATCCCAAATGGCGAACCATCCCACGCAACCCCGGCGTTATTGGTCAAGCCGTAGCCCAAGCGATCGTTGACAGCCCCGGTGCGATCAACGGCAACGGTACCGTGACGCCGATGATTGCCTATCTTAAGGACCACAAGGCCGACACCCTAACTGCAGTGGCCAAGGCCGTGGAAACCTTCGCCGCAGAGAACAACGACGCCGACACGCAATTCCTGCTCGCCGCGGGTTCCGCCGGTATCGAAGCGGCTACCAACATCGTGGTCAAGGAGGCCAACTATCGGATCCTGGCACTCCTCTACGCGGCGGTAACCCTGCTCTGTTTCATCACCTTTAGAAGCTGGCGCGCAGTCGTCGTAGCAATGGTTCCCCTGCTTATTACGTCCTTCCTCTGCGAAGCCCTGATGGTGGCCCTCGGCATCGGCATCAAGGTCGCTACCCTGCCGGTAATCGCATTGGGCGTTGGTGTGGGCGTCGACTACGCCCTTTACCTGCTCAGCGTACAGATGCGCGCCCAACGTCTTGGCGCCACCCTGGCAGAGTCGTATGAACTGGCTATCGGATTCACCGGAAAAGTCGTGGCCCTGATCGGCATCACCATGGCCGCCGGCGTAATGACCTGGGCTTGGTCACCGATCAAATTCCAGGCCGACATGGGCATCCTGCTGACCTTCATGTTCCTCTGGAACATGCTGGGCGCGCTGGTATTGATTCCAGCACTGTCCAGCTTCCTGCTCAATGACCGGAAGGACATTCAGACAAGCGTCGACTTCGACCAGGTATCGCCCCATCCCACCGTGGAACCGCATGACACCGATAGCAGCCATCGGTTGGTTACGCATTCGCAGGGAATTGATGCGTTGGGGGGTGAGCGAATCTCCTAGCCGCTGCTCGCCCTGGTCGATGACAATAAGCCGACCAGGGCGTAGCAATGGGAAGCGGTGAAATCAGGAGGTGATGCGAATGCCGCCCGCTGAATATCGCTGTTTAAGCTTCAGTTCGATGTCGGCGATTTATTTCTCAGGAGCTTTGCGACAGGGCTCCCTATCAACGGGTACACAGCCCTCACCGTTTCAGCTCGTACCCTTTGGTTGTTGACGACCTGAATGGCCAGTTGGAGATTCGCTGGTCTTAAGAAAACGTCCAACAACTCAACTTGGTCTTTTATCCTCTTTCGACGATTTCCAGAATCATCACTTGCTTGAGAGCGCCCCGCCAGTTCCAGCTCCTTTTGGCTCAATCGCGCGTTGGTGGGAATCGCCTCTAACTGGCGACGTAGTTTCAACAGGGTTTCCTGATACAACTGCTGATCCAGTTGCAACCACACACCCAAGCCTTTGAGCTTACCAAATAAGTGCGGGTACCAGCGCCGTTCCTCGTACGACTTCCCCTTTTCGTCTTTACCCTTTTGATGAGTAAATACTCCCAAAACCCCCAAGGCGTTCCGCTCTCGAAAGTGATTGCCCTCAGCCTCTGGTTGTTTTGGGGCTGACGTTGCTGGAGGGAAGGCTTCTCCGACTGCATGGTCCTACCGTCCTTACCGCTGAGCGCCAGATGTTGGCGCTGGCTCTGTCGGCTCGGCTGGCGCTGTCGCGGTCCAAGAGCTCGAGTGGACGCCCCAGAACGCCACTGGCGGCATGGATGCTTTGGGAAAGCAGGATCAATACAGCCAGCAACAAACGCTTACGCGTGTTCGTTCCTTGGAAGTGTCATGAAAAAAAGCGCGCCCTCCGGTGGCGCAGCCCTCCCGTTCTTCGCCAGAAAATTGCTTTCACATTGTCTGCAGACAAAAAAACACCGACCCGAGGGCCGGTGTAGACGGTAGAAACAAGGAACAACGATGAATCGTCCGGAGCTTTAGCGCACGCCTCGCCCAGCCATGGCCTCAGGGGTAAAGGCATTTGGCGGTAGTTTGTCGACTGGCGAGAAAAATGCCTTGGGGTCGCCCTGGCTGGCTACAAAGGTGTAGCCACCACGAGCCAAGTCATAGCCAGTCAGGCAGGACACAAAGTCCACGGTACCGACACCAGCAATATAGTTTGCGCCTGTGTTGCCAAGCAACACGCGGAAGACCTTGCCAGCCTGGTCGAAGCCCTCACTTGCAACAACGGCCCAGCTATCTTCCTCAAGATAGAAGTTGCGCTTTGAGGCCGTATGACGCATACCGCTCTTCAATGTGGCCTCGACTACCCATACGCGACGAAGCTCCCAGCGCATAACATCTGGATTGATATGCTGCTTACCGATTAGCTTGTCAAAAGGAGCAGTCACAGCCATGTAGTTGTTGTAGGGGATATACATCTCTTTCTTGCCGACCAGTTTGAAGTCGAAGCGGTCCATACGCCCGGCAAACATGTTGGCTTCGTCGAAGTACAGAACCCCACCCAGCGGAGTAATTGGCGTGTCATAAGAGAACTCCGGCGCTAGGCGTACACGCCGCTGTCCAGTGGAGTAACTCCAGGAGCGCTGATCTTTGGTGTCATAACGCAGCGGATACCAGAGCAAAATCTTGTTACCGGCATCTCGTGCTGGCGAAAGAGTATTGGTAAGGCTGTAATAGTAGTAATCGCCACCACCCGACCAGTATGGCGTTCCACCATAGAAGCTGAACTGCTGCGGCGTTGCGAGGTTACCTGCAGCGTCCACCACTAGGTTGGTACCACGCCCCTCGGTGAAACCTGCTGGCCGCTCACGCAGCAAGTGGTTCCACATAGCTTGATAGCCATCCTTCGGAATAGGGAACGGAATGCCGTCGGCACAACCAGTGACACCGACACCGTTACTGGTGGTCTGGCATTCAGGGTTTGTGGCGTTTTTCAACGTGGCTGCAGCCCGTTCAGCACTCATCTGCGGATAGGTGCGATGGGTAGAATAAACGTTCACTTTGTAAGTATCGGGCCAGCGCCTGATCAACTCCTGCACACCAGGGCTGAGCTTGTCCGCATATTTCGCAACATTCTTGGCGTCGATAGTAAATTGGGGCTTCTCATCGGCAAACGGATCGACCCATTTACCAGAACCTTGTACATAGTTGGCCGGAGGTTTGGTCATTCCGCCGTTATAAGCGGGAATAGTGCCATCCGCGTTGCCGGCCTTTTCCGCCCCCCATGTAGTCAGCTTGGCGCCCAATAGGGCCGCCTCATCTGCGCTGACAGCCGCAGAGGCTGAGTGGATGATGAACGCAGACAGGATCGCAAGGGAAAGTGCCGCTTGGGTTTTCATGGAAACGCTACCTCTCATTATTGTTAGAAGCTGGTCTTGACGGTCAGACCGATACGGCCGCGGTCGGTGGTCTGCCAGGCACCATTACCGGTATACGAGGCGCCGTTACGCATGATTCTGGCGGTCGAGTCCGCGTAGGTCAGGGCAACGGTCCATTGGTTGCGGATGTTCAGCTCGCCACCGATGGAGTAGGTAGCCGCGCCTTGGTTGGTACCACCGAAGTCGGCGGTATTGCCCTTCAGACCCGCCTGGTAAGTAACAGGCATAGTCAGGTCCACACCCGGGTAGACTTGGGACCACTGCGGCGCGAAGCGGATGCCTAAACCAATGGCGTCGTCAGTAGCGCAACCTGCCCATTTGCCGCGAGGGCAGTTCGTGGTGCCTTCACCGTAGAACAGGTTTTCGTTCTTTTTCACGTCAATGAGATGGTCGTAGGTCAATTCCGCGGTCACGGTGCCCGAGTCCCACAACGCGTTCTGGCTCAGGCCGTAGATCGTGTTGAGGATCACGTGATACGTGTCACCTCGCGCGCCCTCGTCCGACTGTGCGAACCCTACGGTATTGAGGCCTGCGTTCTTGCGATAAGCGATCTCGGCACCCACGGCGAATACGTCGATAGTGGCGTCGACACTCAGACCAAACAGCTTGGTCTTCTCGGGAAAGACAGCGCGGTACTGGAGGGGGTTATCCGGGTTGCGCAACAGCCATAAGCCGTTTTTCTCGTCGAATTCACGATAGTAGAGACCGACCGTGGTGGCGTTCCAGTCGACGAAGTTGTACTTGGCGTTGACACCCCAGTTGCCGCGTTTTTTGTCGGGCTCTACCGCATCACCGCGTACAAATGGCAGGCCGGCGCCGGTCTTGTCGGGACCATCCAGGGTGAAGTCCGATGGGCCAAGGAAGGTACCGCCTTCTGGCGAACGCACATGGTCCCAATCGAAGAAGTATTGCGCCGCTACCGAAAGATTGTCGTTTACCTGCATCGTTGCGGAAATCTGATTCAACGGCAGGAACAGCTCACGCACCTCAGTACCGGGAATCGCCGCACCTTTGCGGCCATCAACCGGCGATTGGCTGTAGGCGATACCGGATTGGGTAAAGACCGAGTTGCCCCAATAGACCACATGCTGCCCCACTTTCACCGACAGGGGCATGTTGCCCAGCTCGAAGTTGCCGTACACGAATGCATCGAGAATCTCGCCAGACGGCCCACGGTAAAAACGCTTGGTCGTCGAGGAGTACTTGTCGTTGTTGTACGAGGACGGCACTCCCCTGAGGTCCGGATTACGTTCGACGTCGGTATCGCCGTAGGCCTGGTCCGCCCAGCCCGATGCGGAAACCCGGAAACCGTGGGTGTTGCGCCAGCCCACCTCCAGTTCGCTGAGGATATCCAGACGATTGGAGGTGATATCTCCTTTGTCGAACTTGTAGTCGCCGTCGTCGAACGCAGGGTTGCCCCCGATTCGATCATCACGCCCCTCCACGCGGGCCTGAAGGTTGTAGCGAAAGGTATTATCCCAGCGGACAGTCCAATCTGAGCTACCGGTGTCGATCTCGATGGCGAAGGCCGGGCTGAAAGCGGCCATGGATGCACATATTGCTGCTATCTGGGTGGTGTGCTTGCGGGGGCATGCGGTCATTTTCATGTCTTCTCGTTCTTGTTTTACAAAACATGCTGGAGGTCGCTACCTAGGTAACTACGTTAGTATAGTTACATCAGAAAACCGCTTCTGTAAAATGATTTCTGCTCGCTCCCAGAAGGTCATTGCTCGGTTGCTTTTCAACGGAGGTGAGCGTTCTCCTCTTTAGCGTGATCATGCTCATCCGCTCTTCGACCAGGGATTACCCGCGATTCAAGTCCAGCGCAACGAAAATGCATTGTGTGAATCCGGCGCTTGCAATTCAGTCAGGCACGACTCAACATGGATAACTACGTTAGCGTTGTATTCCAAATCCCTACACCGCAAACATCCATTTTCGAAGGCATGCAGCATCCGCCCATGTTCTCGATACCGCGCATGCAACCCTCTGCGAGCTCGCAGGGTGTAAGTGCCCTGCGCCGCCTTTCTCCACGAACAGAAGGGCGGCGCTGGTTCCCTGTCGCGAATCAGCCAGAGTTGAGAACACCAGACTGCGCATGCTTTGAACAGCCGGAACAAATGGCTATTGCGGAAGCTAACCTGGCGATCTAATCTACATAGGTAACTACGTCAAAACCGATAACCCCAAAGGGTTTTCTGTGACGATGGTGAACTAGAATAAAAACAACAGAGGGCCACCTCATGCGCACGCACATGCTAATGCTCACCTGCGTTTTTCATCAGTTAGTCGGCTGTTCCGAGCTCCCTGCTCCCGCTACCGACAGGTACCTTGCGCAGTACCACTACTGCGTTCAGTCAACGGAAACCGCATGCAGCCCTCCCGCCAACATCTCGCTGGGCGGGCTGTTTCGTTGAGTTTCGTCAAACCGTTTTAACCACCAAAGGACCTTTATGCACCCGCATTACGCGCTGAGTTTTGCTTGCTTAATCGCTTTCTCCGGTCTGGTCATGGGGGCGGACCTTCCTGCCCCCGTAGAGGCCTATCAAGCAGAAGCGAGTCAGGCACGAGGCCTGCTCGCGAAGGCCGTGGCCGCGTACAAAGAAGAAGGCGACACCGTGTTGGCTCAGCTTAGTCGCCAGGGAAGATTCACCACTCCAGACACTTACGTGTACGTGATCAACACTCAGGGCGTGATGCTGGCCAGCGGCGGCCCCTCCGCCATTTACATCGGCCGGGATATCCGTCCGATGCTCGATGACGAACTGAAAAACGCGCTCAACGAAGCTTTGTCCAGTGCCAACGATGACGTTGCCCATAGCCGCGAATACCACTGGATGAACTGGCGGGACGGCAAGCGCGAACGCAAGCGTGTGTATTTTCAACGCGTAGGCGACAAGGTCTTTGCGGCCGGTTATTACATGCCTCGCTCCTCCCCTCAGGAAGCAGCCCAGCTGCTTGACGACGCAGTGAGTGCCCTGCAGACAGATCCGCGCGCCACCCTGGAAAAAATCAATCGCCTCGACGCATTCTTCAACCGCGACGATCTCTATGTGTTTGTTATCGATGACACCTCCCAGAAATTCGCCGCCCATGGCGCAGACCACCGCCTGGTGGGCACTGATATCCGCACGCTGAGGGGCGCGGATGGCGAGCTGATCGGCCCGCGCCTGCTTGCCGCCGTCAAAGGGCGAGTCCAGGGAGAAGCCACCTACGCATGGCGCAATCCGGTGACGGGAAGCAAAGAGCAGAAGCACACGCTGATGAAGCGACAGGGGCATTTCATCGTCGCTGTTGGCTATTACGCGACCCGCCCTACCCCATGAGCACGGTCAGAGCGTAACCACCTCCCTGCAATCGAATTACGCCTCGACAGCCAATGGCATAAGTCGCCGGCAAAAACACGCCCAATTAGTACGCACTACTCATTATGAGGATGACACCCAATGGGCCCTGACCAGATAAGCCTAGGTTTCCTGATCGTGGATGTGGCGAAACTGATGCGCCGCTCCTTCGAGAAACACCTCGCAGGCAACAGGCTGCCCCTCAGTCAGGCCCGCACGCTGATCTACGTGGCCAAATATCAGGGCTGCCGGCAAGTTGAGCTGGCAGACATGCTGGAAATAAAGCCGATCACCCTGGCCAGACTGATCGACCAGCTGGAACTCGCGGATCTGGTTGAACGCCGTCGCGACCCTAATGACCGTCGTGCCTACCGTCTGTTTCTGCGTCCCAAGGCAGAAGCAGAACTCTCAACCATCGCCCTGGTTGCCGAACAAACGGGACAGCAAGCGCTGCGCAACCTTTCCTTTGACGAAGCCCAGGCCCTGGTCTTCGCCTTGCGTCATGTCCGCACCAACCTCTCTGCATGAGCCAGTTCATGAATAGCGAATTGCCCCTGGAAAAAAAGCCCCAACGCCGTCGCCGATTGCTATTGATGGTCGTGCTTCCTGGCTGCGTTATCGCCGCCTCGGTCGCGCTGTACCTCCACGGTGGACGCTATGTAGAGACGGATAACGCCTACGTCAAAGCCGATAAAGTACCCATCAGTGCGGACATTTCGGGAACGGTGCTGGAGGTAGTGGCCAAAGAAAACCAGGATGTCGCGGCCGGCGAATTGCTGTTCCGCATCGACCCGGCAAACTTCCGAATCGCCGCAGCTAAGGCCGAGGCCGAACTGGCCGAGACACGCACAGACCTCGCCTCCCTAAAAGCCAGTTTTCAAGAAAAGAAAGCTGAACTGGCGCTGGCGCGAACCCGCACCGAATACTCGGCGCGCGACTGGCATCGCCAGGAGAATCTAGCAGCCAAAGGCTATCTGTCCCCCGCTCGCCTCGACGAGGCCAGGCAACTCAAACAAATTGCCCAACAGGAGCAAGTGGCCAAGGAGCACGACCTTACTCGCATCGTCGAATCGCTCGGCGGCGACGTAAACAGCCCTATCGAGAAGCACCCCAGCTACCTGGCGGCTCTCGCGGGACTGGAACGGGCACGGCTGGACCTGGCCCGAATCGAAGTACGCGCCTCGCTGGCCGGCCATGTGAGCAACTTGCCTAAGCCTGGCCAGTACATCATGGCAGGCAGCACCACGATGACCCTGGTCGCCAATCGGGATCTCTGGATCGAAGCCAACTTTCCGGAAAAGGACCTGACCTACGTACGCCCCGGGCAACAGGTAGAGGTGCGATTCGATATGTATCCCAGTCGCAGCTGGATGGGCATTGTCGACAGTCTGAGCCCCGCAACCGGCGCCGAGTTCTCTGTGCTACCTGCGCAGAACGCAACCGGTTTTTCGGCGCCAGCCTGGTACCTCTGTCGCAGTCATTGCTGCTGGACACCTACCCCAAGGAAAAACATGGGTCGGCGATGGCGATGTGGGGAGTGGGCGTCATGGTCGGTCCGATTCTGGGTCCGACACTGGGCGGCTGGCTAACCGAGTATTACTCCTGGCACTGGGTGTTTTATATCAACCTGCCCTTCGGTGTACTCGCCTGGCTGGGGTTGGCCACATCCGTCCAGGAAAGCTCGATAGATACAACGAGGAAATTCGACTACCTCGGTTTCACTCTACTGGCAGTTGCTATTGGAGCCTTTCAGCTCATGCTGGATCGGGGCGAATCGCTGGACTGGTTCGCCAGTGGTGAAATCCTGGTAGAAGGCTTTTTGGCGGGGCTGTGTCTTTACCTGTTCATTGTACACACCTGCACGCATCCTCAGCCGTTTATCAACCCTGACATGTTCAAAGACCGCAACCTGTGTATGGGGCTGATCTTCATCTTCCTGGTGGGCATCGTATTGCTTGCCACCATGGCCTTGCTACCACCCTTTATGCAGAACCTCTTGGGCTACCCAGTGCTGGACGTGGGCTATGTATTGGCCCCCCGCGGCTTTGGCACCATGGTCGCGATGCTGCTGGTTGGAAGACTGATTTCCAAAGTGGATCCTCGCCCGCTGATTGCCCTCGGACTGTTGCTGACCAGCCTGTCTCTCTGGGAAATGACACAGTTCAATCTCGATTCGTCGAGCGCAGACATCATTCGTACCGGTATCACCCAGGGCTTTGGCCTTGGTCTGATTTTCACGCCGCTGACAACGATCAGTTTTTCGACGCTGGCGCCAGCCTTTCGCAACGAAGGAACTGCGCTGTACAGCCTCTTGCGCAATGTCGGTTCCGGCATTGGCATCTCAATCGTGATTACATACCTGAGCCAGCGGACACAAATTAATCACGCCGTGTTCACCGGCTACCTGACGCCGTTCAGCCAGCCACTACAACTGGCCGTGCAGGCGGGAGTGTACGACCTTGATACCACAGCAGGCCTGATGAAACTGGACAAGGAAGTTGCTCGCCAGGCCGTGACCCTGGCCTACCTGCAGGACTTCCGTCTGATGATGTTCATCACCCTGGCAGCGCTGCCAATGACGCTCTTGCTGCGTGTGCCCTAGCGAAATCCGCCCCCTGGAAATGTCATAGCCGAGTAGCAGTCGAGCTGGCTGCTGCCTCGCGAGTGACTATCGCGAACACGGCAAAGAAGTCTTACGCTACTTATATAACTAGGTTATCGTACATAGACAACAGCAACGGCAGCAGCTAGACATCGCGTTGCCCCATGCCCACTACAACGACAAAAACTCGCACGAAGGGATAGCAGCATGATGTTGGATAAGAGCAACGTGGAGTACATGGTCACCGAAGCAGCCAGGCTGATTCGCTGCGCCTTCGTACAACAGATCGAAAACCGCAACCTGACGCTTCGCCAAGCCCAGGTACTGGCCTACATCGCCAGGCATCCAGGATGCCGACAGGCCGACCTTGCCGAGGCGCTGGCCAAAAGAAACATGACGCTGACCGGAGTGCTGGATCGCCTTGAACGCCAAGGACTGTTAGAGCGACGCCAGGACCCCAGTGACCGCCGCGCACACCTGTTGTTCTTGAAAGACAAGGCATCTGCCGAACTGGACACCATCAGCAGCAGCACGACCAACGTACGCGAAGCCGCACTGCAGAACATCTCCGAAGCAGATATCACCGTGCTGACCAACGTATTGCGCAATATTGCTGAAAACCTGAACAGCAAAACCGTCAAACAACACCGGTAACGGATAACGGGGGGCCCTTCTCACCTCAACAAAGCCGTCGCTGGCCCTCCTCCTGGCCTCACGAATTCATGGCACCGACTTGGCCGTCAAAACCACCGCTAAGCGCTGCATCAAAAATATGCCGCAGCATGAGAAACCCGATGTTCTCGGTGATTCAAAGCAAGGAGCCGCGCAAATTGCTCAAACACTTGGCATCCGATCTTGAGTTCTAGCGCCCCCTCTTCTGGCGAGCCTCTCGTTTTCAATCCCCGTCCTCTTTTATCGGCGCAGTGAAGCTAAAGCCTCTACGCATCTCGCGATCCCGGTAGTAACCAACCAATTTAAGCGCCACACATAGATATATAGGTTTACCTAGTTGACACTCTTAATAATGACGCTTACGTTAACGTAAGGCACGTAACGAGACACTGGAGAGCCACACCATGCATAACCTGCCCGGCCTGAATTTTTTCCTTGGCGAAGAGATCGACATGCTGCGCGAATCCGTTGCGGGCTTTGCCGCAAAAGAAATCACGCCTCGAGCCGAGCAGGCAGACCGTACAGATCAATGCCCTATGGACCTGTGGCGTAAGTTCGGCGATATGGGCCTGCTCGGCCTGACCGTTTCTGAGGAGTATGGCGGCGCGGGCATGGGCTATCTGGCCCATATGGTAGCCATGGAAGAAATATCTCGCGCAGCCGATGGCATCGGCCTGTGCTACGGCCTGCCAGCGCGGCATTCCCTTGCTGTTCCTGCAGCACATCACCGGCTTTATGGTCGGCCAGAAATATGAGGCCGGCAGTATCGCCAAACATGGTGCCAAGCTCGTTACTGCCGTGGCCTGCGCCAAAAGTGCCGAAATTCACGGTGATCATCGGCGGGAGCTTTGGCGCTGGTAATTACGGGATGTGTGGCCGCGCATACGACCCACGCTTTTTGTGGATGTGGCCCAACGCCAAGATCGGGGTGATGGGGGCACAGCAAGCGGCGGGCGTGCTGGTTCAGGTGAAGCAGGGCCAAGCACAACGCCCCGGCCAGGTGTTCACCGAAGAGGAAGAGCAGAACCTCAAGCAACCCATCGTGGTGCAGTACGAACGCCAGGCGCACGCCTACTACTCGAGTGCACGTCTCTGGGACGACGGCGTCATCGACCCGGCGCAGACCCGCGACATCCTCGCACTGGCTCTTTCAGCCGCCCTTAATGCTCCTATCGAACCCACCACCTTCGGTGTTTTCCGCATGTGATATCGGCGCACCTGCACCGCAAAAATGGCCACCCATTGAGACCGAAGAGATGACCGACTTCATCACCATTGAACTGGATATAGAACCAACCGGCGTTGCCACGCTCTGGCTGAATCGTCCCGATAAAAACAATGCGTTCAATGCCGAAATGATCAGCGAGCTGAACGCAGCCCTGCGCATTCTGTTTGATAGCGAGATCGCAAGATTTCTGCTGCTACGAGGGCGAGGCAAACACTTTTCCGCCGGAGCAGACCTGACCTGGACGCAGAACTGCACCTTGCTCAGTTATGCAGAAAACCTCAAGGATGCCCACGAACTGGGTGAACTAATGGAGCGCCTTCATCAACTCCCCATGCCAACCCTGGCGGTCGTTCAAGGCGCTGCGTTCGCCGGAGCAATGGGATTGGTCAGTTGCTGTGACATGGCCATCGGTGCAACGGACGCCTTGTTCAGTCTTTCAGAAGTACGCATCGGGCTGGCCCCGGCGGTCATCAGTCCCTATGTCGTACAAGCGATCGGCGAACGTGCCGCGCGCCGCTACGCCCTAACCGCCGAGCGTTTCGATGGCGAACGCGCGCAGCAATTGGGCCTTCTTGCCGAGACTTACCCGGCCGCAGAGCTCGATTCCGCCGTTGAACAGTGGGTTGCAAACTTGCTGAAAAACAGCCCGCTGGCCATGCGAGTGACCAAGTCCTTGTTGTTGGATGTCGGCAGCGGAGCACTGAGCGCAGAGCTGCGCCAACGCACTGAGACCACCATCGCCAGCATTCGCACCAGCGAAGAGGGTCAGGAGGGGCTGAACGCCTTCTTGGAAAAACGCACACCGGACTGGCTGGGAGAATCGGCATGAAAACTCTCAACACCTTACTGATCGCCAACCGTGGTGAAATCGCCTGCCGTGTGATGCGTACCGCCAAAGATCTGGGGCTCGCCACCGTTGCCGTTTACAGCGATATCGATCGCACCGCTCGGCACGTTCGAGAAGCGGATATTGCCATCAGTCTCGGTGGAACCAAGCCCAGCGAAAGCTATTTGCTCGCGGAAAAAATCATTGCGGCCGCCAAGGCCAGCGGCGCGGACGCCGTGCATCCCGGCTATGGTTTTCTCTCGGAAAACGCCTCGTTTGCCCATCAATTGGAAGCAGCGGGCCTGATTTTCCTCGGCCCACCTGCCAGCGCTATCGAAGCCATGGGCAGCAAGTCCGCAGCCAAGGCATTGATGGAAAAAGCCGGTGTTCCGTTAGTGCCCGGCTATCACGGCGAAGCGCAAGACCTGGAAACCTTTCGCGCTGCCGCAGAGCACATCGGCTACCCCGTTTTACCGAAAGCCACCGCCGGTGGTGGTGGCAAAGGCATGAAAGTTGTCGAGCGGAAGAACGATCTGCACGAGGCGCGCAGTTCTGCTCAACGCGAAGCGCAAGCCGCATTCGGCGACTCGCGGATCTGGTGGAAAAATACGTGATAAAACCACGTCATGTGGAAATTCAGGTGTTCGCCGACCGGTACGGCAACTGCCTTTACCTGAACGAGCGTGATTGCTCCAATCAACGGCGTCATCAAAAAGTCGTTGAGGAAGCACCTGCGCCTGGTCTATCACGCGAGCTGCGGCGCGCCATGGGAGAGTCCGCCGTTCAGGCCGCGAAAGCCATCGACTACGTGGGGGCAGGCACTGTCGAATTCCTGCTCGATGCCCGCGGGGAATTCTTCTTTATGGAGATGAATACCCGTCTGCAAGTGGAGCACCCAGTAACCGAGGCCATTACCGGTCTCGACCTTGTCGCCTGGCAGATCCGGGTAGCACGTGGCGAGCCTCTGCCGATCACCCAGGATGAAGTGCCGCTTCAGGGGCATGCCATCGAAGTACGCCTGTATGCAGAGGATCCTGAAGGCGGCTTTTTACCCACCAGTGGCCATCTCGATTTGTACCGGGAGCCGGCTGGCGGCCCGGGGCGCAGGGTAGACAGCGGCGTCGCCGAAGGAGATGAAGTCTCGCCGTTCTATGACCCAATGGTGGCCAAGCTGATCGCCTGGGGCGAAAACCGTGAGGAGGCGCGCCAACGACTGCTGGCCATGCTCAAGGAAACGGCGGTCGGTGGTTTCAAAACCAACCTGGCCTTTCTCGCCCGCATCATTGGGCACCCGGCCTTCGCAGCGGCGGAGCTGGATACTGGTTTCATTTCTCGTCACGAGGCGGATCTGCTACCCGAGCAAGAGCCGCTACCGGACGACTTTTGGCGTGCGGCAGCCGCCGCATTTGTCATCAGCGATGGCGAGCGCATGCGGCATGATCACCCCTACTCCCCCAGGAGTGGTCACACAGGTTGGCGTGCAGGTCTGCCCAATGAAATCGCGCTGACACTGCGCAATGGTGAGACCACCTGCCCACTGAAGCTAGCGACAACCGATGATGCATCTGCCCGTCTTCAGCGCCAGACGTTTTACCGCAAAGGTGATGTTCTCTATCTGAAGTGGAACGGTGTATTGCATACGGTTCGCCAGGTGGACCCTATTGCTCATGCAGGTGCGGCTCAGTCGGGACATGGTGGCGGCCTCACGGCCCCCATGAATGGCAGCATCGTACGCATCCTGGTAGAGGCAGGTCAGCAGGTCGAGGCTGGCGCACCGCTGGTGGTACTGGAGGCCATGAAGATGGAGCATAGTATCGCGCCCCCCACAATGGCGTGGTCCAAGCCATTTACTGCAGTGAAGGCGAACTAATCAGCGAGGGTGTTGCCCTGGTCGAACTGGAAAAGGAGACCCCGCCATGAGCCTGCCATCGAGCGTTCGCTTGGTGGAGGTCGGGCCGCGTGACGGCTTGCAAAACGAGAAGCAGCCGATTGGGGTAAACGACAAGATTCACCTGATCAACCAACTCTCCGCCTCGGGACTCGGCTATATCGAGGTGGGGAGCTTTGTTTCCCCCCAGTGGGTACCGCAAATGGCTGGCAGTGCCGAGTCTTTGCAGGTATTGAACAGCGCGACGGCGTCATCTATGCAGCGCTGACTCCCAACCTCAAAGGACTCGAAGGCGCGATAGCAGCGGGCGTCAAAGAGATAGCCGTTTTCGCCGCCGCTTCCGAAGCGTTTTCCCGACGTCTGATGGCGTTAAAACGATGCGACCCGTCATCAAGCACCGCCAGAACCATCATTGACCACTTATCAGCGATTTGGTCGAACAGCGCCCGGCTTGGGCACTCCGACGAAAAACATTGCGGCTTTAATTCCAGCATCGAAGTTTCCTACACTGATGCCTTCCAGCAAGCTGGCGTAGATATTGGCCAATGCCTGGCCATAGGTGTCATGGAAATGACCGGCCAGTTTGTCGCGTGGAACCCAGCCATTTCGCGAATTGCATAGATGGACGCTCGACAAACTGCCCGAGGTTGAAGCGGCCCGGTCGAAGTTTGACGAGGCCGCGGAGTTTAAGCTGGCGGAGTGATTCGGTTACCGCGCAAGCTACAATTTATAGTTCAATGTCATCAGTGCATTACGCGGCGCTCCATAACTGACAGTATCGAAATCGCCTTTCTGGGTTGCATATTTTTTATCAAACACATTGTTGACATTGATTGATAGGTCCATGTTCCTTGTCAACTCATAACGCGCCATCAGTGACGTCAGCGCATAGGGGTCTTGTTCCGCTACCCTCGTGCTCGTACTGCTGCTTAAGAAGCGGCTTTGCCATCTGACGCCTCCGCCCAAAGTCAACTTTTCCAACATGCCAGGTAATTTGTACGTAGTGAACATCTGAGCGGTTGTGCGCGGTACCTGTGCGTTCAGCCTGGCGTCGTCGCCATCCTTGGCTGTGAAAGCGGCGATGCCAGCGTAGATGTTCCAATTGGGAGCAACTTCACCCTGCAGGTCAAACTCGACCCCGCGGGATCTGGTGCCATCAATACCTTTGTAAGCTTGCGCACCGCCTGGAGTAAGAAGACTGCCATCCGGTTGTGCAGCGTTGTCCAGTTCAGTGTCAAACAATGCGACAGACGCATTCAATCGCCCCTCCAGGTATTCAGCCTTGAGGCCAATCTCTTTCGTCTTGCCCTCCGTCGGTGTGAGGACATTGCCATTGCTGTCTCGGAACGATGTTTGCGGGTTAAATATGCCGGTATAACTGATATATACGGAATACGTATTATCAATGTCGTATATCAGGCCTGCATAAGGTGTAAACTCATTACTCTTTTTATAATTGAACGGCGTCCCACCTGCAGTCTCGTCGATCTCGTACCGACTGAACCGCCCTCCGACAATCAATTTCAATGGGTCGCCCAATGAGAATCTCGCTGTACTATAGAAGCCGCGCTGTTTAACCTCGGTATCGGTCGGCATAGACGCCATTGCATCAAAGTCGGGCTTGGGGAAATGATTATTCCAATTGTAGATATTGCCGGGTGTGAACCCTACAAAAAAGGGACTGATATCGTCTTTATTCGAGGTATACCGAGAACTCATACCGCCTACTACCAGGTCATGTTGGCGCCCCATTAAATCGAAGGGACCGCTCGCCATCACATCAAAGGTGTTTTGACGGCTTTTCCCTTTGCCAGCCAACGCAACCGGATAAGCGCCATTAGGGAAAATGCCTAATCCAGTCTCCTGGTCGGGTGTACCAAACCCGCCCAATAACTGGGAGTCATACTTAGTGCGGTACTGGTTCACCACACCGTGAACTTTCCAACCGTTATCAAACCGGTGTTCAAGTTCGGCAAAAGCCGTCTGCCGGGTGCTGTCCCAGCGATTCCAGTCCGCGGCCAGGGATTTGGAGCGCGACCATTCTGCCTCTGAGCCGTTGCTGAACCATAGAGGAGCACCGCCCCATGTCGGTCGCTCAGGGGAACTGTTCTGATAGTCATACCCAATATCCAAAGTGGTGTCTTCGGTGAGATCTGCCTCAATGACCCCGTAGAACGCTTGCTTTTGTGTTTGGTAACCATCGATGTAGGAGTGACCATCGTTATTGACCCCTACCATACGTGCTCGGATACGACCGTCGGTTGTCAACGGTACGGAAACATCCCCCATCTCTCGGAAACTGTCCCAGGCCCCCGCACTGATAGAGGTGGAGGCCGAGAACTCTGGCGTTGGTCTTTTGCGCACCAGGTTGACCGCAGCCGACGGATTGCCCGTGCCAGTAAGAAGCCCGTTAGCCCCGCGCACAATTTCGACACGGTCGTAAAATGCCGTTTCCAGGTCGCTGATACCGCTGCCGTTTATGACATCACCGATGACGGCGGGTATGCCGTCATACTGAATGTTGTCGATCAGAAAACCTCGGGAATAGAAACTCGTGCGTTGGCTATCTGATTGGTAAGACGAGATGCCAGTCGTGCTCTCCAGTACCCCCTGAACTGAATCCAGCTTTTGATCGTCCATGCGCTGACGCGTTACCACGGAAATTGATTGCGGCGTCTCCCGCAACGTCAGCGGCAAGCGAGTCGCGGCGGTGGTCTGGCCGGTGGTGTAAAGCCCCGTCCCTTCCGTCGTGGTGGTATCGGGTGTCCTCGTCCCGCTTATCGTCACCGATGGGAGAATCATCACGCCTTGAGACTGAGTGCTCTCATCGGCTTCGACAGGGTCCTGCGCCATTACACAACTCGAACTACCTAAAAACACCAACAGCACTGCAGTCACTGGGTTTGTCAGCAAACGCTCAGGCACGCAAGGGCGCCGCTCACCGCAGTAAGTCAACAAATTCCACATCAGCCATTCCTTATCAAGAAAAAACAGACAGCGGCCGACCGTCGAGAGACGGGTTTGAGAGAGGGCCGACAACTCAACCGGCACCAGGCCGGAGAACAGAAGTGACAAATCAATCTCAAGTGAAACTGATTTGCATTCGTTGTCGCGCAATCTAGCAACAAGCCGCCGTTGCCAGATATCGAAGGATGGCCAGATTATTTTCCAGTTCAGCCAATGTCAGCGATTGGTCGTTTTCCAGCCGAAATGAGAAAACTGCAAAACATTTCGCAATGTAGAAAAAGCGGCAAGGCCTTCCCGGCAGCGGCTTATGGCTGAGTCGTCCTGCCGCCAGGATTGGTCAGGCTCGGATAGATCGCCTACGAGCCATTACACGTCGTCAGGAAACAGGATTGACGGCACGGGCAATGACTCACCTGCGATAAGAGCGCTGGCTGAGCGGGCGGAGAGATATTGCACAGGCGGTTTGCCTACGGTTTTGCGGAACATCGTGATGAAGCCACTGGGTCCCTCATAACCAAGCTCCAGTGCAACCGATTGGACGCTTTCGCCCTTGGTCATGCGTTGCAGTGACACAATTACATGCAATTGCCGACGCCAACGTCCAAAACTCATCCCTATTTCCTGCAGCAAAAGCCGACTCATGCTGCGCTCACTCATGCCAATGCGAGTAGCCCACTCGCGCACCGAAACCTTAGCCGCGGGGTCGGCCAAGAGTATTTCAGCGAGCCTGCGCAGACGCGTGTCGCGAGGCATCGGCAAATGCAGGTCCTCCACGGGGGCTGCCGACAACTCGTCCAATAACGTTGCGATCAGGCGGTCTTCGCGCGCGACATTGACAGTGTCTCCCGAGAACCCCACCGCCTTCAGCAGCAACTCACGCAACAGCGGTGATACGCCAATCGTGCAGCAGTTTCGCGGAAGATTCGGAGCGGCATCAGGTTCAACAAACAGGCAATAACATTCCGTTTCTCCTGAACCACGTGTCGCATGTGACAAACCACCGGGTATCCATACGGCACATTGTGGTGGAACGATCCAGACGCCATCTTCTATTTCACAATTGAGGATGCCGCGCACGGAATAAAGCAGTTGCGCCTTACGATGTTGATGGCTGGCTTGCTCCCAATCCTTGCTCACCATCGAAGCGCTGAGGGCAACGACGGGCCGCGAAATGCCATCGACGTCCCATACGGCGACCATGTCTTTTTTAGCAGTGTTCGCCATAGCAGATGTCCCCACGCTAAGCCCTCAAAAAATAAAAATGGCTGCTTTGAACAATATTGTGGCCAGCCTGTGCAATTCAGCCGGATCGCTTGCAGAGTATCCTGAAACCGCAGGACATCACAGAGGTTTGGCAACGTGTCGAAGGACTATAGAAATGCGTATAGACGCCACACAATTTCCGTTCGTTTGGTTGCAAAAAACCACACCGGGCCATAGCCAAGAAGAGTCACTTGCCGAGTTTGAAGCCGTGCTTGCTCGCAATGAGCCCTTCGTATTGATAAGCAATGAAGGTCTGGACAAGTCGCAACCGGAACACTCGCCAGAGGAACTGAAACAAATAACCCTATGGATGAAGCGCCACAAAAGCGAACTCAAGCGTTATGTCAAAGCCTCGATTCATATCGAATCAAGTCTCGCCAAACGGCTGGCAGGCAAAGCGTTCGCAATAATGTATGAAAAATTTTGGGGTTATCCCATGCTCATCTCAACCACTGAAGATGAAGCCTTGGCGCTGGCGCGGAAGTTATTGCAACCAAAGGAAAAGTAGCGGCGTCCCTGAACGCTGCTACTCATCAAGGGGGAGAACCTGTGATGTTTATAGCAGCGAGATGGGGTAGTTGATGAAAATCCGGTTTTCATCAAACTCATTAGTGCTGAAGTCCCGACGGATCGACGCATTGCGCCATTTCACGTTGAGGTTTTTCAGCGCGCCGCTCTGCACGGTATAGGCCAGTTCGGTTTCGCGGCCCCATTCCTTGCCGTCGTCGACTGTGGCGGTGTGCACGTTGTCACCGCTGATGTAGCGGTTCATCAGGGTCAGGCCCGGCACGCCGACGACGGCGAAGTTGAAGTCGTGGCGCAGTTGCCAGGATTTTTCCTTGGCGTTGTCATAGCTGGAGTTGTAGCTGTCGTTGGCCAGGGTGCCGCCGCTGGTGCCGTTGACGCGCATCCAGGCGTCATCTCCGCCGACTTTCTGCAGGCCGACATAGAATGTATTGCCGCCGTATTTGGCCGAGAGCATGGCGAACGCGGTTTTATTGTCCAGGTCGCCGGCTAGGGCGCTGCCGTCTTCCCTGCCGATGAAGTAGCCGAGGTTGGCGCCCAGGGTCCAGTCGCCGATGGGCTGGCTGTGGGTCAGGTTGAAATATTGCTGCTGGTAGATGTCGGACAGTTCCGCGTACCACACACCGACCTGGGTGCGTTTTTCATTGAAGGCGTATTCGCCACCGCCGAAGTTGAAACGGTCGGAGGTGAACGCGCCGCGGCCGTTCATGTACATGTCTTCCATGCTCGCGTCGTTGCGCGGGCTGTTGCCACGGAACTGGCCGCCGTAGAGGCTCAGGCCGTTGATTTCGGTGGAGGTCACTTGGCCGCCACGGAAGGTCTGGGGCAGGGAGCGGCCGTCGTCGGACCGCAGGATCGGCAGCACCGGCATCCATTCGCCGACCTTCAACTCGGTCTTCGACACCATTGCCTTCAGGGCCACGCCCAAACGGCCGAAGTCGTCGGCCGGGCGACCGTCGTCATGCACCGGAAGCAGTTGCGTACCCGCCGTGCCACGGCCGCCGTCGAGCTTGACCGAGTACAGGCCCAGCACGTCCACGCCGAAACCAACCACGCCCTGGGTGAAGCCGGACTTGGCGTCGAGGATGAAGTTCTGGGTCCATTCCTCGGCCTTGCCCTGGGCGTTGTTCGGGTTGGTGAAGTTACGATTGATGTAAGCGTTGCGCAAATTGAGGGTGGCCTTAGCGCCATCGACAAAACCGCTATTTTGATCGGCTTGAACAACAGCTGACGAACCCGCGCAGAACGCAAGAGTCAGGCTGATAAGCGATTGATGTGCAGGCACGCTGCGGATAGTAACCGGGTAGCGCATGATGTTTCCTCACAATGAGTTATTATTGTTTTTGTTGCGATTTTTAACTTATGACAACGCATGCACAGACAGCCCGAAGAGCCAACTTCCGAGCGACCTAAGGAATTCCTTATCCAGCCCGTTATTGAGCAACTAGATAATTGTTTAATATCGCCTTAAGCAAAACCCGAGCGTGCGCAGACGCGAGCTAAACTCAATGCCTGTATTGGCACGCTCGTGGGGAATTGCGTAGTAACAATGACTGGAAGTTAAAACGTGCTCTAACGCCCGGCGATCAACCCGCACTCCCCGGCGTTTTGCAACGTGTGTATTCCAATTGATAAAGCGTGGTTTCTGGTCCCATCGATTGCCCCTCCAACAGCCGTTGCAGCTCGGCTACAAAAGACTCGCCGGCGACGCGAACGTAGTCAGGCGCACAACCTTCGATCATGACGATCCAGGCCGGTATCTGGGTCCCTTCGGAACGGGCCTTTTTCTCTGCGGTTTCAACTTTGCTCACGGCCTCATCAGCCACACACAAATGCACGCCGGTAATACCTTGTTTATCCGCAAGGGGAGGAAGCACGCGTTGGCGCAATGCGTCTGAAACCGATTTATGTCGCCCTTCGACAACATCGAAACGGACGGTTAACAAATACGCGCCCTGCCCTACACCGCTGGTGTAAGTGACCTCGCAGATGGATCGCGCGACGTTGCGATAGGACTGCACCGACTGTTGGGTCCAGGCCGTCGGACTGTTGAGACGCGACAAATAGTCCTGTCCTCCCAACACCTGCACAGTGTCAGCCTCATAGAGGTTGAAATAGGTTGGCCCTGCATCCAAAGCGATGTATCGGCGTCCCCGCAAAAAACCCGGAATGCCGGCCCGCTCAGGCATGTGTTCACGGTTATGCCACTCATAGAACTCGTTCCGCGCTTCGGGCAAAAGATCGTGCCAGATTGCGACTACACCTGTTCCAGCAAAGCTCATAGCGTTTTCCTCTAGTGATAGTCAGTCAACATTGGGATGGCGACCGGCGACCCATGCAGCCCCCATTTCAGCAACGTACGGAACCACGGTCTGAAATTGTTCACCCAGGCCTTGGCCACCGACACGCATGGTGTCACCCGCCTTGAGGAATACCGGCGGCTTCTGCCCGAGCCCCACACCTGGTGGCGTACCTGTAATGATGACGTCACCCGGCATTAGCGGCATGAAGCGACTGAGGTACGCGACAATATGTGCAACGCTGAAAATCATCGTGCGGGTATTGCCGGTCTGAAGACGTTTGCCGTTCACGTCGAGCCAGAGGTCAATTGCCTGCGGGTCGGCAATTTCGTCACGGGTGACCAGCCAAGGCCCCAGAGGTGCGAAAGAAAAACCGCTTTTCCCCTTGGTCCACTGACCTTCGTATTCAAGCTGATAAGCCCGCTCGGAAACATCATTGGCCAGGCAATAACCGGCAATGTGATCCAAAGCCTGCGACTCATCAATCTGCCAGGCAGGCGTACCGATGACGATGGCCAGTTCGACTTCCCAATCAAGCTTCTGAGCCCCCGTTGGTAAAATGACCGGGTCATTGGGTCCGCTGATGGACGCGGTGTGTTTGTTGAAGACCACCGGCTGGCTCGGGATAGGTGTATTCGTTTCAGCCGCGTGATCGGAGTAGTTCAGGCCGATGCAAATCAGGTTCGGTACGCTGCCTACGCATGGACCAAGACGTGTGCCAGGCGCCACCACCGGCAGCTTTTCAACGTCAACAGCACGCAGTTTTTCCAGCACTGTCGGGCTCAGGGCCGACGCATCGATGTCGTCGACAATGCCCGAAAGGTCTCGCACGATCCCTTGCGAATCCAAAACTCCCGGCTGTTCCTGCCCCGGTAAACCAAAACGAACTAAGCGCATTTGTTACTCCTCCTGCGTTGAGAAATGGACAGACAATGAGCCTGCTTCGCCGAACTGGACATGCAGTGGCTGGTTAACGGGCACATCGAGAACACCTGCATAGGACCCGGTGATAATCACCTGCCCTGCTTGCAGCCCTATCCCTTGTGTAGACAGAAAATTGGCCAGCCAGACGATCGGCAACAACGGATCCCCGTCCGGATGGCGGCCCTTGATTTTCAGGGGCTCCGACGTTGCATCGCTCAGGGTGATATCCAGTTCAGAGGGCATGCTGGCAGGGTTCGCCAGCGTGATTGGCGCCCCCAGTACCAGGCCATGATTGAATAGACCGTCCGCGAGCAATTGCTCGAACGGCAGTGTGTGTGGATCGGTGTAACGGCAGTCGATCACTTCCAATGCCAAGTGCACGGCGCTGATCGCAGCAGCGATCTGTTCAGTGGAATAAGGCTCGACACGAGCCGGCAAATCATGGGCCAGGACGCACGCCAGTTCAGGCTCGATGCGCGCCTTATCGGCGTCAGCGGCCAGTTGGTAACGTTCGCCTTTTACAATGCTGTCGCTGTAGATCGGGGCAACGATCCACTTGCCAGCCGGGGGTAAGGCACACTTCCATCCCCCCACGGTTTTTCCAGCCAATGGCCCCACATGCTGCTGGATGGCAAAACCTTGTACGAGGCTGCTTGGCAGGTTCGGGCCTGGCAAGGATGCCAGCCGAACACCCTCTAGCCGTGCACGGACCAGAGCGGCAGCGGCAGCGGCAACTTGCAACCCTGACCCCGCCTCGGCCAATTCAGGTGCGAGCTGGCTCATACGTTCTCCGAATGCACGCTGTTCTGGCGCGGCCAAACCGTACCCAGCTTGTTGGCTGCATCTTCCAGCAGAGCATGCAATTCGTCATAACGTTCAGGCTGCATGCGCAAGACCGGGCCGGCGATACTCATCGTGCCGACCACAGTGCCGGACGGAACCAGCTTGACCGGTACGGCAATCGCCCAAACACCCGCCTCGGCTTCTTCAATGACCAAGCCATACCCGCGCTTTCGAGTCAGCGCTAGCTCGGCCAACAAACCTTCGATGCTGTTGATCGCTTTCGGCCCCTGCCCCATCCCGGCTTCAGCTTTCCCCAATCCGCTACGCAGCGCATGTTCAATGGCCAGTTCATCAGGCATTGAAGCCAGCCAGGCTTTGCCATTGGCGGTGGCGTAGAGATTGATCGGCTGATCCATGGCCGGCGAATACATAAGCCCCGGCGCAGCACCTTGGGCCGAAGACAGCCACGACAAGGTGCCCTCGTTGACCACCGTCAACCGCACCAACTCATGGCACTGAACAGCCACTTGCTCAAGGATCGGCTGGACCAATTCGGGCAAGCCAATCCCATGTAAATAGCGCTGCCCCAACAGTGCAAGCTTCAGAGTCAAGCGGTATTGCGAGGTAGCTTCATCCTGCTCTGCCCACCCTTGCTCGACTAACTGAGCAAGCACTCGATGAGCGGGCCCCTTTTCCAAGCCCAGCTCGGCTGCGATATCAGACATCCGCATCCAGCGAGCTTCACGTGCCAGCAGCTCAATAGCCTCCAGACAACGGTCAACAGCACCTTTGACGACTCTCATATTTTTCTCGACTTATCTTTGACAATGAGGTGAATGTGAGCAACATTGTTCGTACTGGAACGACGTTCCAATAGTATGCAGGCGCCACCCGATAAGTCAAACCTGCTTGTACCTGATCGGCCTTATCGAGACGGAGCAGGCCACGCAGCTGGGTCTCCAGGATGTGGAAACGCCTGACGGATATAAAAAACCGAACTCTTCGGATTCGGCTCTTTTATCAACAGACGTGCACCTGTGTTTGTTCAATCTTTGCGGAAGAACGCCCAATGCATCTCACCCCCCTGCCTTACTTACAAAAGCCCGCGGGCAGCAAGATTGTGCATCATCGCTCGCAAGCCGAAAGTCCAGGGCGCAGCCTCATGGCTGTAGGTGACTGTGTTGCGCAGCGTGCCCAGCAACGGGCTACTTATGCTGACCTCATCCCCCTGCTTATGCGTAAAGCCGCTTCCCGGGGCCTCACGATCTTGGGTAGGCGCAAACAATGTCCCGAGAAAAAGCATGAACCCATCAGGGTATTGGTGATCGCCGCCAACCGTCTGGGCCACGAGATCCAGCGGGTCACGGCTGATCAGCGCCATGGAACTGCTGCCTTGAAGGATGAAGCCGTCGTCGCCCTGAACTTGCAAATCCACGACGCAATTGCGCACGTCATCGAGCGTAAACGCTTCATCGAACAGACGAATAAATGGGCCGACTGCACAGGACGCATTGTTGTCCTTGGCCTTGCTCAACAGCAGTGCGCTGCGGCCTTCGAAATCACGCAAATTGACGTCATTGCCCAAGGTGACGCCATGCACTTGGCCTCGACTGTTCACCGCCAGCACAATTTCCGGCTCTGGGTTGTTCCATTCAGACTTGTGATGGATGCCGATTTCGCTGCCACTGCCCACTGCGGCCAGAACCGGTGCCTTCGTGAAGATCTCCGCGTCCGGGCCGATACCGACCTCCAGGTATTGCGACCACATGCCCTGCTTGATCAGCACAGCTTTAAGGCGCATCGCTTCTGGCGAGCCCGGTTTGATTGCCCGCAAGTTGTCGCCTATGGCTTCTTGCACCAGACGGCGAACACTTTCGGCTTTGGCAGCATCGCCTCGGGCCTGCTCCTCGATTACCCGCTCAATCATGCTGGACGCGAAGGTCACCCCAGCCGCCTTGATGACGTGCAAATCCGCTGGGGGCAACAGAGATGCCTTGCCGGGATCGGAATGGGTGCCGGTGTTCCCAAGCAGCTCCTCGACGGTCCCGACGTACCTGCCAGGCGCCTGACGAACAGCCAACAGCGGCGAGGCGTGTTCCAGCAGTTCGCTTATTGTCGAAAAGACTTCAGAAAGGTCAAACACACCGTCCTCACGCAGCAGCACCGGGGAGGGGCCTGCAATCGCACCCGGGATCCAGGCGCGGCCGATCAGCGTTCCGGCCAGGCCATCCACTGGCAGGGTGTTTTCGCGCGTCAGTTTCAGATTCGACATAGAGCTTCCAGATCAGTCAGCCATCAGAGCCGTAAAAGTAATGGACCGCCCCCGTAAATCCCAATGAAAGAATCTCACTAATCAATGCTGTTTCGTTATCGACAGACAAGGCCTTACCCAATGGAAAACGATCAAATTACTTTTGGCAGTGTCACTCGATGGCTGAAGATCAAACATTTGGTACTGGTCAATAGCCTGGCCAAGACCCGCAATATGCACACCACCGCAGAACACATGAATGTTACACAACCGGCCATCAGTAAATTGCTTCGCGATCTGGAAGTACTCTTGGGATTCCCCTTGTTCGAGCGCCAAACGCGCAACCTGGTCCTGACTGAACTGGGAGAGTTCGTGGCCCGTTATGCGCGTATTACCCTGGAAGACGCGGAATCGTTCGTCGACCAAGTCAACAAGCTGCGAAAAGGCGGGCATGGCCATTTAAAAATCGGCACCATTTTCGCCGCCACATCAGTGGTGCTGCCTGAAGCGATTGCCAGCATAAAACGCGATCGCCCCCTGCTTTCTATTGAGGTAATCGAACAAACCAGTAACCAACTGCTGGAAATGCTCGAACAAAAAAAACTTGATTTGATCATCGCGCGCTTCACGGATGAGGATCGTCAGCCTTTCGAATTTACGTCGCTGGGACCTGAACCCTTTTGTCTTGTCGCGAACAGCACACACCCTCTGTGCCGACTTGAGGAAGTCCCCACCGACGCACTCAGCGAATGGCCATGGGTCATGTATCCCTTCAATACGCCGATCCGACAACGCATGGAGCGCGCGTTCACACTGTTCAAGATCGCCCCGCCAACCAACACAGTGGAGACCATTTCGATGCAAACCTTCCTGCAGTTGCTGCAGTCTGGGCCAATGCTCGCCATGCTCCCCGAGTCCATGGTCCAGTCGCAACTGCAAAATGGGCAGCTTCAAATCCTCGATACGCCCTTCAAAGTTGAATCTCAGGATTACGGGGTTATCACTCGCAAGGATGAGCCCCTGTCAGAGCCAGCGCGGATGTTTGTTGCGACCTTATTAGAGTTCGCCAGACTGCGGCAAACGGCTACAGAGAAGAGGCACTGCAGCGATCCCGGTAAAAGTCGATGAGGCAAAGTTATCGAGCAATCGAAAGCTCTCATTAGGCAGCCATTTCCATGAATCCTATAGTGCCGGCACACAAGTGCAGCGCTATTAGCGACCGCGCACCACCCAGCAGCCCGTGAGGATGCGATGGAACTGATCATGAAAACCGGCGCAGCAGCTGTGCTGCGTTTGAATCCGCTGGACGATGTGCTGATTGCACGCCGACCGCTACTCGCGGGCGAAATCCTTGAGCAAGAAGGCGTGACCATCCGGCAAGCGATCGTCCCGGGCCATAAAGTTGCCTCCCGGCGTATCGAAGCCGGTCAACCGGTAAGGCGCTATGGGCAAATCATTGGTTTTGCTGTTGTCGACATAGAAGCAGGCGAGCACATCCATGTGCACAACCTGGCGATGGGGGAATTCACTCGAGATTATGCTTTCAGCGTCGATGCGAAGCCCAACGTCAAGCCGAGTGAAGCCCCATCGTTCATGGGTATTGTGCGCCCGGATGGACGTGTCGCGACGCGCAACTACATCGGCATTCTGACGTCAGTGAATTGCTCTGCCACAGTAGCCCGGGCCATCGCAGACCATTTTCGTCGGGACATCAATCCCGCCGCACTGCAAGCGTATCCAAACGTCGACGGTGTTGTTGCTCTGACGCACTCTGCCGGCTGCGCCATTGATCCTGCGGGCGACGGTTTGAGCATGTTGCGCCGGACACTGGCCGGATATGCAACCCACGCCAACTTTGCGGCCGTGTTGGTGATCGGGTTGGGCTGCGAAACGAACCAAATCGACTCATTACTCACGACGCAAGGGCTAACCCGTAGTAATACGCTGCGCACATTCAACATCCAGGACAGTGGCGGTACATCCAAGGCCATCGCCTGTGGCATTGACCACGTGAAGCAATTGCTTGGCGAGGCCAATCGGATTCAACGTGAATCGGTCAGCGCTCGCCATCTGATCGTTGGGCTTCAGTGCGGCGGCTCGGATGGCTACTCCGGTATTACTGCCAACCCTGCGTTGGGTAATGCAGTGGATCGCCTGGTCGCCTGCGGCGGTACCGCGATTCTTTCCGAAACCCCTGAAATATACGGTGCCGAACACTTGCTGACACGGCGGGCTGTAAGCCGTGAAGTCGGCGAAAAACTTATCGCTCGAATTCATTGGTGGGAAAGCTACTGCGAGCGTATGGGGGCCGAGTTGAACAATAACCCCTCTGCTGGCAACAAGGCAGGTGGCTTGACCACCATTCTGGAAAAGTCGCTGGGCGCTGTAGCAAAGGCTGGCTCGAGCAACCTGATGGATGTCTACGAATACGCCCAGACCGTCACGGCCAACGGGCTGGTTTTTATGGACACCCCTGGCTATGACCCGGTCTCGGCAACCGGTCAGGTCGCCGGTGGTGCGAACCTGATTGCGTTTACCACCGGTCGCGGATCGGCCTATGGCTGTGCCCCTGCCCCATCAATCAAGCTGGCGACCAATAGCGCCTTATGGGCGCGTCAGCGAGAAGACATGGACATCAACTGCGGCGAAATAGCCGAAGACACTTTGACCATCGAGGCGTGCGGCGCAGCGATCTTTGAAACCATGCTACGCATTGCCTCGGGCGAACGCAGCATGAGCGAAAAACACGGATACGGACAAAATGAGTTCGTGCCGTGGCAGATCGGCGCCGTCACCTGATTCCAGTCCTGGGAACGCCTTGCCCAGCTATCTCTTGCACATTCAACCTGGAGACAACCATGTCCCTCATTACCGGCCAGAATTTTATCGGCGGTCAGCGCAGCGCCGCCGGCAGTATCATCGTCAAGAGTGTGGATGCCAGCACCGGAGAGACCTTACCCTATGCCTTCCACCAGGCGACTACGCAAGAAATCGAGGACGCAGCCCACGCAGCCAACAACGCCTTTTCCAGCTACCGCACCCTGAGCGCGAGCAAACGGGCTGATTTTCTTGATGCCATTGCTGAAGAGCTAGAGGCTTTGGACGATGAGTTTATTGCGCTGGTTTGCCGTGAAACAGCATTGCCTGCAGTTCGCATCCAAGGCGAACGCGCACGTACCAGCGGCCAAATGCGCTTGTTTGCAAACGTACTGCGGCGTGGTGACTTCTATGGAGCTCGCATCGACCAAGCGTTACCCCTTCGCAAACCGTTGCCGCGCCCTGACCTTCGCCAGTACCGCACCGCAATCGGCCCGGTTGCTGTGTTTGGTGCCAGTAATTTTCCGTTGGCCTTCTCCACGGCCGGCGGCGATACCGCCTCAGCCCTCGCGGCGGGTTGTCCGGTGGTATTCAAAGCCCACAGCGGCCACATGGCCACTGCAGAACAGGTCGCCAACGCGATCATCCGGGCGGCCGAGCGCAGCGGCATGCCCGTCGGTGTCTTCAACATGATTTATGGCAGTGGCGTAGGCGAAGCCTTGGTAAAACACCCGCTCATCAAGGGCGTTGGTTTTACCGGATCGCTCAAAGGCGGTCGAGCGCTGTGCGATATGGCCGCCGCTCGCCCCGACCCCATTCCAGTCTTCGCCGAGATGTCGAGCATCAACCCGGTCGTGATCCTGCCTCAGGCACTCTCGCGTCGAGCCGACAGTATCGCTCACGATCTTGTCGCCTCGGTGGTTCAAGGTTGTGGGCAGTTCTGCACCAATCCCGGGCTGGTGGTTGGCATTCGTTCGGATGCATTCAGCGCCTTTCAGAATAGCGTGGCCGCGTTGATCAGCGACCAACCTGCACAAACAATGCTCAACGCAGGCACCCTGCGTAGCTATGCGGCTGGCTTGCAGAACCTGCACGCGCATCCCGGCATCGCGCACCTGGCTGGCAGCAACCAACAGGGTCACCAAGCCCAGCCACAGTTGTTCAAGGCCGACGTAGAGTTGTTGCTTAACGGCGATAAAGTTCTTCAAGAAGAAATCTTCGGCCCCACGTCTATCTTCATCGAGGTCGCTGACCAGGCGCAACTCAACGCTGCCATCAATGCCCTTCACGGACAATTGACCGCAACCTTGATTGGCGAGCCAGAAGACCTTACGCAATTCGTAGAGTTGACTGCTTTGCTGGAGATGAAGGTTGGCCGCATCCTCATCAATGGCTACCCAACGGGTGTCGAGGTCTGCGATTCAATGGTGCACGGCGGTCCTTATCCTGCCACTTCCGATAGCCGCGGCACCTCGGTCGGCACTTTGGCCATCGACCGCTTCCTGAGGCCAGTCTGCTTCCAAAACTACCCCGACGCGTTGCTTCCCGATGCTCTAAAGAACGCGAATCCGTTGAACATTTCGAGGCTCGTCGACGGTGCTCTCTCGAGAGATAGCTTGTAGGTTGGCAAACGGGCACGTCGGCATGCAGACGAATTGATTTCCGATTCCCTTAAGGCGCGGGCTAGTGCGCCTTAAGGTCACTCTGTACTGCTGACGCGCCAAAATTTTGCAGAGCAATCTACAACGTTAAAACCTGTCGCTGGGGTCATTGCTCTTTGTATGAGCAACAGCGGCGACAGCTTGACGCTTGGGAACCTGCTCATCCTCTAGCGCCCTGTTCGCCCGAACGCACGAGCAGGCTTTGCCGTGCTCGCTCGGCTGGGCGACGACGTCGGACGTATGAACTCAGCACCGCACAAACACTAGCGTCCCGCTTGATCGCCCAAGGGGACTTCTCCCTTGACAAGGCGGCAATCTCGGTAACAGAATTACTGATGGAACAGCGTTACAATAACAACAATTGAGAAACCGGAGACACGTTATGAATCAGAGCATACCGATCGACGCTCATTCCAAAAGCCAGTCAAAGAAAGCCGCAGCTAGCGGCTGGATCGGCTCGGCACTGGAGTATTACGACTTCTTTATCTATGCGACCGCGGCGGCCTTGCTGTTTCCACAGCTCTTTTTTCCGTCTGATAACCCAGCGGTCGGCATCATTGCCTCTCTGGCAAGCTTTGGTGTGGGCTATATCGCCCGGCCGATAGGCGCTGTTGTCCTAGGGCATTTGGGTGATCGCCACGGCCGTAAAACGGTTCTGGTTTACTGCATGTTCCTGATGGGCTTCTCGACGATGTGCATCGGGCTGCTGCCAACGTACCAGCAGATCGGGATCTGGGCGCCCTTGCTGCTTGTGACGTTGCGCCTGATTCAGGGTTTTGCGGTGGCCGGGGAGATCTCCTGCGCCAGCTCCATGATTCTCGAACACGCTCCGTCCGGTCGCCGTGGTTACTTCGCAAGTTTTACCCTCCAAGGGGTTCAGGCCGGGCAACTGCTCGCGGCAGCAGTTTTCTTGCCTCTCGCTCATTTTATGCCTGCGGATCAGTTCGCATCCTGGGGCTGGCGGATTCCGTTCCTGCTCAGCGTCGTTGTCGTCATCATGGGATATATCATTCGCCGCCAAGTCGACGAGACACCTGTATTTGCCAAACAAAAAACGCAAGGCGAAGCGACTGTCCTGCCTGTTGTCGAAGTCATCCGGCAGAGCTGGGGTGATCTCTTGCGTGTGATCTGCATGGCACTTGCTGCGGTGATCGCCATTGTCGCCTCGGTATTCGGCGCTACCTATGCGGTTCAACCGGCCTATGGAATCGGTTTCCCTGCAGGCGTCTATTTGTGGATTCCTCTGCTGGGTAACATGTGCGCGGTGGTCCTGATCCCCTTCGTTGGTAACCTCTCAGACAAGATCGGCCGCAGGCCCCCAGTCATCATTGGCGTTCTCTGCGCAGGACTGCTCTCGTACGCGTACCTGTACGCTATCAGCGTCCATAACCTGTGGCTTTCGCTGGTACTCTCCGTACTCATGTGGGGCGTCGCTTATCAGGGTTTCAACGGTGTATTCCCGAGCCTCTTTCCCGAATTGTTCCGTACGCGGGTGCGTGTGACCGGTATGGCCATCGGACAGAACATAGGGACCGCGATGACTGCGTTTCTCCCGGCAATCTTCGTTACTGTAGCGCCCCCCGGCTCCGAGAACATCCCACTAAAAATCGGTTCTCTTACATTAGGTATCTGTGTTATCGCGGCGATCGCGGCGTTCACTACACGTGAAACATACCGGATTCGCCTTGAAGATCTCGGCAAACGCCACGCAGTGCCTATTGCCAAAGAAGAATACGATCGTATGCGGGCCGAAGCGATGCAGGGCACAGCTCAGCCAGCCGCCCCGAACGATCTGGCTAGCCAACTGCGCTCGTAACGACTTTCGACGATCACACTGGTGCGACCATTAGGTTTTCGCGACCCACACAGGCCCGACGGGCAGAGCAGCATCCTGCGGTCGGCACTTGCCAATGCATAGCCATCGACGCTGTGCATGAGCCAAGAAGCCGCCAGGACGCCTCTTCCCGTCAACATCAAATATCAGGCAACCATGGCCTCACATATCACAGGAACAACTCGGCTTTATGGATTGGTCGGCCATCCGCTGACGGCTGCCAAGTCTCCGCAATTATTCAACCGACTCTTTATAGAACAGCAGGCAGACGCGGTTTGTATTCCATTGGAGGTCAAGGCCGATGATCTGTCCGCGTTCGTGAAGGGTGCCAGAGCGCTGAACAATCTCGCCGGCATCCTGGTCACCATGCCTCATAAGCAAAGGATGCTGGATGTTGTCGACGAACTTCATCCGACTGCGCGTCAAGTCGGTGCAATCAACGTCATTCGTTGCGAGACAGACGGACGTTGGGTCGGCGCCGTATTCGATGGCCTCGGCTGTGTTCTTGGCATGCAATGGGAAGGCAACCATCCAGCGAACAAAAACGTTCTTTTGGTCGGTGCTGGAGGCGCGGGCAGAGCGATCGCATTTGCCGTCGCGTCGGCGGGCGCCCGATCGCTGACTATCTCCGATGTCGACGAACACCGAGCCGAGGATCTGGCGAAATCCGTCGCTGCTGAAACAGGTTGCATCACGCATTCCGGCCCACCCGACCCACATGGCTATGAAATCGTGATCAACGCCACGCCGCTTGGCATGAGCAAGAATGATCCTATGCCTGTGGATCCCGAGCGGTTGGAGCCCGGCACCCTCGTGGTGGATATCATCAATTCCCCTGACTCGACACCGCTTTGCGATGCTGCGCGGAAAAGAGGTTGTCGTACCCAGGACGGGGGCCCCATGCACAAAGGTCAGGCGCTGCTTGCCCTGCGCTTCCTTGGGTTTGATTACCACCCCGATAACGTCACAGTAGTCGATGCCGAATTATTGTTGCCGCCGGCAAGAGATGCCGGCCATTTGACGTAAAAACGCTTCAGCGAAAACGGGAAAAACGACCCGTTTTCATCGAAGCGAATAAAGGGAAAGACCATGAATGATTCCAAAGCCGCTGAAACCTATTGCGCGATCATTTTCAACCCGAACATTCCAAATGTCTGCTTGTACCGCGCCAGGAGTGAGTACGTATGAAAGTTGCGTTACTGGAGGTCAGCCATTGGCATGTCCCACTGTATCTGAATGCTCTTGAGGCCAATGGGGTTCAAGTGGTGGCCGTATCGGATTCGGAGCACGTGAAGGGCGAGGCCATTGCCGAGCGATTCAAATGTCCTTTGTATAGTTCATCCTATGAGTTGCTTGAGCGCGAGGAGGTCGATTTTGCTTTCGTGTTCGGCAGGCATTCGGAAATGCCGTCGCTGGCAGAAGCCGTGATCGCACGAAACATCCCTTTTGCCCTGGAGAAACCCTGCGGCATCAACATGGCGCAGGTCACACGACTGCGTGAGCTGGCCGAGCAAGCCAATCTCTACTGTGCTGTGCCGCTCATCTTCCGCATGAGTGAACTGCTGAGTGTTCTGAAAGAGGCTGAGGGACGCTTGGCCGCGGACTACAACTACATGTCTTTCCGTTTCATAGTAGGTCCGCCCGCTCGTTATGAAACAGCAGGCTCAGGCTGGGCCATCGATCCCGTTTTTTCTGGAGGCGGATCCACGATCAACGTGGCTACGCATTTCATAGATCTCTTCAGACTATTGACCGGTAAGGAGGTCTCTCGAGTCTCAGCCGTCATGAATTCACTGACACATCGGGGCGCCGTCGAAGACTATTCGTTATTGACCCTGCAGACTGAAGATGGCGTGATCGGTGTTGTGGAAACGGGATACAGTTTCCCCAGTACCGCCGACGAGCAGCGCGAGTTCTCTTTCACCCTTTCATCTGATCACATGTATGCCAAATCCGGTCCCGACCGAATCGAAATAAGGGATCGACAGAACCTTGCGGCCGGCACTCGAAGCCGCCGACTACAACTGGACACAGACGTCTATTACCCACTGTTCGTCAAACAAGTGCTTGCTGAGTGCCGTAACGGGGCCAAGCCCATTGCATCATTACGCGACGCAGAGGCAATCATGCAGGTCATGGACGCGGCCTACGCTTCAGCTCGGCAAGGAGGTACGCTTTTGACCCTTACGCCGACTCCTAAATGACTTGAGCCGCCGAGAAGCTCCGAGCGCCAACGGAATGAACAATTGCGACTTGCCCCGGTCTCTTGTCCAGATTGAGGTGATTGGGTCGCTTACTCTTCCGTTCTCCACGTCGAGATGATGTCGAAGAACGGTTGACTCCCATCCACATCACCGAACCATTACTAGGTGGGTGGGTTGCCTGCCACCCTCGCCTGCCTAGACATGAATCAGCATTCTAATGGCGGCCTTCTTGTAGGCCGCACTCACTTTGTCTGGATCGGCATGAGACAGCTGCGCTGTCTATCCATACCTTCGGGTATCCAATCTCGTTCAGCGATCGCCACGGCGAACTGGCCCATGGCCAGGCCAATTCCGGCGCCGACGGCGTGGGCCTCAGAGTAAATTTCCGGAGCCTCAGGGCTGCCGCAAATCACCGGATTGTCGGTGACGCTGGCCAACTCGCGCTCGACCACTGTCAGCACCTGGGCCCATACATCGCGCACCGCACCGTGGACCTGCGGTCTATCGCCCCAAAAATATGTGAAGAGACACCCTATAGCTGCTTCAAGCCTACGGTGAGCTTCGCGTCCTTGCATTGAATTATCAAATGTCTGGTATCGAATTATCGTTCATGCGCAGTCGCTCAGGACGATACAAACGAAAAACCGCGATGGGTCGCACTGCGCTCATATTCCAGGAGGCACTCGTAGTCAGCCTCACCGGCCGGCAGAACCTCCTTGATAGCCAGCGCTCGAGAAACCTCAGGAAGCTGTTTCAACGCTTCGTTCATTGCGCTCCTGATTGAATCTGCGTCCGTCGCCGTTCGACGAATCGTCGTTATGTAAGGCAGACAGGGACTGCGCACACTTCGCACAAGGACCCTAACGCCTTCGATCTCGTCACTGTTATCTCTCGCCAGATAGTCGTAGGTGACGCTGTCGATAGAAGCCAAATCACCGTCGTAATCCTTCAGCCTTCGAATGCTCTCCCTGTGCGATCCGGTGAAGGTCAGTTTCGAAAAAAAACCACGCTCGTTGATCCCGGCCAGCGTGTGGCGCAGTAAATTCATTCCAGAGTTGGAATCCCGGGCATTGATCAGCCCATGGCTGCCCTGGAAACCCACCAGATCAGTCACGGCCGAATCAGCTCTGCAGAGCAGCAAACTGCAATGATCACCACCCGAGCTATGAGCAAGCTCATAACTCGGGCGCCCTACTAGTCTCACTTTTCCCCGCAGTGACGTGATGAATGGATAACCACAGGTCTGGGATAACAAGAGATCCGGGGAAAGCCAATGGGGCGTTGGATCAACGATCGGCTTTTGCTCACGGCGCTCGCCCAAGATCTCCAGGACGCATTGGAGCCAGGCCTCTTGTGCCTGTAAAACCCTGGCAGGAGCGAGATACATGGATAGATCGCTGGTCATATGAAAATCCAGTCAGGGGATGTAATTAGCGCTTGACCTCAGATCACAGCAAGAAGCTGTTAACAGGCCTTTTCAAGCCCAAGCGGTCCCTCAGCGTCCCAGGTGCATATTCCTTGCGGAAAACCCCTTTGGCTTGCAGCAAAGGCACCACGCCGCGTGTGAATGCTTCAAAGTCCGTTGGCAAAAACGGAAACATGAGGTTATAGCCATCAACGGCATTCGACTCGTACAGCGCTGAAAGCTTATCCGCAATATGCTCCGCCGTTCCGATCAGTAGCCAGGTACTGGAACTCTTGACCAACCGGCGCCCTATTTCGCGGATGGACAAGGAGGTGTCGTACTTCTTGAGCAGGGCCAGTTCAGTTCGAATGCCATCAAACTCAGACTCATCTGGCAACGCTGGCAATGGGCTATCCGGCGATAGCCCTGTCAAGTCCAGACGGGTATAGCTGGAGACCAAGTCAATCGCCACGACATCGATAATGAGGCTGTCCTCCAGTTGCCGACGTCGCTCCTCCTCAGTCTCATCCTCGAGAACCACCGGAAGCACACCGGTGATGATTTTCAGATCACTGGAATGCCTGCCCTTCAACTCGAGTCGGTGATTCAAATCGGCCCTATACGCCAGTCCCTCTTCGACCGAATTGATGAAACAGAAGTGCACGTCCGCATGCGCAGCGGCCAGGTTCTTGCCCGCTTCAGAAGACCCCGCCTGGGCAAGGACCGGATGTCCCTGAGGTGGACGCGGCACATTAAGCGGCCCACGTACGCTGAAATGTGCGCCTTTGTGATTGATCGGGTGAATTTTCGATGGATCGGCAAAGTCGCCGTTGCCCTTGTCAAACTCAAGCGCACCCTCCTCCCAGGAGTCCCAAAGCTGCTTGACGACGTGGATGAATTCCTCGGCCCGCAGATAACGATCGCCGTGCTTCGTCACGCCTGACAATCCGAAATTCGTAGCCTCTTCTTCCAGCCAGGAAGTCACGATATTCCAGCTGGCTCGCCCTGCGCTGAGATAGTCCAACGAAGCAAAATACCGCGCGAGGTTGAACGGCTCGTTATAGGAAGTTGAAGCGGTGCCCATCAGACCAATGTGATCAGTCACGGCACCCAGTGCGGACAAGAGCGTAATAGGTTCAAGGCGGGCGTTGGCATAGTGCCTCAACCCACTGGCCACGGAGTCCCAGACCGCGACGTGATCCGCTACAAAAACCGCATCGAACTTCGCCGCCTCGGCCGCCTGCACCAGTTTTACGTAGTACTTGAGCGTGAATATTTCCTGGGTCGGTGACAGCGGGTGGCGCCAGGAAAAACGATGATCTCCTTGGGGGTTAAAAAAGAACAAATTCAAAATCATACTTTTATTGGACATAAAGCCTCCGCGACCTTACCAACGTCGCATTCATTTTCACTGGGCCGTCTTGACGGTATGTTCGGCGACCCACTGCGCCGCGACTTTTGCGGGATCCTTGTGATCGATATCAACAAGGCGATTGAGTTGCTTGAGGTCGTCATCGGTCAGTTTTGCAGAGACCGCGTTGAGCACCTGGGTGACTTCTGGGGTTAGCAACGCCTTGCGACCCAGTGGCGTGATGTTTTGCAGGGGCTGTTGGTGCTTGTCGTCCTCGAGGACAACCCAAGGCTCCTTAGCCAGGATGCCTTGCGTGGAGACCACCGTGGCGACGTCGATAGCGCCTGAGTTCAACGCCAACCGCGACAAGGGCCCGCCCATGTCCAGCGATTTGATGCTCTTGAAGTTGATGCCGTAGACCGCCTTCAACCCGGGTAGGCCTAAGGCAGCAGTGGCGACTTCGGGAGGCCCGCCCAACGTGAAATCACCCGAGACGGGGGCCAGGTCAGACAAGGTGTGCAAGTTGTACTTTTCTGCGGTTTTCTTGGTAACAGCCCAAGCGGTAATAGAGCCTGCGGACGAAGGCTCAAGCAGCTGGAGGTCCGCCGGCAACTTCTGTTGCAGAGCGCTGAGGATCTCCTTTTGGGTGGTCAGGGCGGTCTTGTCGTCATAGAAACTCAACAGTGATCCTATGTATTCGGGTACGACGTCTATATCCCCGTTTTCCAGCGCCTTGGCGATGATCTGGCGGTTCCCCAGATTGAGTCGGGTCTTGACGTCTATCCCTTCATTTTTCAAGGCTGACGCATAGATGTTTGCGAGAATCGTCTGCTCGGAAAAATTGGCCCCTCCAATGGTGATGGACTGAGCACTGGCAAACGTGCTGCCAACCAGCAAGCCTAGCCCCAGCAACAATGAAACCGAGTGCACTGAGCGAGCCTTCGAACATTGTTTGTTTTTCATTTGGGTCTGCACCTCTGCAAAGTTAATACGCACTATCAAATGCCCCTGGTCATGTAGCGATTAGTTCAACATTCCCCGCCCGCCATTTTCTAACCATGAGTGTTTCTATCATTGAACAAACCCACTCGCTGACGATCGCAAGTGCCGACACCATCAGTGCGCCGCCAATAATTTGCGGCGTATCATTTCGGCCCAGTCCATCAATAAGAAACCTGCCCAGCCCGCCGAACCCTGCATACGCAGCGATGGTGGCTGTTGCGATAAGTTGCACCAGGGCTGATCGGAATCCAGAAAAGATCAGCGGAAAAGCCAGCGGCAACTCGAGCTGAATAAACATCTGCCATCTGCGCATCCCCATCGATCTGGCAGCCTGCCTCAGAGACGAATCCACCTGATCGATTCCAACATAGGTATTGGTTAATATCGGCGGGATGCTCATAGTCACCAATGCGATAATCACCGTGCTGGTTTCATAGCCAATGAGCATGATTGCAAGTATCACAATACCCAGAGAAGGTAATGCTCGCCCAATATTGAACAGCCCTATCGCCACCTGCGCGCCTTTGCGGTAGTTAGCCAGAAGTACGCCGAGCGGCAACGCTATTGCACAAGCAATCGCCAGGCTCAAAGACACATAATAAATATGCTCTGCCAGCCGAGTCAGTATTCCGTTTTCACCCAACCAATTGTCAGTAAGAGAAAACCAAAGGTAGACACCTGTGATCATGTTCATCAGCGCACCCAAGGGACCAGCCATTTATTTATTGAATAAAACAGAAAATCAAAACATAACGCCAACATCACCGTCAGGACCAGGCTGACCGCCACAGGCGTAGTGAAACTTTGAGCCAGCCCGGTAATGAACATCTGGCCTAATCCGCCTTGACCAATCAAGGCAGTAACGGTCACCAGCCCCACCAATGTAACCGAGGTCGTTCGCAAGCCTGCCAATAACGAAGGCAGCGCCAGTGGAAGTTCAACCCCGAGGAATCTCTGCATGCGCGTATACCCTAGCGCACGGGCTTCTTCCAATACGTCCGGGGGATTACTCGCAAGCCCCGCCAAGGTGTTCTGCAACACAATAAGCAAGGAATACAGGCTCAAACCAATGACCGCCGTCGTCTTGGATAAACCGGTAAAAGGCATTATCAAAATAAACAGCGCCAGGGACGGAATGGTAAAGAGTATGCCGCTGACATAAATCATGGGGCTCGCCAATCCTGGCTGCCACAACGTCAAGAGCACCATTGCGCCCGCTAATAGCATCCCTATACACAGGCCCAAGGTCACCAGCTGAATATGATCAAATAACAGCTGACCGATCTGCTGCCAGTTTTCAACGATCCAGGACCAGTCAATCATTGCGCACTTCCGAAGCGGCGCTCATTGAGTGCGCTGTGAAGGCTGGCAATCGAGAGGCTACCTTCGTAACCGCCCGCCTCGTCCACGCGAACAACCACACCGATAGGAGCCATTAGAATTTTAACCAGTGCGTGATGCAACGAGTCGTTACTCGACACCGTTGTCAGCTCGGGAACAGGCACGTCCGATTCACTGACCCACTTCAACGGGTTGGACTTATCATCCAGTAGAAGGTTGAATTCGCAATTGACTTCATCCGCTGGAAGATCAGAAACCTTCATCAGCGAAAGTCTTTTTAACAGCGGATTTTTGCCGATAAAGTTCTTCACAAACTCGCTGGCAGGATGGGCAAGGATATTGTGAGGCGTATCGAACTGAACAAGCTTTCCTTCGCCCTCGAAGATGGCAATCCGGTCACCAATCTTGATGGCCTCCTCCATATCGTGGGTCACCAAAATAATGGTTTTATGCAAGCGTCTCTGAAGCGCAACTAGTTCATCCTGCAGTCGCTCGCGTATCACCGGATCAAGCGCGGCAAAGGGTTCGTCCATCAATACAACCGGTGGGTCCGAGGCCAATGCCCTCGCCAGAGCGACGCGACTTTGCTGCCCGCCCGACAGCTGATTAGGGTAGCGCTCAAGAAATTCCGGCTGAAGTCCAACCAGGGAAATGAGTTCGCTCACGCGCTGGCGGATTTTATGTTTGCTCCAGCCCAGGAGCCGCGGTACTGCGCCAATATTTTCTGCAACCGTCTGGTGGGGAAATAAGGCTGCGCTCTGCATCATGAAACCAATGCCGCGGCGTAGCGTAACGACGTCAAGCTCATCGGTCGCTACTCCATTGATACAGATGCGACCACTGTCCTGGGTATCCAGCCTGTTGATCATTCGCAAAATGGTTGTTTTGCCACACCCACTGGGCCCGACAAATATACAGATCTCACCCTCTCGGACGTTAAGCGTTAAATCGCTCACGGCCATTCGCGGGCTGCCTTTATGAGTTTTCTTGATGGCTTCAAAACGTATCATTTTCCGACGCCCAGATTAGCTTTCATATTTTTATTGCTCGGCAGGATGGCGAGGACAATCCACGGGACTGACCAGATGTCTCTGCAATAGCTGGAAGTAGCCATGAATGACATAGCCATTGTTTCGCGCAATCCATTGTTCACGCCTGGTTCTATACACCCGGGGTAAATAAAACCAGGGCAAACCGGGAAGATCGTGATGAACCAAGTGAAAATTGAGGTTAAGAAAGAGCCAACTCAACAGCCCTGACGATTCGTTGATAACCGTGCGGTGTTCTGGAAGCGTTGACGGGCGATGCTCGTAAAACGACCTGATCATGGCAATGGACAAGGCCGGCAGAGAAACTAACATTATGTACTGTACGGCACTGATGGCGCTGTATTGTTCAACCAGGGCCAGCACTACGCCAACACTTAGTATATGAGCTGCCCACATCCGCCAAGCGATTCGCCCGGTGTGAAATAGCCCTCCGATCTCGCTACTCACGAGGGTTATCACCGCCAATGGCGCGCCCATAAGCAAACGACCACCCAAGGTCTTGTTTACCCATAACAGCGTTCTGATATAACGAGGCGAGCGCAACCAAAAAGCACCGGTGACATAACGACTTTCTGGATCTTGACCCGGCACCGTCAGCACCTCGTCGTTGTGATGCGCTAAATGCGTGTCCCTATAAATGTCATAGGGATACCAAACGGCGAACGGCAGAAATCCCAGGGCTCTATTTATGGCAGGCCAACGAGTTGGATGACCGTGGATAAGCTCATGCTGAATCGACATCCAGAGCACAACCAGTGGAACCAACAGGACAATGGTGAATACTTCGCCGAGTGCGTCCCCATAAATAACAATAAAAGCCCAGGCCAGATAGAACCCGACCAATAAAAGCCAAGTAGGCCATTCGGTTTGGCTGGTTAATGTCGTGCTCAGCTTAACAATTTCAGCTCGATGAGCTTCATCCAAATAGTTTGGCATTTGTTGTAAGTCGCGATAGATCTTGCTCGGAACAGAAGCCCAATCACTTACGCGTCAAGCTGCAACCCCATGGGACCGGGTATTACCTGAAGAGGATTGGCTAGGCTAGCGGTATGGAAGTGCCCAACAGCGATTATTCACATGGCGTAGAGCAGAAACGCCAAGCCTTCGCTGATTGCACTGCAGGCTTCGCTGTTGGCCTGACAAGGAAGAGGTTTGCCGGTAACGAATGGAATGGCAATGGAGGCACAAGGACTAACGCGGATATTGCCGGAGTGAGAAATCGCGACATGAGCTCTGTCATAAGACAGAGCCTCAAGGCTGATTTGGAAGATTCGGGCGCCGGACATAGTCGTACCATAAAATAGGATTAAACATATCCGGCGGTCCGGTAACCACAATGTAGCAGAATGGCTAATGCACTCAAGAAATATATTTTATTATGCTTATTCCAGAAATGAATAAGCATTAAGCGGTGCATCTCCCCTCCTCTCAACGTGTCTGCTCCGCTAGCCTAGTTTCAGCGTACCGACTCTAAGCAACTTTACGCATTGCCGACTAACTAAATGACCGGCTGCTCCCGAAAGGCCTAGATAGCCACGAAGAATCTAGCGCTACATTAATCGGCGACGCTATGCAACCTGCGCGTAAATGCCCAGGCCGCACCGCAACGCAATTACGCGGGTGTTGAGCGGCCTTAACATGTTCGGTCATTGAAACAGTCAGGGCGCACTCAACAACAAATTACGATCTCGGCCTCGCAACATCCGAAGCTAGACCTCTGATTTTTTCAGACTAAACCTTTGTGGCATCGCACTCTCCACTCCGCAACAAGGCTCAAACCAATTCGGCTAAAGATGCCGGATTGAAGCCCTTCAGATCTGCGTAATCGCCATTTTCCACCTTGGCTGCCCAATCCTTGTCACTTAGCAGAACACGCCCTACAGCGATCAGATCAAACTCTTCGCGCTCCATGCGCTCGACAAGCCGATCCAAACTCGCAGGGGTTGACCCCTTGCCGGCGAATGCGTTAGTAACATCATTATCTAGCCCAACCGAACCAACACTGATGGTCGCGGCCCCGGTTACTTTCTTCGCCCAGCCCGCGCAGTTCAGGCCGTTCTCACCGTCAATCTCGGGGAACTCAGGTTCCCAGAAGCGGCGTTGTGAGCAGTGCAGGACGTCGACACCAGCCTCGACCAATGGCAACAGCCAGTCTTCCATCACAGCTGGTGTTTCAGCGACGCGTACGCCGTAGTCCTGTTGCTTCCACTGGCTGACGCGCATGATGATCGGGAATTCAGGGCCAACAGCATGACGAACAGCAGATACGATCTCGCTGGCAAAGCGCGAGCGTTCCTTGATTGTCGGGCCGCCGTAGCGGTCGGTGCGCAGATTGGTACCAGACCAGAAAAACTGATCGATCAGATAACCATGGGCTCCGTGGATCTCAACGGTATCGAAGCCCAGTCGTTTGGCATCCGCTGCGGCCTTGGCGAACGCTGCTACCGTGTCGGCAATGTCCTCTTCACTCATCGCCACACCACGCAGGTCACCTGGCGAATCAAGGCCCGACGGGCTTTCCACTGGCGCATCTGGCTCCCAGTCGTTGATGTAACGCGTGGAACCGGTGTGCCAGATCTGCGGTGCCATGCGCCCACCAGCGTTGTGGACCGCATCGATCACGTTTTTCCACCCCGCCAGCGCCGCTTCGCCGTGAAAAAAAGGGATGCCGGAGTCATTGCGCGATGCTGGGCGATCAACCACGGTGCCTTCCGACAAAATCAGCCCGACACCTCCCTCTGCCCGCCGCCGGTAATAGGCAGCGCTCGCTTCACCCGGAATGCCTTCGGGTGAGAACAGACGCGTCATTGGCGCCATGACAATCCGGTTTTTCAGTTCAAGCGAGCGGATGGAAAGAGGACGAAACAAAATGCTGCTATCAGGGTTTGACATCGGATGGACTCCATTTGCTTTTGGAAGTCACACAAGTATATTTTGTAGACCTAATGTCAATTAGGCACTTAGAGTCGCCTAGGTATATATGAGGAAACTTCGATGCTGGAATTAAAGCCGCAATGTTTTTCGTCAGACTGCCCAAGCCGGGCGCTGTTCGACCAAATCGCAGATAAGTGGTCGATGATGGTTCTGGCGGTGCTTGATGATGGACCGCATCGCTTCAATGCCATCAGGCGTCGCCTGGAGGGCGTCACTCAGAAGGCACTGACACAGTCCCTGCGGCGGTTGGAACGAAATGGACTCGTCTCGCGCAAGATCATTTCGTTCTCGCCCGTGGCAGTGCAGTATGAGATCACCCCACTTGGTCTAACACTGCAGCAGCCATTTCGCGAATTGCATAAATGGACGCTCGACAAATTGCCTGAGGTTGAAACGGCCCGGTTGAAGTTTGATGAGGCCGCAGACGTAAAGCTGATTATGTGATTCTTTTAACGACTCCCCGCCACTGCCAACCTGCAACGCATTACTTGATAGGTTTGCCGGCGGTATCCCTAAACCTACCAGCGCTACATTAAGTGCCTAATTGACTCTAGGTTTATCGCGCATACCTTGTAATGGTCGACAACGATGGTCTCACTTGATGCCTTATTGCGACCCTTGATCAACGCTTCTCTGCGACTCTCGACGATTGGCCAAGCGCCTTCGATATCGACGCGGCAGCGCTGATCCCAGCGGCCTGACCTTTTTTGGAAAGCCCAATATGACGAGGAGTAAAATGCGCAAAAATCTTCAATTTTACATCGATGGTTCGTGGGTGGAGCCCGCTGGCAATATCGTAATAGATGTAAATAATCCGGCTGACGAAACGGTTGCCGGCCAGGTCGCGCTCGGTGGCACCATTGACGTCGATAAAGCAGTCGCAGCGGCGAGAGCCGCCTTCCAGACCTTCTCGCAGATATCGGTTGATGAGCGTCTTGCACTATTCGATCGAATCATCGCAGCCTACTAGTTGCGCGCACATGACCTTGCGATAGCAGTGTCCGACGAAATGGGCGCACCGCTATGGCTTGCCGAGCAATTGCAAGTCACGGCCGGCCTCGCCCACATTCAAATTGCTCGCGCCGCGTTAGCCAAATACAGTTTCGAACACGAGATGGGCACCACTGAGATCGTACGCGAGCCGATTGGCGTCTGTGCGTTAATCACGCCATGGAACTGGCCGCTCAACCAGTTGACCTGCAAGGTGGCCGCATCGTTGGCGACAGGCTGCACGATGGTGGTGAAGCCTTCTGAAGTGTCGCCCTTCTCGGCGACGATCTTTACCGAGATCATGCATGATGCCGGTGTACCAGCCGGTGTTTTTAATCTGGTACATGGAGACGGCAAAGGTGTTGGCGACGCACTGACTGGTCATCCTGAAGTCGATCTCGTCTCGTTTACTGGATCTACATCCAGGTAGCGCGTAATGCTGCACTGACGGTGAAACGCGTACACCAAGAACTTGGCGGAAAGTCGCCGAACATCCTTTTGCCGAGTGCCGATTTCCCTTCCGCCGTGGCGGCGGGCGTGGCTCAAATTATGCTCAACAGCGGTCAATCATGTAATGCGCCGTCACGGATGCTTGTTCCATTTACACGAATGGATGAGGTAGCCGATCTCGCGCGCACTGCGGCAGCGCAGTGGGTTGTCGGACACCCGGCGAACAATGCCAAAATGGGGCCGGTCGCCTCCGAGGCGCAGTGGAGCAAAATCCAGAACCTGATACAGATCGGCATCGATGAAGGTGCAACACTGATCACAGGGGGGCTCGGCCGACCTGAAGGGCTTGATGCCGGATTCTACGTCCGGCCGACCGTCTTCTCCGACGTGACGAATGACATGACTATCGCCCGCGAGGAAATCTTCGGGCCGGTGCTTGTCATCATCGGTTACACCGATGAAGCCGACGCAGTGGCGATCGCCGATGACACGGTATTCGGTCTTGCCGCTTATGTTCAGGGCGAACATACAGCCGCCGAGGCAGTGGCACGCAAACTTCGGGCCGGACAAATCACGCTCAATTATGCCGACATGGATTTGGCGGCACCGTTCGGGGGATACAAGCAGTCGGGTAACGGTCGTGAATGGGGAGAAGTTGCGTTCGGCGATTTTCTCGAAACCAAAGCGATTGTTGGCTTTCGCCGGGCCATGTGACGAGCCTGCTGCCGGACAGGTTGCCATGAACGTCTGAGTAACCGTCAAGCACTAGGCAACTAGTGCTAGGACATCCGGTGACGTTACCTAAATCGGAATCTATGGCTTAGATGACGGTAACGGTATGATCACGTACTGGTAGCCGGTCATCGTGGCAAGAGGACACTGGAAACAGGGGAGGTACAGCAAGGTCTGGTCTGGACAGGTCGTAGGTCTGATTGATGACATTCCAACTGTGCGCGAGCTTATGGACCGCATTGTGGCCGAATGTCGCCAATCCCTTGCTACGGCCACAACGATGGCCAAGCAGGCGTCTTCATAAACTATCGGGCCGCCACCGCTTCTTCGGTGGTCCGCCAATTAAGTTGGGCGGACACCGGGATCCCGGGCTCAGTCGCCCGCAGTCAACTTTTATCGTTGCGTTGGCGAAAGCTTCCCGGGCTTTCGCCCGTCCATTGCTTGAAAGCCCGATGAAATGCGCTGGGTTCTCTGAACCCGACCTTATAAGCGATGTCCGCAATGCTCAGCGACGTTGTTCTCAAAAGCTCGAATGCAACAACTCGACGTACCTCATCCTTGATTTCCTGGTAAGAAAAACCCTCGCGCCTAAGGCCGCGCCGTAGACTGGCAAGATTGACATCGAACTCATTTGCAACCTGCTCAAGCGTCGGCCAGTCGTCATATCCGCACTCTTTCAACCGCTGATGAATCCGGGCACTGAACCCTTCTCGATTACGGAATCGGATAAAGACCGACTGGGGCGCATTGCGTAAAAAAGTGTAGAGCGCTTTGCGGTCCTGCACTACCGGAAGAGCCAAGTACTCGCTGTCAAACTCAATCTCCGTCGCCACAGCGTTGAAATCGACATTTGCGCCCCAAAGGAGATTTGTATCGCCGTGAGGCGGCCGCCTGTAGGCAAATTGCGCCCGGCCTATCGGGATGCGCCTACCGGCTAACCAGCACAGCAGACCCACAATCATCAATAAGAACGTCTCGGTCACCACTGCCTTCAAATACTCGTCGTCTGAACGACAATGCATGACTACCACCACCCGTTTACCGCGCACATGAACCTCGCATCGAATATCGCGCAAGAACAGCTCGAAGTATTTCAGTGACAGCTGCAGCGCGTTGCCAACAGTCGGCGCCTGAATCAATCCGCGGCATATCAACGCAAAACTACCGACAGGCATTCCATGGGAGTCGAACCCAAAGAATTCATCATCGAGCTCTCTGATTACGGCTAACCAAAGATGGGCCAATAACGTCGGGGACACCCTGTCATCCAGCGCTTCTGGCGTCTGTACTGTGAAACCCGACTCCATTAAAAGTCGGGCCATTCGCTCTGGTTGATCGTGAAAGCGCATGAGCAGGGCTTTGACGAAGTACGATGAAATCGAATGCTTTTCTCTCATAGTTCCTGCAATGCGTATGGCAAAAAATAGCACTTTTGCTGAGCCGTATTGGCATAGGCCCATCTCTGCATGGGCCACTAAACTGATCGTCACCAGAACATTACTTCAGATATCGGCCTACCTGTCACCTGTTGAACACAAGGGCCGACAGAGGCGACTTGTCATACCAAGGAGCTCCTCATGAGTACCCGTGAAGTTTTTATTGTCAGCGCTACCCGCACCGCAATAGGCACCTTTGGTGGCACGCTCAAAGATGTCACGCTGGGCGACCTGGCGACCATCGCCGTCAAAGCCGCCTTGCAGCGCAGTGAAATCGATCCGGCATTGATCGAACATGTGGTAATGGGGAACGTAATAGCGACGGAACCGAGGGATGCCTATTTATCTCGCGTGGCGGCCATGAATGCCGGCATCCCCAAAGAAACTCCCGCGTATAACGTCAATCGCCTGTGCGGTTCGGGTTTACAGGCAATCGTGTCGGCTGCACAAACTCTTTTATTGGGCGATGCCGAGATCGCCATTGGCGCGGGCGCCGAATCCATGAGTCGTGGTCCGTATCTTCTGCCGTCGGCGCGGTGGGGAGCTCGCATGGGTGATGCCCAGGTAGTCGACTATATGCTTGGCATCCTGCATGACCCCTTCCACGGGATCCACATGGGTATCACTGCGGAAAACATCGCAGAACGCAATGGTATTACCCGTGAGATGCAGGATGCACTGGCCTTGGAAGAGCAGAAACGTGCGACGCATGCGATCGCTGAAGGTCGCTTCATCGACCAAATCGTTCCAGTGGAAATCCAGAGTCGCAAGGCCACTCAGCTATTCAGTGTCGACGAACATCCCCGCAGCACTTCTCTGGAACAGCTTGCCCTGATGCGTTCGGTATTCAAACAAAACGGCTCGGTGACCGCCGGTAACGCGTCCGGACTTAATGACGGCGCCGCTGCATTGGTTATGGCCACGGGAGCCGCGGTGAAGTCCAATAACTTACGCCCCCTCGCCCGGCTTGTGGCCTACGCACATGCAGGTGTCGAACCGGAATTAATGGGGCTCGGGCCGATCCCTGCGACACGTCTTGCATTAAAACGGGCAGGTCTGACTGTGGCAGACATGGACGTCATCGAAGCGAACGTCGCTTTTGCAGCCCAAGCCTGTGCAGTCACTCAAGAGCTTGATTTGGACCCAGCCAAGGTTAACCCCAACGGTTCCGGGATTGCCCTTGGCCACCCAGTAGGGGCCACCGGAGCGATCATCGCCACGAAGGCCATTCATGAATTGCACCGCACAGGTGGGCGGTATGCACTGGCGACAATGTGCATCGGTGGCGGCCAAGGTATCGCGATCATTTTTGAAAGGGTTTGAGAATTTTATGAACATTCAACACATTGCGGTGATCGGCGCAGGCGTCATGGGCAATGGCATTGCTCAGGTCTGCGCCTTGGCAGGTATAAACGTTTCATTGATCGACATTTCTGACGAAGCGCTGGCAAAAGGTCTGGCTGCTCTCACCGGTAATTTGGAGCGGCAGGTTCGCAAAGAGGCAATCTCGTCCTTCGATAAACAAACCGCTCTAGGGCGTATAACGTTGAGCACCGACTACGCCGTGCTGGACCAAGCAGATTTGGTGATCGAAGCCGCTACCGAAAATCTTGAGCTAAAAAAACGCATCCTCAAACAAATCGACGATGTGGTTGGCAGCGACTGCATCATTGCCAGCAATACCTCCTCTTTGTCGATCACTGAACTCGCGGCAGTGGTTAGGCGACCTGAGCAATTTATCGGCCTGCACTTCTTCAATCCAGTGCCGATGATGGGCCTGCTGGAAGTCATACGCGGTTTGCAAACTTGCGACGCTACTCACACGACAGCGCTGGCGTTGTCGGCCCAGATAGGCAAGAGTGCGGTGACGGTGAGTAACCGTCCTGGTTTCGTGGTTAATCGTATTCTTTGCCCAATGATTAACGAAGCAATCTTCGTGCTGCAGGAAGGTCTGGCGAGTGCCAAGGACATTGATCTCGGCATGCAATTGGGCTGCAACCATCCCATCGGGCCGTTGGCACTGGCAGACCTGGTTGGGCTGGACGTGCTGCTGGCGGCATTGCAAAGCCTTTATGGGGGCTTTGACGACTCCAAGTATCGTCCAGCGCAACTGCTTAAGGAGATGGTTGCGGCCGGTTATTTGGGTCGTAAAAGCGGCCGTGGCTTCTATTCGTACGAGTGAAGCAATCATACCCACCCTTTAAATGACACCGTAAGCCAATCCCATATCGACCAATCCGCATCGAACAAACACTCAAGTGAAGGTACAGGCCATGATTGCATTCATGGCAGCTACCCTTGTTCGCGACGACGGTCATTTCATTGCGCCGGGTATCTGGATCAACCGCGAATAGCTCTCCTAACCCGGCATCTTAATGATACACAATTCAAGGCTATTAGCTGTGCGCAGTGGTCGTGCGCCTAGTAAAGGGTGCTCGCATCAAGAAATGTCATAGGGAGTCTCTAGCTTCGCTTTTTGATGCATAAGGATAAAAATGTTCAGCTCAAGCCCTTCGTAAATTTCAGGTAAGCAGCTTGGAAGGGCGCCCTCTCCGCCTGAAAATATAATTAGCAAGATTCCTACAAGCCAACATATCATAAGCAAGCTTATGTAATATTTGGTGAGTACAATGACGATTCAACCAACAATGGGCTTCGTTCTTCATGACGTTGCTCGCCTGATGCGCAAACGCTTTGAACAGCGTGCGCGGCAATATGACCTGACCCGCTCGCAATGGCAGGTGCTGTCAAAGCTGGCAGTAAACGAGGGAATTCATCAGAAGGGTTTGGCCGATCTGCTAGAGATCGAGTCTATTACGCTGGTCCGTCTACTCGATAAAATGCAGGAGCGCGGCTTAGTCGAGCGACGCCGTCATCCCACCGACCGGCGCATGACACTGCTTTACCTGACCCCCAATTCCCACCCGTTGTTCAAGGTGATGCGCTCACTTGGTGATCAGACTCGCGTCGAAACCATGTCCGGTTTCTCTGAAGCAGAAAGCGTGCTGCTTCAACAATTTCTGACGCGCATGCGCGAGAACCTGCTCCATGCTTGCGGCCAACCGGTGGACCATGAGGAGCCAAGCGATGTCCGAACTCCGCACTGAAATCGCCACCGGCCTGAACGAATCACCAGAGCAAACATTACCGGTCCGGCAGCGCCTGCGCCGTGTCCTGTTTCTGCTATTGCCCGTCGCCCTGCTCGCCGGTGTCGCCTTGTACATTTCGGGTGGCCAAGTGATCACCACCGACAACGCATATATACAGGCCGTCCGCGTTGGCGTATCCACAGATGTGGCCGGGATTGTCGACGCAGTGGAAGTTACCGATAACCAGGTGGTGACTAAAGGTCAGGTATTGTTTCGTCTACGCCCTGAGCCTTTTCAAATCGCCCTCGACAGTTCCAAAGCACAGTTAGGAGAAGTGCATAACCAGCTCATGAACCTAAAAGCCAACTACGCTGCGGCGCAAGCTGAGATAACTCAGGCGCAATCGGAAATTCCGTACTACGAAAAGAATCTGAAGCGCCTGGATACCCTGGTCAGTGTTTCGGCGGTGTCGAAAACCCAGTATGACGACGCCCGCCACGACCTGCAGACCACTCAGCAAAAAGTTACGGTGGCCAAGGCGCAAGCCCAGTCCATCCTCGCCCAACTGGGGGGCAATATCGACCTTCCGCTGGAGCAACAGCCGAGCTATCTGCAGGCCCGAGCCAAGGTTGATGAAGCGGCGCGCAACTTTAAAAACTCGGTGGTGGTGGCGCCCTTTGCCGGCATTGTCACCAACGTCGATTCGCTGGCTGCGGGAGCCTATCTTCAGCCTCCACAATCCGGCTTTAGCCTGGTCTCGACTGAGCAAATGTGGGTGATGGCGTCGCCAAAGGAAACCGAACTTACCCATATGCAGCCCGGCCAACCAGTGACAATTACGGTCGATAGTTATCCTGGTGAGACCTGGCACGGCACGGTGGAAAGCATCAGTCCCGCGTCGGGTTCGAGCTTCTCCCTTCTCCCGGCACAGAACACCACCGGCAACTGGGTCAAAGTGGTGCAGCGTATTCCGGTGCGCATCCGCATAGAGGATGCTGCCGGAAAACCGCCTCTACGCCATGGCATGAGTGTAGAAGCCGACGTCGACACCGGCCGCGCCCGTGGCCTACCAGAGCTCATCAGTAACCTGTTCGTCAGCAAGGCCCAGGCGCATGAGTGACTGCGACACGGTGATGCCGCCCTCCACGCAGCGGTTCATGATCACCGCTTGCGTGGTTCTGGCGGTCATCATGCAGGCGCTCGACACCACCATTGCCAACGTCGCCCTGCCCTATATGCAGGGCAGCGTGTCGGCAAGCTCCGACCAGATCAATTGGGTCTTGACTTCATACATTGTTGCCGCAGCAATCATGACACCCCCCTCTGCTTTCCTGGCCCGCCGCTTCGGGCGAAAAACCGTATTGCTCTGGGCTATTGTCGGCTTTGTGCTGGCGTCGGTGCTGTGCGGCATTGCCCAGTCGCTGGAAGAGATAATCGCTTTTCGCCTGATGCAGGGTATGGCCGGGGCAGCTTTGGTGCCTCTGTCGCAAGGAATTTTGTTGGATGTTTATTCGCTCAAAGAACGCGGCTCGGCCATGGCGCTATTCGGTGTCTCAGTGATGGTCGGGCCGGTCCTGGGGCCGATGCTGGGCGGCTGGCTCACAGAAAATCTAAGTTGGCGTTGGGTGTTTTTTATTAACGTGCCCATTGGGCTGATTGCTTTGCTAGGCATCATTCGCTACGTCCCGCAAACAACGGCGGATAAAAACTCACGCCTCGACTGGCTGGGCTTCGGCTCCCTCAGCGTGGCGATTATGGCCGTGCAGCTGTTTCTCGACCGTGGCGAGCAATTGGGCTGGTTTTCCTCCCTGGAGATTGTAATCGAGGCCGTGGTAGCGCTTTCCGCCATCTATGTTTTCCTCGCTCACACCTTCACCGCCAAAGACCCTTTTATCAGCCTTAAATTGTTCAAAGACCGCAACTTCTGTGTTGGCGTGGTTTTTATCTTCATCATCGGTATCACCTATTTGGCCTCCCTCGCCCTCATGACGCCGTACCTACAGAACCTGATGGGTTACCCAGTGTTAAAAGCGGGAATGGCGATGGGGCCGAGGGGGCTGGGCACCATGCTGAGCATGTATCTAGCCGGACGCTTGGCAAGCAAAGTCGATACCCGCTGGCTGTTGTTCTGTGGGCTTGCGTTGTCGGCCGGCTCCATGTGGCTCATGACTGGCTGGACGCCCAATGTCTCCATGCAGACCATTGTCTATGTCGGATTCATTCAAGGCGCTAGTCTGGGCCTAATGTTTGTCCCACTTTCGACCATTGCCTTCACCACGCTACCCGCTTCATTGCGTGCGGATGGCACCGGGCTATTCAGCCTATCGCGTAACGTCGGCTCAAGTGTGGGGATATCCATTGTCACTGTTTTGCTGATACAGAACACCCAGATCAACCATGCCGAGATAGGTGCGCATGTCACCGCATTCAACAGATCGTTCGATGCGTGGCCTGTCAGCAGTTTGCTCAACCCTCTAACAGCCAGCGGCCGCGCCCTTCTCGATAATATGATCAATATCCAATCCACCTGGATTGCCTATATCGATAACTTCAAACTACTGATGGTGCTGTCATTGGCGGTCATGCCGTTGCTGTTGTTTATCAAGCCTGCGCCGGTACTTCCGCCTAGCGAACACAGCCCGGTAATCGACTAAGCAACGCCAGCCTGCCGCTCGCTTAACCCTAGCCGTACCATCGCCGCGGTGGTCAGAAGCAGGAAACTCCCTCGAGCCAAACGCATTGGGTTGCGCGTAGTCGGCTGGGACTCGCTGGAAATTGAGCAGTGGGTCGTTGAATGCTAGGCCAGCACGCCTGATGCCATGCGTGTGGTATCGGTGGTCTTCACCAAAGGTGGGGTAGGCAAAACTACAGGCGCCGCCAACCTTGGCGGTCTGCTGACGGATGCTGGCCTGCGCGTCCTGTTGCTGGATCTAAATAGACAGCTCATCCTCTCCATCTATTACGCGTTCAGCCGGAAAGCCGTTGCCGCGGCGTACGAATACATTGCACTCGCCCTAACGGCACCTGCGCAGATTGCTTCCAAGACGGTGATCACAGGGCTCGACCTGATCCTCTCCAACGATCCAGCAAACCGACGACATTACCTCACCGTGGTATTTCTACATTGGCACCGGTGTGACGTCGTTGATTGCCCTGACGGCGCTGCGCAAAGAAGATTTTGTAGCAGGCTCGGGGGGGGTGGAAGCACGTTCGAAGGCTTGCGAGGGTGTACAGGATTTTGTGTAACTGGCGTTACTGTGGCGATGTTATTGAGCGCCAAGTGAAAGAGCTTCATGACTGCATCGTCTGCGGAGAATGAAGCTCTGCTTTTCGTCACCTATCGAACAGTGGGATGACGCTCGCCCAGTTCTTTCGCCACGATTGGCTAATCAACGGGGCGATTCGGGCTCCGCTTAAAACGAGTAACGGCCCCAAACAGAAAATCCAGGCGCACCTGAGTGGGTATGTCGAGCATCGAATACATCAGGCAACGGCCTGACTTGCATTGCCCGTAGCCCAGGGAATGGGCGTCCTTGCTGTCGCCGAAGGAAGCAGACTGCTAACGGCGTCAAGGCGACTGACTTGCTGCGCCGAAAGTTCGACCGACAGTGCACCGAGGTTGTCGGTGAGCTGGGTAACTGACCGGGGGCCGATGATGGGAACCGAGCCATGTGTACCCGCCCAGGCGATTGCGACCTGTCCTGGGTTGACGCCTAGTTCGTCAGCGACCGCGATCACTGTGTCGAGCACCTTAGTACGATGCTCGCTGTTCTCCGGCTGAAAAACCTTGCCACCAAACGCTTCAGCACGTCCCTTCTCACCGTTGCGATACTTGCCGGTCAGCATGCCCCCGCCCAATGGGGACCAGGTGACGATTCCGAGCCCCAGCGCATGAGAGGCTGGAAACAAATCAGCCTCAGGTTCACGCCGAACCAAGCTGTGCTCGAACTGTGCTGCGGCGATCGGCACCGCATGGGTGAGTTCGGCGAGGGTGACTGCCCGCGATAGCCGCCAAGCTGGGAAGTTGGAGAGCCCGGCGTAAAGAATCTTGCCCGCGCGCGCCAGATCCTCGAACCCTCGAACGATTTCTTCGGCAGGTGTGACATTATCCGGCCAATGCGCCCAGTAGAGGTCTATGCGATCAGTCCGCAGACGTTTCAAGCTTGCCTCCACCGAGGCCACCATCGCCTTGCGACTGTTGCCGGTGACAAGCCGGTTAGCGTCTGACTGTGCACCCCTGGTGTATTTGGTCGCGAGTACGAAGTTCTCGCGCCGCCCCTCCAGCAGGGTGCCGAGCAGTTCTTCTGATTGCCCAAACTGATAAACGTCTGCGCCATCGATAAAGTTGCCGCCCGCTTCGACGTATGCGTTGAAAATCGCCTTGCTGGTATCCTGATCGGCGCCATGACCCCAGCCGGTACCGAAGTTACCCGTACCAAGAACTACCTGCGAAACCTGCAAGCCCGTCTTGCCGAATGATAGGTATTTCATGTTTTCTCCGTTAATCACATCAGGAGCCTTTCAGCACGCCGCCGCAGGTGCCGATCGGCGTCCGGACCGGGCCCAAACAACGATGTCACGGCCATCAGCGCTCATCGAAGGGGTTGTGGGGTGATCGAAGATCAGGCATGTCGTGGTGGCGTGCGCGTATAGCCTTCCATCAGGGCCGACGATCCGCCCCTCGGCCGTGGCGACCTGGCTCCCGACATGAATCACCTTGCCCTCAGCACGCACCAACGGCACCGCATCGGTCAAGGCACGCACCACATTGAGCTTCAGTTCAAGCGTGGTATAGCCTTTGCCTACCGCCAGAGTTGTATGCACGGCGCAGCCCACCGCCGAGTCCAGTAGCGTTGCGAACCAGCCACCGTGCACGGTGCCCATAGGGTTGTAATGCCTGCTCCCGGGCCGACCTTGAAAGACAGCGACGCCGGGTTCCATGTACATCGGCAAAAAGTCGAGGGTGTCTCCGATAGGTGGAGGGGGCAACTCCCCGGCAAAGATCGCCTCGAAGACTTCCATCCCCGTGAGGTTGAAAGCCTGCCCTCTGGGCATCGCATCAGGTGCCTGAAGGCGAGCACGGACGGTCTGCTCCTCCTCAATCCATTGCGCTACAACCTGATTGATATCCATCAGTGGCTCCTTCTTCATATACTTGTATATGCAATAGTTGTAGGTACAATATACCGCATGAAGAAACCGATCAAGCCACAAGGATGCACCAACCTTAAGCTTCGCCAGCTCACACGCATGGTGACGCGTCACTACGACCACTATGTCGCAGAGACCGGGTTGAAAAACACGCAGTACGCGCTGCTATCGCATGTCGTCAAGCTAGGGCCAATTCGTCCCGGTGATCTGGCAAAGCGCATGCAGATGGATGCTTCGACATTGACCAGGAACCTTCAGCCTTTGGCGGCCCAAGGCTTGCTGAGGGTCGGTGCAGGCGATGATTCGCGCAGCCGTCTTGTCGACGCAACTGAGGCTGGACACGCGAAGCGAGCTGAAGCACAGCGCGCCTGGAAGCTCGCGCAAACCGCACTCAACGAGCTGTTGGGCATCGAGCGCGTCGCCGCATTGCACGATCTTCTGGATGCTTGCATCGAATGCCTTGGCGACGACGCGGATGACACCGCAGGGGACTAATTTTTTCGGGCGTACGCTTGAACCTAAAGACCCTTGAAAATAAAAAAGCCAACGGATTCAAATCCATGACGAAAACTATTGCCCACTCTTCAAGCCAGGTGGCCGATGCCAAAAATACATCCTTTGCCTATCGACAGGTTGGCCTCCAAGGCGACGCTACCCACGTTATTTTTATACAGCCGGCACGGGAGGTGACGCATGGAGGCTAAAGGCACATTGGCGGTTATCAGCGCGCAATCGCGACCAATAAGCCAGCCACTGACCGGGAGAATTGTGGCGTTGCTTGCAGGTTTAGCGGCTATCAGCACGCTGTCCACGAACATCATCCTGCCGGCGTTCCCCGTCATCGGTGACGACTTGGGGGTAGACGCTCGCGAGCTTGGCCTGACGCTGTCCAGCTTCTTCATCGCCTTCGCACTGGGCCAGTTGGTGGTCGGGCCACTCGCTGACCGCTACGGGCGCAAGAAGCTGGTGTTGGGCGGACTCGCGATCTTCGTAGTAGGCACCGTCATTGGAGGCCTCGCCACCACACTCGATACGCTAATTGCAGGGCGCGTCATCCAGGCATTGGGCGTGTGCGCCGCCTCTGTGTTGTCGCGCGCAATTGCACGGGATCTGTTTGAGGGGGAGGCACTCGCTCGTGCCTTGTCGCTGACCATGATTGCCACCGCCGCAGCGCCAGGTTTTTCACCCCTGGCTGGGAGCTTGATGTCGGTCACGCTTGGATGGCGGGCAATTTTTATCCTGGTAGGGCTAGCTGCCATAGCGCTCGCCTTTTTCTACGTTCGCGGCCTTGGTGAAACTCATCCAGCCGACCGACGCTCGCCGCATTCAGCCAAGAGTGTAATGCAAGCCTATTGGCGGTTGACGCTCGATAAGCGCTTCATCCTGCCAGCCCTTTCGATGAGCCTGCTGATGAGCGGACTGTTCGCGTCGTTCGCCGCCGCCCCCGCTATTTTGATGAAAGGGATCGGCCTGACGTCGTTGCAGACAGGCCTGTACTTCGCCTGCACGGTATTCGTTGTGTTCGCAGCTGGCATGGCGGCCCCGCGCCTGGCGCACCGTTACGGCCCGAGACTCATTACCACACTCGGTATTGCCTGTGCCGTGACAGGCGCAGGGCTACTCCTCGCAGGCCCGTCCGATCTGAGCCTTGGGTGGTATGCCCTTTCAATGGTCACGTTTCTTTGGGGCATGGGCCTGGCCAATCCACTGGGCACAGCCATCACCATGGGTCCTTTCGGCAAGGAAGCCGGGATGGCTTCCGCCCTGCTGGGCTTTTTTTCCATGGGGGCGGCAGCACTGACTACCTGGCTGGTATCGGTACTAACATTCGCGCCGGTCACGGCACTGGGAGGTGTACAGACGACAGCCTGCCTGATCGCGCTTGCGCTGTTCCTTCTACGGGGCAGTCTCGCGAAATAAACGCGAAGGTGCTAAGGCCTTAGCGAAGGCGACCATTAAGCGTTAAATTGGCTTACTCGCTGACGAAGTTCTCCACTCGCTTCGAGTAAGGCCCCGCCGGGGGCAAAATTGGGGGCATCGATAAGAAATTCCAGCCTAAAGCCGTTGATCTAGAGCCCTGTCAAAATGTTCTTCGGCGACCCTGAGAGTCTATAGGCGTCGTCGGGCAGGCTGTTCATCTGATCATTTTTGCCTTTCCACAAACCATGGAGCTTCATTCACTTCCAGTGGATTGCTCCATTGGGGGCACATCTGAGGGCATGCTTTGGATGGTTTGAAAAGGATGCCCCCAACCTAAGGCCAAGCAGGCTATTGATGAGGATAGCTCACCGGACTCTCTGCGAGTTGCTATACCGGCCTGAGATTTTCAGCGAAACGGTGAACATGCAGCCGATGAACATTTGATGATTCTTCGCATGCACACTGAATAGATGCGTGCAAATGTAAAAAATTATGATGGCATAATGCCTCGGAAAGCGGCAATATCCACACGTTCCCAACGGATTTTAAGGAGCGGTTCCGATGACATGGCCAGTCACGCTGAAACTCGACAGCGCAGCCTACCCGCTCAGCGTGGTGCAACGCGCCGCTTACTCCCTGGCCGACACTGTCGCGATCCAGGTCGGTATTGAAGCCAATCAGATAAGCCTCACGGCCCACCCCGCTGAAGCAAGGCTAACGCTTTCCCCGGAGCAGGCTCACTCGCTGATCCTCCAGCATCTGAACGACTTCGCCCTACGCGACCATATCAACCGCGAAACAGCAGGGTTGCGCGAAGTCCTGGCTCGAGCCGCGCTCGCTGGATGTGGGATTTCGCAGTGACACTGATTGCGACAGACGCCAAGCACTACCGCTTGCTGCCTTTTCGATTCATGCGCATGAACACGGGACATGACCGTGACATCCTGCTCACCTCCGATACCGGTGAGTACATGCACGTGAACGACGCGCAATTACGAGCCCTCAGTTACTTCGACGTTCAAGCAAGTACGCCTTTTTACAAGGACCTGCTGGCCCGCCACTTCATCTACGAACCAGGCCGCCACGACCCGTTCCCGGAAATGGCCGCGCAGTATCGCAGCCGCAAGGACTTCCTCTTCCAGGGCCCTGCACTGCACTTGTTCGTGGTTACATTGCGCTGCAACCACACCTGCCAGTACTGCCAGGTGTCGCGGGCCCCTCTGGGAGGATCCGGCCACGACCTGTCGGAAGCGGATGCACAGGCGGCGGTCGATCGCTTGTTCGAATCGAACGCTCCCGCCCTGACTTTGAGTTTCAGGGTGGCGAGCCGCTTCTAGCCTTCGAGCGCGTCCGCCAGATTGTCGAATGGGTCGTTGACCGGAACGTGGTCGAACAACGGGATATCCAGTTCGTCATCACCACCACGCTGCACCACCTGACGGAGGAAATACTCGACTTCGCAGAACAAAATCGCATCCAGTTTTCGACCTCGCTCGATGGGCCGGCGCCCTTGCACAATGCCAACCGCCCTACCCCGTCACGAGACTCCTACGAACGCACTGTAAAAGGCATCCAGTGGGTCCGTGAGCGCCTTGGCCATGATGCAGTTTCCGCGCTGACCACGCTGACTTCAAGAAGCCTCGAACAACCTGAAGCGATCATCGATGAGTATGTAAACCAGGGCTTCTCCAGCATCTCGCTTCGGCCTCTGAGCCCTTATGGGTTTGCCACCAAGAGTGCCCATCGACTTGATTACCCTATTGAGCGATACCTGGCCTTCTACAAGAAGGCACTGGCCTATTTGCTGCATATCAACCAACAGGGCGTATACCTCTCAGAGAGTTATACGAGCCTGTTGCTGAAGAATATCCTGACACCCTTCTCCTCCGGCTATGTAGACCTGCGCTCCCCTGCTGGCGCAGGCACTGCGGCGCTGGTTTACAACTATGACGGTTACGTCTATCCCTCGGACGAAGCCCGAATGTTGCTGGAGATGGGTGAAGACGGCTTGAGGCTCGGCACCGTGCAGCAACCCTTGTCTGAATTACTCGCATCGCCCGTTATGAATGCGTTGCTCGCCAGTGGTGTAGCAGAGGCGCTGCCGGGCTGCTCCGACTGCGCACTTGTCCCGTACTGTGGTGCTGATCCCGTCGAACACTATGCCCGCCAAGCTGACCCGATCGGACACCGAGTGTTCAGCAGCTTCTGCAAGAAGAACATGGGGCTGCTGAAGCATATTTTCGGCCTGCTTTGCGATGGCGACGACAACGTGCAGAGGGTGCTGCTGTCTTGGTTGAACAGGCGCTCTTACAACGATGTCCGGTTCCCGGGTTACAGGGGCTGATGGCGATGCTGCGCAAAGATACCCACTTCGAAATCCATCACCTGAATGAGCCGAAACTGCTCAAGGTCATCACTCTGGATGAGTTCATCGAACAAGGCCTGGCTGTTTGTGCCGGAAGCGCTGAGTTCGGTGACCTGCTGCTTTGGCTGCCAAACGAAGAACGGCTACGGAGCCCGCATCTGCTCTCATTACCAGTGGGTGGATTCCTGATCCCGGAGCCATTGATCGGCGACTTAGACAGCGCGCGGCCACACCTGCACACCCCCAAAGATGCGGATGTCGTGCAGCCCGGCGATGTCATTGCCATCACACCAGGCAACGCGTTGGTGCAAGTGCTCTATCGACGAGGCTCAGACAGCAACCTGCTGTTCATGACCGATCGTTGCAACAGCCTCTGCCTGATGTGCTCGCAGCCGCCCAAAGATATCGATGACCGTTGGCACATCGAGGAGAACCTACGGCTGATCGACCTGATGGACCCGGGCGAGGAAAATCTGGGAATCAGCGGCGGAGAACCCACGCTTTATCGCGACGGCCTGCTCGAAATCCTGGCCAAGTGCAAAGTCGTTTTGCCGCAGAAATCCATTCATGTGCTCAGCAACGGGCGTCTGTTCAAAGACCCGAGCTGGATCGCAGCGCTCTCTGCCATCGGCCACCCTCAGTTGAGCTGGGGCATCCCGCTGTATGCCGACAATGCCGAAGACCATGACCATGTGGTGCAGGCTCCAGGAGCGTTCAGCGAAACCCTGCAAGGTCTTTACAACCTGGCGCGCGCCAACCAGATCATCGAGATACGCGTGGTGCTCAATCGCCTGACCACGCCACGCTTGCCAGAGCTCGCCCACTACGTGTTCAGGAACCTGCCCTTCGTGCGGCATGTTGCGCTGATGGGTATCGAAAGTACCGGCCTGGCCAGGAAGAACTACGAAGAACTGTGGATTGACCCGCTGGACTATCAGGAGTCGTTGAGCCAGGCCGTGTATTTCCTGTTCAACCGCGGAGTGCCGGTTTCGATCTACAACTTGCCCCTGTGCCTGATCCCCGCCCACCTCTCGCGTTTCGCCCGCCAGAGCATCTCGGACTGGAAGAACCTGTTCATCGATACCTGCCAGCAATGCGCTGCCGTCAAACATTGCTCTGGCTTCTTCAAATCCCACACCGACCGCTGGCAGAGCCGCGGCGTACAACTACTATCGACCGAGGCCTTTAGCGCCTATGCAAGGAGTGCACAGTGAAATTGCTCGACCGCTGGAAAGTCCTGATCAGTGGGATCAGCTTGCTGCCAATGGCAGGTACCACCCTGGCACAGGCGGGCCATCTGTCGCTCGCCGATGCGAACTGGCAACCCAACGACAAGCTACAGCCCCCAGTATTTGCCGATACGCTCAATGCGCCAGACACCGTCAACATCTATGCGGCACATCGCTCGCACAGTTCACACCGGTCCCACAGTTCGCACAGTTCTCACTACAGCGGCTCGGGTGGCTATAGCGCACCTCGCTACTACAGCCCACCCGCTACCAGTACCCGAAGCTACAGCGCGCCGAGTGCTTCGAGCAGCACCCCAAGCAGCAACAGCCTTTATCAGTCGTCTGGCACTACCAGCGGGACAAGTTCGAGCACTTCAAAGAGCCGCGCGACCAATGAGCAGAAAAGCAACCTGGTAACCCGTGTGCAGACCGCGCTGATGGTGCGCCAGTATTACCAAGGCACCATTGATGGGGTGATGGGCAAGGCGACACGTGGTGCGTTGATGGCCTTTCAGATGGACAGTGGGCTGACCGTGAATGGCCGGATGGATACGCCATCGCTGAATGCGTTGGGGATCAAGATTCCATAAGTTGTTGGCGCTGATGCGATTTTGACGCCGGCTACCGGAATTCATTGACCCACCCGAGTACTCAAGAAATGATTACCTTGCGGGTGATTTCGGAGGCAGCGTGTGGGTCAGTCAAAATCAGCAACCTGGGTCAAAATCGCATCAGCGCCGACAATCATGGGCTTATCTTGCACCGCAAATAGGTCGATTGGCTGGAGATGCAGCAAGTCGTCACCAGCCACCGTCGCTGCCACCGACCGACACGGATCTGACTACTCTTAGATAAGCCGATGCTCGCGCAGAAACCTCACCTCCCCGCTGAAATTTAGGAATGTGCATGACTGCTGCCATCAGTGATTCAACAGCCCAAATCGCGTTTTCAATGTTTGAAAACAAAGGCGTCTACGCAGTGCTTCTTGGCTCGGGGGTATCACGCTCGGCGGGAATACCGACCGGCTGGGAAATCACCATGGAGCTGGTGAAACGATGGGGCATAGCGTCTGGTGCCGGCGAACAGGAAGATTGGCTCGCGTGGTACGTAGGTCAAACAGGAGAGCAGCCCAATTACTCCACGTTGCTCGAACGCCTGGCGACAACCCAGACTGAACGGCGAGCGATCATTCAAGGCTTTCTGGAACCTAGCGAAGACGAGTTAGAGGATGGCCTTAAACTGCCTACCCCCGCACATCGAGCGATCGCTGCGATGGTCAAAGCGGGTTATGTGCGCGTGATCATCACGACGAACTTCGACCGACTCATGGAAAATGCACTGCGCGATGTCGGCGTTGAGCCAACTGTCGTCAGTTCAGAAGACACCCTCGGAGGAGCGGAGCCACTCACTCATGCGTCCTGCTACATCCTGAAGATCCATGGTGATTACAAGGATGCCAGGATCCTCAATACCGATGGGGAGCTGGGCAAGTATCCGCCAGCGTTCAATACGTTGCTTGACCGCATCATCGATGAGTTTGGGCTGATCGTCGCGGGCTGGTCAGGTGAGTGGGATCATGCGCTGAGGGCGGCGTTTTTGAGGGCGCCCTCCCGTCGCTACCCGACCTACTGGCTTTCGCGAGGAAAATTGAGCGAGCGTGGCCAAGAGCTCATCACTCAGCGGCGCGCCAACGTCGTGACGGGCCTGGATGCCGACACCTTCTTCGATGGGCTGAACCTCAAACTGGAAACCATCCAGCAATCCCGCCTGCAGAACCCAGCCGGCATCGAGCTGACTCTCGCTATGGCCAAACGCTTTATGGCCAGACCCGAACACAGGATTCAGCTCGATGATTTAGTGACAAGCCAGGCTCATCAAGCGATCAGCCATCTGGCTCCTCTATTCACAGAACGACCTCAGGGCAGCACGTCCAAGGACTTTACCGATCTGGTTGAGATATACGAAGCGGCCATCGAGCCACTAGCACGCCTTTGTGCAGTGTTAGGGCGATGGGGTGCAGGTGTTGAGCATTCGATCGTTTTGGATGCGATCAAGGGCCTGCACGCTGCGTCTCAGGTCGAGCAGTCAGGCTGGGTAGCTGGACTTGCATTGAAGAGTTACCCGATAGCACTTGTTACCTATGCGTATGGCATGGGACTTGTACGGGCCAATCGCCTGAGCGAGCTAAACGAGCTGTTTAACACGACCCTTATCAACCGGCGCGAAATGCCTTTCCCTGTGGGAGTTGATCTATCACCGTTCTACGTTGAGGGAGCCAATGGCCTGCTTGAATTATGGAGGAGCTTCGAAGACCAAAGTAGAGCTCTTACCCCCTTGTGCAACCGACTCCATGACCGTCTTGCGCCTCGGTGGGCGCCTGACTTCGCAGGTCTGCAGGATCACGGGCTGCTTTACGAACGGTTTGAGTTTTTCAGTTTCCTGTTCTTCTGCGAGCAACGCGGAGTCAGTGAAGAATCGCTCGCGGATGCGGTGAAAAACCACGATTTCAAGAGAATCGCATTGGGCCGGCTTTCCTGGCATTCAGAGACCATCAACCGCTTCGCTCACGAATATGCGACCGAAGAGTACAGGGCCCCGCTGCTGGCAGCAGGGTTCGCACTTGGGTCGCAAAGCTACCTGGAGCAAATGCTTGAAGGACTGAAGCGGCTGTCCAGGTACTGACGCCTCACGCATTCCAATTAATGCAAATACGATTCAAATGGGGTACATGCGTTTGCTGCTGAAAACCTAGGACAAGTTTGGATTCTGGCAGCGGGCATCGAGGGAGGGTGATTTATGCGTTCTTCATCGGGTCACTGCCACTCCTGACCACCTCACCAGAAGAGGTGAGCGTTTTGGTGACCGCGCTACTGCCCCCCGAGCTCATGGCTTACTACGTGTACCTGCTCATAGCATTCGCTATCGTCAGCATCTTCACGCTTAGGGTGACGTTTCGATCCTTTCATCTCATTGGAAGGTCGCGGGAAGTGCACACGTTCTTCATCAACGAAGGAGGTAGCTTGCTGACTGCCTGTAGGGCTGCGTTGGGGGCGATGATTGGTGATCTGCTTGTATGGTGCTACCTAGCAGTTGATGATGTGAGTGCAGGAGGAGTACATGCAGTGATCAGCTACGCCTCCTTGACCCTGAAGTTCTGCATTGGCCTTGCGTGGACAGATGAGCCCCTCAGAGACCCGCATACCGTTAGCAGCTACAAATGATGGTGGCTGCCAGTAACTCCGGCACAAATGCCTGGCGCGCGGTCATCACGGGGTTAACCCAACGACAGACTGAGACGCTCTGATGACCAAAAACCTCTGTCCCTGCAAGCCCGAGTTTTCGGCCAATGGCTACTGTTTGGCCTGCGACGGTACCAAAATCAAGAATGCTAACAGAGAGAAAACGCTGAATAGCAATCTGCTCCGGCGCATTCCTAGCTGGAAGGAATACCTGAGCTTTGATGGCGCCCATTGCCACCAGCTATGGGCGAAGCTTGATGATCATTGGCGATGCCCGTGCTGCGAACGGACACGATACCAATTGCTACGTTGGACGATGCTTTACCCGAACAAACCGCATAGGCGAGAAGGCTGGGCTGTAGGTCTCCATACTCACCATGACCATGGAACCGACCTTTACGTACGAAAACCGCTTCTTGGAGAACCTCATCGGATCACCACATTTGCTCCCGTCATCATCTGCGAGCAATGCAACAGTGCTGACGGCGCGGTTAAGAGACGCCTAGGCCTTCCACCTTCCTTTACATTTGCGCCACTTGAGATCCGTCAGTTCGTGTGGCCAACGCCTCACGGCAAGCACATCATTCATTACGAGCGAGCCCAAATGATCTACCACCATGTCACGACTCGAGCACCGTTGTTTTTTGGCTGACAGGTTCAACTGAAGGGCATCCTATCAGCAGTCAAGCCAGCCCACGTCTGTACTTCGCAGCCAAGCTGCCCGTAAGATCGACATCGCACCTATCCGAGTAGGAGTGACCCTTTTGCCGAACGTGTTCTTTTCTTATTGCCATGCTGACGAGGCGCTGCGCGACCAGTTGGAAAAGCAGCTTTCGATGCTCAAGCGCCAAGGCGTCATTGAGACTTGGCACGACCGCAGAATCGGAGCAGGCCAAGAGATCGATGCTGCCATTGATGATCACATCAACAGCGACGAAATTATCCTGTTGCTGGTAAGCCCGGATTTCATCGCTTCCGACTATTGCTACAACATCGAGATGGCTCGCGCGATGGAGCGCCATGCCGCTAAAGAAGCGACTGTCATTCCTGTGATTCTTCGCCCATGCGATTGGCATCATGCCCCCTTCGGCAAGCTGCTTGGTACGCCCCAAGATGGTAAGCCAGTGACCCTTTGGCCTGATCGGGACGAAGCATTCTTGCAGGTTGCGAAGGAGGTTCGGAAGGCCGCCGAGCGACGCAGCCGTGGCCAACCGAACACTGCTCCGCGAGCCGAACGCAACGATTTCAATGGAGGTTCAGCGCCCTCCCTTATCGCCCCGGCTGGCCCTAGGTCGAGTAACCTTCGAATGGCTAAGAGCTTCACCCAGCTGGACAAAGACCGCTTCTTGCTCGACAGCTTCGAGTACATCGCCCGCTATTTTGAGAACTCGTTGCTGGAGCTCCAAGCGCGCAACTCAGGGTATGAAGGGGTGTTCCGTCGGATAGATGCAAATCGCTTTTCTGCGAATATCTACAGGGACGGCCACGACGTTGCAAAAGCGGCAGTGTTCACCGGCGGCCAGATGGGCGCCGGTATCTACTACAGCCATGGAGACTCGTTTGGCGGCGGCTCGTACAACGAGGCGCTCACCGTAAATACGGACGACCAATCCATGTACCTGAAGACCTTCGGCATGGCGTTCCACACTCGGCAAGACCAGAAGCTTTCCCAAGAAGGCGGTGCCGAGACGCTTTGGGGCCTTCTCATCGCACCGCTACAACGCAATCGGTAAATCATTGTTGGGTGCGAATTAGAAAGAACCCAGGGGGGGCACTTGGCCTTGACGCTGCCCCCTACGACAAAGAAGTAAGACTCACATAGAAGGTTCAGACCATGGAAGTAGTCCTGCTCGCCCACATCACATTTAACCGAATAGGCTCGGCCAGTGGCGGAGGCTTTCAAAGCCAACGCCAGGTCAAGTTTTCCGCTGAGCTACCAGACACCGACCAATCGGCCTTAAGGGAATTGGTGATCGAGATCGCCGAGGCAAATGGTGAAGCGGCGGGAGCCTTGAGAGAATTGAGGTACGAGCGAAGCTACGGAGGGGAATTGGTACTCAACATCCAAGGCCCGAGCACCTCATACGGCACCGCTTATGCCCAATGTCGCATCATCCATGCGCTGAAAGCCAAAGGGCAGTACTTCAAGCTTCAGGCGGTAGAAGACAGAGACGTCACACCATATGTCTCATCTCGGCGGGCTAAGTAGTTCGCATATCGACTCATCGAACCACCAAGGATTTGCCGGATTCTGGTTGGTCATCCAATATACGGAGGCGCACTGAATACCAGTCACGTCCACCCCGCCCCGCTTCAGAAATCGCCATTCGCGATCGCTCGCACACCCGGTGCAAATGGGGGCAAAACTGGGGGCACAATTCTATTTTTTCAGGCTGTAACTACTGCCCTAGAGCCAAGTCAAAATGTTCTTTGGCGACCCTGAGAGTCTTTAGACGTCGTCTGGCAGGCTATTCGGCTGATCATTTCTGCCTTTCCACAAACCATGGAGCTCCATTCACTTCCGGTGGATTGCTACATTGGGGGCACATCTGAGGGCATGCTTTGGATGGTTTGAAAAGGATGCCCCCAGTCTGCGGCTAGCTGGCTGGCCTGCTCTGATTACTGTAAGAGCGGAAGCAGATGATTTCCCTCGTGATGGCTTTTAGCTTTGATGCCAGCTAGATTTGGTGCTTTCTACGATCAAGGAAGGATATGAAAAAGCTCATCGTGATTATGGGAATATTTGTCGCACTCAGCGGTTGCGCTACGTCGCACTACACCGCAGGCCGAGACTTTCCGTCGGCCAGTGTAGCGAGCATCACCAAAGGCAAAACCACGACTACTGAGTTGAAGTCGCTATTCGGTGAGCCTTACGCCAAAAGCGCAGTCAGCGAAACTGACGAGAAGTGGATCTATACCTACAGCAACGGCTCAGCCCATGCCCAGAGCTATGTGGTCACCATGAAGGTGACGACTACGGGCACTCAGAAAACTCTCGACGTCTTGATCCGAAATGACGTGGTTATCAACTACACGTTCAGCGAAGGCCCCGCTCCAGTCACTACTACTGCGACGAACTGAGTTCGCCACCTTGCCATTGGGCGACCCACCGCGCTCAGTACGTTGTTAATGGAGCAAGCTCATGGACAGAACGTATGCTTTCGTGGATGAGTCCGGGAATTCCGACCTAGACACGTCAAAGGGTGGAAGCTCGGACTTCTTCATCGTGTGTTCCACTTTAGTGGCAGAGAAAGATCTGGAAGCTGCTTATGCCCAAGCTGAAGCACTCCGCGAGCGTCATTTTCAAAAAGGCGAGATCAAATCCAGCAACCTGAAGCCCAAGGATTCAGATCGCCGTGCCCGGATTCTCAACGAGCTAGCTGAGCTGCCGTTCAAGCTCTATTTCACCGTCGTCGATAAATCTCGAATCCACAAAGATGGTGGCCTTCGTATCAAAACCTCGTTCATAAAATACGTGAACGGGTTACTCTATGAACGGTTGTTCCGCGCATATCCTGATCTTCGGATGATCGTAGACGAGCATGGTGGACAGGAATTTCAGGAGAGCCTCAAAAGCTACGTTGCAGAACGGTTCGTCGACGACCTATTTGGCGATAAAGAAGCCTTCCAGACGATTGCCAGCAAGGACAACGTTTTGGTTCAGGTTGCAGATTTTTTTGCTGGCTCAGTGGCTCAGATATACGAGGAGAAAGCGTCGGAAAAAGCAGTTCTTGCCTACAAAAAGATCCTGCGTGGCCTGACTCTTGGCATGCTGGAGTGGCCATCCAAATACCAGCCTCTTTTGCCGCCGCCGACGGATGAAACTGGCTATGCAGACTACCAGGTACACCAAGAAGCTCTCCGCCAAGCTGACCTTTTTAGCGAGCGGGTTGGCGAGCATGCTGATGAGGATGAGCGCCTGCAGCTAAGCATCTTGCGGTTCTTGAGATTCCAAAGCGAATTCGTCACCAAAGACTACGTGCCAACCGCAGAAATTGTCGCCCACCTAAAAGATAGCGGTTTCGGAGACGTCAACGACCAGAGAATCCGCTCCAGTGGCATTGCCAAGCTTCGCGATTCGGACGTGATCATTACAAGCGCGGCGAAAGGCTACAAAATTCCCCAGACGCGTGCGGACATGAATGAGTTTCTTGAAAAAGCGTCAGGCATTGTTGTTCCTCTACTGGAACGTGTCAAAAAGGCTCGAGAGGTGTATCGGCTGAGTAGTCGAGGCGCATATGACATAGTGACGGCAGCCAACCTGAGTGAGCTGTCCAAGCTGCTCGCTGCGCTCGAGGCGTTTGCAGAAGACTGCATCGATCCAGGATGAAACTCTACAGGATTACTTTTCCGATGGAAGGCTCACTGATGAGCGTGTTGACTCCTAGACACGGGCGGTACGCCCGCATCTCGATGGTGTGGATTCTGGTAAGGTGGGAGCGATAAGAGTAGATAGCTCGGCAGGGACAGTCTGGCTACGGGACTCTCCTTGTATGGTAAGCGTCCGGTAGACACACCTGACCACACCATTCTCCCCCCTGTGTTCCTCAAAACCACGCTCATTTGCAAGGCTTCAGTAAGCGCTTGGTTAAGTCACCGTGGTTCGGAATCCGCGCTTAGAAAACTCAAGAGATAGTAAAGTGGGACGCCTCAGACCTCGGCAGATGGTGCGGATAAGATAAAGATTCGGCGTCTTGGATTACCAGACCCGTACTCCGCGCCTTAGCTTCGGTCATCAGCGCCCATTATCAGACTGAGGAGCTTTTTAGCAGGTCAACTCCCAGCGCGAGAACGTTCGTTCAGCTACTGCCCTTGTGCTGATGAGGTTGCCAGATTTGCACGGGCCCACTCCTCAGCGGTCGTGACTTGAATCGACTGCTGCGCGTTGAAAGTGCCTGCTTTAGGCCAGGCCACGCCTCTGCCCTGGGCGAACACAGCGCGGTACTTCTTGATGTGATGCGTTGGGTCTTTCTCCAATTCTTGGAGCAAGTACGGAACAGTCCACACGTTACGTTTGAACGGGCGGCTCAGTACACGTTCGAGGAGGCTCGCAACCTCTCCATACGTCACTGTGTCTCCCGAGAGATACACAATCTGATCGCGGAAGCGAGGTTCGAAGAAAACAATTTCCGCTGTCAACGCACCAATGTCGTCTGGAGTCGTGAGCGTCACGCTGGTCTCAAGACTGCCTAGCGCGTTCACGGTATCGTTTTCGAAGTCAACCACCTCGAATACTGGCTCGAACAGAAAGCTGGTGAACATACCCGTCGAGATGATTACCCATTCAGTTTTATCCTGGGCACGAAGCAATTCGCGAACATCAAGCTGAGCATCGAACAGATCCTGAGGACTGCCCCGACCGATTACCTCGAAGTCGACACCAAACTGCCACGGGAAGTAGCGCTTCACACCGGACTTCAGAACAGCGGTAGCCAGCTTCATTGGGGTTTCCCGGCCTGCAACCATCCCTGCACAGCCTATTACGGTATCGAAACGTGCGAATACTTCAGCCAGCTGATCGATTGAGTCATTCACGAGGTCTGCGGCCACCATCTGGATGCCGAGGCCCCGAAGCTCATCGATTTCGACCTTTTTCTCGGGCACTTGAGTGTTGATGGTCGAATCCCTGAGCAGGACGCTGATTGTGGAACCGGGCGCGCGCTTTGCTACTCGCGCAAGATTGCGCAGAACCGGCAGCCCAAGTTCACCGGCGCCTAGAACGAGAATGGATTGGGGGGAAAACTGGGTCACTTCGGTCATGATTTCTCCTGAGACCTGTTGCCTGTAAGATGAACAAATGCTTGCACGATTAGGCAACGTTCGTAAGAAGGCACACCTGTGATACCAGAGAAAGAAATGACCGATCAGGAGGCTCTCAGCCAGGCAGAAACAATTTGCCGAACGCTTAGAGAAGACGATGATGGCGTCAGACGAGAAGTGCTTGCTCACGCAGGCAGCCGCTGGTCGTTAGGTATTCTGCATGCCCTGGGGGTGTACGGCACGATGCGCCATGCCGAAATAAAAAGGCAGATGGCTGGGGTGACTCAGCGGATGTTAACCAAGACGCTACGCTCCATGGAGCGGGATGGCCTAGTGGTTCGGCGGGAGTTCGGTGAGATTCCGCCACGTGTCGAGTATGAGCTGACGCCGCTGGGTATGGGACTGTTGATCCGCATGTCACCTATCTGGACTTGGGTTGTCGAGAACGTTGAGGATTTCCGCAAGGCGCGGCGTATTTTCGACAGTCAGGATGACAAAAAACCCGCATGGCAAATACCTGCATCGACACCATTAGATTCAGACGCGTCTGACTGAAGGTAGCTCACAGCGTGTTAGGAGCCCTGTGCCCATTGATGCGGTAGTAATTGGCCAATTGCACTGGCCCTCTGTGTCGGCAACCGCGTCAGTACATCCTTGAGATACGCGAACGGATCATGCCCGTTCATGCGTGCCGATTGAATCAAACTCATAATTGCCGCCGCTCGTTTACCGCTGCGCAGTGATCCGGCGAAGAGCCAATTCGAACGGCCAAGGGCCCAAGGCCGGATCGTATTTTCGACCCGGTTGTTGTCGATGGGTACAGCACCATCATTGAGGTAGCGCGTCAGCGCTACCCAGCGTTTCAGGCTGTAATCCAGAGCCTTGGCCGTGGCCGAGCCCTCGGGCACAAGTTCGCGCTGAGCCAGCATCCACTCATGCAACTTCTCCGCGATGGGCATCGCCATTTCTTGCCGTAATCGCCAGCGATCTTCATCGCTCATCTCTTTGGCCTTCCGTTCAACCTCGTATAGGCCTCCGATTGAGTGCAGCGCCTGTTCGGCCAGTTGGCTTTTGTTCGCCACATGCAGGTCGAAGAACTTGCGGCGAGCATGGGCCATGCAGCCGATTTCGGTGATGCCCCCCTTCGAAGCCGGCCTTATAGCCTGCGAAGTCATCGCAGACCAGCTTGCCGTTCCAGGTGCCCAGGAAGTTGCGCGCATGTTCGCCAGCACGGCTCGGGCTGAAGTCGTAGACCACCGCCTTCAGTGCCGAGAATGGTGTCGTGCAGTAGGCCCAGACATACGCTCGGTGCGTTTTCTTTTCACCCGGTGCCAGCATTCGCACGGGTGTTTCATCGGCGTGGACTACTCGCTGGGCCAGCACTGTTTCGCGCAGCGCATCGACCAGCGGCTGAAGCTGCACGCCGGTTTGGCCCACCCATTGCGCCAGGGTGGATCTAGGGATGGCCAGGCCGGCACGGCCAAAGATCTTTTCCTGCCGGTACAGTGGAAGATGGTCAGCGAACTTGGCCACCATTACGTGGGCTAACAAGCCGGCAGTGGGGATGCCCTTGTCAATCACCTGTGCCGGAATCGGCGCCTGGGTCAGGGTTTCGCACTGGCGACAGGCCCACTTCCCACGCACATGTTGCTCAACGGTAAACACGCCCGGCGTGTAATTCAGTTTCTCGCTGACGTCTTCGCCGATACGCTGAAGTTGGCAGCCGCAGGCGCACTGAGTGCTTTCCGGCTCATGACGGATTACGGTACGTGGGAACTGCGCAGGCAACGGAGCACGCTTGGGCTGCTGACTGGGTTTGTCCGGTGCCGGGGCGGGACGAAGTGCTTTCAACTCGGCGTCGATGGCTTCGAGGTCGGTGTTGAGCAAGTCATCCAGCAAGCTGCCTTGCGCCGGGCTTATTTGCTCACTGCGCTTGGCAAACTTGTGGCGTTTGAGGATCGCGATTTCGTGAGAGAGCTGCTCGATGATCGTCTCGTCACGATGGATCTTTCGGCCCATGGTGTCGACCTTCGACAGCAACTGCGCAGCGAGGGCGCGCAGTTGTTCAGGCGTCATGTGGTCGAGATTGAGCGAGGAAGTCATGCTGTGGATTTTACCAAAGCAGCCCACCTGCCACAGCTGAAAGGCGGGGCTAAATCAATGTAATTGCGCCGTTAGAACCAACCCGCTGCCATGGCAAACCGAGCACCAGCGCTTGCAGTTGTTCAGCGTCGAGTTCGACTTCCAGGCCGCGATGAGTTCCAGGCCAATGGAATTTCCCTTGGTTCAATCTCCGTGCTGCAAGCCAGATGCCCACGCCATCGTGCACCAGCACTTTCATCCGGTTGGCGCGTCGGTTGGCAAACAGATAGGCGCAGTGCGGCTTCGCCGCACCAAATACCGCGACAACACGGGCCAGCGCCGTGTCGGTGCCGGCACGCATGTCCATGGGTTCGGTGGCGAGCCAGATAGCGTCGATGCGTATCATTGCGAGAGGCTGCGAATGAAGCGGGCGCAGCCGTCCGGGTCGGAGACCGGCCATTTGACCGTCATGGATTTGTCGCCCAGCGGCAGCGTGATAACTACCACAACATCAACGTGACGCTTGGGCATCGGTTGCAGTGGTACGAATGCTGGCAGCGATGCTGCGCGCTTGTCGCGGTAAATAGGCAGCCACTTGCGGATGACGTTGGCGTTGATGCCGTGGCTGATGGCGACGCTCGAAACCGTGGCGCCAGGTTGGAGGCATTCCTGCACTACCTGAGTTTTAAAGGATTTGGAATAAGAGCTTCGTTGGCGCATGGAAATCCTAGCGATAAGGGTGATCGCGTCCGCTAAAAATTAGGCGGACACCATCGCCCTTAATTCTGGAATTCTGAAGGTGTGTTCACCGGGCGCTTACCTTGTATGTAGGCCATAATGAAAAATGCTCCGCATTTTTCGATACGGAGCATTCTCTTAAGGGGCTGGACAGATTGCTAGGTTTTCACACTGTCTGTTGCAGAACCATTTCATACTCAAATTGAAATCACCTAGCAAGCAAAGATTCGAAGCTTGCATTTAGGTCACCTGAGATAAGGGGATTCACTTCATCGTCGGCATAGAGAACTCTACACCCTCGCGGATGCCCGAAGATGGCCAGCGCTGAGTGACCGTTTTACGCTTGCTATAGAAACGAACGGCATCCGGGCCGTAGGCATGCAGGTCGCCAAAGAGCGAGCGCTTCCAGCCACCAAAGCTGTGATACGCGACAGGTACTGGGAGCGGTACGTTGACGCCGACCATGCCGACCTTGATGTTGTCCGAGAAGTATCGGGCTGCTTCACCATCGCGAGTGAAGATGCAGGTGCCATTACCGTATTCATGAGCATCGATCAGTTGCATCGCCTCTTGCATACTCTGCGCGCGCACGATCAACAGTACCGGCCCAAAGATCTCCTCCTCGTAGCAGCGCATGCCGGGTTTGACTTGATCGATCAATGTCCCCCCAACAAAAAAACCGTTCTCGCAAGCTGGAACCTGAATGTTTCGACCATCCACTACGACCTCCGCGCCCTCCTCTTCTGCACTGTCGATGTATCCGATCACTTTTTGCTGATGTTGGCGAGTGATCAGCGGGCCAAAGTCGTTGCTCTTGTCTTGATAGGCGCCGACCTTGAGACGGGTCATTGCTTCGCGCATTTTGCTGATCAAGGCATCGGCTGTTGCATCACCTACTGTGACCGCTACAGACAGAGCCATGCATCGTTCCCCTGATGATCCAAATGCAGCCCCCACCAACTGGTTGACCGCATTATCGATGTCCGCATCTGGCATGACGATGGCGTGGTTTTTTGCTCCACCCAATGCTTGGCAACGTTTGCCATTTGCCGCAGCCGTCCGGTAGATGTACTCAGCGATTGGTGTCGAGCCTACAAAACTTACCGCCTGAACACGATGGTCGTGGAGCAAGGTATCAACGGCCTCCTTGTCACCATTAACCACGCTCATGACGCCATTCGGCAAACCAGCTTCCTGCAGCAGTTGGGCGATGAACAGGGTCGAACTTGGATCGCGCTCGGAGGGCTTCAGGATGAAGCAGTTACCGCAGGCAATCGCCATAGGAAACATCCACAGCGGCACCATCGCAGGGAAGTTGAATGGCGTGATTCCAGCAACTACACCCAGCGGTTGGAACTCACTCCAAGAATCGATATTAGGGCCAACATTTTTGCTGTGGTCCCCCTTGAGCAACTCGGGCACACCACACGCATATTCAACATTTTCGATGCCCCGCTGAAGCTCGCCCATGGCATCGTGGACTATCTTTCCGTGCTCTTCACCAATCATTTGGCAGATACGTTCGGCATTCTGCTCAAGCAGTTCTTTGAAGCGAAACATCACCCGCGCGCGCTTGATAGGTGGTGTGTTGCGCCACTCAGGAAAAGCCGCTTCAGCGGCAGCAATGGCTTTTTCGACCGTTAGTTTCGAGGCCAGCGCAACCTGTTTGGTGACTTCGCCCGTCGCAGGATTGAACACGTCCTGAGTGCGCTCAGTGTCAGTGACAATCTGGCCGTTGATCAGATGACCTACAGTAATCATGTGAGTGTTCCTTATTTTATGTACGCGGCAGTTACCGCTGAAGTGATGAAGAGGCGTGGTTATCGTTTTGGCTACCAGAGGTTTCGGTAGAGCTCGATCATCTCGTCGACCGAAGGCACCCGAGGATTGTTGCCCGGTGAACCGGATGCGAGGGCTTGCTCAGCCATAATTGGCATCAGTTCGAAGAAGCGTGCGCGACTGATGCCAAAGCCTTCAGGTGTAGGAACTTGCAGCTCGTCATTGAGGGCTTGCAGTTCGACGAGCAACTTAGCGTTGGCGCTATCGTCGCTGTCCTCAACGGTCGCAACACCAATGGCCCGTGCACAATCGGCGTAACGTTTTGGGGCGCCTGGGATGGAGAAAGCTGTTACGCCTGGCAGCAGCATCGCGTTGGAAAGTCCGTGTGGCACATGGAAAAAAGCTCCAATCGGGCGGCTCATACCATGCACCAGGGCAACCGAGGCTGCCGAAAACGCAACGCCGGCCAAAGTAGATCCCAGCATCAGCGCCTCGCGCGCTGCAATGTCCTGGCCTGCGTGATAGGCCCGGCGCAAGTTCGGGCCAATCAGGCGCATCGCGGCCAGCGCCTGACTGTCACTGTAGAGGTTGGCTTTGAGGCTGACATAGGCCTCAATGGCGTGGGTTAGTGCATCGATACCGGTATCCGCCGTGACACGAGCTGGCAGGGAGAGCGTCAGGGTGTAGTCGACCAATGCCGCCACAGGCATAAACCCGATGCCTACGCAGAGCATTTTTTCGTCGTTCTGTTCATCAGTAATGATGGTGAAACGGGTAACTTCCGAACCGGTACCAGCTGTGGTCGGTACTGCAATGATCGGCAAGCCTTGCTCGCTCACCTGCCGTGGAAATTTATAGTCACGCATCTCGCCACCGAACTTGGCGAGAATACCAATGGCTTTGGCACTGTCGATTGGACTGCCACCACCCAATGCAATGATGCTGTCATAGTCGCCCGATCTAGCATGTTCAACACCGGCACGAATCGAATCGACCGTGGGCTCAGGAACAGTGTCGGCGAAAACGTCGGCGCTCAAACCTTTGCTTGCAAGTACATCCTGGATACGACCGGCGTAACCGAGTTGCACCATCATTTTGTCAGTGATGATCAATGGTCGATGGCAACCCAGGCTAGCGAGCACATCTGGAATGGCCTCGCTGGCCTTGGCGCCCACCTGCAGGATGCGCGGCAGAACTATTTGATTCGACATGTTGCCTCCGAAAGTTTCCCTGTGGGGGCGTCGACTCCAGGAGAGTGCCGCCCCCTATTTTTCTTGTGATGGAAGTCGCCGAGGTAGATGGGCATTTGTGAAACTTCTTACCCTTAACCTCTGACGGGAATGTCAGCTGGGCAAATACTCTTGGCTCCAGCTGTCGCTGATAACGCTGCGGGTCATGAGAGCGTCAACTTCACTTTCGCTGTAACCGAGTTCACCCAAGACAGATCTGGTTGAAGCGCCAAATTTTTCTGCTGGTGAAAGGCTGCGGATCGCCGCATGGCGCGGGCGTATGGCAAAGGGATCGAGCTGAGTTACGCAGCGCCCACTCGGATGATCGGCATAGACACTGAACGAGTAGCTCCCGTTGTCCGTGCCCGGGTAGTTGTCAGCAGGTCGGCTGTAGCGATTGCGGAGATTGTCGATGTTATCCGGGACAGCAGCGGCGACTCCGGCTTCCTGCAAACGGCGTTGCCAGGTTTCTCCCGCCACCTTGGCCAGAGCTGCACTGAGGAAAGCCGCGTGGTCACCTGCCGCAGACAGGCCGTTCAAGCCTTGAACTGCATCCAGTCTGCCCAGATCCGCTGAATCTGCATCGAGGTATAGCCAACCGTCAGCCGTTCGATAGAAACGCGACAGATCGCTATAACCCAACACCTCACGACCCGCCGGCTCATCAAAAGGTGCGCGCCCCGAGTAGTCGTAACAGAAAGGAACTTGAACCAGGTTGCCCAAGGCAGCCAGTGACGTCCGAGCTCGGCTGACCTTGCCTGTTCTGGACTTTTGATACAACGCTGTGGCCACGCCAAGCGCAGCAGCGAAACCGCACATCACATCAATGGTGCCAACATGAGCATGTTCTTCCGGGGTCTGCATACCGCCACCAAACCGCAGCATGATGCCGGTCGTGGCCTGGATGAGATCGTCGTAACCCAAGTAGTCAGTTCTAGGGCCACGGCACGGGCCACCGAAGCAGTCCAACTGGCAGAAAATCACCTCAGGATTCACGGCCTTCAGGCTGGCCTCATCTAACCCTAAAGGCGCCAGTTGGCGATCAGGCGCATTCATGACAATGACATCCACTGACTTCACCAACCTGTCGAATACCTCACGCCCCTCATCTTGATTGAGGTCGACCAACACGCTTTGCTTACCGCGCGCCGAAGACATACCGAACACCACGGTGTTCCATGGATCGTAATTAGGCTTGGTGGGGTCAAGCTTGATGACATCCGCACCGAATCGCCCGAGGAATGAGGTCGAGTGCGGGCCGGCAATCACGTTGGTCAGGTCGAGGATACGAACACCGTCCAGCCATCCTTTTGAACACGGCTGATTTGCGACTGGCAACTCCTCGCGAGTGCCTTCACTCACGGTGGCCAATGCCTCCTCGATACTGACTTCTCGTCGTGAGAGCGGAGACAACATCAACTCTGCACTGTCTTCCAGCCAGGCTATAGCGCCGGGCTGTTTCATCAGCCCATATTGATAGTCAGTGACGTCGACCACTAAGCCTGCAGTGTTTGCATGCTCATCATGCAACCACTCTTGAGTTGAACGATGAGGAGCACCAGGAAACTGCCCTTCACCGAAGATTTTTTCCCATTGCGCAGCCGTCTTGGTCAGGAAGACTTCCTTCATGCGAGCCGAGATAACCTTCGCCCAGTGAGCTGGAAGCGGATAAACACCGAGTGAGGCATCACCTTCCCATTGCGCAAATGGCAGGTAAGGATCTTCAACTTTAGGAAGACCCGCAGCGAGCATTTCCTCGTACAAACCCATTGCCTGTAGGCAGCGTTTGGCATGCGAGCGATGGGAGGGGCAAACTGCGTAGAATTTGCGTCCGTCAGCACATTCATAGGTACGGTAGAAGGGGTCGAGGTACTCCTGCAAATCCTCATAACTGAGGTTCATCGGCAGGTTCTCGGCTCGTCGACGCTCAATCTCCTTTTCACGCAAGGTTTTGTAGCGCGCTGGATAGCCGTCGATCTTGATTGAGTTGTAAGAAAGTCCCTCCATGACCGCCGAAGCGAGCGGCACTTCGATCTCATCACCCATGCCAGTGCGTTGTCTGGATTGCAATGCCAGCACCACAGCCGAGACGGCGAGCATCGTGCCGTAAGCGGATGCGAGTGGCAGTGGAGAAAAGCTCGGATTAATGCCCATCAATACCCGATTTTGCCCCATATCAGTGAAAACCCCTGAGGCTGAAGCGATAATTGCCTCAGTGGCACGCCATTGGCTTCGGAGTTCATCATTGGTTGCAAAACCTGGAATGGACAAGGTGATCAGTTGCGGGTGTTCACGACGCAACTCGGAAAAATCCAGTCCCAGGTTTTTCATCACGCCAGGACGGAAGTTCTCAATCACGATGTCAGCTTTAGCGATCATCTGCCTCGCGTGGTGCAAACCCTCAGTAGACTTCAAGTCCAAGCGCAAGCACTGCTTGTTTCGGTTGAGGACGGCATTCGCCGGGCTATCCCAGAGCGGGCCAGCGGGTGGATCAATATGAATGACCGTGGCCCCGAGATCACCCAGTATCATCGCGACAGCGGGGCCGGCAATGTATTGGCCAAAATCGATAACGTTCACACCGCAAAGGGGTAGCTGACTGAGGTTTGTCATGTTTCACCCATTATTTTTATTGTCCTGCTTCTTCAAGCTTTCACGCAGGGTTTAGGTTTTCAGAAGCCGTCTGCAGAGGCTCAAAGCGTTTCAGGCTTGGCCCATTGAGTGGCGATCTGGGAGTTACTTTCGAGAAAAGTTGGGGACTGCGAAAGCAATAAAAAAAAACCCTATGGGTTCATTTTTTTTATGCGATAGGAGTAGGATTTATGGATTGCCGCTACAAGACGTACGCTGGCTCGCCCCATAGCCAGGCACTTTTCCTCAGAGAATTTTGAGCCATGAAGAAGCGACTACCTCCGCTCAACTGGTTGCGCGCGTTCGAGTCAGCCGCTCGTCACCTAAGCTTTACGGAGGCGGCTGTAGAACTAAGTCTCACTCAGGCAGCCGTCAGCCAGCAGATCAAAGCACTGGAATCGCAGCTCGGCGCAGCTCTGTTTAAGCGTCTACCTAGAGGTTTGGAACTGACGGAGCCTGGCTTAGCCTTTCTACCCGTCGTCCATGAATCGGTGGAGCGTCTTGCAGCGGCGACCGATGAGATATTCGGTCAAGGGCACCGGAAGGTGCTCACAGTGCGCAGCAGTCTGGTTTTCTTTACTCATTGGCTTTCGGGTCGTCTGCCGCGATTTCGCGAGCAGCATCCAGATGTCAATTTGCGCATCACCAGCAACATCTGGATGGGCGAAACCGATCTCGAATCTGATCTGGAAATTCGATATGGCAGCGGTAAATGGACTGGCCTGAAGAGTGAACGGCTGACCTGGGATTTGCTTTTCCCTGTGTGCGCCCCTGATTTGCCCACAACGCAAAAGCCCTTGAAAACCCCAAGAGACCTTCGTCACCACGAACTTCTGCATGTCTTGGGTTATGAGGAGGGATGGGGCTATTGGTTGAAAAAGGCCAAGGCCGACGACGTTGACTCATCTCAAGGACTGCAGTTCGACACGCTTATTTCCGCACTGAAAATGGCGGAGCTGGGTCAAGGAGTTGCCTTGGCGCGATCTTCGCTCGTCGAGCAGTATCTTGAATCAGGACAACTCATCGCCCCTTTGACCGCAAAATTTAAAACCTCAGAAGCGTTTTACTTAGTGTATTCCCCGCACAAAATCGTCAATCCCCAAGCGGCAGCTTTCGCAAGTTGGCTGATGGAAGAAGCGTACGCCGCGCGTAGCGAAGAATGAGGAAGTGATTTTTGAATCCGTGAATGCCTGAAGCCCTTCACTTTAGACACCAATAGATAATTTTTGTGTTGCACCCATAAAAAAAATCGCCCCATTGGGTTTTTTTTTATTGCTTTTACCTTCCGATTTTTTTGCCGAGAGTAAAGCCCTGATCGTCTCTTCGGTTGCTCACGCACTCCGTGCGAAGAGCTTGTGACGGTTTCCCACAAAAATAAAAACGAGGGGTCTCACGCATGAAAAGCGCAACGTTTCTTTTGCTAACCGGCATAGTGTCCTGCAGTGCTTACGCAGAAAACACTCTCACGGTTGTGTCCTACGGCGGCAACCTAACAAACGCCCAGATCCAAGCCGCACACAAACCCTTCACTGCCGCCACTGGTACCCGGGTGATTTCGGAGGACTATTCCGGGGGCATCGCGCAAATCAAGACTCAGGTAGACAGCAAAAAGGTCACTTGGGACGTAGTCGATGCTGAAATACCGAACGTCATTCGTGCCTGTAACAACGGCCTGCTTGAACGAATTGACCCAGCCACCCTGGCACCTGCACCGGATGGAACACCTGCTGCAAAGGATTTTCTGCCAGGGGCCCTGACGGAATGCGGCGTGGCGAGTTATGTCTGGTCGACAGTCATGGCCTACAACACCAAAGCCTTCAAGGGCGAACAGCCCCATACCCTGAAAGACTTTTTCGACACCAAGCGCTTCCCAGGCAAGCGAGCACTGCGTAAAGCACCTCAAGTCAATCTTGAATGGGCGCTGATGGCCGACGGCGTGCCCCGTGAAAAGGTGTACGAAATGCTGGGGACTGAAGATGGCCTGGATCGAGCTTTTGCCAAGCTCGACACAATCAAAAAGGACACCATCTGGTGGGAAGCCGGGGCACAAGCGCCGCAACTGCTAGCCGATGGCGAGGTCAGCATGATCTCAGCTTATAGCGGACGTATCGTGATTGCGCAGCAGAAAGAGCAGCAGCCATTCAAAATCGTGTGGGATGGTCAGATGTACGACATGGAGGCTTGGGTAGTGCCTGCCGGCAACCCGAAAAAAGATCAGGCGATGGATTTTTTGAAGTTTGCCACTCAGAGCTCGGTACTGGCTGACCAAAGTAACTATATCGCCTACGGCCCTACACGACTCTCGGCGCAAGCCCTGGTAGACCCGAAGGTCAAACCCAACTTGCCAACTAGCCCTGAAAACTTTGCCAGCGCACTCCAGGTGGACTCCCAGTGGTGGGGAGACCATGCAGACGAATTGAATGAGCGCTTCAACGCTTGGCTGTCCAAGTAACCAAAAACTCAACCACAACCTTGCCGCAGCACACCTGACACACCCCTTTGGCGGGCCCGGGCGACTTTTCGTGCCCGGCTCCTCTACAGCACCAATAACAAGAGATATCTCCCATGCGTACTGAATCATTCGTTAGCTTTCGAAATGTGCAGAAGAGTTATGACGGCGAACATCTGGTCGTCAAAAACTTCAACCTCGAAATCGAACAGGGTGAGTTCGTCACCATGCTTGGCCCTTCGGGTTCCGGCAAGACGACATGTTTGATGATGTTGGCAGGGTTCGAGACCGTGACTCATGGGCAAATTTGCATTGATGAAAAACCGGTAAATGATATAGCTCCGCAAAAGCGCGGTATCGGCATGGTGTTTCAGAACTATGCCCTTTTCCCTCACATGACCATTGAAGAAAACCTCGCCTTCCCACTGAAAGTGCGCAAATTGTCCCGGCAAGACATCGAAGACCGGGTGCGTAAATCACTTGACCTGGTGGCCTTGGGACAATTCGCAAAGCGAATGCCGGCTCAGCTGTCTGGCGGTCAGAAACAGCGTGTTGCACTGGCCCGCGCATTAATCTTCGAGCCACGTTTGGTGCTGATGGATGAACCGCTTGGAGCGCTGGACAAACAGCTTCGTGAACAGATGCAATATGAAATAAAGCGTCTGTCAAAACAGCTCGGCATCACAGTTGTGTACGTTACTCACGATCAGACTGAAGCCCTTACGATGTCGGATCGCATCGCAGTCTTTAACGATGGAATTGTCCAGCAACTGGCCAATCCGTCCGACCTTTACGAAAAACCGCAGACCGCATTTGTCGCGAGTTTCATCGGCGAGAACAACCGGCTGATGGGGCAGATTATCGAGCGCCAGGAACGTTACTGCCAGGTGCGTGTTGGTGAGCATCTCGTCAAGGCGCTGGCCGTCAATATCCAACCTGTAAGCTCGACCACCACACTGTCGATTCGTCCTGAGCGCGTGCAGATTGGCGCACGTCCAGGTGAGTACGACAACCATATGCCGGCCCGCATTGAGGAGATCATTTATCACGGTGATCACTTGCGAGCGCGCTTGAAACTGGCAGGCAACGACGAGTTCATCGTCAAGATGGTCAACACCGCAGGACACGCTGCTCCCCAAGCCGGTACTTGCATCGATGTGGGTTGGTCAGCCGACGACTGTCGGGCGCTGGACGCCTGAAGCCCTACAACGACTTTACTGTTTTGCCGGAGCACCCAGATGAACAACTCATATACCGTCAGCCCCATATTAGAGACCGTCAGCGAGCCCCTACCTCAAGGAAACCTGAAGTCCAGCCTTGACCGGGCAGAACGTCTAAACAAGACCAAATCACTGCTATTGGTCGTCCCATTGCTGGCATTCATTACGGTATTTTTCTTGCTGCCTATTGGCGCGATGTTGCTGCGCAGCATCCAGAACCCGACCCTTTCCACGGCGATGCCACAGACCGCAGCCGCATTAGCCAACTGGGAGGGCACAGCCTTGCCAGACGAGCAGTTGTTCGCCACCGTGGGTCATGAAATCCTCGCCCTGCAAGAGGCCCGACAATTGGACAGTGTCGGCTCCGATCTCAATAGGGTGATGGTTGACGCCAAGAGCCTGATGGCCCGCACTGCACGTGGCCTGGCCAGCAAGGTCGTCGTGCCAGGTGCGTTTAACACCACAATGACCGGCATCGACAAGCGCTGGGGGCAGATCGGCACCTGGATGCAGTTGAAGAAAATGGCGCCAGCCTACTCCGCAACTAACTATCTCGCGGCCCTGGACTTGCGTTATGACGACCAAGGTAAGGTCGTTCAACAACCTGAGAGCCGACGCATCTACGTCAGCATTCTGATCAAGACCTTGATGGTTGCACTAGGTATCACGGCGTTGTGCATGATCCTGGGTTATCCGCTGGCCTACATGCTCGCCACCCTTCCAGCAAAAACCAGCAACCTGTTGATGGTCATGGTGCTATTGCCGTTCTGGACATCACTTCTGGTACGCACCAGCGCCTGGATGGTGATCTTGCAATCCAACGGTGTGCTGAACAGCACGTTGAACAGCATGGGATTGATCAACCAGCCACTCGAACTCATGTACAACATGTTCGGAACGGTCATTGCTATGACCCACATCCTTCTGCCTTTCATGGTGCTGCCGATGTTCAGCGTCATGAAAAGCATCGACACAACCTATACCCGTGCAGCGCACTCCATGGGCGCCAGTTCGTTCCGCACTTTTGTGCAGATCTATTTTCCCTTGTCTCTGCCTGGATTGAGCGCTGGAGGCATCCTGGTGTTCATTCTGGCGACGGGGTACTACATCACTCCGGCGTTGGTGGGTGGGCGTACCGGACAAGTCATCAGCAATTTCATTGCTTACCACATGCAGACCTCCCTGAACTGGGGACTGGCCGCCGCCATCGCGTCCATCCTCCTGATGATTGTCCTGGTGCTGTACTGGATTTATGACCGGGTCGTGGGCATCAACAATATGAAACTGGGGTAATCGAAATGAGTCTTCCAAGCTATACCAGCCCGATGGGCAGAGTCTGGTTCTTCAGCGTTCGAAGCTTTGCGGTATTGGTGCTGTTGTTTCTGATTTTGCCAATATTGGTAGTGGTGCCTTTGTCATTTAACGTCGAGCCCTACTTCAGCTTTACCAGCGGCATGCTCAGCCTTGATCCAGCGGCCTTTTCAATGCGTTGGTACCACATGCTTCTCGAGGATCCACTGTGGGTGCTGTCGTTCAAGAACAGTCTGCTGATCGCCTTCTGCGCAACGGTGATTTCAACGGCACTCGGGACGTTGGCAGCACTCGGCTTGTGCCGCGCTAATCTGCCGTGCAAGGGACTGCTGATGGGCACCCTGATTTCGCCGATGATCGTACCGGTGATCATCTCTTCTGCCGGCATGTACTTTTTCTACAGCGCACTGGGCATCGGGCAAAACCACCTTGGCATCATTCTGGGCCATGCGGTACTCGGTACGCCATTCGTCATCATCACAGTGACGGCGACATTAGTTGGTTTCGACCATTCGTTGACCAGAGCAGCGACAAGCCTCGGAGCTTCTTCCACATATACATTTTTCCGCGTGACCTTCCCAATTATTCGTCCAGGGATCATGTCCGGCGCGCTCTTTGCGATGGTGACCTCATTCGATGAGGCGGTGCTGGTGCAATTTCTTGGCGGGGTTGAGCAACGCACCATACCGCGCCAGATGTGGTCAGGCATGCGCGAACAGATCAGCCCAACCATCCTGGCGGCGGCCACATTACTGATTCTCGGCTCGGTGGCATTGCTGGTCGCTGTTGAACTCATGCGTCGACGCTCGTTGCGCTTACGAGGCATCAAAGAGTAACGAGCGTAGTTCCTGAGGCCCGTGAGACGCACACTTTTATAAAGATGCGTCAAAAAAGAAACCGGGCAGAGGTTAGGCAATCTCTGCTTCGGTTTATCTACTCCAACCTCCTAGGCAACCGTCATGGCAGTTATGAAATTGACTTTGTAGACGATCAGTCTAATATACTTAGCCATGATCAAATCCTCGCAAACTCCTCGCCGTGGCCGTCCGCCCAAGGTATCCCGACAGAATCCGGATACCCGTGACGCACTAATTCGCTGCGGGACAGAAATTCTAACTGAGCAGGGCTTCATGGCCACCGGCATCGACGGCGTACTGAAGACGGTCGGTGTTCCAAAAGGCTCCTTCTACCACTACTTCGATAGCAAGGAAGATTTTGGACGGGCCGTGATGGACAACTACGCAGCTTACTTCGCCAACAAGCTCAAACGCTGGTTTCTCGATGACTCAATGACTCCTCTGCAGCGTGTTCTAGCCTTCGTCGAGGACGCGAAAGGAGGGATGGAGAAATACCAGTTCAGACGCGGCTGCCTGGTAGGTAACCTTAGCCAGGAAGTAACCATCCTTCCCGCAGGTTTCCGTGAGCATCTAGATGCCACCCTATTCAGTTGGCAGCAACAATTGGCCACTTGTCTAAGAGAGGCACAGGATGCTGGCGAACTCGCCAGACATGTTGATTGCGCAGAACTCGCTGCGTACTTTTGGATTGGTTGGGAAGGTGCGGTGCTCAGAGCACGGCTGGTGAAAAGCACAGCCCCTTTAAATACGTTCATCAACGGATTCATGGCCGGATTACCGCGTTAATTTTTTTTGGCCTTTTATAGACGATCGGTCTAATTGAGGAAAACCTTATGTTCCATGGCATTCTGATTGAAAAAAATGACACTAGCAGTCTCGTAAAATTAGCCAGCTTGGACGAAGCACAACTGCCTGCCGGTAATGTGACGGTTCGTGTTGCTTATAGCACCCTCAACTACAAAGACGCACTGGCGATAACGGGACAAGGCCCGGTTGTACGCAAGTTTCCGATGGTGCCTGGTATCGACCTGGTGGGGACGGTTGAGGAAAGTAGCCATCCTGACTTCAAGGTCGGTGACAATGTGCTGCTTAATGGATGGGGCGTGGGTGAAGCGCACTGGGGTGGCCTAGCTCAAAAGGCTAGAGTCAATGGTGACTGGCTTATTCCACTGCCTCGCGGGTTCACCGCGCAACAAACCATGGCAATTGGCACAGCAGGTTATACGGCGATGCTCTCGGTGCTCGCTTTGGAGCGTAACGGCGTGACACCGGATACGGGCGAAGTATTGGTGACAGGAGCCAATGGTGGCGTTGGCAGTTTCGCTATCGCCCTCCTCGCTGGCTTGGGCTACACCGTAGTGGCTTCAACTGGTCGTCTTGAAGAATCTGATTACCTAAAGAGGCTTGGCGCCTCGGAGATCATTGATCGCTCAGTCTTAAGCGGGCAAGGTCGCCCACTTGCCAAAGAACGATGGGCAGGCGCGATTGATTCGGTTGGTAGCCATACGCTGGCCAACGTATGTGCCAGCACCTGTTATGGAGGCACCGTTGCGGCATGCGGACTCGCGCAAGGGATGGACTTACCTGCCAGCGTTGCCCCCTTCATTTTGCGTGGGGTGACACTGGCTGGTATCGACAGCGTGATGCGTCCGCGAAGAGATCGGATCGCAGCTTGGGATCGTCTGGTACGAGATCTTGATATCTCTATCTTAAAAGAAGTAACGCGAGAGATTGGTTTGGACGCGGTTGTTCAGACGGCAAAGCAACTGCTCGCCGGCCAAGTACGCGGACGGGTTGTGGTTAACGTCAATAATTGATTGCATCGTCTCAGGCACCATTGCCTTTCACTTGGGCCTAATGTCTACCAGTCTCCGCGAACAAAAAGGGCCCCTCGTAGGGCCCTTTTTTCTTCTACTAAAACCAAATTCACTTGGTAAGTCTGGACTCGACGGTTTCAGTGCTTTTCAGCTTCCGATGATTCAAATTACGAGAGATATCGCCCCGTTTCCCTAGCATCTCGGGGCGTACGGTGGGTGATCAAACTTGAGAAATGTCCAATCAGCTCGTGCCTTCACCGCCTGGACCGTACACTGAAGGTCGCTGAAGACCAACCTGGTCCACGTCAGAAATCGCCAGTCGCGATCGCCCACGCACCCGCTGCGACTGGGGGCAAAATTGGGGGCATCACCTCTATTCTTGTCGCTGAAATACCCACCCTAGAGCCCAGTCAAAATGTTCTTTGGGGACCCTGAGAGTCTTTGATTCAAGCCGTCGCACACTTAAACGCTGGATGACCGGGCACTCACAACGGCCCGCAAAAGAGCTGCAGGCACTGCCGCTGAGCCAGATGGGGTGGCGACCAGCAAGGTACGCCAACCCGCAAGGTCATATGACAGCACCTGCCACACCAGCCACAGCCACAGCCACAGCCACAGGTAGCTGAGTTGGAACACCACCCAGGTCAATCCTGGCTATCCAAGGCGGTCAAGCATGGCGATTATCCGTACCGTCCATGATACGACGGGCTTTGGCGACCGTGTCTGCGGCCAGGCGTCCTTGCTCCACCAGTGCCTGCAGAGCCGTCAGGCAGATCGCCTGGCTGTCCACCTCGAAGTAACGCCGCAGGGCGCGCCGGGGGTGTCTGAACAGCCGAAGCCATCCGTGCCCAGCACCTTGAACGGCGCACTGACATAGGGAGCGATGAGTTGCGCATAGGCCCTGACATAGTCCGTCGCCGCCACGACCGGCGCGGACCCGCCCAGGCATTGCTCGACATGTCCCAGTGTCGTCTGCGCACCCGCCAGACGCGCGTGTTGGGCAGACCTGGCATCGCGTTCAAGCTCGCTGAAACTGGTGACACTCCAGACCTGCACCGTCACGCCCCATTGCTCGCGCAGCCGGTTCGCCGCCGCCAGCACTTCATTGAGGATCGCGCCGCTTCCAAGCAGGCGCACCAACGGCGCGTCCGACCCGGCGTCCAGTGTATCGAGCAGGTACATGCCCTTGATCACACACGAACGGGGCCAGGACCAGCACGCCTACCACCATCTGGATCAGCACGATCAGGTGCGCGGGCAGGTCCTTGAGGCGCTTGGTGATCGCCGCCGCCACGGCGTAGAAAAAGGCCGAAGCCAGGGCCAGGCAGACGCCGAGCAAGTAGTCGGCGCCGGTGGCCTGCCCACTGCCCTTGGCGGACACGAACAGCATCAGCCCGGCGAAGGCCAACAGCAGCCAGCCAACCTTGGCGGCGCTGAGGCGTTCAGCGAAAAACAGCACACCCAGACCGACCAGCATGAACGGCTGAACGTGGTAGACCACCGTGGCAATGGCGATAGAGGAATGTTTGTAGGCACTGAACAGCCTTCAGCGCCCGTAGTGCGCCCCGGTAACGATAGTGACGCTGTGCGGTTCATGCCGCTTCCAGCGCACCGATTCTTTCATGCACCTCGCCTACCCGCGCTAGCAATTTGTACATGTTCCTCTCCTTGAGTCGGTTTGCGTATGGGAAATCAATGCCCCTTGAATTCGAGCTCCAGACGCGGCGTACCGGCCTTCAGGGCCTTGATGGCCGAAGCAAGCCCGTTCTTCACGTCTTCTGTCTCGAACAAGGGCATGGCAATGTTGAACATCACATCGTCGGCCGCTTGGACACCGCCGTTGGCCCAGGCTCGCAGCAAGGCTTTGTGAGCTGCGTGGGCGCGTGTGGGGCCATGCACAAACTTCGCGGCGAACGCATGCGCCGTTGCAAACAGTTCGGCATCGGCGACGACGCGGTTGATTACGCCGAAGCGCTCCATCGTCGCGGCGGGGACACGCTCGGAAGTCAGCGCCCATTCCATGGCTCGTACGCGTCCTGCACGTTCGGCGACGCGGTAGATGCCGCCCAACAGGGTCACTAAGGCAAGCGACTGTTCCGGATGGCAGAATGTTGCGCTTTCGGCGGCAAAGATTACATCGGCACGCAACGCCAGTTCGAAACCACCGCCGGCGCACAAGCCTTGCACCACGGCGATGACAGGCAGGGTCAGACGTTCGAAGCGATTGAAGACGTCCATGTAACCCTCGAAGCGTGCACGCAACTGGCGGGGGGGGTCATCGGGCCAGGACATGATGTCGCCGCCAAAGCTGAAGCTCTCGCCTTCGGCGCGCACCAGCACGACGCGTGCGTCACTGCGTTCGATCGCGCTGACTGCCGTAGCCAGTTCGTCAACCATCTGGTCGTCGATGCGGTTTTGCGGCGAGCGATCAAGAATGATCGTTGCTATGCCGTTCTCGATGGTATGGGTGAGATGAGACATGTCGGGCTCCTGCGTGGTCGCTAGTTGAGGTTAGAAGAGGTGTTCCTTGAACCAGTCCAGCGCGGCGGTACTTGATTGATCGAATCTGGTGATGTACGGATCGAAGTGGCCGCCGGGAATCGTCACGAGGCGCTTTGGCTCAACGGCACGCTCATAGGCGGCCAGCTCAAGATCGGTCAGCGTGATCGTGTCCTGCAGCGCGACGATCATCAGCAGCGGCGTGGGGGACACGCGCGCAATCCACGTGCCCGGTTCGTACATGCGCGCAGCGCGCGTCGAGCGCACCGTGACGCTGTTCTCCCAGGCGCCGTCGGGTACGGGCTGCAGATAGAACTCGATGGCTTCCTTGGTGCGGTACGAAGCAGGGACGGCCGGATCGGCGCTGACGATTGCCTGCCTACGCGGCGGCTCGCCGCGTGCTTGCGCGCGCTCGTCCGCCGTGAAGGCATCCTCGATGGCGGCGACAGCATCTGGCGGAATGCGGCGCAGTCCTTGCTCGAAGCCGCTGATCGTCGGCACCTGCGCGACGACCGCACGCAAGCGGCGTTCGGTTGCGCCAAGCACGAGTGCGTGACCGCCGGAATAGCTCGTGCCCCATAAGCCGATGCGCTTCGCGTCGACGGCGTCCTGGTCTTCGAGGAAGCTGATCGCGCGCCGCCAATCGGCGATCTGACACCATGGGTCGATATCCTGGCGCGGCGTGCCTTCGCTGGCGCCGAAGTTGCGGTGATCGTGCAGGAGGACGACAAAGCCGTTGGAGGCAAATTTCTCAGCGAATGGCTCCAGGCCGTGCTCCTTCACGCCGGCATAACCATGCGCCATCGTGATGGCAGGATAGGGGGCGGTGCCGCCGGTGGGAATATAGAGCCAGCCGCGCAGCGTGACGCCGCCCTCGGCTTCGAACGCGATATCGGTACGTCGAAACATGGAAGTTCTCCTTGTAGAAAGAGGTCAGGCGGCGCCGTAAACCCTATGCGCAGTGGCAGTTCATGCCTTCCACCCTTGCCTCGGTCACTCGATGCCAGGTCAATTGCCTGGTCGCTCAAGCGTGAAGAGCTGCTCCGCGCCGATTTCGAAGTAGTCGGCCGGCCCACCTCCGCGCAGGATCGGGCGCGCATGCGCAGTCTGATACACGCCGTCTTTGATCAGTTGCTGATCAATGTGGATCGCTACTACTTCGCCCAACACCAGCCACGCCGGCAGCGCAGCACCGCCTTGCGCCTCAAGCTGCACGATCTGGGTGACCACGCACTCGAACTGCACCGGGCTAGCCGCAACGCGCGATGGCCGTACTTTTACGGAGGGCAGCGTCTCCAACTTGGCCAACTCGAATTCATCGACGTCCGCTGGCGCCATCGCCGCAGAGGCGTTCATCGCCTCGGCGAGTTCTCGCGTCGCCAGATTCCATACGAACTCGCCGGTCGCACGCGCATTGGCGAGCGAGTCCTTCGCGCCAAGCGAGCAAAAGCCGATAATCGGCGGCTTGTAGCTGAATAGGTTAAAAAAGCTGTAGGGAGCAAGGTTACGTACGCCGTCGTTGGAGACAGTACTGATCCAGCCGATCGGGCGCGGAGCGACGATGGCGTTGAGCGGATCGTGCCGCAGGGAATGTCCCTGTGCCGGTTCGTAGAAATGCCAATCGGTCATAGCTTACCTCTTTGGGGACGAGCGCAAGAGCTGCCGCCTACAGTGCCTCCGGCTCGGTGCGCGTGCGCAACACCATGGTCGAAGTGATGGCTGCATTCATCCCGATACCCGTCCAGAACATGGTGTCGGATCGGAGCCGCATGAGCCCCACTCCTGAGAAACGAACGAGACATCCGTTTCGAGTCAATTCTGCTGCGCCGTTTCTAAAGAACGGGGCGGCTTTCGTATTTCTTACTTGTTTACCCAAGGCATGGAGAGGTCAATGTCAGTGACCAGCTTGCCACCGCCAAAGCTCATGTTTTCCAAGGGAACGGCATACATGATCAGGCTGATATCGTCCTGACTGACGCCCGCCTTTTCTACCGCGTAACGGGTGACCAACTCCGCGAGTTTGCGTTTCTGCTCCACTGTCCTGCTTGTGCCTATCGTCACCGTTACGACCATGCGCTTGTCAGATCTCTTCATGTCAGGAAAAGTCGGATGGATGAAAAGCTCATCGTCCTTGTGCTCACTGATGATGACGAAACGGTCATCCATAGGCGTATCCATGGCTTCATGAAGAGCGAGATTCAAGGCGTCCGCCAGCGCGCGCTTCTCTTCGCTAGAGAATTTTTGAGCTGGAATGTGGGCGTGGAATATTGGCATGAGTGTTTCCTCGGTGGTGTTGTTCAGGTTAAATGAGGCGATGAAGTGCGTTTCGATGTGTGCGCTGCCTCAGCGGCCTCGGCAACCCTAGCTTTCATATCCCGGAGGAACCGAGAAAATCTCCGCCTCCGGTGGCGGCAGGTCAGCAGCGCCGTTTGGGTGGAGTGCCTGTGCCGCGGCCACCGTGTTAAGAGACTCGCGAAGCAACTTGATTTTGCCGCCCTCGGCAACGAGGTATCCCGTGAACAAGTGATGGATGAGACGTCCGGTCGACGCCGCGCGCGTTTCCGCCAGATATTCGGCGTACACCTGATCCTTCGTGTCGATCAGCACCGTGGTATTCTCGGGTTTGAAGCTGAAGCCGGGATAAAGGTTGCCGCCGACAAAATCATAGAGCTCCGCGATGGCTTCGCGCCCCTGATGGCGGGTCGGAATACCGAGCGAATGGAGGAATGGGAGTTCCAGCACGCCGTCCTCGGCGAACAGCTCAGCACATTTCTTGCCGTCGGGGACAACGGCAAGAAGGTCTAACAGCAATGTTTTTGCATCAGTCATGGTAATTGTCCTCAGGAAAAATTGGCGGCCGCCGCCAGGGGCGGCGCAGTAGGATCAGTTCGGAAAGCTGTCGCCAAACATCGGGAGCCCACTTTTCGAACCGTCGCGCGTGGCCTCGTCTTGGATAACATCCCAGTGTTCGGCGAGCTGGCCGTTTTCGATGCGGACTATGTCGACCACGATCCAGTTTGTCGGGGCGCCGAATCCTGAGAAGCGGCCATGAAGTACGACATAATCGCCCGAGGCCACGGCCAGCCCATTTTCGTAGCGAAACTCGGCGGGCGCTGCCTTGACGAGATCAAACAGGCCTTCGCGACCGGGCGCGATATAAGCACTGTGCTGGATATAGTCGGGCGACCAGAAGCGTTCGGCCGCGGCATAGTCGCGCTTGTTGAACAGCGTATCAAACGCTTCCAGCACGAAATTCCTGTTTCTCTCTTCGGTGCTCATTGGTTTGTCCTCTCTTCGTTATCTGTTGGGTTGAGGGAGGGTAGGCGGATTAAATTTCGCCATCTCCCACCGCTGTGTGGTGGGAGATGTTGGTCCGTACAACTGTAATGATCTTCGGCGAAACGCCAGCTCATCGTGCCATGTCGCCGTTACCGCATTTCGGCCATACGCAGCACCGAATTGCCGCTGTTACCCGTGTTGAAAAACCCAGATGTTCGATTCTTTTAGCGCTTGCAAAGTGCAAGTGGTTGAATAATATTTGCGCTACTTGCATAATGCAAGTGGAAATTTAAGGGGAATAGCAGTGCAGCAAACAAGACGATCGGGCTGCCCGATCAACCTGACGCTTGAGCAGATCGGCGACCGCTGGAGCCTGATCGTTATCCGCGATGTTATGTTCGAGAACAGACGCAGTTATGGCGCCCTGCTGGAGCAAAACCAGGAAGGCATCGCCACGAACATCCTCGCAAGTCGACTGAAGCACTTGACCGCGTCTGGCCTGCTGACACGATGTCCGGATCCGAAACATCAGCAGAAAGGAATTTACAGCCTCACGGAAGCGGCAATACAGCTTGTACCTCTGCTCGCACATATGGCTGCCTGGGGCGTTCGGCATACGCATCCGAGCAAGGAAGCGTCTTTGCGCGCGGAGGTGCTGGAAAAGGGCGGCCCTTCACTTTGGAGTGCCTTTATGGATGAGCTACGTTATCTGCATCTCGGTGCACCGCGTCCGGCGCGCTCAGTATTGGACAAGCTTCGGGCCGACGACGAGCAGGCAATCGCTACTTAGTACCAATCTTTGGCGTCATGACATCCACCATGTGGTGCAAAGCGTTGGCGCTGATGCGATTTTGACCCAGGTTACTGATTTTAGCTGACCCATGTGCAGCCTCTGAAATCCCACGCAAAGTCATGATTGCTGAGTATTCGAATGGGTCAATGATCGCGTTCGATTGTCGAAATGACGGTAGTCACCCCTCGGAAGGCCATAACTCTAAAACACGAAGCTATGCCCTAACTCCCCTTCCATCCAGCTCAAAAATCGCCTGACTCTGGGAAAACTGGAGTGTGCCTTGGGGAACACTAAATGGTGGGCGGCTACCGGAGAGCTCAACGCTTCAGGGGCGACCTCAACCAGCGAACCGCTGGCCAGGTATTTTTGCGCCAGCAGCGTACTTTCGAGAGCGAATCCCAAACCGTGACTCGCTGCTTCCAGGCTCATGTAGGATCGGTCGAAACTCAAAGCGTAGGGTCTTTCGGGGCGCGCCAGGCCATGCTGAGCGAACCACTCAGGCCATCTGAGCAAGGTCGCTTCGGAAAGAATCAGGTCTTCAGCCAGAAGATCAGCTGCGTTGTATACCGCGCAGCGCGCGATCAGCTTGGGCGAGGCCAGCACAGCGAAACTCTCGTTGCGCAAGGTGCGCACTTCATAGCTGGGCCAGTTAGGCCGGCCGTGGCGAATATCGACATCGATTTTGTCCTGGCTGAAATGCAGCGATTCGTAAGAGCAAGACAAATTGATTTGGATGTCCGGGTTGGTCAAGCGAAATGACTCCAACCGGGGCATCAGCCAGAGCAAGCCAAAGCTGGGGGAGGAATGCAGCCGCAGGCAATCCAGACTCACGTCACTCGCTGCCCGCTCGGTAGCGACCTCAAGGCTCTGCAATAAACCGGAAATGTCCTTCAAGTACTGCTCACCCACTGGTGTCAGCGTCACCCCACGCGCTGCCCGCACAAACAACTGTCGACCGATCATGACCTCCAGTTTGGCCAGTTGGTGGCTGATCGCTGATGGCGTGAGGTCCAGCACTTCGGCTGCTCTTGCCAGGTTGCCAAAACGGGCGGTCTGCTCGAAGGCTTGAATTGCTCTCAGCGGTGGCAGATTGGATGAAGGGATATCGTCCTGGCGCATCAGTATTCAGCCTGTTTTTTGGTCTTGAACGGGTAGTGCCATTCAAGCATTTGCGGTCTGCATTGACGAGTGCTGAATTTTATTCATGTAGCAGTGACGTTTGCGTTATTGCTCGGCATGTCGACGGGAGCCACTCTGAGTCATCGATCGCTGAATCGAACCATAAAAACAATCAGAGGTACCCCTCATGCTTCTTCAAGGCAAAGTCGCGATTATTACTGGCGCTGCATCCGAACGTGGTATCGGCCGCGCAACGGCTGTCACCTTCGCCAAACACGGCGCCCGCGTTGTGATCCTGGATCTCGACGAATCCGCCGCCCGCGACGCTGCGGCCACCCTCGGCGAAGGCCATCTGGGCCTGGCTGCCAACGTCGCCGATGAGATGCAAGTCAAAGCAGCCGTCGCCAAGGTTGTCGAGCACTACGGCCGTATCGACATACTCATCAACAATGCCGGCATCACGCAGCCAATCAAGACCCTGGACATACGCCCGGGCGATTACGACAAGGTTCTGGATGTAAGCCTGCGCGGCACGCTGTTGATGTCGCAGGCGGTCATTCCGGTGATGCGCACTCAGGCTTCGGGCAGCATCGTCTGCATGTCATCCGTATCGGCCCAGCGCGGTGGCGGCATTTTCGGCGGCCCACACTACAGCGCAGCGAAAGCCGGTGTGCTCGGACTGGGCAAGGCCATGGCGCGCGAATTTGGCGCGGACAACATTCGCGTCAACTCCATCACGCCAGGTTTGATCCATACCGACATCACCGGCGGCCTGATGCAGGATGATCGCCGCCACGCGATCATCGAAAGCATCCCGCTGGGCCGGCTGGGCGCAGCGCAGGATGTTGCCAATGCGGCACTGTTTCTCGCCAGCGACTTGTCCTCTTACCTCACCGGCATCACGCTGGATGTAAACGGCGGCATGTTGATCCACTGACGACAGGTGTAACCACCCGCTGCCCATTAAGTTCTGGATCGAAGATACGTCGGGCCTCAAGCCCGGCGTTCTATAAAAACAAGAGATCAGACCATCATGATGACCACCATGACGCTCGACGCTGTGTCCACAGTGCGCTCAAGCGCGTATCGCAAAACTGCCTGGCGATTGATGCCTTTCCTGATGTTGTGCTACCTGTGCGCTTACCTGGACCGGGTAAATGTCGGGTTTGCAAAGCTTCAGATGATGAATGACCTGTCCCTGAGCGAGACCGTATACGGGCTTGGCGCTGGCGTGTTCTTTCTTGGCTATTTCCTCTGCGAAGTGCCAAGCAACCTAATCCTCCACAAGGTCGGTGCTCGGCGCTGGATCGCGCGCATCATGATCTCGTGGGGCATCATCTCCGCCCTCTTCGCCTTCGTGGAAACGGCCTGGCAGTTCTATACGCTGCGCTTTCTGCTCGGGATCGCCGAAGCGGGTCTCGCGCCGGGCTTGCTGCTCTACCTCACTTACTGGTTCCCCTCCTACCGCCGCGCAAAAATGACCGTGCTGTGGTTCATCGCCATCCCGCTCTCAGGAATGATCGGCGGGCCGCTCTCAGGCTACATCATGACCCAGTTCGCAGGCTTTCATGGCTGGGCGGGCTGGCAGTGGATGTTCGTGATTGAAGCCATTCCGACGGTTATTGTTGGCCTGATGGTGCTGGCTTACCTCAAAGATGGCGTTCACCAGGCGACCTGGTTGACTGATGAAGAAAAAACACTCGTCAGCAAAGAGCTGGCCGAGGACAACAGCCGCAAAGTCACCCACGCATCGGTCGGGGCATTCCTGCGGGACCGCCGCCTGTGGACTCTTGCCTGCATCTACTTTTGCGTGGTCATGGGCCAGTACGCGATCACCTTTTGGCTGCCGACGCTCATCCGTAACGCAGGTGTTGCCGATCCGATGCACATCGGCTTGCTCACCAGTCTCCCCTACCTGTGCGCCATCGTCGCGATGGTGCTGATGGGGCGTAGCGGCGACAAACACCAGGAGCGCCGCTGGCATCTGGTCGCACCGATGATTGCCGGCGCGCTCGGCCTCACTTTGGCTGCGGTGTTCGGCGGCAACCTGATGCTGTCGGTATTGAGCCTGTGCCTAGCGGCTGCCGGTGTGCTGTCGGCGTCGTCACTGTTCTGGATGCTGCCTACCACGTTGCTTGGTGGTGTCTCCGCCGCTGCCGGGATCGCCGGAATAAACAGCTTTGCCAATCTTGCGGGGTTCTGCTCGCCGTACCTGATTGGATGGATCACCACCACTACCGGTTCGAGCGCCATTGGCATGTACCTGATTACCGGTGTGCTGTGCATCGGTGCTTGTTTGGTGCTGCGCATTCCCGCCGCTTCGGTCAATCGTTGAGTTAACGGAGAATTTCCATGACTGCCACTTTATCTCGCGTGTCATCCACCACGCTGGTGCAGCGCGCCCATAACATTCGCCGCCATGCCTTGCGCATGGGGCAAGTCCAGGGCCAGGGCTATGTCGGCCAGGCGCTTGGCGCGGCAGACTTGCTGGCCGTGTCGTATTTTCATGCCTTGAACTACAAGCCCGAAAACCCCAAGTGGGAACAGCGTGATCGCTTTTACCTCTCCATCGGTCACTACGCGATCGCGCTGTATGCCGCGCTGATCGAGGCTGAAATCATCCCACTGGATGAGCTTGAAACCTACGGTTCGGATGACAGCCGCCTGCCCATGTCCGGTATGGCCGCATACACCCCCGGCATGGAAATCACCGGCGGCTCGCTGGGCCAGGGACTGGGCATCGCGGTGGGCGCCTGCCTGGGTTTGAAGCGCAAACAGTCCAGCTCTTTCGTTTACAACCTGCTATCGGATGGCGAGCTGAATGAGGGCTCCACCTGGGAAGCTGTGATGTCGGCTTCGCACTGGAAACTCGACAACCTGATCGCCATCGTCGACGTGAACAACCAGCAAGCCGACGGGCACTCCAGCGAGGTGCTGGCATTTGAACCCATCGTTGACCGATGGCAAGCCTTTGGCTGGTTCACCCAGCGGGTAGACGGTAACGACCTGGACGCCTTGGTCAAAGCTTTCGACGCGGCCCGCAGCCATCCCGCCGCACAACCGCGCGTCATCATCTGCGATACCAAGATGGGCAAAGGCGTGCCGTTCCTGGAAACCCGCGAAAAGACTCACTTCATCCGCGTGGATGAGCATGAATGGGATGTGGCCCTGAACAACCTCGAAGAAGGCAAAACGCTATGAGCAACGCAACCAACACTACGGCTCAGGCGCCCGCGGCCCTGAAGAAAAAACTGACAACCTCCGCGATGATTGCCTCGATTGCCGCTGAAGGTCAGGCCACCAGATCCGCGCCCTTTGGTCACGCGTTGGCCGCACTCGCGGACCAGCGCCAGGATATCGTGGGTTTATCGGCTGACTTGTCCAAATACACCGACCTGCACATTTTCGCGAAGGCGCACCCGGAGCGTTTCTACCAGATGGGCATGGCTGAGCAGTTGTTGATGAGCGCGGCAGCGGGCATGGCTCGGGAGGGGTTCGTGCCCTTCGCTACCACTTACGCGGTGTTTGCTTCGCGCCGGGCCTATGACTTCATCTGCATGGCGATTGCCGAGGAAAACCTCAACGTCAAAATCGTCTGTGGTCTGCCAGGCCTGACCACCGGGTACGGCCCCAGCCACCAGGCAACTGATGATTTGGCAATCTTCCGCGCCATGCCGAACCTGATGATCGTCGACCCGTGCGATGCCCTGGAAATCGAACAGGCAGTGCCCGCCATTGCAGCGCATCAAGGGCCAGTCTACATGCGGTTACTGCGGGGCAACGTACCGCTGGTGCTCGACGAATATGGCTACAAATTCGAGATCGGCAAAGCCAAAACCCTGCGCACGGGCAATGAGGTTTTAATCATTGCCACCGGCTTGATGACAATGCGCGCGTTGGAAGCAGCCAAGGAGCTTCAGGCTGACGGTGTGGATGTCGCGGTGCTACACGTTCCCACGATCAAGCCTTTGGATGAGCAGACCATTCTGGCTGAGGCCAGAAAGCCGGGACGACTGGTAGTGACTGCGGAAAACCACTCCATCATCGGCGGATTGGGCGAAGCGGTGGCGACCGTGCTGTTGCGCAATGGGGTCACGCCGACATTCAGGCAAATAGCGCTGCCGGACGCGTTTCTCGATGCTGGCGCGCTTCCGACGTTGCACGATCGCTACGGCATTTCCACCCAGGCTGTGTGCGCGCAGATTAAAGGTTGGTTATAGGGTTTAAACTTGCAGGGGGCTGAATCAGCCCCCTGCAAGGAGGAAATATCCCTTGAACGCTGTTTTAAACTGCTGCTTGCCGGCAGTTCGTCAGAGCGCCTTTAGCGCACGTTCGACGCTGATAGCAAGCGGCGTGGTTGGCCTCCCGATAAGTTCAGCCAAGGCGCGTTCGTTGGCGTAGAGAGCCCCCTGGGAGGCGCTGACGTCATAGGAAGCCAATGCTGCGGCAAGATCCTTCGGCAAGCCAACACCTTCGAGCGCGGCGGCGTAGTCGGCTTCCGGGAGGTTGCGGTAAGGGATGTGCTTGCCGGTCTGCTTCGAGATTTCCGCCGCCAGATCAGCCAGCGTCCAAGAGGTATCGCCGGCCAGTTCGTAGGTAGTGTTCTCATGGCCGTCAGCAGTCAACACCACTGCGGCGGCTTCGGCCAGATCCTCGCGTGTCGCTGACGAAATCCGGCCCTCGCCTGCACTACCAAACAGCGCACCATTAGCCAGCGCCACACCAACGAAACCTGTGTAGTTTTCTGTGTACCAACCATTGCGCAACAGCGTGTAGGAAAGTCCGGACGCCTTGAGGGCAGCCTCGGTTGCGCGGTGTTCGTCGGCAAGTGGCAGCACGGACGAGTCAGCGTGCAACACGCTGGTATAGACAATGCGCTTGATGCCGGCCCTCTTCGCCGCCGCAATGACGTTGGCGTGCTGCGCGGCGCGCTGACCGATTTCGCTGGAGGAGATCAACAGCAAGGTTTCCACTCCGGACAACGCCGCATCCAGCGTCTCGGTCTTGGAATAGTCGAACGCCCTTGCCGCAACGCCCAGCGCTTCTGCCTGTTCCGGCTTGCGCACCAAGGCAAGAATGCTGCTCGTGGCGGTTCGCTGCTTGAGGTTCTCGATGACGATGCGGCCCAGTTGGCCGGTGGCTCCAGTAACGGCAATGCTCATGAGGTCACTCCTTGGTGAACGAAAGGGTTGAAGAAATAGCCATGAGCGACTGTAGGATATAAAGTTACTTTAAGTAAGTACGCACAAAAAGGTAAGTGTATGAGTGCAAGCGTTCCTTCAAGATCATCAGAAAAGCCGTCAGCAGTCCCTTTGTCCGAGCGCTTAAGGCGTGGCGACGTGCTGACTCCCCAATGCCCGTCGCGTGAAATCCTGAACCACCTGACTAGCCGCTGGGGGGTATTGGTGCTGATTGCTCTGCTGCCTGGCACGCTGCGGTTCAGCCAGCTACGACGCAAGATCGGCGGCGTCAGCGAACGAATGCTGGCGCAGACGCTTCAGTTGTTGGAAAGCGATGGAATGGTGGAGCGTCACGCCTATGACATTGTGCCGCCACACGTGGAATACACGCTGACGCCTATGGGTAGGGAAGCGGCCGTAAGGGTGCGAGAACTGGCCGATTGGGTGGAGACGCACTATGCAGCCGTGCTGCGTCAACAAGAGGCTTTAGCCGTGGAGAGAGGCCGGTAGGCCAGCCAGCGCAAACAAGTCACGAACCAGCACAAGAGGCCCATCGCTTGTTGGCGCTGATGCGATTTTGACCCAAGCCGCCGGAAATCATTGACCCATCCGAATACTCAGCAATCGATGACCTTGCGTGGGATTTCAGAGGCTGCACATGGGTCAGCTAAAATCAGTAACCTACTGATCTCTTTCGCGTCAATGCTCTGCTGAACGCCATAGACAAGCCCTTAGGTCTGGCGTCATTCCAGCCAGGAGACTCCCTTCGATCTCAGTCGGACAGTGATGGCTAAGGGCAGAGCTCAGACGTTCAGCTCTGAATGCAATTCGGACAACGCGGCAAAAAGTTGCTCATCGTTGCGCTTGTAGTACGTCCATTTTCCAACTTTTGTTGCTGTCACGAAATCCATGTCTTGAAGAACCTTCAGGCAAAGGGATGTTGCAGGTTGCGACATCCCCGCTTTGTCTTGGATCAAGCTTGCGCATACACCGTATACGCTGAAGTCGTAGAGCTGGCTGTAGCTCTTGAAAGACTTGTGCGGGTTTGCCAGCCACGCGAGTACAGCTCGTCGGGTTGGATGAGACAAGACCTTAAGTGCTTCGCTTAGCTCCATAAACCTTGAACCTTGACTCTAATGTGGGGCTGCCCCCATTTGGGTGACCGCGCACGCTGTCAGGTGCTGTGCGGATAGTCGATGTATCCCCGCTCCCCACCGCCATACAGAGTTGAAGGATCTACGGGGTTAAGGGGTTGGTTTTCTTTGAAACGTAGTGGTAAATCCGGGTTTGCGATGAACGTGCGTCCGAAGCCGAAAAAGTCGCCGTAACCCGTCGAGAGAATACGTTTGGCTTTCTCATGAGTGTAGTTACCGGCATACATGATCGGGCCCGAGAACGTATCACGCAGTGCCTGCCGGAATGAGTCTGGAAGATCAGGGCTATTGTCCCAATCTGCTTCTGCAATTGAAAGGTACCCGATGCGCAGGCCTTCCAGCATTTTGGTCGCTTCGACGTAGGTCTCGTGCGGATCTTTTTCGACCAGCCCCAAATAGACCCGTTCTTCATCCGTCGATTCAAACAATGGCGCGAAGCGTACACCAACGCGCTCGCTTGCGAATACACCAATGACCGCTTCAGTCACTTCACGCAGGAACCGCAGCCGGTTTGTGAGTGATCCCCCGTACTCGTCAGTTCTGCGATTAGTGTGCTCTGAGATGAATTGGTTGATGAGGTATCCGTTCGCGGAATGCAGCTCAACGCCATCGAACCCCGCACGCTTCGCATTTTGAGCCGCTCGGCGATAAAGCTCTACCAGCTCCTTGACCTGGATAGTGGTCAATTCTTGCGGCATGCTCGGATCTGCTAACTGTCCCTCGTTAGGGCCGGTTTCAATGAATACTTTAACGTTGGTCGCGCGGATAGCTGAAGGTGCAATTGGAGGCTGATTATCTGGCTGCAAACTGACGTGGGAAACACGACCAACGTGCCAGAGTTGGCAGAAGATGGTGCCACCCTCGGCATGAACTGCTTCGGTCACCTGGCGCCAACCTTCGACCTGTTCGTCACTGTAAATACCGGGCGTCCAAGCATAGCCTTGGCCGCGTGGCTCGATTTGAGAGCCTTCGGTGACCATGAAGCCCGCTGTAGCGCGTTGGCGGTAGTACGCTGCCATGAGCGAGTTCGGTACGTTACCTGGCTGCGAGCTTCTGGAGCGAGTTAGTGGGGGTAAGACGATACGATTTCGAAGCACCATGCTGCCAAGGTTCATAGCGTCAAAAAGATTGCGAGAGGACATTGTTGAGCCCGTATGGGTAGTTGAATGTGCAAACACATTAACACATAAGAATGTTCTGATGTGTTGTGGCGACGCGCTCACTCGTGTTTTCCCAATTCCCTTGACTTTTCGCTGTGCATTTTTGCATGTCAATCAGGCGTTTCTGTCAATTCTTATTGTAAAAAAGCCACCCTATACTCGCGATCAAGCTGGTCCACCAGCATCGTTTCCTAGCCAGTAAGCCACTACAAAAACAATATAGGGCTAACAGCATGAGCGCAGGGGTTAACGTCGGCGTATACGCCGAACACAAGCAGTTGTGCCGCTACGCAATAACGGCAACCCTCACTGTGCACCGCTGGCTCGTGCCACTGCTCGTAACGCATTGGTACGACATCGACTTCCCACATCGCCCTCCCATCCCCGGACGTTCATTCGACCGGCAATGAGTCCTGCAACCCGCATTCAGGTGACGCCCCGCACGGGCGTCGCCCGAGTACTCGTCTGCCTCTGAAAAGGCGGAAACAACAACAAAAAACACACTCGGAGCCTCACTATGACGACTGACCATCCGAACCACGCCCATACCTGCGCACAGGTCAGGGCCAATCCCAATTTCAAGCACCTCACCCGCCAGCGCGCGGTGCTGGCCTGGTCATTGAGCGGCGTGGTTCTGGCTATTTATTATAGTTTCATCATGGTGGTGGCTTTTGTCCCTGCCTGGCTGCACCTGCCGCTGTACGACGGCAGCCACCTCAGTCTTGGCATGCCAATCGGCGTGACGATCATCCTGTTGTCCTGGCTACTTACCGCCTGGTACGTGCACAGAGCCAACACCCACTTCGACGTGCTCAGCTCGCAGATCCTCCAGGAGTCCCGCGCATGAAACGCCTGTCCGCCCTTCTCGCCCTCAGCCCTGTGCTGGCCCATGCCGAGCCTATCATCGCGCAGAAGCAACCGCTCAACCTGCACGCCATCGGCATGTTTTTCGTCTTTGTCCTCGCCACCCTGCTGATCACCTGGTGGGCTGCACGACGCACCCGCTCAGCCGCCGATTTCTACAGCGCAGGCGGCGGTATCACGGGATTTCAGAATGGCTTGGCAATCGCTGGGGACTATATGTCGGCAGCAACTCTGCTGGGCCTGTCGAGCATGGTATTCGCCAAGGGTTACGACGGCTTCGTCTACATCATTGGCTTCTTTGTTGGCTGGCCTATCGTCACCTTCCTGATGGCCGAGCGCTTGCGCAACCTGGGGCGCTACACCTTCGCCGACATCGTCTCCTACCGCCTCGATCAAACCCGCGTACGCAGCTTTGCCGCCCTCGGATCGCTGACCGTGGTGTGCTGCTATCTGGTGGTGCAAATGGTCGGCGCCGGTCAACTGATCAAACTGTTGTTCGGTCTCGACTACCGCACGGCGGTGGTGGTAGTCGGCGTGTTGATGTTGGTCTACGTGATCTTCGGCGGCATGCTCGCCACCACATGGGTACAGATCACCAAGGCGGTCCTGCTCCTGGCGGGCGGCACCACCCTGGTGCTTATGGCCCTGAGCCGCTTCGACTTCAGCTTCGAAACGCTGGCCGCCCAGGCTGTGTCGGTGCATGCCAGCGGTGTGCAGATCATGGGGCCGGGCACCTTGCTGGCCGACCCGATCAATGCCGTGTCACTGTCCCTTGGCCTGGTGTTCGGTATCGCCGGCCTGCCGCACATCCTGATGCGTTTCTTTACGGTGCCCAATGCCAAGGAAGCGCGTAAATCGGTGCTATTTGCCACGATGTTCATCGGCTTCTTTTTCCTGGTGGTCTGCGTCCTGGGTTACACCGCCATCGTCATCGTCGGCACGGATCCACAGTACTACGTCGACGGTAAGCTGGGCGGGACCATGATCGGCGGCAGCAACATGGTAGCCATGCACTTGGCCAAGGCGGTGGGCGGCAACCTGTTTCTCGGTTTCCTCTCCGCCGTGGCTTTCGCCACCATTCTCGCCGTCGTGTCCGGTCTGGCCCTGGCCGGTGCCTCGGCCATCTCCCATGACCTTTATGCTTCGGTATTGAAGAAGGGCCGCGCCGACGAGAAAAAGGAAATGCGCGTGTCGCGCATTGCCACCGTCTGCCTGGGCATCGTTGCGATTTCCCTTGGCATTCTGTTCGAGGGCCAGAACATCGCCTTCCTGGTCGGCCTGACGTTCGGCATCGCCGCCTCGGCGAATTTCCCGGTACTGATCATGTCCATGTACTGGGGCGGCCTGACCACCCGCGGCGCCCTCTATGGCGGCCTGACCGGCCTGATCAGCGCACTGGCCCTGGTGATCTGCTCGCCGTCGGTTTGGGTCGGTGTACTGGGACATGCCCAAGCGCTCTTCCCTTACGACCAACCGGCGCTGTTCTCAATGCCCCTGGCCTTCCTGGTCATAGTGGTCGCTTCCAGGCTTGACCGCAGCGAGCGCGCCGACCGCGAGCGCGCCGCCTATGCCGACCAATTCGTCCGTGCCCAGACCGGCCTTGGAGCTTCCATGGCCAGCAGTCACTGACGCTGCTTTTTCCGGGGCTGATGCCCCTAGCGCGAGTCCGCTCCTTTGCTTCGCGCTTTTTTACGCCCGACCTGCGCCGCTCGGCGCAGGACACCCAAAAAGCGCCCCTCCCTCGCCAACTCCAAATGGCGCGGGAGCGGCTCGTCGACAACAAAAACAACAAAAGGCATCCAATGAAACCGACCACCCTTACCCTGTTCCTGGCCGGCAGCGGCCTCGCAGCACAAGCTCACGCCGACTTCTTCGCAGACAGCACAGCCAACCTTGAGTTACGCAACTTCTATTTCAACCGTGACTATCGCCAAGCCAATGCCGCCCAATCCAAGCAAGAGGAATGGGCGCAAGGTTTTCTGCTGCGCTACGAATCGGGATTCACCGAAGGGCTAATTGGTGTCGGCTTCGATGCCATCGGCCTGGTTGGCGTCAAGCTCGATTCCAGCCCTGATCGCGCAGGCTCCGGCCTGCTCAAACGTCACCGCGACACCAGCAAAGGTGCACAGGACGAGTACGGCGAACTGGGCCTGACCGCTAAAGTGCGGGCCTCGAAAAGCACGCTGAAACTCGGCACGCTGTTGCCGAAACTGCCGACGGTATTGGCCAACGATTCACGGCTGTTGCCACAAACCTTCAAGGGCGGCCAGTTGACCTCGCTGGAACTCGAAGGCCTCACCGTGGATGCCGGGCGACTGACGCAGGTCAATCAGCGCGACTCCTCGGATTACGAGGACATGGGCATCACCCGCACCGGCGCCAAGGGCATCACCACACGTCATCTCGACAGCGACAGTTTCGATTTCGCCAGCCTGAACTACAAATGGACCAGCAACCTCGCCACCGGCTACAGCTACGGTCACCTCGACAACTTCTACAGCCAGCACCTGGTCAACCTGACCTACGTGTTGCCGGTGACGACGGGCCAGTCGCTGAAGACGGACTTGCGCTTCGCCCGCTCCACGGATGATGGCGGCAGCAATGTCGATAACAATGCGATTGGCGCGATGTTCACCTACAACCTCGGCGGGCATGCGTTGGGCCTGGGTTATCAAGGCATGAGCGGCGACACCGGCTACGCCTACGTCAACGGCACCGATGCCTTTTTGGTGAACTTCGTGCAGATCGGCGACTTCGCCAGCAAGGATGAAAAATCCTGGCAGGCGCGTTACGACTACAACTTTGCGGCCATCGGCATTCCGGGCCTGACCTTCATGACCCGCTATCTCACCGGTGACAACATCGATCTGGGTGGCAACCGCCCGGAAGGCAAGGAATGGGAACGTGATACCGACATTGGTTATGTGGTGCAGAGCGGGCCATTGAAGAATGTCGGGGTGAAATGGCGTAACGCGACAGTTCGCTCGACCAACTTCGGCAGCGACCTGGATGAAAACCGCCTGATCGTCAGCTACACCCTGAAGCTCTGGTAAATACGCACGCGAGCCGAATGCTACTCCCAGCGCCTGGCGGTGTGAGTGGCATTCGCCTTGCGGTTCTGCCGCGTCATGGGCCAAACAGCCCCATGCATTTTTGCACAACACACTGGCTTTTTTAGCCATTCATATTTGTTTTATGCATGCATATACTCGATTCAAATCTGGTCACTAATCAGATCAATCCCGATAAAAATAAACAAGGGAACCCACCGTGAAACCATTCTTGCTGGCCGTCTCCCCATCATCAGGTCTGCGCACCTGTCCCGTACGTCCCGCAGCTCGCAGCGATACCACCTTCGCCGCTTGACTGCTTCGTACTCGCCACCCGCGCCGATCGACACCTTGATTGATGGAGAGAACAATGAATACCAACAGCCAACCCTTCCTTGCCGCTCGCGACTTCCTGCTTTCCCACCGTACCGATTACGCCACCGCGGTGCGTGACTTCCGCTGGCCGCAACTGAGCGAGTTCAATTGGGCGCTGGATTACTTCGATGCCATGGCGCAGGGCAATCACGCCAACGCCTTGTGGATCGTCGAAGAAGACGGCAGCGAACAGCGCTACAGCTTCCAGCAACTGGCCTCGCGCTCCAACCAGGTGGCCAACCACTTGCGTGCCCTTGGCGTGCGCCGTGGCGAACGCATCCTGCTGATGCTCGGCAACGACGTCGCCCTGTGGGAAACCATGCTGGCCGCCTTCAAAATCGGCGCCGTGGTCATTCCCGCCACCGCCCTGTTGACCCCGGATGACCTGCGCGACCGCATCGAGCGCGGCCAGGTTCGCCACCTTGTGGTCGGCGGCGCCCACGTCGACAAGTTCGTCGGCCTGGGTGAAGGCTGCAGCCGCATATGCGTCGGCCCGGGCCCCGCCGACTGGACCTCGCACAGCGCAGCCAGCGAATATTCCGAGCAGTTCGAAGTCGAGGGCCTCACCCTGGCCACTGACCCGATGCTGCTGTACTTCACCTCCGGCACCACCTCCAAACCGAAGATGGTACTGCACAGTCATCAGAGCTACCCGGTCGGCCACCTGTCGACCATGTACTGGATCGGCCTGCAGCCGGGTGACCTGCACTTGAACATCTCATCACCGGGTTGGGCCAAGCATGCGTGGAGCTGCCTCTTCGCACCATGGAACGCCGGCGCCTGCATCTTCATCCACAATGTCGCGCGCTTCAGCGCCACGGCTCTGCTCGGCGCGCTGGAGCGCTACGGCGTCACCAGCCTGTGCGCCCCACCCACCGTCTGGCGCATGCTGATCCAGGAAGACCTGGCCAGTTACAAGGAGCGCTTGAAACTGCGTGAACTGGTGGGCGCCGGTGAACCGCTCAATCCGGAGATTATCGAGCAGATTCTGCATGCCTGGGACTTGCCACTGCGCGACGGCTTCGGCCAGTCGGAAACCACCGCCCTGGTCGGCAATACACCCGGCCAACTGCTCAAACCCGGCTCCATGGGCCGTCCGCTGCCGGGCTACCGAGTGACCATGCTTGACCCCGATGGCATACCCGGCAATGAGGGTGAAGTAGCCCTGCCGCTGGATGTGCGACCACTCGGTCTGATGTTGTGCTACGAGGACAGCCCGGAAAAAACCGCCGAAGTGATGCGCGACGGTTACTACCGCACCGGCGACACCGCGCAGATCGACGAGGACGGCTATGTCACCTTTGTCGGCCGCGCCGACGATGTGTTCAAAGCCTCCGACTACCGCATCAGTCCCTTCGAGCTGGAAAGCGCGCTGATCGAACACCCGGCGGTGATGGAAGTGGCCGTGGTGCCGAGCCCTGATCCGGTGCGCCTGGCAGTGCCCAAGGCCTATCTGATCCTGGCCCATGACGCACCGGGCAGCTACGAACTCGCCGCCGACATCCTCGCCTTCGCCCGCGAGCATTTGGCGCCCTACAAGCGGGTGCGACGTATCGAATTCGTCAGCGAACTGCCCAAGACCATCTCCGGGAAGATTCGCCGGGTGGAATTGCGGCAAATGGAAGTGCAGCGTCGCCAGGGCGACGCACGAGGCCCCCAGGAATACTTCGAAGAAGACTTCCCGCAACTCAAGGGCTGAACCCGGGCCGGTAAGCCGGCCATTCTGAATTCAAACGCGACCGCTCGGCCAATCAGGCCGAGGGGCCTCACTCGACTCAAAGAAAGTAGACAGGACCCGAAAATGACCTCCTCCAGCATTCCTAGCGTCAAGCTTCTTATCAACGGCGAATTCGTCGAATCGCGCAGCACCCAATGGCGCGACGTGATCAACCCGGCTACCCAGGAAGTCCTGGCCCGCGTCCCCTTCGCCACCGCCGAAGAAATGAACGCCGCCGTGGCCAGCGCCAAGGAAGCCTTCAAGACCTGGCGCAAAACGCCGATTGGCGTCCGCTCCCGGATCTTCTTCAAATATCAGCAACTGATCCGCGAAAACATCAAAGAACTGGCAGCACTGCTCACCGCCGAACAGGGTAAAACCCTGCCGGATGCAGAAGGTGATGTGTTCCGCGGGCTAGAGGTCGTTGAGCACGCAACCGCCATCGGCAATCTGCAGATGGGCGAACTGGCCAACAACGTCGCCAATGGCGTCGACACCTATACCTTGATGCAGCCGCTGGGCGTGTGCGCCGGCATCACCCCGTTCAACTTCCCGGCGATGATCCCGCTGTGGATGTTCCCGATGGCCATCGCCACCGGCAACACCTTCATCCTCAAGCCGTCCGAGCAAGATCCGCTGGTGACCATGCGCCTGGTCGAACTGGCGCTGGAGGCCGGTGTACCGAAGGGAGTGCTCAACGTCATCCACGGTGGCGTCGACGCGGTGAACTTGATCTGCGACCACCCGGACATCAAGGCCGTGTCCTTCGTCGGCTCGACCAAGGTCGGCACCCACGTCTATAACCGCGCTACCCAGAATGGCAAGCGTGCGCAGTGCATGATGGGCGCAAAGAACCATGCCATCGTCCTGCCCGATGCCAACAAACAGCAGACCCTGAACAACCTGCTGGGTGCTTCCTTTGGCGCTGCGGGCCAGCGCTGCATGGCTCTGCCAGTGGTGATCCTGGTCGGTGAAGCACAGGCCTGGTTGCCAGACCTGATCGAGCGAACCAAGACCCTCAAGATCAATGGCGGCACCGAGCCGGGCACCGACATCGGCCCGGTGATTTCCTGCGCCGCCCTGGAGCGCGTCAACGGTCTGATCGCCAGCGGCATCGAAGAAGGCGCCAGGCTCGAACTGGATGGGCGCAACCCGAGTGTGCCGGGCTACCAAGACGGCAACTTCGTCGGCCCGACTATCTTCTCCGGCGTTACCGCGCAGATGTCTGTGTACCGCGAAGAGATCTTCGGCCCGGTGCTGTGCGTCATGCACGCCGCCAGCCTGAGCGAGGCGATCGAGATCATCAACGCCAACCCGAACGGCAACGGTACGGCCCTGTTCACCCGCTCCGGCGCTGCCGCCCGTCACTTCCAGGAAGAGATCGATGTCGGCCAGGTGGGCATCAACGTGCCGATCCCGGTGCCGGTCCCGCTGTTTTCCTTCTCTGGTTCGCGCGCCTCCAAGCTGGGCGACTTGGGCCCCTACGGCAAGCAGGTGGTGACCTTCTACACCCAGACCAAGACGGTCACCCAGCGCTGGTTCGACGAAGACGACACCAGCGGTGCGGTAAACACCACCATCACCCTGAAATGACCTTTGCTGGCCGACGCCAAGCGCCGGCCAGTCAGGAGCTGAAAGATGGAATACCAAACTTTACTGGTCGATGTGCAACAGCGCGTGGGCCTGATCACCCTCAACCGGCCACAGGCGCTCAACGCGCTGAACAGCCAATTGATCGCCGAGCTGAACCAGGCCCTTGATCGCCTGGAGGCCGACCCTGAAATCGGCTGCCTGGTCATCACCGGATCGACCAAGGCCTTTGCCGCGGGTGCTGACATCAAAGAGATGGCCGCGCTGGGTTATCCGCAGATTTATCTGGACGATTTCTTTGCCGCCGCCGACCGCATCGGCGCCCGGCGCAAGCCAATGATTGCCGCAGTGGCTGGCTACGCGTTGGGTGGCGGTTGCGAGTTGGCGCTGATGTGCGACTTCATCTATGCCGCCGATAACGCCCGCTTCGGCCTGCCGGAGCTGAACCTGGGTGTGATCCCCGGGATTGGTGGCACCCAGCGCCTGAGCCGCGCCATAGGCAAGTCCAAAGCCATGGAGATGTGCCTGACGGGTCGCCAACTCGGCGCCGAGGAAGCTGAGCGCGCCAATCTGGTGGCCCGTGTTTTCCCCGTCGCAGAGTTGCTGGAACGAACCCTGGAAGTCGCCCGCGGCATTGCCGGCAAGTCGCTGCCAGCAGCCATGATGATCAAGGAATGCGTCAACCGCGCCGAAGAGATCAGCCTCACTGAAGGCGTACGTTTCGAGCGCCGGCTGTTCCATTCGCTGTTTGCCAGCCACGACCAAAAGGAAGGCATGCAAGCCTTCGTCGACAAGCGCGTGCCGAATTTCCTGCACCGCTGAATCCAACTCGCAAAAGGTAGCCATCATGCATATCGGATTTCTCGGCCTCGGCAACATGGGCGGCCCAATGGCCCGCAACCTGCTCAAGGCTGGCCACAGCCTGACCGTTTTCGATCCATTCCCCCAGGCGGTCGCCACCCTGGTGGAGGCCGGTGCCAGCGCCGCCGACTCCCCCGCCGCCGTGGCCAAGGCCAGGGTTGAGGTGATCATCACCATGCTGCCGACCGCCGAGCACGTGAAGCAGGTCTATCGGGGCAAGGATGGCCTGCTGGCCAATATTGGCCAAGGCGTGCTCTTGATCGACAGCTCGACCATCGACCCGCTGAGCACCCGCGAGTTGGCCAAATACGCCCTTGCCCAAGGCAACCCAATGCTCGACGCGCCGGTATCCGGTGGCACCGGCGGTGCGGCGGCAGGCACCCTGACCTTTATGGTCGGTGGCCCGGACAGCGTGTTCGACCAGGCCCTGCCGATCCTCTCGGCCATGGGCAAGAACATCGTGCACTGCGGCGCAGCAGGCAACGGCCAGGTGGCCAAGATCACCAACAACATGCTGCTCGGCATCTCCATGGTCGGCGTCGCTGAAGCCATGGCCCTGGGTGTAGCCCTGGGCATGGACGCCAAGGTACTGGCCGGAGTCATCAATACCTCCACCGGCCGCTGCTGGAGCTCGGAGATCAACAACCCGTTCCCAGGCGTGCTGGAAAACGCTCCAGCCTCGCGTGGTTACAGTGGCGGCTTTGGCAGCAACCTGATGCTCAAGGACCTCGGCCTGGCCACCGAAGCAGCCAGGCATGCGCGTCAACCGGTGGCGCTCGGTGCTGTAGCCCAGCAGCTGTACCAGACGTTCAGCCTGCAAGGTAACGGTGGCCTGGACTTCTCCGCCATCATCAAACTGTTCCGCGGAGAAGCCTGAGCATGAGCGAGCAGCAAGCCCCAGTGCTGGCCAGCGTGCGTAACCGCGTCGGCCACCTGACACTGAATCGGCCAAATGCGTTGAACACCCTGGACCTGCCCACGGTGCGCCTGCTCTGCCGGCACCTGCGGACTTGGGAGCAGGACCCGGAGATTGTCGCCGTGACCCTGCGCGGTGCTGGCGAAAAAGCCTTCTGCGCCGGTGGCGATATCCGCATGCTGTACGACAGTCACAAGGCCGGCGACAACCAGCATGAGTTGTTCCTCGAAGAAGAATACGCCCTGGATGAGTACCTGCACGGCTACACCAAGCCAGTGCTGGCACTGCTCGATGGTTTCGTCCTCGGCGGCGGCATGGGCCTGGCCCAGGCCGCCTCGTTACGGGTGATCACCGAGCGCACGCGGATGGGCATGCCGGAAGTCGGCATCGGTTTTTTCCCTGATGTCGGTGGCAGCTATTTCCTGCCGCGTTTGCCAGGTGAACTAGGCACCTATCTGGGCATCACCGGCTGCCAGGTGCGTGCCGCCGATGCCCTCTATGCGAACCTTGCCGACTACTACCTGCCCAGCGAACGACTGGCCGAACTCGATGCCAGAATCGACCACTTGATCTGGACCGCTGCACCCGCCGAAGACTTGCAGGACCTGCTCTGCGACATGGCCACCGAGCGTCTGGCCGGGTCCGAGCTCAAGGCCTGTCGCCAGGCAATCGACGAATATTTCGCCTTGCCCGATGTCCCGGCCATTCGCGCCGCGCTGCAGGGCGAACATCGCCCTGAGCTGCAAGACTGGGCCGAGCAGACGGTCAAGCTGCTCGACAGCCGCTCGCCGCTGGCGATGGCTGCGACGCTTGAGTTGTTGCGTCGTGGTCGTTACCTGAGCCTGGCTGAGTGCTTCGCTCTGGAGTTGCACCTCGACTACCAGTGGTTCGACAAGGGCGACCTGATGGAGGGTGTGCGCGCCCTGATCATCGACAAGGACAAGCGCCCTTGCTGGAACCCACCCACCTTGGCAGAGCTGGTTCCTGCCCGGGTACAAGCCTTTTTCAACGACTTTGAACGCGCCTCCGGCAAGCCCGTACGCACCGCCTGATCGGCAGGAGACTTTACAATGCACGATATCGAATTGACCGAAGAGCAACGCATGATCCGCGACATGGCGCGCGACTTCGCCCGCAGTGAAGTCGCGCCGCATGCCCAAGCCTGGGAGAAGGCCGGCTGGATCGATGACGCGGTGGTGGCGCAGATGGGCGAGCTGGGTCTGCTGGGTATGGTCGTCCCGGACACCTGGGGCGGCAGTTATACCGACTATGTGGCCTACGCTCTGGCTGTGGAAGAAATCTCGGCCGGTGACGGTGCCCTCGGCGCGCTGATGAGCATCCACAATTCGGTGGGCTGCGGCCCCCTGCTGAAATACGGCACCCCCGCGCAACAGGACAGCTGGCTGCCGCTTCTGGTCAGTGGTCAAGCGATCGGCTGTTTCTGTCTGACCGAACCACAGGCCGGCTCCGAGGCGCACAACCTGCGCACCCGTGCCGAACTGCGCGACGGCCAGTGGATTCTCAACGGTGCCAAGCAGTTCGTCAGCAACGGGGAGCGGGCCAGGCTGGCCATTGTCTTCGCCGTCACTGATGCGGAACTGGGCAAGAAAGGGCTGTCGGCCTTCCTGGTCCCCACTGACAACTCCGGATTCGTGGTCGACCGACGCGAACACAAGATGGGGATCAAGGCCTCCGATACCTGCGCGGTGACCTTGAACAACTGCACCATTCCCGAAGCCAACCTGCTGGGTGAACGCGGCAAAGGTCTGGCCATTGCCCTGTCCAACCTCGAGGGCGGTCGCATCGGCATCGCCGCCCAAGCCCTGGGTATCGCTCGCGCCGCCTTCGAGGCTGCACTTGGCTATGCCCGCGAACGCATCCAGTTCGGCAAGCCGATCATCGAGCACCAGAGCGTGTCCAACCTGCTCGCCGACATGCACACCCAACTCAACGCCAGCCGGCTGCTGATACTCCATGCGGCGCGCCTGAAAAGTGCCGCACAACCGTGTCTGTCCGAAGCCTCCCAGGCCAAACTATTCGCCTCGGAAATGGCCGAACGCGTGTGCTCCAGCGCCATTCAGATCCATGGCGGCTACGGCTATCTGGAGGATTACCCGGTGGAGCGTTACTACCGCGACGCGCGTATCACTCAGATCTACGAAGGCTCCAGCGAGGTCCAGCGCCTGGTGATCGCCCGCGAACTGAGTCACTACGCGCTCTGACCCCTGCAGCCGGACGCGCCTGCCGCGTCCGGACTTCACTGTGTTTCCTCTCGCGGAATGGAGGCCTGATTTCATGACCCACGCCCAGCCCGTCATGTCGCGTTGCGCCAAATCGAATGCCTTGTTGGCGGTGGCCATCGACTCGCGCTACCTGGAAACCCGCCAGAAGGCTCTCGAGTTGTTCGCCAAGTGTGGTTTCAGCCGGGTAAGCATGCGCGACCTGGCCACCTATCTGGGGATCAAGGCTGGCTCCATTTACAACCACATCGAAAGCAAGGAGGCACTGCTGTTCGAACTGATCGAGGAACTCTACGAACAGTTGCTTCATGGCGCCAGCCTGGTGACTCGTCGCAAATCCGCCCCCGCTGTACGACTGCAAGGCCTACTTGAGGCGCATCTGCTGCTACACGAGCGAATGGGGGCGCATTTCCGTCTGGCGGAATACGACCTCCATTGCCTGAGCAGCGAACAGCATGCCTCGATCCTGAGCCTGCGCCGACGCTACGAGGAGCATCTGGTGGAAACGATAGAGCAACTCACCGGCACACCGGCCAACGCCACCCGACGCGCCACCTTGAGCGGCATCGTTTCCCTGCTGAACCAACTGCCGGCCTGGGTTGCGGAGCCACAGGCAAGCAAGGGAGCACGCCGCAAATTGTTGCATGACATGGTGATGAGCGCTCTTCAGGGTGCGTTGCGGGCAACTTAGGCCTCTGGCCGAGTGGCTCTTGAAGGTTCATAAAGCACGCCGAGCGTTTTACCGTACGCTGGTCATTAACGCCCGGGTATTGGACTGCTTGGGCGTTTTACAACGCGTTTTCGCCTGAGCGAGTCAGGGCTCGCAATGCGGCTCGGTTGAGGCAACCGGGGCTTACGCAGTAACTGACTTATTTCCTCTGCGCTGACCGCGCAGCTGAAAAAGTGGCCCTGAATTTCATCGCAGCCGTTTTCACGCAGGAAGGTTTGCTGCTCTTCGGTTTCGACACCTTCGGCAATGACCTTCAGGTTCAGTTTGTGCCCCAACGAAATCACTGCGGTGGCGATGGCTTTGTCGTTCTCGTTGTCGGGCAGATCGCGCACGAAAGACTGGTCGATCTTGAGTCTCGCGATCGGGAAACTTTTCAATGCTGCGAGGCTGGAGTAGCCGGTGCCGAAGTCGTCGATCGAGAGACTGATCCCCATTGATTGCAGTTCCTTCATTTTGCTGATGGCCTGCTGAAGGTCTTGCATGATCAGACTTTCGGTCAGCTCCAGCTCAAGGTACATCGGGTCCAGTCCGGTTTCTTGCAAGGCATGCATCACCCGGTCGATCAGGTCCCTTTCGATGAACTGGCGTGCTGAAATATTCACCGACATGGTGATCGGCGGCCAGCCCGCATCCTGCCAGGCCTTGTTCTGTCTGCACGCGGTATGAATCACCCAGTCGCCGATGGGCACGATCAAGCCGGTCTCTTCGGCCTGCGGAATGAATTTGATTGGAGACACCATGCCGAGCTCGGGGTGCTGCCAGCGGATCAGTGCTTCTACGCCGATAATCTGACCTGACTGCAAATCCACCTGTGGCTGGTACAGCAGCAGGAACTCGTCATGGTTGAGTGCGTTTCGAAGCCCGTCTTGCATGGCGAGCTTGCCCTGATCCTTGTTATTCATCTCGCTCGTATAGAACTGGTAACTGTTGCGCCCCAGCTCCTTGGCCCGGTACATGGCGGCGTCCGCGTTGCTGAGCAACGTCTCGGTATCGCTGCCGTCGGCGGGATAGGTGGCCAACCCCATGCTGCAGGTGACGTGGAGTGTATGTCCGCTGAGCTGAATCGGTTGCAGGATGGCTTCCTGGATTTTGTGCAGGGCGGGAGTAACGCCGTCGAGGTCTGAGGGCTGGTCGAACAGGATGATCACAAACTCGTCGCCACCCAGTCGCACGACGGTGTCGGTGCGGCGTACACATTCCAGCATGCGCTGGGCGACGGTTTTCAGCAGTTCGTCTCCAGCACTGTGCCCAAGGCTGTCATTCACCAGTTTGAATTTGTCCAGATCGAGAAACACCACCGTCACCAGCCGGCTGTAGCGCTGAGCATAAAGTATTGCCTGCTTGAGACGGTCTTCGAGCAGTGTGCGATTTGGCAGCCCGGTCAGCGCGTCATGGTCACCCATATAGCGAATGCGCTTTTCGGTCAGTTGGCGTTCTATCGCAATGCCGGCAAGCGGTGTCGCCATGTTGATCAGTCGCGTTTCGGTCGAGCTGGGGCTGCGCACGGTGCTGGAATACAAGGCAAACGTACCCAATACCTTGCGTTCATGGGACAGAATCGGCGTCGACCAGCACGCGCGAAATCCATAGGGCGCGGCGACTGAACGGTACTCCTCCCACAGCGGATCCAGCTCGATATCCGTGACGATGACCGGTTCTCGTCGATACACCGCGGTGCCGCATGAACCGACGTTCGGACCGATCGCAATCCCGTCAATGAGTTGGTTATAGGCTTTCGGCAAACTGGGCGCAGCCCCGTGCAGCAGGTGTTTGCCATCCTCATCCAGTACCAGGATGGACACCATCATCCCCTCCAGTTGGGACTCGACCAAGTGAGCCAGGCTGTCGAGGACTTCTGCAAGCTCGGTGCTCCTGGCGATCAGCTCCAGGACATGACCTTGTCCGGCACGGATGACGGCTTCTTGCTCTAATCGGCTGTTTTGCAAGGCGAGCCGTTCTGTGGCGATGCTCAATTGGACCGTTCTTTTTTCCAGCTGAAGTCGGTCTTTGAGAAATTGATTCACCGCGCGAGCCATGTTGCCGATCTCGTCCTTCCCATGTTCCGCCATCATCAAATGCGTCTTGTCAGTGCGCTCCTGACGCAATTGCCGGCTTATTTCATTCAGACGCACGAGCACATGACGCCCCATGAAGACCCGGGTCACGAACCAGGCAAACACCAGGCTGGCGCCCAACATGATCAGCACCCATTGCTGGCTACGATTTGAATCCTCGACCAGGCGCTGCAGGGCTTGGCGATAGTCTTCGGTGTAAGCACTGGATTGCGCACGGGCCACCGCGACCAGAACCCCGGCCTCGTTCTTCAGTTCCTCATTGAAGTGCTGTATGACGTTGTACTGATTGATGAGCCTCAGGCGCAGGGAGAAGAGATCGGGCGTCTCCACATTAGCGTCGGGTAGCTTGCCTGTGGTGCGTGACAGGCGCTCATATCGGATCCGCAGCCGTTGCACGGCATCACTGTCGACAGCCTGCGGCAGGTCGAAAAGTAACACCGCCAGTTCCAGGCTGGCCCGGGTCTGGGTCGCGGTTAACCGGGCGGTGTGATCCTCCATGGTTTGCTTGAAGGTGACCTCGGTTTGCAGCAGGCTTTCTCGCAACTGCGCAACGATGTTGGCGGTATTGCGGAACATCTGACTCGACTGATGCATGTCGAGTATCGCCACGCCACTGTTCGCGGCAGTCAGCTGCTGCACCAGTTGATCAAGGGCTTCAAGCTGTTCGACGGTCGCCGCATAGCTTGAACGCAGGGTGTCGGGGGAGCGGGTTGTCAGAAGCTGATCGGTCTGGCGTTCGATCAGCAAGGTACGCTGCAGCATGTCTTGCCCATTTTGCATGCGGACCAGTCGTTCCTCCGTCAACTGGCGGGTGCCGTTGTTTGACGTGCGCAAGGCGTAGACCGCCGTTGCACCACTCGCCAGGATCAGCAGCGCCAGCGTCAGAAACGCCAGTGTGAACTGTGCGCGTAGCGATTGCGGCAATAGCCGGCGTCCGAGCCGGGAAGTAACGTCCAATGTCAGGGATTCCATTGGTGGCGATAGATGTCTCGATAGCCATTGTCAGGGTCGTACTGGAATTTCTTCCCGCCGTCGAAGGCGATATTGTCGGCATTGACCAGGTGAATCGGCGCTACGAAGCCGCTCACCGGCAGACCTGCAAACAGCCGGTTCAATTCATCCATCACTTGCCAGCCATGCAGGTTGAGCGGCTCGGCCACGGTGACGGTCTGGTAGGTTTTTGCCTGTATGCGCAAGAAAGCCGAGGCGCTGCCATCACCGGCAGACAACAGACTGATGCCGTCACTGGGTATTGCGGCACTGGTCAATGAGGCAATCGAGTAGTCGAAATAGATATCGTTGATGGCCAGCGTGTGGGTCCAGCGCTTGCCATAGCGCTGAAGCAGCTCCTTGGTGATCGCCGGCATCTTCTCGCCACTTTCGGAGATCGCGACATCGCGCACTTCCAGCAACGTACATTCCCGACAGGCCCGAATGACGTTTTCCATGGCCTTGGCTTTCGCCATGGCGATGCTGTACTTGGAGTCGGTCAGGATGACCACGCCGGCGCGTCCGTTTGACTGTGCCACTGCCGCCATGGCCGTGAGGCGAGCCACTTCGAGCGGATCGGTCGTGACGTTCATGGCCACCGGCGTGCCGTCAATTGGCCCGGGGCGTGCCCCGGCGTGCCAGCCAACCACCGGCACATCCGTGTTGGCGAAGAGGATCAGCGCCGCATTGTTCTCAAGAGCATCGGAGCCGCACAGAATGAGGCCGTCGGGTTTCGCTGCCAGGGCATCGGAAAAGGCCTTTGCGCGCCCGGCCGATGATCCAGCGCCATCGAATATCTTCAGCGTCCAGCCCATCGCCTTGGCTGCCTCGCGAGCGCCCTGCGCGACACCGACAATTCCTCCGTTACGCAAATCTTCTGCGACAAGGGCGATGTTCTTGCCCCGCAGGGCTTGCGGGCCGGATTCAGGGCCGCTCCAGCGAACGGCTTCAAGGGTGGCCCTGGAAACGACTTCCTGCGCTTGAATCACCGTAACCGTGGCGTTTTCGACAGCGTATCCGGGAGTTGCCGTGAAAAGACAGCAAACCGTAATTGAAGCGAGTAGCCAGGGCCTGAGTAACCAGAGCCTGATCAGACAGGCTCGATCACCGCATGTGATGCCGGGTCTGGAGCTGATGGCGCGTTCATAGTCTGGCATGGCGTCCCTTTTTGCCAAGAGTGCAGCGTTCACTATCCGAAAGGATAGTCGGTTCTGCTGTCATCAGGTCTTTTGTGGGGAAAGTGCGCGAATTTTAGTCCTGAACATTCAGGAAATGGGACAGGGTCCATGGCCTACTTGCGCAACTTACGGCTCCTTGTATGGGGATTTGTGTACGCCGCCGGTCCATGTGTGGAAGCCTGCTCGCGATGCCCACAACGCGCTTAATGCCAATCCTTACACTCCGTGCAACACTGAATTGTCATCATTTCATTTGAAAGCCCGCCAATGGGAGGTGCATGCTAGAGGGCTAGCAATGAACTTATATCATTCCGAATGATAGTTACCTTCGGTTCATTCGATTCGTGCCATACAACCCCGCCAAGCATCATCCGTCCATCTCAATACATTGGCGGATGCATCCATGGAACAGTCACTCAAACATTTGCGCTTCCCCTTGGCCTTGTTGGCCGTGCTGGTGATGAGCGCCTGCGGCAAGACCCCGGACGCTGCCGCCACGATGCCCGCGGCCAAAGTCAGCGTGGCCAAGGTGCTGGAGCAACCGGTCAACGAGTGGGACGAATTCACCGGGCGCCTTGAAGCGCCGGAAACGGTAGAGATTCGTCCACGGGTTTCCGGCCAGATCGATGATGTGGCCTTCACCGAAGGCGCGTTGGTCAAGAAAGGCGACCTGCTGTTCCAGATCGATCCGCGTCCATTCCAGGCTGAGGTCCGCCGCCTCGAAGCCCTGGTTGCCCAAGCTCGCGCCACCGCCACCCGCAGTGAAAACGAATCCCAGCGCGGCGAACGCCTGCGCACCAGCAACGCGATTTCCGCCGAACTCGCCGACTCGCGTACCAGCGCGGCTCAAGAAGCCCGCGCCGCCGTCGGTGCCCTCCAGGCCCAATTGGACCTGGCCAAACTGAACCTGAGCTTCACCCGCGTCACTGCGCCTATCAGCGGCCGTGTCAGCCGTGCGGAAATCACCGCCGGCAACCTGGTGACCGCCGATACCACCGCGCTGACCAGCGTGGTGTCCACCGACAAGGTCTACGCCTACTTCGACGCCGACGAGCGTGTCTTCCTTAAATACACCCAGCTCGCCCGCCAGGGCCAACGCGGCGCAACCACGCCGGTTTACCTCGGCCTGTCCAATGAAGACGGCAACCCGCACCAGGGCCAGATGAACTTCGTCGACAACCAGGTCAACCCGAAGACCGGCACCATCCGCGGTCGTGCGGTGTTCGACAACAGCGACGGCACCTACACCCCGGGGCTTTATGCACGCCTGAAACTGGTGGGCAGCGGCACTTACTCCGCGGTGTTGATCAACGACGAAGCGGTCGGTACCGACCTGGGTAAAAAGTTCGTGCTGGTGATGGATACCGACAACAAAACGGCTTACCGCCCCGTCGAACTGGGTCCGAAGATCGAAGGTCTGCGCATCGTGCGCAGCGGCCTGAACAAAGACGACACCATCATCGTCAAGGGCTTGCAACGGGTTCGCCCTGGTTCACCGGTCACCCCTGAAGTGATCCCGATGGCCAGCCAGGAAACCCTCGCGGCGCTGGCTCAACAACGACAAGCGCTGGAAGCCAGCAACCTGCCCCAAGTCGCACCTGCCAAGGTCGCGCCGGGTACGGTTGTGAAAGTGGCTGCTGCCACTCCACGCGGTTAAGGGACAATTACTCCGATGAATTTTTCCCAATTCTTCATTTCACGGCCGATCTTCGCAGCGGTACTGTCGCTGCTGATCCTGATCGCCGGCGCCATCTCGCTGTTCCAGTTGCCGATCAGCGAATACCCCGAAGTCGTGCCGCCGACCGTTGTGGTCCGTGCCAACTTCCCGGGCGCCAACCCTAAAGTCATCGGTGAAACCGTGGCCGCTCCGTTGGAGCAAGCCATCACCGGCGTCGAGAACATGCTGTACATGTCCTCGCAGTCCACCGCTGACGGCAAGATCACCCTGACCATCACCTTCGCCCTGGGCACTGACCTGGACAACGCGCAGGTACAGGTGCAGAACCGCGTGACCCGGACCGAACCCAAGCTTCCCGAGGAAGTGACGCGTATCGGTATCACCGTCGACAAAGCTTCGCCCGACCTGACCATGGTTGTGCACTTGACCTCGCCGGACAAACGCTACGACATGCTCTACCTGTCCAACTACGCCTTGCTCAACATCAAGGATGAGCTGGCGCGTCTGGGCGGTGTCGGTGATGTGCAGCTGTTCGGTATGGGCGATTACTCGCTACGGGTATGGCTCGATCCGAACAAGACCGCTTCGCGCAACCTGACCGCCACCGATGTGGTCACTGCGATTCGTGAACAAAACCGTCAAGTGGCGGCCGGTGCCCTGGGCGCTCCGCCTGCGCCGAATGCCACCGCGTTCCAGTTGTCGGTGAACACGCAAGGTCGTCTGGTTTCCGAGGAAGAGTTCGAGAACATCATCATTCGTTCCGGCGAAAATGGTGAAATCACTCGCCTTAAAGACATCGCTCGCGTCGAACTCGGCTCCAGCCAGTACGCCCTGCGCTCCTTGCTCGACAACCAGCCGGCGGTGGCGATCCCGATCTTCCAGCGCCCTGGCTCCAACGCGATCCAGATCTCCAACGACGTCCGGGAGAAAATGGCCGAGCTGAAGAAGAACTTCCCGGAAGGCATGGATTTCAGCATCGTCTATGACCCGACGATCTTCGTGCGCGGTTCCATCGAGGCGGTGGTTCACACCCTCTTCGAAGCGCTGATCCTCGTGGTACTCGTAGTGATCCTGTTCCTGCAAACCTGGCGCGCCTCGATCATCCCGTTGGTAGCAGTGCCGGTTTCGCTGATCGGTACGTTTGCCGTGATGCACCTGTTCGGCTTCTCGTTGAATGCCCTGTCGCTGTTCGGACTGGTACTGGCCATTGGTATCGTGGTCGACGATGCGATTGTGGTGGTGGAGAACGTCGAGCGAAACATCGGGCTCGGATTAACCCCTGTAGAAGCCACCAAGCGTGCGATGCGTGAAGTGACCGGCCCGATCATCGCGACGGCGCTGGTGTTGTGTGCGGTGTTTATCCCGGCCGCGTTCATCTCCGGCTTGACCGGGCAGTTCTATAAACAGTTCGCCCTGACCATTGCGATTTCGACCGTGATCTCGGCCTTCAACTCGCTGACTTTGTCGCCGGCGCTGGCCGCCGTATTGCTCAAGAGCCATGACGCGCCGAAGGACCGTTTCTCCAAGGTTCTGGACAAGATCTTCGGTGGCTGGTTGTTCCGCCCGTTCAACCGTTTCTTTGACAAGGCCAGCCACGGCTATGTCGGCACCGTGGGCCGGGTTATCCGCAGCAGCGGTATCGCCCTGCTGGTGTACGCAGGCCTGATGGTGTTGACGTTCTTCGGTTTCTCCAATACCCCGACCGGTTTCGTACCCGGCCAGGACAAGCAATACCTGGTGGCCTTCGCGCAACTGCCGGACGCCGCGAGCCTGGACCGTACCGAAGACGTGATCAAGCGCATGTCCGACCTGGCCCTGAAACAGCCTGGCGTGGAAAGCGCGGTGGCCTTCCCGGGTCTGTCGATCAACGGGTTCACCAACAGCCCTAACTCCGGCATCGTGTTCGTGACCCTGAAGCCTTTCGACGAGCGCAAGGATCCGAGCATGTCCGCCGGTGCGATTGCCGGTGCATTGAACGGCCAGTATGCAGGGATTCAGGAAGCCTACATGGCGATCTTCCCGCCGCCGCCGGTACAAGGCCTGGGCACCATTGGCGGTTTCCGCCTGCAGATCGAAGACCGGGGCAACCTGGGCTATGACGAGCTGTACAAAGAAACCATGAACATCATCGCTAAAAGCCACAGCGTTCCGGAGCTGGCAGGCCTGTTCACCAGCTACACGGTGAACGTGCCGCAGGTCGATGCCGCCATCGACCGGGAAAAAGCCAAGACCCACGGCGTGGCCGTCAGCGATATCTTCGACACCCTGCAGATCTACCTGGGTTCGCTGTATGCCAACGACTTCAACCGCTTCGGTCGCACCTACCAGGTCAACGTTCAGGCTGAGCAGCAGTTCCGTCTCGAATCGGACCAGATCGGTCAGCTGAAAGTGCGTAACAACCGCGGCGAGATGATTCCGCTGGCGACCTTCATCAAGGTCAGCGACACCTCGGGGCCGGACCGTGTGATGCACTACAACGGCTTCATCACCGCTGAAATCAACGGTGCGGCAGCCCCCGGCTACAGCTCCGGCCAGGCCGAGAAAGCCATCGAGAAACTGCTCAAGGACGAATTGCCCAACGGCATGACCTACGAGTGGACCGACCTGACCTACCAGCAGATTCTGTCCGGCAACACAGCGCTGTTCGTGTTCCCGCTCTGCGTACTGCTGGCGTTCCTGGTGCTCGCGGCTCAATACGAAAGCTGGAGCCTGCCACTGGCGGTGATCCTGATCGTACCGATGACCCTGCTGTCGGCCATCACCGGTGTGATTGCCTCGGGCGGCGACAACAACATCTTCACCCAGATCGGTTTGATCGTACTGGTGGGACTGGCCTGTAAGAACGCGATTCTGATCGTTGAGTTTGCCAAGGATAAACAGGAAGAAGGCCTCGGCCCGCTGGCAGCGGTATTGGAAGCTTGCCGCCTGCGTCTGCGGCCGATCCTGATGACCTCCTTCGCGTTCATCATGGGTGTGGTGCCTCTGGTCTTCTCCAGCGGTGCCGGTGCCGAAATGCGTCATGCCATGGGGGTGGCGGTGTTCTCCGGGATGCTCGGGGTGACCTTCTTCGGTCTGTTGCTGACGCCAGTGTTCTACGTACTGATTCGTAACTTTGTGGAGCGCGGTGAAGCGCGCAAAGCGGCCAAGGCGCTGAAATTGGAAAAGCAACTGGAGGCGCAACAATGACCCTGAAAGCCTTCCTGCCGAGCCTTCTGGTGCTGGCCTTGAGTGCCTGCGCCGTCGGCCCGGACTACAAAACCCCAACCACGGAGGCGGCCAACATCACGGCCGCCACCGATGGCAGCGCCGGTCAGAAGAACTTCGACCGCGCCCGTTTCGAAGGCATCTGGTGGCAGCAGTTCGACGATCCGACCCTCAACCAGTTGGTGACCCAATCCTTGCAAGGCAACCGTGATTTGCGCGTGGCCTTCGCTCGCTGGAAAGCGGCCCGGGCGATTCGCGATGACGCCAGCAATGACGCCATGCCGACCATCACCAGCCGCGCCAGCAGTGATTTGGCCAAGGGGCAGATTCCCGGCCAGACCACCGACCGGGTCAGCAGTGAACGCTATGACCTGGGCCTGGATATGGCCTGGGAACTGGACTTGTTCGGTCGCATCCAGCGCAACCTGGAATCCAGCGACGCTGAACAGCAGGCCGCCGAAGCCGATCTTTACCAACTGCAAGTCACCATGATTGCCGAATTGGTGGACGCCTATGGCCAACTGCGCGGCGCACAGCTGCGGGAAAAGATTGCCCTGGCCAACCTGAACAACCAGCAGGAGTCGCGCAAGATCACCGAAAGCCTGCGTGATGCCGGTGTCGGCGATCAGCTGGACGTGGTTCGCGCCGATGCGCGCCTGGCCTCTGTCGAAGCCAGCGTGCCGCAACTGCAGGCCGAACAGGTGCGTCAGCGCAACCGCATCGCCACCTTGCTGGGCGAGCGTCCGGACAAGCTGAGCGTCGACCTGAGTCCAAAAGACTTGCCGGCCATCGCCAAGGCCCTGCCAATCGGTGATCCGGGCGAGCTGCTGCAACGGCGTCCGGACATCCGTAGCGCCGAACGCCAACTGGCGGCCGCCACCGCTCGCATCGGCGTGGCCAAGGCTGATTTGTTCCCACGGGTCAGCCTCAGCGGCTTCCTCGGTTTCACCGCCGGGCGCGGATCGCAGATCGGTTCCTCGGCAGCTAATGCCTGGGCACTGGGCCCAAGCATTACCTGGGCGGCATTCGACCTGGGCAGCGTGCGCGCCCGTTTGCGCGGTGCCGATGCTGAAGCCGAAGGCGCCTTGGCGACCTACGAGCAGCAAGTGCTGCTGGCGCTGGAAGAGTCGGAAAACGCCTTCAGCGATTACGGCAAACGTCAGCAGCGCCTGATCTCGCTGATTCGTCAAAGCGAATCCAGCCGCGCCGCTGCGGACCTGGCCGATATTCGCTACCGCGAAGGCACCGTGGACTTCCTCGTGTTGCTCGATGCCCAGCGTGAGCGCCTCGCAGCCGAAGACACCCAGGCCCAGGCCGAAGTCGATTTGTATCGCGGCATTGTCGCGATCTACAAAGCCCTTGGCGGCGGCTGGCAGCCAGAGACGGTCGCCAGCAAGTAACGTTTTATAGAGCTCCTTTGGTTGGCCGCAACCAACCAATTCTTTTGCCCCGCGCCTCATTCGGTCGCGGGGCTTTTTTTGTCTGCACGCCGTGCTGGAGTCACCCCCCCCCCTGTGGGAGCGGGCTTGCTCGCGAATGCGATGTATCAGCCGCAGAATATCTATTGGATGTACCGGCCTCTTCGCGAGCAAGCCCGCTCCCACAGAGGTTAGTGGGTTGCCTTGCTATCGCCGTTTTCCATGATGGTTACCGTGGCCGTGGTCCCGGCACGCAGGCGGTTTTTGGCGACATAGTCGGCGTCGATTTGAATCCGCACCGGCACCCGTTGCGCCAGCTTCACCCAGGTGTAACTGGGGTTTATGTTTGCCAGCAGGCGACTGCCGGGGGAGTTCTCGCGGTCGGCGATAGCAAAAGCGATGCTTTGCACGGTGCCGCCGAAGGTCTCGCCGCTCATCAACTCGACCCTGACCCGGTCGCCCTCCTCGATTCGCGGCAGCTTTGTTTCTTCAAAGTAGCCGCTGACATAAAACGAGTCGCTATCCACCAGCGCCAGCAACGCCCCTCCGGCAGTGGCGTAATCCCCCTGACGAGTCAGCAGGTTGGTCACATAACCGCTAACAGGCGCTGCGACCCGCGTGCGCTGCAAGTCCAGTTCGGCCTGGGTCAATGCGGCAATCGCCAGTTGCACATTGGCTTGTGCCAGGCCCAGATTGGCCTGATTGCGTAACAACTCCGCCTGCGCCACAGCCACTTCAGTACTGGACTTTTCCCATTCTTCGCCGGAGATCGCGAAACCCTGTTTGAGGGTTCGACGGCGGCGCTCTTCGCTTTGGCGCTGCCTGAGCAGCGCTTCGCTGGAGACAATCGTCGCTTCAGACTGGCCCAGCGTGGCTTTTGCGACTTCCACTGCGCGCTTGGCATGCTCCACTGCCAGCGTATAACGAGCCGGGTCGATCTCCAGCAGCAACTGGCCTTTCGTAACATGCTGGTTGTCTTGAACACTCAGGCTGACGATGCGCCCCGAGACATCTGCGGACAACGTCACCACATCGGCGCGAACCCGCGCATCCCGAGTCCAGGGCGCGCGGGTGTAATGTTCCCAGGCGAACCAGCCGAGCACGAAGGCCAGCAATACCACCGCCACAGTCACGAGTCGGGCAAGGATCTTCTTCAAGGCATCAAGCTCCCATCACCAGAATCAGCGTCGCGCAAACGCTGGCGTATAACGCGCCTTCGAACAAGGCCTCATGCCAGACAAAACGCAGCACGCCAAAACGGCGCAAGATCCAGTCCAGCAGCAGGAAGATCGGCAGGGCCAGCAGTAACGCCTGGGCAATCGGCGGCAAGTAGACGCCGCCCAATTCAAAATCAATGGGCAAGGGCTGGCTCTCCTTCCGTTTGGGCGGGTTGAAAGTATTGGCGATGTCGCTCCAGAAACGACACCACGATCAACAACGCCACGCGCATCCTGAAAACCGACCACAGGTGTTCATGAACGTCTAAATGCAAGTCGTCCATTTCATCGCCCAAGACACGCAAGTTTCCGAGCAGTTGCTCAAGGTCAATCCCGGGCCGCCCGGAGATCAATCGGCCTGTCTCACGCACGGCAGCCAGCAAACGGTTTTGCTGGTCTGTACTCAGCAACGTGTTGCTTTGCCCCTGTTGCCTGAGCTGGTTCAAAGCCACACCCAGTGCCATGCACCCAAGGCTGACTTCGAACAGCTCGCTGGAGTGCTTGTCGTTGGTAGCCGGTAATAGTCCCAACATCATGGTCAGGCGATCGACCATACGACTTTCAAACGCAAATTGCTGTTCATCGGTGGCCGGCGTCTTCAGCAAAGCGTAGACCTGCTCGCAGTTTTCACTGAACAGCCGACGTATCCGCAAAACGGGCCTGAACGGGAAGATCAAGGCGTAGACGCTGAGCGCCAGCGCGGAGGCGCTGATGTACGCACCAGCAAACTCAAACCACTGAATGGCGCTGTTTTGGCCGATTTCTGTGTTTTGCGGCCCCAGCAACAGAATGGTCGTCAGTCCAAGACCAATGCCTGTGCCGGTGGTTGGCGGACTGGCCAGCCCCACCGCGACGGCATACAGCAATGGGGCAAGCAACAAGGCGAGTAATTCGAAGTCACTGATCATCGGTATCAGCATGAACAGATAGAGCGCCGACACCACCATGGCCAGACCCTGCCCCCTGGCAAAGCTTTGCGCAGCCAGCAACGGTCGCGGAAAAGTCGCCATCAGCGAACAGAGAATCCCCACCACAATCATCCCGCCACGGGCCCCGTCCCAGGCAGTCTCGATCCAGATCAGACCGGCCACCAGCAGCGCGACAAATGCCCGGACTGCATTCATTGCCGCCAAGGTGAAGTCCAGATGCAGCGGATTGTCCTGGCCACGGAATACGCAACTGGCTTCACGCCCTTCCTGGATCGCGTCGCTTAGCTCCAGAATCTGTGCCAGCTGCTCTAGCATCCGCGCCTGCTCCCAACGCAGTGCCCAGGCCAATGAACGCAGGGTGGCAGGCATCGTCTCGGTGAGTTGTTCGGCCTTGTAGGCCTGGTCATCGAAACGCTGTTGCAGCGCCGCGAAAGAGTGCCGCGCCTCAGTCGACAATGAACGCCCTCGCAGGGCCAATTCATCGAGAAACGCCAGTTCTTCGGCGCGCAAACGTTGTATCTCTTCCGGCAACGCGCCTTCCCAGCGTTCGGTGAGCAGTTGCCGCTGGTGACGCAGGGCCGTCAACCGCGAAGTCAGCAGCACCAGCTGATTGCCCAGCAGTTGCACCAGCCCATTGGCGCTGCGCAACCGTGGCGCATCGTAATATAAATGCCGACGTACCCCCTCCAGAGCACTGATTGCACCGAGCAGTTGCATCTGCCGCCGATGGAAATCGGCCTCGCTTTCTTCGGTTCGAATGACGGCAGCAGCGTGGGTCGCGAGCAGCTTGATGACCTGATCGATCTTGGCGAAGTAATCCCGCGCCACAGCTTCCGGCCGCGCCGTGAGAAGGCTGACCACGCACACGCAAGCCACCGCCAAAAGCGTCTCGGTCACACGAGTGACGGCCAGCAGGAACGTGCCGTCCTGATCGGGCACCGCCAGCAGCGCCACGACCACCGCCGTGTACCCGCTCAGAACAAATGCCTGGGAGCTGGTGTAGCGCAACAAGGTGCCGCCGGCGGTACAGAATGCCAACCACAAGGCCAGGGTGAGGATGAAAGGCAGGGGCGCCTGGGGGAAGATCGCCATGATCAACACCGCCACCACCGCTCCTAACGTGGTGCCGATGACCTGGCCGAAACTTCGGGCAAGGGCCATGCCGCCCAATGGCTGGCTGACGATGACCACCGCCATGATCGACCACTTGGGCTGCTCAAGGTCGAACAGGAAGGCCAGATACAATGTCAGCAGCCCGGCCACAATGGTTCTCAGGGCGAACAGCAGCACCTCTCGTCCGGGGTTGAGTATCGCCTTGAAATATTGAAGCAGGGGTTGCATGGGTGTGCTCATTAAGTCATCTCCAGCAAGCGTAGTCATTGCTTCAGTGCCTCGACAGGTTTCAGTGTCGACAAAACCTGTAGGCAAATTCGCCGATGGACACGCTTACCTTGATAGAGCCTGTCGATTACCTCGTCAGCCATAGCAATTGGACAGCCCCCCCGCCGCCCCTTAGGCTGACACTGCTGCGAAAGCGCCACTCTCTATATAAAGTTGCTGCCCATGATTGTGCGTTCCAAGCCGAATCTGATCGGCATGCTGTTTTCCCTTAAAGGCTCGATTGCCAAGCGTATTGCCTTGCGCAGTCTATTGGTGACCTTGCTCGCGTCGGTCATTGTGTTGGTGGAGACTTGGCACCCGGCCTATTTTTCCAAGGTCAATGCCACACCCTTCACCCTGCTGGGATTGGCGCTGTCGATATTCATGAGTTTTCGCAACAATGCTTGCTACGACCGTTGGTGGGAGGGTCGCAAGCAACTGGGGCAACTGATCATCGAAGTACGCTCGTTGATTCGCGAAACCCAAGGGTTGATGACGGCGGCCGAACGTGAACTTCTGCTGCGTGAACTCTGCGGTTTCGCCCATGGCTTGATCGCCCGCCTGCGTTTTGAAAACGAGATGAGCGCGATCAAACCGTGGACGCAAGAAGCCGTAGACGCAAAGCACCCGAACATCACTGACGCACTCTTGCAGCGAATCGGTGCTCGGTGTTCAGCGCTGGCCGAACGTGGTCAGATCAGCGAGTGGCGTTACACCCAACTGGAAACTCGACTGGTCAGCCTCAGCCAGGTCCAGGCCAGTTGCGAACGAATCAAAAGCACGCCGCTGCCCTTCCCTTACACCCTGCTGCTGCACCGCACCATTTACCTGTTCTGCATCTTGTTGCCATTTGCCATGGCCGAACCCCTCGGCTGGCTGACGCCGGTGATCACCGCCATTGTCAGCTACACCTTTTTTGGCCTCGACGAAATCGGCGACGACCTGGAAGACCCTTTCGGCTTCGATGAGAACGATCTGCCGTGCAATGCGATTGTGCGCATGCTGGAGCGCGAAGTGCTGGCAGCGCTGGGGCAAACCGCGTTGCCACCCGCCCTTGAGCCGGTCGACTACGTGCTGACCTAAGCTTGGGTTTGACTCACAGCCCGGCCTGACCGAAGCTGGTGGCTTTGCAAAAGCCTGCCAGCTCCCGGATTCCTGCATGCCTCAGTCCCGCCGCTACTTGCTCATCAGCCTCTGCGTATTGTTTGCCCTCGCCCTCGCCTGGTTTTTCCTGCGTAGCACGACGCCCGTGGTGCCGGCGGCGATCAAGCATGGCTACAGCGAAGCGCTGGCCCAGGCACGCGCGGGTCAACCGGGGGCGGCGCGGGTGCTTTACCAGCAATTGGGTCGCCCTGACCTGTCGACCAAGCGCCGTGTCTGGCTGCACGCCGAACTGCCCAACTACCCAAGCCCGCAAGCCCTGAAACTGGCGGATGCGGACTTGCAACATCCATCGGCGGATGTGCGCATCGCAGCGATCAAAAGCATCAGTGGGTTGGTGCCCAGCGGGCAGCGCAGCCTGTTGCTGGGGCCCTTGCTTGATGACAGCGATCCGAGCGTCCGGTTTGCGGCGGTCAACGCCTTATTGGGTCTGACGCCGGATGAACTGGGGTTGTACTTCGGCCCCTTGGAGCAGGCCATCGATGCTTGGGAGCAGCTCCTCAAGGGTCAGCCGGAAAGCGCCGAAACCCAATACCAACTGGCGCGCCTGCACTTGCACAATGCCGAGCTGAAGGATGCGCAGCAGGCCTTGGAGCGCACGTTACAACTGGCGCCCGGCAACCTGCCGGCATTGGTGATGCAGATCGAAGTGCTGGATAAACAGGGCCAAAGCGATGCCGCCAGGCAATTGTTGGCGAAACAGTTAAAGGCCCAGCCTGACTCGGCTTACCTGCAACATGCGCTGGGGCTCTGGTTGCTGCATCACGGGCAAAGTGAGTTCGCCCTGCTCGGGCTGTCCAAAGCCGTGGAGCTTGAGCCGGACAACAAGGATTACCGCTACGACCTGGCCACCACGCTGCACGGTGAGCAGGAGCTGGAGGCGGCGCAGAACCAGTTGCAGGAAATCGTCCAGCGCCACCCGGCCGATCGCAAGGCGCGCGTGCTGCTGATCAACTATTGGAAGGAAAGCGGACAGTTGCAGAACGTGCAGATATTGCTGGCACAGCTGGAACAGCTCAACCCCGACGATCCGGCGTTGCAGCAAGGGCTTTAATCAAGATCTTTGCTTTTTTGTACAAGAACCACACACAAACACAAAAGGTTGAACCGCCGTCTCGGCGAAAGGTCAAGTGATCAGGCATTCCATTCAGGCACTTCAAGCCTGTTGCCTCGCTTCCCCTAGTCATGAGAGGGCATTTCTTGTCTACATCTAACGAGTTGATCAGTGCAAAAGCCGCCACCGGCATTGAAGGTCTGGATGACATCCTGGCCGGTGGATTGTCCCGCGGCCACGTGTTCTTGCTGGAGGGTGAACCCGGAACCGGCAAAACCACCGTCGCATTGCATTTTTTGCTGGCTGGCGCCCATGCCGGCGAGCGCTCGTTGTACATCACCTTGTCTGAAACCGAGCGCGAGCTGCGCCAAGGGGCGTTGTCCCACGGCTGGGAGCTGGATGAGAACATCCACATCTTCGAGCTGACGCCGCCGGAAAGCCTGCTCAATGCCGAACAACAGCAGAGCCTGCTGTATTCCTCGGACCTGGAGCTGGGTGAAGCCACCAAACAGATTTTCGAAGCGGTCGAACGGGTCAAACCGACCCGCGTGGTGGTCGACAGCCTGTCCGAAATCCGCCTGTTGGCCCAAAGTTCTTTGCGCTATCGCCGGCAGATTCTGGCCATCAAGCATTACTTCGTGCGCTACGAGGCCACGGTGCTGCTGCTGGACGACCTGACCACCGAAGCCCTCGACAAAACCGTGCACAGTGTGGCCCACGGGGTGATTCGTCTCGAAGAATTGACGCCCAACTACGGTGCCGAACGCCGGCGCATCCGCGTGGTGAAGTATCGCGGCCAGAAGTACCGGGGCGGTTTCCATGACTTCACCATCATGGGTGACGGCGTGCATGTGTTCCCACGCCTGGTGGCGGCCGAACATCGCGGCCGTTATATCCGCCAGCAATTGACCAGTGGCATCCCGGAAATGGATGCCCTGCTCGGTGGCGGTATCGAGACGGGGTCCAGCACTCTGATCCTAGGCCCGGCCGGCACTGGCAAATCGCTGATCTCGATGATCTTCGCCGCTGCGGCGGTGGCCCGTGGCGAAAAGGCCGCGTTGTTCATCTTCGATGAAGAACTGGGGCTGCTGTTCGAGCGGATGAAAAACATCGGCATCGACCTGAAGGCCCTGGAAGACACCGGCAACCTGCTGATCGAGCAAGTGGACGCCGCCGAATTGTCCCCCGGCGAGTTCTCCTACCGGGTTCGTCGTTGTGTCGATGAACGCAATATCAAAACCGTGGTGATCGACAGTATCAACGGCTATCAGGCGGCGATGCCCGAGGAAAATGCGCTGGTGCTGCACATGCACGAGTTGCTGCTATACCTCAATCGCCAAGGCGCCGCCACCTTCATGACCGTCGCCCAACATGGGCTGGTCGGTGACATGCAGGCCCCCGTCGACATTACTTATCTCGCCGACACGGTCATTCTGCTGCGCTACTTCGAAGCCCTGGGCAAGGTTCGCCGAGCGATCTCGATCATCAAAAAACGTACCGGCAGCCACGAATCGACCATCCGCGAATACCGCATCAGCAGCCACGGCATGACCATCGGTAAACCACTGGAGGCATTCCAGGGTGTATTGCGTGGCGTGCCCACTTATCTGGGCGCGAGCAATCCGCTGCTTGAGGAAGATGCCCAGTGACGGTCATGGAGGCAATGTCCGAGCGTGCGATCATTCTTGCGCCGTTGGGACGCGACAGCCAGATCGCGCTGATGATGCTCAACGAGGCAGGGTTCGACGGGGTCATCACCCGGGATCTGGGCGCGTTGTGCAATGAGCTGTCGCTAGGTGCCGGCCTGCTGGTGATTGCTTGCGAGGCTTTATTGGGCGCCGACCTTGAACCACTGCTGGGTCTGATCGAACAGCAACCGGCGTGGTCGGATCTGCCGATCGTGCTGCTGACTCACCACGGTGGCCCGGAGCAGAACCCTGCATCGCGACTCGGTTCGCAGTTGGGCAACGTGACTTTCCTTGAGCGCCCGTTCCATCCGGTCACGCTGATCAGCCTGGTCACCACGGCGTTGCGCGGGCGACGTCGGCAGTATGAAGCCCGAGACCGGTTGATTGATCTGAGCCAAAGTGAACTGCGCCTGCAAAATACCCTGGAAACCCTCGAGCAACAGGTTGAAGAGCGCACCGCGCAATTGCGCCGCAACGAGGAAGTCCTCAGGCAGTCGCAGAAAATGGAAGCGGTCGGCCAACTCACCGGCGGCATTGCCCACGACTTCAACAACATGCTGACCGGCATCATCGGCAGTCTGGAGCTGCTGCGTCGACGCCTGGCGCGCGGACGCACCGAAGACCTGGACAGTCTGATCGATCTTGGAGTGACCTCCGCCAACCGCGCGGCGGGCCTGACGCATCGTCTGCTGGCGTTCTCCCGTCGCCAGTCGCTGGATTCAAAACCGGTGCAGATGAATACCCTAGTGGTATCCATGGGTGAACTGTTGCAGCGCAGCATCAACGAAAGCATTCACCTGGAAATGCAGCTGGACGAGCAACTGTGGGTCGCCGAGGCAGATCCCAACCAACTCGAAAGCGCCCTGCTCAACCTGGTGCTCAACGCCCGGGATGCCATGCCCGACGGCGGAAAGCTGCTGGTAAAAACCTCCAATCAGCATCTGGATCCGGGGTTCACCGCGGCACACAGCAATCTGCAGCCGGGCGATTACATCGTCCTGAGCGTCACCGATACCGGTTGCGGCATGCCGCAAAGCACCATCAACCGGGCCTTTGATCCCTTCTTCACGACCAAACCCATTGGCCAGGGCACAGGCCTTGGATTGTCGATGATTTATGGTTTCAGTAAACAGTCCGGCGGCCATGCGAGCATTCACAGTGAAGTCGGAAAAGGCACCACGGTCAGTCTGTTTTTGCCGCGTTTCAGCGGCGAACTGGTCCAGGACGCCCAAATCGATGCCCAACACGCTCCTTACGCCCGGGACGGCGAAACCGTGCTGATCGTCGAGGATGATCCCGCAGTTCGAGTGTTGGTCAGTGCCGTATTAAGTGAATTGGGCTACGCCTTCGTTGAAGCGGGCGATGCCGACAGCGCCGTGCCGATACTCAACTCCAGTCAGCGAATCGACTTGCTGATCAGCGACGTGGGACTGCCGGGCATGAACGGCCGGCAACTGGCGGAAATCGGCCGGCAGTATCGGCCTGATCTGAAGGTATTGTTCATCACCGGGTATGCCGAACACGCCGCCGTGCGCGGTGGTTTTCTTGATCCCGGCATGCAGATGATCACCAAGCCGTTCACCTTCGATTTGTTGACGGCGAAGGTGCGGGAGATGATCAGAATCTGAGGGATTCTCGTGTAGGAGCTGCCGAAGGCTGCGATCTTTTGATCTGGGCCGTCGCGCAAGCGCAAAAAGATCAAAAGATCAAAAGATCAAAAGATCGCAGCCTGCGGCAGCTCCTACGGGGGTCCGCCGTCTTCAGGACAGCAGGTCCTGCATGACCTGTTGCAACACATCCAGATCGAACGGCTTGGCCAGGATCGGTGCTTTGCGGGTGATCGGGCTGTCGGTTTCGCGAATTTCCTGCGGGTAACCGCTGATAAAAATGACCTTGAGCTCCGGTCGCAGCTTCACGGCGGGCTCGGCGATCTGCACGCCAGTGATTCCCCCCGGTAAGCGGAAGTCGGTGATCATCATGTCCAGATGCGGCTTGCTCGCCAGAATTTCAAAGGCCTGCTCGCCGTTTTCGGCTTGCAGCACCCGGTAACCCTCACCCGACAAGTAAGCAGACAGCACCATCAAGATCGAAGGGTCATCCTCGACGATCAGTACCACATCTTGTGCATCTTCACTCATGGAAAGCCTTTGTTCGGTCAATAGCTGCTGATACGACCGTGCGGTCACTCAGAGGTTGCGTTTATCGGGCTGTTTCCCTGCAGCGGCAGACAAACGCGAAACAAGGCGCCTTCGCCAATCCGGCTCTCGACAGTGATGGAGCCACCGTGGGCGGCGACAATCTGCTCCGAAATAAACAGCCCCAGGCCCAGCCCCGCTACAACGGTCTTGGCGGAAACCCGTTCGAACTGCTGAAAAATGCGCTGCTGATTCTCTTCACTGATCCCGATACCGCGATCCTGAACCTCAACCCACGCTTGCCCGTCCTGATTGTACACGCGTACGTCGATCAGGCTCTTGGCACCATAACGCAGCGCATTGGTCAACAAGTTGGAAATCACTTGTTCGATACGGAACTCGTCCCAGTGGCCCACCACCGGCTGCTCGGCCGTCAAGGTCATCGACGACTCGGCGGCCTCGACCTGCGGGGCAAAGTTCTGCAGAAGGTTGTTCACCAGTTGCACAAGGTCAAACCGACTGGGGCGGATCGACAGCTTACCGGTGCGGATCCGCGATACATCGAGCATGTCTTCGATCAGGCGGATCAGGCTTTTGATCTGCCGCTCGTCGCGGTCGACCATGGCGTGCATCTTGTCCAGCGTGAATGCTGCAGCGTTATTCCGGGCCAGGTGCATTTTACGCAACTGGGTCTCAAGAATCAGGCCATTGAGCGGCGTACGGACTTCATGAGCCACGATAGACATGAAGTCATCACGCATGCGCACCGCCTGCTCCAGCTCATTCTGGGTGTTCTGCAACTGTTTGAGCAGCGCCTCCTGCTCCCGGCGACTTTGCTCCAGCGCTTCGACCTGATGCTTCATCGCTTTGCTCTGGCGATACAGGTCGACAAAGACATTGACCTTGCTCTTGACCGCATGAACGTCCAGCGGCTTGTGCAAGAAATCTACCGCACCGCTTTCATAGCCCTTGAACGCGTAATTAAGCTCGCGGCCGGCGGCACTGACGAACACAATCGGGATATTTTTGGTTTTTTCCGTGCCGCGCATCAACTCGGCCAGCTCGAAGCCGTTCATGCCGGGCATCTGCACATCGAGAATGGCCATGGCGAATTCATGCTGCAGCAACAGCGACAAGGCTTCGTCGGCGGACAGGGCTTTGTAGACGATACGGTCTTCACGCCTGATCAATGCATCGAGCGCCAGAAGGTTTTCCGGCAGGTCGTCGACGATCAGTAATTTGGCCAGGACATTACTTAACATACGATTCGTTCCAGCTCGACAAACAGACGGCCAATGCCGCGAAGATCCAGCCGATGAGTATCCAGCACTGCCCTATTCATGATTTGCGATAGATCCGTTCTGGTTTGACCAATGCTTCAAATTGATTGCCATAGGCCGAGAAATCCAGGGTTTCCTTACTGCCCAGCGCCAGAAAACCCCGATGACACAGTGATTCGTGAAACAAGCCCAACGCACGGCCCTGAAGTTTTTTATTGAAATAAATCAATACATTACGACATGAAATTAATTGAGTTTCCGAGAACACACTGTCGGTGGCCAGGCTGTGATCGGCGAAGGTCACGTTGTCGCACAGGCTCTTGTCGAAAATCGCATAACCATAGGCCGCCGTGTAGTAATCGGCGAACGACCGCTGACCACCCGCCTGCTGGTAGTTGTGAGTGTAGGCCCGTACGTTCTCCAGGGAGAAAATCCCCTGCCGCGCTTTATCCAGCGAGTGCGGGTTGATGTCGGTGGCATAGAGGATGGTGCGATCCAGCAGGCCTTCTTCGCGCAGCAGAATCGCCATCGAATAGACCTCTTCGCCAGTGCTGCAACCCGCGATCCAGACCTTGATCGACGGATAAGTCTTGAGCAGTGGCACCACTTCCTGACGTAGCGCCAGGAAATGCGAAGGGTCGCGGAACATTTCACTGACCGGAATCGTCAGCAATTGCAGCAATTGCATGAACGCGGTCGGATCATGCAGAACCTTCTCTCGCAGCGCCGAGATGGTTTTGCACTCGAACTGACTCAAGGCGTGATTGACCCGGCGTTTGATCGACGCGCTGGAGTAATCGCGAAAATCGTAGCTGTACTTGAGGTAGATCGCCTCGATCAATAAGCGCAATTCGGTTTCGGTGTCGCGCTCCACTAGTGTCCTGCCTCGCAAGTATGTCCCTTTTTGGGGAGTGGCTGATGTTGCCAGACAAGGCGCCGCGACGAGTCATAGCTGGCTATGGCGAGGAGCGGCAACGCAGTATGGCGACAACAGACGCCGCCAAAAAGGAACATACTTGCGAGGCAGGACACTTATATTCGTTCCATCTTCGGTAACCACACACGAATCAGCGAAAACAGGCGATCCAGGTCGATAGGCTTGGCCAGGTAGTCGTTGGAACCGGCCTGCAAGCAGCGCTCCTGATCGTCCTTCATCGCCTTGGCCGTCACCGCAATGATCGGCAGCTTGCGCCAGCGCGGGTCCTTGCGGATTTCGAGGGTGGCTTCGAAACCATCCATTTCCGGCATCATCACGTCCATCAGCACCAGGTCAATGTCCTCGACTTCATTCAATTTCTCGATCGCCTCACGGCCGGTGCGGCCAATGACCACGACGGCCCCCTTTTGCTCCAATGCACTGGTCAACGCGAAGATGTTGCGTACATCGTCGTCCACCAACAGCACTTTACGGCCCTCGAAAACCTTGTCCCGGCTGCGGGCGATCTTGAGCATCGTCTGACGCTCCTGGGACAAGCGGGATTCGACCTTGTGCAGAAAAAGTGTCACTTCGTCCAGCAACCGCTCGGGCGAGCGAGCGCCCTTGATGATGATCGAACGCGAATACTTGCGCAGCTCTGCCTCTTCATCCCGGGTCAGGTTACGTCCGGTATAGACGATCACTGGCGGGAACGAGCAGATATCCTCGGTCGACATGCGTTTGAGCAAGTCATTGCCGAGCATGTCCGGCAGCTTCAGGTCGATGATCATGCAGTCGAAAATCGTGGTGCGCAGCAGGTCCAGCGCATCCTGCGCCAGGCCGACAGCGGTGATTTCAATGTCCTCGTCGCCGATCAGCCGAGCGATGCTGTCGCGTTGCACATCATCGTCTTCAACCAGCAAGACCCGTTTGACCTTCTGCGTCAGTTTGGCTTCGAGGCGGGCAAATACCTCCTTGAGCTCCTCGCGGGTGGTGGGCTTGACCGCATAACCGATGGCGCCCATGTGCATGGCCGCCTCGACCCGGTCTTCGACCGAAATCACGTGTACCGGGATGTGCCGGGTTTCAGCATGTTCTTTCAGGCGCTGCAATACCGTCAGCCCGGAATGATCCGGCAGGCGCATGTCCAGCAGAATCGCATCAGGGAGGAACTGCATGGCCAGGTCATAGCCTTCGTCGGCGCCATGGGCCACCAGGCACTGATAACCCAGTTCATGGGCCAGATCGTAAAGAATGTGCGCAAAGTTGGGCTCATCCTCCACGACCAGGATGCAGCGGGTAGCGAATGGCGCCTTGTTGCGATCATCGTCGAAACGCGGAATGTCGACGTCGGCAATCAATGGCCCAGGCGCAGAAATCACCGCGTTTGTAGGCTCGGCCACTGTCGTTGCATTCATCGCCTCGTCTGGTTCGACGTAGTGCTGCGGCAGCACCAGGGTGAACACACTGCCCTGCCCAGGCGTGCTGGTCACGCTGATGGAGCCGCCCAATAACGTGGCCAGATCACGCGAAATCGACAAACCCAGGCCGGTGCCGCCGTAACGACGATTGATGGTGCCATCGGCCTGACGGAAGGCTTCGAAAATGCTTTCCTGCTGATCCGGCGCGATACCGATGCCCGAATCGCGGATGATAAAGGCAATGCCCTCGCCCGGTTGAGCAGCGACGCTCAGGCTGACAGTGCCTTTCTCGGTGAACTTCACGGCGTTGGACAGCAGGTTCTTGATCACCTGCTCCAGGCGCTGGCGGTCGGTGAACAGCATCAGGGGCGCATCGGCCAGCAATTGCACCTGGAAATCCAGGTTCTTTTGCGCAGCCAACGGCTGGAACATGCCACGCAGGCCTTCCACCAGACGCGCGACACTGGTGTTTTCCGCTCGCACCTCAAGCTTGCCGGCCTCGACCTTGGAAATGTCGAGAATATCGTTGATCAGGTTGAGCAAATCATTGCCGGCGGAATAGATCGACTCGGCGAACTTGACCTGCTCGGCACTGAGATTTTCCTGCGGGTTTTCCGCCAACAGCCTGGCCAGAATCAACGAACTGTTCAGCGGCGTGCGAAGTTCGTGGGACATGTTGGCGAGGAATTCGGATTTGTACTTGCTGGAGCGCTGCAACTCTTCGGCGCGCGCTTCGAGTTCAACCTGGGCCAGATTCAGCTCGGTGTTTTTCTGGTCCATGGCATCGCGTTGCGCGGCCAGGATCTGCCCCTGCTCGGCGAGTTGTTCGTTGGTTTGCTCCAGCGCTACCTGCTGGGTTTCCAGGTGGCCCTGGGATTCCTTGAGAATCCGCGACTGCTCTTCCAGCTCCTCGTTGGCGCTCTTGAGTTCTTCTTGCTGAACCTGCAGCTCTTCGTTGAGTTGCTGGGCTTCGGCCAGCACCTCCTGCAAACGTTGACGATAGCGAGCGGCCTCGATCGAGGTGCCGATGTTGCCGGCAATCAATTCGAGCAGTTCAACATCACGATCCGTCAGCGTGCGCAGGAACCCCAGTTCGATCACACCGTTGACCCGATCGTCATCGCTGGTCGGCACCACCAATACGCTATGCGGTAAACCTTCGCCCAGGCCGGAACTGACTTTGAAGTAGTCGCCTGGTACGTCATCCAGACGAATCAAACGCGCCTGTTGCGCCACCTGGCCGACAATCCCTTCGCCACTGTAGATCTGCTGTTCAAGCGCTTCCTGTTCCCGGGAGAAACCGTAAGACGCGATACGCTTCAGGCCACCATGATCCTCACGGACATAGATCGCCGCGACAGCCGTGCCTAAATATTGCGCACAGAACTGCAAAATGTTGCGCCCCAACACATTGAGAGATAGCTGCCCCAGGACTTGCTCGGCCAGTTCGGTCTGGCCGTTACGTAACCAGGCTTGCTGTTCCAGGCGTCGGGCACTGGCCTGTTGTCCGGCGAGATTGGTGCTGTAACTTTGCGACAGTTTGAGCAAGTCCCGACGACCAATGTAGGCCAGCAACCCGCTGATAGCGGCCACGAACAGCAGATAAAGGGCGATGCTCCAGATCGTGGTTTGGCGCACTTCCTCGTTGCGTGTACCACGCAACTGCTGCTCCAGGTCGATAACATCTTCGAATTGCTTGCGGATCTCATCGGTCAGCCGCTTGCCACGCCCGGCCTTGACGGCGCCACGGTAGTCACCGCTGGCACGCTGCAAATCGATCATCGCTTGCGCGTAATTGGCCCACTCCGTCTGCAAGGCCTGGAGCCGGCGCAGACGATCAGTCTGGACCGGATTGTCAGCGGTCAATTCGAGCAAGGTATTGAGCGCGACGGCGATTCTCGGCTTGGCCGTCTCGTAGGGATCGAGGAAATGTTCGTCGCCACTGAGCAGGAACCCACGCATGCCGGTTTCCAGATCGACGGTCAGCTTTATCGCCTCATTGGCATTATTGATCACCCGGTCGGTGTGCTGGACCCACTGAATCACCGACAGTAGGTAGGTGATCAGCGAAACGAAGAAAACCGCACTGATGACGCCCACACCCAATGGCAGGCTGACGTTGCGGCTCAGGAGTTTACGGAATCGTTGCTCATCAACCGAGGACGCAGAGGTCATGGGGAAGCCTTGTCGTGCTATTGAAAAGCATCGAGTCTGCCCCAAAACGGCCGGGCTCATCCATTTTTCTGACATGTTTTGCGGCAAAAACCTGCATTTAGCTGCTCTGGGACAAAGGAGCGGTTATTCTCTGCGGCTCTTGTGCGGCTATTGTTTTTGTAGCGCGTCGGGAACCTGTCGTGATTCATCACTCAATCACGCAAGAACCCGGCGGTTTCGATTGTCCGGCAACCGCGAATTCAACCTTTGAGAGCCCCACTATGTCCGCAGACACCTCCACCATTCTAGTCGTCGAAGACGATGCCATCGTGCGCACGCTGATCGTCGATGTGCTGGAGGAGCTCGAATTCGAAGTACTCGAGGCGGATGGTAGCGAACAGGCCCTGGAGTTTCTAAATGACGAAGACCAGGACATCGACTTGCTAATGACAGATGTGGGGTTGCCGGTCATGGACGGTCGGGAACTGGCGAAGCAGGCGCGCATGCTGCGTCCCGAATTGCCAATTCTGTTCGCCAGCGGCTATGCCGAAAGCATCGAGGTGCCTGACGACATGCACGTGATCGGCAAGCCGTTTTCCATTGATCAGTTGCGGGACAAGGTCAAAGGCATGCTGGTCTGAGAAAGTTGACTGGGGCTGTGGCCCCCTCCACTTCTGCATAAACAGACGTAAGACTGCATTTTTCGGCGTTTTTCGGCTCAACCTGTCAACTCTGACAGTAGAAAAGGCCGCCCGCCTGGCGTTTGATTGGACCGGTGATTCTCACTCATAAGGAACCGGGTCCATGCCGAATCAAACCGAATGCTACGCACGTTATTTGAAAATCAGCGGATTGTTGCTAATGCTCATCGCCGGATATGGTTGCCAGTCAGCCTCTTCCGACAATCCGCAGCACTGCTTTGAACAGAACGGACAAGCGTTCAGCGAAGTATTGAACTGCTATCGCAAAGCCCAAGCGACGCAACCGCTGCGCTACGTCAGTAAGGGACAAGAGCAACAGCCCGGCGTCAACATCCGGCGCTTCGAACTGATGTCACAGTCCTGGGGCCAGGGCGGTCAAGTCGCCCCAGCAGACTGGACCCATGGAGTCGACCTGTACATTCCCGACAACGTCAAAGGTACGCGTGCCGTGCTGGTCGCCAACGACGGCGTCAACCAGCCTTTGCCCGGTGAGTCTCCGGGAGCACCCAACAACTTTTCGCAGCACACATTACTCAACATTGCCCGGCAAACCGGTTTGATCGTAGTGGCTGTCAGCAATGTCCCTAACCAGTATTTGACCTACAGCGATGACGGCGTGCCGCGCACAGAAGATGGCAGCGTTGCCCACAGCTGGAAACTATTCATGCAGGCGCCGGAACAACAACCCTTTATGTCGCTGCATGTGCCGATGATGGAAGCATTGGTTAAGGCCATGGACCTGACACAAAAGGAAACGCAGCCAGGCCAGGTGGTGAGTTTTCTTGCCACCGGCGCGTCGAAACGCGGTTGGGCGGTATGGCTGTCCGCCCTTTCGGACTCACGCGTCGATAGCATCGTGCCGTTTGTCATAGACGTCTTGAACACGGACAAAGTGTTCGACCAGACGTTTCTGGCTTACGGCGGTAACTGGCCTCTGGCGTACATCGACTACTACTTGCAAGGCGTGATCGCCCAACGCAAGAGCGAGCCGTTCAAGAAGTTGCTGCAAGTCGAAGATCCGATGAACTATCGAAATCTATCCGGCTACATCGACCGCTTGAAGATCCCGAAATACATCGTCAACGCCAGTGGTGATGATTTCTTCATCCCGGATGCTTCGCGCCAGTATCTTGCGGATCTGCCGGGTGACAATACACTTCGGATCATTCCCAATGCCGCCCACGATGTGCGGGCGTTTGTTGAAGCGAACCTGATTCCTTACATCAAGCGGCGGCAGACCGGCAATACCGCACCGAGGTTAAAGGCACAGGAACAGCACCTGGACGCCTCATCAACCAAGTTGCAGCTGACCTTGTCCGAAATGCCAATCAGGATGACCCAGTGGACAGCCCACAACCCAAAGGCCCGGGACTTCAGGTACAACTGCGGCGTGCGCTACACCGCAGCACAGTTGCCGGCCTCAACGGAAGTCCATGCAACTCTCCGTGCTCCCAAGGTGGGTTGGAGCGCAGAGTTCTTCGAGGCTGAGTACGCAGACGGCGTTGTCGAAACGACATTGGTCAAGATTCTTCCGGATACATATCCGGATAAGGCACCACCCGCCGATGAGGCGTTTTGCAGAACGCTACCCGCCACCCTGGGTCAGTGAATCAAGACACGACAATCTCGACCGTTTTGCTAAATGGGGTGGTTCTCAACAATTGGACGTTAGTCCACTCCTGAATCTCGCCAACGGCAAGATGTCCATGGGCCTGCCGAGTTTTCCAAATACCAACTACAACAGCTCCATGGTGTTTAAAAATGCCGACTCGTTTGCATTGACGACATCGCTGCTAAGCCAATTAAAAACCAACAAGCAAGCGTATCAGCAGAATATAGCGACCATGAAAGCGGCACTCAAAAATGCCAACCATGGATACATCAGTGGGCAGACACTGGTAAAAATCAACATCCTCTAAGTTTCAGACATACCGAGTTACCGATACCGGGCGCATGCGACCACTACTGTACTGTGGTTTAATTGCGCCCTTTTTGCCCCCTCGCTTGCTGCAAAGGATCACTATTTATGACCCAGCCCCGCGCAACCAAAGTCCTGGTGATTGGTTACGTCTGGCCCGAGCCCCGCTCTTCTGCGGCCAGTGGGCATGTCATGCAGATCCTCGAAACGTTTTTGCAGCAAGGCTGGGATATCACTTTCAGCAGTCCCGCCGGTCCCGGCGAGCACAAGGCCGATCTGACCGTGCTGGGCATCCGCGAAGTGCCGATCGAGTTGAATAACAGCAGTTTCGACACCTTTGTCAGTGAACTGGCACCGGATATCGTGTTGTTCGACCAGTTCATGATGGAAGAACAGTTCGGCTGGCGAGTAGAGAAACACTGCCCCGACGCCTTGCGCGTGCTGGAGACCTCCGACCTGCAAAGCCTGCGACATGCCCGGCATCAGCGACTCAAGGAGCGCTTGAAGGCCAGTGATGACGCCAATGATTTCAGCGAGTTATTCGCCCCTGCATTGCGCGAAGAGTTCGAGCTCATGGCCGATACCGATCTGGCGAAACGGGAGATCGCCGCGCTGTATCGCTGCGACTTGAACCTGATGATCTCCGAAGTGGAGATTGAATTGTTGGTCGAGCAGTTCGGGTTGCCGCAACAATTGCTGCACTGGTGCCCATTGATGGTCGAACCCCTGACCACCGCGTCGCCGGCGTTTGAGGAGCGTGCGCATTTCCTCAGTATCGGTAACTTCCGCCACGCGCCGAACTGGGATGCCGTGCTCTGGATGAAAACCACGATCTGGCCGCTGATCCGTGCGCAGTTGCCAGAGGCGCAACTGCACATCTATGGCGCCTATACGCCGCCCAAAGCCACCGCCCTGCACAATGCGGCCCAAGGGTTTCATGTGATGAACTGGGCAGAAGATGCTTTGCAAGTCATGTCCGCGGCGCGGGTATGCCTGGCGCCGTTACGCTTTGGTGCGGGTATCAAAGGCAAGATTGTCGACGCCATGCTGTGTGGCACGCCCAATGTCACCACCCCCATTGGCGCAGAAGCGATGCACCGCGAACAGCCGTGGCCGGGCGCCGTGACCCGAACCGCGCGCGAGTTCGCCGATTGTGCGGTTCGTCTTTATAAAGAAAAAGACCTCTGGATGAGTGCCCAATCCCATGGCCAGCAATTATTAGCCGATCGCTATCAGCCCGCGGTACATGGCCCGGCGCTGATCGAGAAGTTGTTGTATTGCCAGCAACACCTGGCACTACTTAGAAGGGATAACTTCACCGGCAGCATGTTGCGCCATCATCATCACAAAAGCACTCAATACATGGCGCAGTGGATTGAAGCAAAAAATCGCATTTAAGAAAATGCCGAACTTCGCCCGCCGAACGCAACAAGAACTTATCAGCACTTGAAGGGACGCCCTACGAAACGTTCTTCTGATCGCTGTCTTCGACCACCATTCGCTATCGAGCAGTGTCGCAGGCTGGCACAGAGAGCCTGGAAAGAGGCATGATCAACGGGCGATAACAATAAAAGTGCCCTGACATGAGCCGACCAGCCAGAGTTACCGATCCTTCCTACGAATTGATGGACGACCATAACGGGTTGTCCATCATCTATCGTCAGCATGGCTTCCCCTGCCCTTTGGTGCGCTGGCATTTTCACAAGGAATACGAACTGCACCTGATCATCGCCAGCTCCGGCAAGGTGTTCATCGGTGACTACATCGGCAACTTCTACCCGGAAACGCTGTTCCTGACTGGTCCCAACCTGCCTCACAACTGGATCAGCCAGGTGGCCGAAGACGAAGTGGTGCCCAAACGCGACATGCTGGTCAATTTCACTGACGAACTGTTCGAAAGCGGCCATCAGGTGTTCGCCGAGCTCAAGACGCTTGCACCCTTGCTGGAGCGCGCGCAGTACGGCATCGAGTTTCGCTGCAAGCGCACGATTCGCCAGGCCATGACCTTGATGCAGCGCATCGCTGATACCAAGGGCATGACCCGGCTCGGGCATTTTTTCATTCTGCTGGAGTTGCTGGCGGCATCCGATGACTATCAGTTGCTGTCCGGTGCCACGACGCCGCAATTGGCCGATGAGCACAATATCGACCGCACCAACCGGGCGGTGGATTACATCTTTGCCCATTACGCCCGAGAACTGCCGCTGGAAGAAGTCGCCGAGCACTTGGGCCTGAAGCCGACCTACTTCAGCCGAGTGTTCAAACAGGCCACCGGGCGCTGCTTCATCGAATTCGTCAATCGCCTGCGCATCAGCAAATCCTGCGAGCTGCTGGCCGATGGCGACAAAACGGTGACCGATGTGTGTTTCGAATCGGGCTTCAATAATATTTCCAACTTCAACCGGCGCTTTCAACAGCTCAAGGGCATGACGCCGTCGCACTACCGGCGGTTGGCGGTGCAGCGCTTGACTGAGCAAAACCTGGGTTAATACCTACCCCTGTGGGAGCGGGCTTGCCCGCGATAGCAGACTGTCAGCCGATATAAATCGGTGGATCTGACGGCCTCTTCGCGGGCAAGCCCGCTCCCACAAGGTTTTGTATTCAAGCTGAAAACCTGTACAGATTTCCAACGGCGCTAGCGGCTAGTAAACCGTACCACGCACCTCTCGCCCTCAACCCCAGTGCAAAAAAGTATCGGTCACAGTGCGATGGATGATTTGTCACCCCATCAATTGAAGGCTGTAATCAGTGCACATTCTTCCTGCGCAGGAAGACACAAAAACAATAACTGTCCTTCTGTAACCCGCCGGGTGCAGAAAAGGAGTGCACGATGCAACCTTCTGTAAAAGCTCTGCTTGCTCTCACCTGCATGACCCTCAGTAGCGTCAGCCTCGGCGCCCAGACCCTGACCATTGCCACCGTCAACAACAGCGACATGATCCGCATGCAAAAACTCTCGAAAACCTTCGAGGCCGAGCATCCGGACATCAAGCTCAATTGGGTGGTGCTCGAAGAGAACGTCCTGCGCCAACGCCTGACCACCGACATCGCCACCCAGGGCGGGCAGTTCGATGTGTTGACCATCGGCATGTACGAAGCCGCACTCTGGGGCGCCAAGGGCTGGCTGGAACCGATGAAGGACTTGCCGGCCAGTTACGCCCTCGACGACGTGTTCCCTTCAGTCCGGGAAGGTCTCTCGGTCAAGGGCACGCTCTATGCCCTGCCGTTCTACGCGGAAAGCTCCATCACCTATTACCGCACTGACCTGTTCAAGGACGCCGGGCTGACCATGCCCGAGCGCCCGACCTGGACCCAGATCAGCGAATTTGCCAGCAAACTCACCAACAAAGACAAAGAACAGTACGGCATCTGCCTGCGCGGCAAGGCGGGCTGGGGCGAGAATATGGCACTGATCACCACCGTCGCCAATGCTTACGGCGCACGCTGGTTCGATGAGCAATGGAAACCGGAATTCATCGGCCCCGAATGGAAAAACGCGCTGAACTTCTACGTCGACACCATGAAGAAGTCTGGACCTCCTGGCGCGTCGAGCAACGGTTTCAACGAAAACCTGGCGCTGTTCAACAGTGGCAAGTGTGCGATCTGGGTCGATGCCAGCGTCGCCGGCTCGTTCGTCACCGACAAGACCCAAAGCAAGGTCAGCGATCACGTCGGCTTCACCTACGCACCACATGAAACCACCGACAAAGGTTCGGCCTGGTTGTATTCCTGGGCGCTGGCCATTCCGACCAGTTCCAAGGCCAAGGACGCGGCGAAAACGTTCAGCGCCTGGGCCACTTCCAAGGAATACGGTGCGTTGGTCGCGGAAAAAGACGGCATCGCCAACGTGCCGCCAGGCACTCGTACTTCGACTTACACCGAGGCCTATATGAGCGCCGCGCCGTTCGCCAAGGTGACGCTGGAATCGCTGAAGGCTGCGGACCCGAGTAAACCGTCCCTCAAGCCCGTGCCCTATGTCGGCATCCAGTTGGTGACCATTCCTGAGTTCCAGGCCGTGGGCACCCAGGTCGGCAAGCTGTTCTCGGCAGCGCTGATCGGCCAGACCACGGTCGACCAGGCTTTGACCGCCGCCCAGTCAACCACCGAACGTGAAATGAAGCGTGCCGGTTATCCAAAAATAACCGCGCAATAACAACTGTGGAGACGGGCTTTGTGGCGAGGGGGCTTGCCCCCGTTCGGCTGCGAAGCAGTCGCAAAGCTTTGGGGTCGCTTCGCGACCCAACGGGGGCAAGCCCCCTCGCCACATAAGCCCGCTCCCACATTGGATCTTCATTTGTCTGTTCTTAATCGGTTTTAACGCCATGAATATTTCAACTGTCAAAGCTCACATGGACATTGCCCAACCGGTGCGTAAAAGCCGGTTGACCAACCCTGGCTGGTTTCTGGTCAGCCCCTCGGTGGCGCTGTTGCTGCTGTGGATGATCGTGCCGCTGGGCATGACCGTTTACTTTTCGATGATCCGCTACAACCTGCTCTACCCCGGTGAAAACCAGTTCGTGGGGTTGGAGAACTTCAGCTACTTTCTGAGTGACTCGGGCTTCCTGCCCGGCGCCACCAACACGCTGTTGCTGGTGGGCAGTGTGTTGCTGATCAGCGTGGTGTTCGGCGTGTTGATCAGCGCATTGCTGGAGGCCAGTGAGTTTCTCGGTCGCGGCATCGTGCGGGTGATGTTGATCTCGCCCTTCTTCATCATGCCCACCGTCGGTGCGCTGATCTGGAAGAACCTGATCTTTCACCCGGTCTCGGGGATTCTCGCCTACATCTGGAAGCTGTTCGGCGCGCAGCCGGTGGACTGGCTCGCGCATTACCCGCTGCTGTCGATCATTATCATTGTCTCGTGGCAATGGCTGCCCTTCGCGATCCTGATTCTGATGACCGCCATGCAGTCCCTCGATCAGGAGCAGAAAGAAGCCGCGCGCCTGGACGGTGCCGGCCCCATCGCGATCTTCTGGCACCTGACCCTGCCGCACCTGGCGCGGCCGATTGCAGTGGTGGTGATGATCGAAACCATCTTCCTGCTGTCGGTGTTCGCCGAAATCTTCACCACCACCAACGGTGGCCCCGGTTATGCCTCGACCAATCTCGCCTATCTGATCTACAACCAGGCGCTGGTGCAGTTCGACGTCGGCATGGCGTCCGCCGGTGGTTTGATCGCGGTGTTGATTGCCAACGTCGCGGCCATCGTGCTGGTGCGGATGATCGGCAAAAACCTGACAGACAAAGCCTGAGGCCTGCGCCATGACTCTTCAACAATCCCGCCGTCTGCAAAGCCTGCTGCTGGGCACCCTGGCCTGGGCCATTGCGATCCTGGTTTTCTTCCCGATCTTCTGGATGGTACTGACCAGTTTCAAAACCGAAATCGATGCGTTCGCCACGCCGCCACAGTTCATCTTCACGCCGACGCTGGAGAACTACCTGCACATCAACGAGCGCAGCGACTACTTCAGCTTCGCCTGGAACTCGGTAGTGATTTCCTTCAGCGCCACGGCCCTGTGCCTGCTGATCGCAGTACCGGCGGCCTACTCCATGGCGTTCTACGAAACCCAGCGCACCAAAGGCACGCTGTTGTGGATGCTATCGACCAAGATGCTGCCGCCGGTGGGCGTGTTGATGCCGATCTACCTGCTGGCCAAGAGCTTCGGCCTGCTGGACACGCGCATCGCGCTGATCGTGATTTACACGCTGATCAACCTGCCGATCGTGGTCTGGATGATTTACACCTACTTCAAAGACATCCCCAAAGACATCCTCGAAGCCGCACGCCTGGACGGCGCAACGCTGTGGCAGGAAATGGTCCGGGTGTTACTGCCGATCGCCAAGGGCGGCCTGGCTTCCACGGTTCTGCTGTCGCTGATCCTGTGCTGGAACGAGGCGTTCTGGTCGCTGAACCTGACCTCGTCCCAGGCCGCGCCACTGACCGCGTTGATCGCCTCGTACTCAAGCCCCGAAGGTCTGTTCTGGGCCAAGTTATCGGCGGTGTCGACCCTGGCCTGTGCGCCGATCCTGATCTTCGGCTGGATCAGCCAGAAACAATTGGTCCGCGGCCTGTCGTTCGGCGCCGTGAAATGAATCCGATCCGATCCCTGTAGGAGCCAGGCTTGCCGGCGAAGGCGGTTTGACGGACGCCTTCGCCGGCAAGCCTGGCTCCTACAGAAAAGCCCGCACGGCTCAACTGAATAACAACACCTGGAGGCCCATCATCATGGCCAACCTGAAAATCAAAAATCTGCAAAAAGGCTTCGAAGGTTTTTCCATCATCAAAGGCATCGACCTGGAAGTGAATGACAAGGAATTCGTGGTGTTCGTCGGCCCGTCGGGCTGTGGTAAATCCACCCTGCTGCGGCTGATCGCCGGCCTTGAAGAAGTCAGCGGTGGCACCATCGAACTGGATGGCCGCGACATCACCGAAGTCAGCCCGGCCAAGCGCGACCTGGCGATGGTGTTCCAGACTTACGCCCTGTACCCACACATGAGCGTGCGCAAAAACATGTCGTTTGCCCTGGACCTGGCCGGTGTAGCGAAAGCCGAAGTCGAGAAAAAAGTCGGCGAAGCGGCGCGCATCCTTGAACTCGGGCCGATGCTGGAGCGCAAGCCCAAGCAATTGTCCGGTGGTCAGCGGCAACGCGTGGCCATCGGCCGGGCGATCGTGCGCAACCCGAAAATATTCCTGTTCGACGAACCACTGTCCAACCTCGACGCCGCCCTGCGGGTGCAGATGCGCCTGGAACTGTTGCGCCTGCACAAAGAACTGCAAGCCACGATGATCTACGTGACCCACGATCAGGTTGAAGCCATGACCATGGCCGACAAAGTCGTCGTGCTCAATGGCGGCAAAGTCGAACAAGTCGGTTCGCCGCTGGACCTGTATCACCAGCCGGCCAACCTGTTTGTCGCAGGCTTCCTCGGCACGCCGAAAATGGGCTTGCTCAAAGGCAAAGTCACCCGCGTCGAAAGCCAGCGCTGCGAAGTGCTGCTGGACGCCGGCACCCGCATCACGTTGCCGCTGAGCGGCGCCAACCTGAGCGTCGGCGGCGCGGTAACCCTGGGCATTCGCCCGGAGCATCTGAATCTCGCGCAAACCGGCGACTGCACCTTGCAAGTCACTGCCGACGTCAGCGAACGCTTGGGCAGCGATACCTTCTGCCACGTCCTGACGTCGTCCGGCGAAGCGCTGACCATGCGTGTTCGCGGCGATCTGGCCAGCCGTTATGGCGAAACCCTGAGCCTGCACTTGGACGCTGAACACTGCCATTTATTCGATGCCGACGGCGTGGCGCTGACCCGCCCACTGCGCGCCGCGGCCTGATCCGAGAGCATGCGATGAAACTGAATAAACAGAACCTCAACCGCCTCGCCCCCGAAGTGGCCCTGCCCGCCTACACCCTGAGCGACACTCGCCAAGGCATCGCGCACATTGGCGTCGGCGGTTTCCACCGCGCGCATCAGGCGTACTACACCGATGCCTTGATGAATACCGGCGAAGCGCTGGACTGGGCCATTTGCGGGGTCGGCCTGCGCGCTGAAGATCGCCGCGCCCGGGACGATCTCAAAGAGCAGGATTATCTGTTTACCCTGTTCGAACTCGGCGACAGCGACGACGCTGAAGTGCGGGTTATCGGTGCCATCCGCGACATGCTGCTGGCCGAAGACAGCGCCGAAGCGCTGATCGACAAACTCGCCGATCCAGACATCCGCATTGTCTCGCTGACCATCACCGAAGGCGGCTATTGCATCGATGACAGCAACGGCGAATTCATGGCGCACCTGCCTCAGATCCAGCATGATCTGGCTCACCCGAACGCACCGAAAACCGTGTTCGGCTTCCTCTGCGTCGCACTGGCCAAACGACGTGCAGCCGGCACGCCCGCGTTCACGCTGATGTCTTGCGATAACCTGCCGCACAACGGCGCCGTGACCCGTAAAGCCCTGCTGGCATTCGCCGCCCTGCGCGACGCCGATCTACGCGACTGGATCGAGCACCATGTCAGTTTCCCTAATGCGATGGTCGACCGCATCACGCCGATGACCAGCACCGAGCATCGTCTGCAACTGCACGACAAACACAGCATCGACGACGCGTGGCCGGTGGTCTGCGAACCGTTTGTGCAATGGGTGCTGGAAGACAAATTCGTCAACGGTCGCCCGGCCTGGGAAAAGGTCGGCGTGCAGTTCACCGATGACGTCACGCCTTACGAAGAGATGAAGATCAAACTGCTCAACGGCAGCCATCTGGCCTTGACCTACCTGGGCTTTTTGAAAGGTTACCGCTTCGTTCACGAAACCATGAACGACCCACTGTTCGTGCGCTACATGCGCGCCTACATGGACCTGGACGTGACGCCGCAACTGGCACCGGTGCCGGGCATCGACCTGACCGAGTACAAAAACACCCTGGTGGCGCGCTTCTCCAATCAGGCGATTGCCGATCAGCTGGAGCGAGTGTGTTCGGACGGCTCGTCGAAGTTTCCGAAGTTCACCGTGCCGACCATCAACCGCTTGATTGCCGATGGGCAGGAGACCAAACGTGCGGCGCTGGTGGTGGCGGCCTGGGCGCTGTACCTCAAAGGCGTGGATGAGAATGGCCAGAGCTATGCAATTCCGGATCCACGGGCAGCGTTCTGTCAGGCGCTGGTGGCCGATGATGTGTTGATCACTCAGCGGTTGTTGGAAGTGGAGGAGATTTTTGGGACGGCGATTCCGCGCTCTCCAGAGTTCGTCGCTGCGTTCGAGTGGTGCTGTAACAGCTTGCGCGATGTTGGGGTGACACGGACGTTGGAGCGGGTGCTGGCGTAAGAGTGGTGGTGAACCTGCTGCCGTCTTCGCGAGCAAGCCCGCTCCCACAGTAGATCTTCAGTGAACACGGATTTTGTGTTCGACAACAATCCAATGTGGGAGCGGGCTTGCTCGCGAATGGGTTCACCGAGATCGACCTGACACATCAAGGATCTTCCATGGCAAACCAACAACTATTCCTGGGCATCGATTGCGGCACCCAAGGCACCAAAGCCGTGATCCTCGACGCGCACAGCGGTCAGGTCCTCGGTCAGGGCGCCGCCGCCCACAGCCTCATCAGCGGCGCCAATGGTCGTCGCGAGCAAGACACTGCCCAATGGCTGGAAGCCTTTACCCTGGCCACCCACCGTGCATTGCTCGCAGCGAATGTAGACGGTCAGGCCATCCTCGGCATCGGTGTTTCCGGCCAGCAGCATGGCCTGGTGATGCTCGACGATCGCGGCCAGGTGTTGCGCCCGGCCAAGCTCTGGTGCGACACCGAGTCCACGCCGGAGAACGACCGCTTGCTCGCCCATCTGGGCGGCGAAGAAGGTTCCCTGGAACGCCTCGGCATTGTCATCGCGCCGGGCTACACCGTGTCCAAACTGCTCTGGACCAAAGAACAGCACCCGGAAGTGTTCGCCCGGATCGCCCGCATTTTGCTGCCCCATGACTACCTCAACTACTGGCTCACCGGCCGCAGTTGCAGCGAGTACGGTGATGCCTCGGGCACCGGGTATTTCAACGTGCGCACCCGCCAATGGGACTTGCAACTGCTGCGCGACATCGACCCCACCGGGCGCCTGCAAGCCGCGCTCCCGGAGCTGATCGATGCCCACCAACCGGTCGGCACAATCCTGCCGAGTATCGCCGAACATCTGGGCATCAATCCGCAAGCACTGGTCTCCAGCGGCGGTGGCGACAACATGATGGGCGCGATCGGAACCGGCAATATAAAGCCCGGCGCGATCACCATGAGCCTTGGTTCCTCGGGCACGGTTTACGCCTATGCCGAACAAGCAAACGTCAGCCCGGATGCCTCGGTTGCGACCTTCTGCTCCTCCAGCGGCGGTTGGCTGCCACTGATCTGCACGATGAACCTGACCAACGCGACCAGCACGATTCGCGAGCTGTTCGAACTGGATATCGAGGCGTTCAACGGCTTGGTCGAGCAAGCGCCGATCGGTGCCGACGGCGTGTGCATGCTGCCGTTCCTCAATGGCGAACGCGTTCCCGCCCTGCCCCATGCCAGCGGCAGCCTGCTGGGGCTGACTATGACCAACCTGACCCAGGCCAACCTGTGCCGCGCCGTGGTAGAAGGCACCACCTTTGGTTTGCGTTATGGGCTGGACCTGCTTCGCCACAATGGCTTACAAAGCCTGCGCATCTGCCTGATCGGCGGCGGCTCGAAGAGCCCGGTGTGGCGGCAGATCGTCGCTGACATCATGAATACGCCAGTGATTTGTACCGAGCAAAGTGAAGCCGCGGCCCTCGGCGCAGCGATTCAGGCGGCGTGGTGCAAGTCCTGGGCAAACGGTCACGAAGACAGCCTGGCGGACTTGTGCGAGCGTTGCGTAACGCTCGATCTGGCCAGTGAAACCTTACCGATTGCAGAAAATGTGGCGGCCTGTCAGCAGGCCTATGAACGCTATCGACAGCATGTCGCAACCCTTTAAAGAGCGAGAAACTATGTATCTGGTATGTGGCGAAGCGCTGTTCGATTTCTTCAGCGAAGACGATGCCAGCGGCTTGGCATCCAAAGTGAATTTCAAGGCGATTGCCGGCGGCTCGCCGTTCAATGTGGCCGTAGGTTTGCGCCGCTTGGGCGTGGACGCGGCACTGTTTGGCGGGCTGTCGACCGATTACCTCGGCCGACGTTTGCAGCAAGTGCTGCAGGATGAAGGTGTGCGCCCGGACTACCTCGTGGACTTTGCCGCGCCGACCACCTTGGCAATGGTCGCGGTCGGTGCCAATGGCTCGCCCCATTACAGCTTTCGTGGCGAAGGCTGCGCTGATCGGCAGTTGAGCCTGGCACATCTGCCGACGCTTGGGCCTGAAGTGCGCGGGTTGCACGTCGGCTCGTTTTCGCTGGTGGTGCAGCCGATTGCCGATACGTTATTGGCATTGGTGCAACGGGAAAGCGGCAAACGCCTGATCAGCCTCGACCCGAACGTGCGCCTCAATCCCGAGCCGAACATCGAGTTGTGGCGCTCGCGGATTGCCACGCTGGTGGAGCTGGCGGATCTGATCAAGGTCAGCGACGAAGACTTGAGTCTGTTGTACCCCGAGCAAGATCCTCAGCACGTCATCGAAAGCTGGCTGGAATATCGCTGCCAGTTGGTGTTCCTGACCCGTGGCGGCGAAGGCGCAACGGTGTTCAGCCGTGCCCACGGCTCGTGGTCGGTACCGGCCTGTTCAGTGAAGATTGCCGACACTGTGGGGGCTGGCGATACATTTCAGGCAGCGTTGATTACCTGGCTGACCGAGCAGCAGTTGGATTCGGTTGAAGGTTTGCAGCAGCTGAGCCGTGAACAGATCGACGGGATGCTCAGGTTTGCGGTGAGCGCAGCGGCGCTGACGTGCAGCAAGACAGGGCCGGATTTGCCGTATCGGCAGCAGTTGGAAATGCGCTGAATGTGAGGGCCTCTTCGCGGCAAGCCTCGCTCCTACAGGTCCGGCGCTGGCATGATCAATGCCTCGCCACAAATGCTGTAGGAGCGAGGCTTGCCCGCGAAGGCGGCCTACCGGTTGCACACCGAAAAATTGTAACTCCGCAATCAACGGCACAAGCCCATATCCATTGCTCGAAACCCTCTAGACAAGGGTTTCCCCTATACAGCTTGCCCTCCATATTCGTCTTGAACATGGCACTTTAATACTGCACCATCCGCCCCTGCTTTTTCAAAGGACGGAACTCAAGGCATGCTGGACGCAAACGCAATCCATATCTCCCTCACACTCGAAGGCGTTTCCGTCGACCTGCAGGTCCTCAGTTTCGTCGGCCGCGAAGCCCTCAACCAGCCGTTCTGTTTCGACATCGAACTGGTCAGCGCCCGCCCCGACCTGAAACTCGAAGAGTTGCTGCACAAGCCCGGTTGCCTGACCTTCGGCGCCACCGGCCAGGGCAAGATCCATGGTCTGGTGTACCGCATCGAGCAAGGCGATTCCGGCAAGAGCCTGACCCGCTACAGCATCAGCCTGGTGCCGCAACTGGCCTACCTGCGGCACAACCACGACCAGCAGATTTTCCAGCAGTCAAGCGTGCCGAAGATCATCGCCCAGGTCCTCGAGGCCCGCGGCATTCTGGCCGACGCCTACAGCTTCCAGCTCGGCGCCATCTACCCCGAGCGCGTGTACTGCGTGCAGTACGACGAATCCGACCTGCACTTTATTCAGCGCCTGTGCGAAGAGGAAGGCATTCACTTCCATTTCCAGCACTCGACCAGCGGCCACAAACTGGTGTTCGGCGATGACCAGACGGTGTTCCGCAAACTCGCGCCGGTGAGCTACCAGCAAGACTCCGGCATGGCTGCCAAAAAACCGGTGATCAAGCGCTTCAACCTGCGCCTGGAAACCCGTACCACCCGCGTCAGCCGCCGCGACTACGACTTCGAAAAACCACGCCTGCTGCCTGAGGGCGCGGCCAAAAGCGCGTTCGCCCCGGACCTCGAAGACTACGACTACCCCGGCCGCTTCACCGACCGCGCACGGGGCAAGCAACTGGCGACCCGTGCCCTCGAACGCCATCGCAGCGACTACCAACTGGCCGAAGGCAAAGGCGATGAACCGACCCTGGTCAGCGGCCACTTCATGGCCCTGAGCGAACACCCGCGCGCCGAGTGGAACGACCTCTGGCTGCTGCTGGAAATCGTCCACGAAGGCAAGCAGCCGCAAGTGCTCGGCGAGAACATCACCAGCGACGTCACCGATAACAAGGACGACTTCCACCAGGGCTACCGCAACCGCTTCCTCGCCACGCCGTGGGACGCGCATTACCGCCCGGCCCTGGAACACCCGAAACCGAAAGTGCTGGGCAGCCAGACCGCCATCGTCACCGGCCCGGCGGGTGAAGAAATTCACTGCGACGAATATGGCCGCGTCAAAGTGCAGTTCCACTGGGATCGCGACGGTCAGGGCAACGACACCAGCAGCTGCTGGCTGCGCGTCGCCACCGGCTGGGCCGGCAACGCCTACGGCGGCATCGCCATCCCGCGAGTCGGCATGGAAGTGCTCGTCACCTTCCTCGAAGGCGACCCGGACCAGCCGCTGATCACCGGCTGCCTGTACCACAAGGAAAACGTCGTCCCCTACGACCTGCCGACAAACAAAACCCGCAGCACCTTCAAGACCCTCAGCTCACCGGGCGGCAAGGGCTACAACGAGTTTCGCATCGAAGACAAAAAAGGCGCGGAACAGCTCTACTTGCACGCCCAGCGCGACTGGGATGAAAACATCGAGCACGACCAGAAAATCCGCATCGGCAATGAACGGCATGACACGGTCGAGGCCAATGTATTCAGCGAGTTCAAGGTGGAAGAGCACCGCCTCACCCATCTGGACCGCAAGACCGAAGCGCGGGCGGACGATCACCTGACTGTCGGCGTGACCCGGCATGTGAAAGTGGGAACGGCGCAGTTTGTCGAGGCCGGGACGGAGATTCATTACCACGCCGGGGAGAAGGTGGTGGTTGAGGGTGGCATGGAGCTGACGGCCAAGGCTGGCGGGAGCTTTGTGAAGATTGATGCGAGCGGGGTGACGATTAGCGGGGCGGAGGTGAAGGTGAATTCCGGGGGTGGCCCGGGAGCGGGTTCAGGTACCCAGGCATTAGGTCCATTGATCCCGTTAGCAGCTGCAATCGCGAGCGCCGGTCAACTTTTAGAACGAAAAACAGTTCTCGAGAAAACAGACCATGACTTGGATTTCTTGATTACTGATCAAAACACGGGTTTACCGTTGAAAAATTTTCCTTATGTCATCAAAACCTCTTCGGGCAAGAGCCTGGCGGGACGTACCAATGATGAAGGAATAACTGGAAAAATAAAAAGTGCAGAAGCGGAAATGGCTGTGATTGAGGTTTATGACGACATCCCCCCTATCAATCCAGGATGGGACGCTTGATATGCCTAAATTGAAACCTTTGGCCACAAGTCAAAAAGCGTTGACTCCGGTAACCGATAAAAAACCGGCTTCAGTCATGGTAGATGACAGTAAGCGTTTGAAGGAAATCAGGAAACTGGTTGAAGCCAACAACAAGTCTTCGATTGATACAAACACTATCATTTGCCAGATTTATATGGAGTCACGTTTCGATGCTAATGCCGGGGCTGGGCACAATGCTCGAGGCCTGATGCAAATGCAGATGCAAGCGGTGCAACAGGTCTACAAATATCGAAGAAAGAAACAGCTTGGCCGTACGCCGAGCGACGAGCAAACCAAAGCGGTATTTGCCGAAGGCAAGGAATTCCACGCTAGCGCCAGCATTTTTGACGAAGCCAAAAATATTCAACTTGGCACGGAGTACATGCAATATTGGATCGATGTATCCAGCTCAATTGAAGAGGCCTACAAAAAGTACCGAGGCCTTTCCAACGGAGTTTATTATAAAAAAATAAGTGCCTGTGCCGCGAAACTCGCGGCCAGTCCCGATTCAATGCAGGTGCTCAGGGACAATATAAAGTGAAAAAACCGTGGTTGTATTTAATCACTGTCCTGTTTATAGGGACTGCCTATGCAGAGCCGCCCAAGTCAATTCTCGGCTGCCCTTTGTCTGATGGAACACGGGGGTCTTTACTGGCCGAGTCAACTGCAGAGGGTCAGCGCTTGTTTCTTGAGCTCGATCAGAAAACACAAACTGCATTTACGGACATGCCTGATACCGACTTTGTCGGGCAGGTGGTCCTGGCAAAGTGCATTTCCTCCGGCTTTATATTTGCGCTCAACTACGGCTCGCCGTATTTGAAGGGTGTTGTTTTACGCAAAAACCCCGTCAGTCATTCGATCGAACGAATCGATTTTGCAGAGAAGTCCCTGCCCCGCTGGCTTTATCTTGGACAAGAGCAAATGCGGTTGGTCATTCCAAATATCGGGAACGAGGTCCCAGGAAAGTTCCTGGTTTATGATTATTTCGCGGAAAAAGGGCAACCAGAGGAAGCAGGTAGTGTTGATGTTCGGCCAGATACCCATGGGTTCAAGGTTTTACGCCTGAAATGAGCGCATCATCCCATTGAATACATCACCGTCGGACATCTAGCTTCAAAGCCTGCCCGCAGGAGGCAGGCTTGTTTTTGAAGGTGCGCGTCAGACCGGAAAGATTAAACGAGAAGGCTCCTGACCTAGCCTTTGAATTGCCGGATAACACCCCAGTCATCAGGCTGGAATTGATCGCTACGGTGTACTTCAAAGAGGGCTATTTGCTTGAAAACAAGCAAAAGGTCATGGAGTGTTTCGCCCGCTTCAAGGAGGAATTCGGCCAATATCAGAAAGTACAACAACAAAAAAAAGCCCGGCTTGCCAACGGTAGCGTCTCGAAGGTCGCTATCGCCGGCAGGCCGGGCTCCTAAAGCAAAATACCGCTTAAATGTTTCGCATCAACAGCACTTCGGTCCCGCCTTGCTGCCGTAACGAGCCTCCTGACGTTCGCGAAAGAACACCTCGTAGCTCATCACCGGTTTGTCCGGGTGTTTGGTTTGCATATGCTCAACGTAAGTGTCGTAGTCAGGCATGCCAACCATCAAGCGTGCAGCCTGCCCCAGGTATTTACCAAGGCGACTCAGGTCATTGAACATGGGCACCCTCCTCCATCAAGCATCCGGCAAAGCCTGGAATGGTGCTTCTTTATCCGTACGCTCCTTGGTGCCCCAGGCGGCTATACCGACCTTGAGTGCAAAGAACAGGATGCTGAACACCACGAGCAAAAACAGCGCGGTCAACGTTGCGTTGGTGTAGGCGTTGTAGATGACGTGCTGCATCTGCTCGATGCTTTTGGCCGGCGCGAGGACCTGGCCGTTGGCCAAGGCGTCGCTGTACTTTTTCGCCAGCGCCAGGAAGCCGATTGCCGGGTTGGCGTCGAACAGCTTGATGAAGCCTGCGGTGGTGGTGCAGATCAGCAGCCACACCGCTGGCAGCATGGTGACCCAGACGTAGCGTTGGCGCTTCATTTTGATCAATACGACAGTTGCCAGCATCAGTGCGATACCCGCCAGCATCTGGTTGGAGATGCCGAACAGTGGCCACAAGGTGTTGATCCCGCCCAGTGGGTCGATCACGCCTTGATACAGCAGGTAACCCCACATCGCCACGCAACCGGCGGTGGCGATCAGGTTGGCGGTCCAGGATTCGGTGCGCTTGAGCGCTGGAACGAAGGAGCCGAGCAAATCCTGCAGCATGAAACGCCCGGCACGGGTACCGGCATCCACCGCAGTGAGGATGAACAGCGCTTCGAACAGGATCGCGAAGTGGTACCAGAACGCCATGGTGTTTTCACCTGGCAGAAGTTGGTGCAGGATCTGCGCGATACCGACCGCCAGAGTCGGCGCACCGCCGGCACGGGCCAGGATGGTGGTTTCACCGATGTCCTTGGCCACTGCTTGCAGCGCTTCCGGGGTAATTGCAAAACCCCAACTGCTGACCGTCTGCGCCACTGAAACAGCATCCGCGCCGACAAGGGCCGCCGGGCTGTTCATCGCAAAGTACACGCCTGGCTCGATCACCGACGCAGCCACCATGGCCATGATCGCCACGAAGGACTCCATCAGCATGCCGCCATAACCGATGTAACGGGCATGGCCTTCACTGGCGAGCAGCTTTGGCGTGGTGCCGGAAGCAATCAGTGCGTGGAAACCGGACACCGCGCCACAGGCAATGGTGATGAACAGGAACGGGAACAACCCACCTTTCCATACCGGCCCGGTGCCATCGATGAACTGGGTCAATGCCGGCATTTTCAGGTCGGGCATGGTGATCAGAATGCCGATCGCCAGCGCAACGATGGTGCCGATTTTGAGGAAGGTCGACAGGTAGTCACGCGGCGCCAGAATCAGCCACACCGGTAGTACTGCGGCGACGAAACCGTAGCCAATCAGCATCCAGGTGATCTGGATTCCAGTGAAGGTGAACGCCTTGGCCCACACCGGGTCAGCGGCAATCTGCCCGCCCAGCCAGATCGACCCCAGCAGCAACGCCACGCCGATCACCGAGATTTCACCGATGCGGCCCGGGCGGATGTAGCGCATGTAAATGCCCATGAACATCGCGATCGGGATGGTCGCCATCACCGTGAAAATACCCCACGGGCTTTCGGCCAGGGCCTTGACCACGATCAGCGCCAGCACCGCGAGGATGATGATCATGATCAGGAAGCAGCCAAACAGCGCAATGGTCCCGGGGATGCGGCCCATTTCTTCACGGACCATGTCACCCAGGGAGCGACCGTTGCGGCGGGTGGACATGAACAGGACCATGAAGTCCTGAACCGCACCGGCCAGCACCACGCCGGCGATCAGCCACAGCGTACCGGGCAGGTAGCCCATCTGCGCCGCCAATACCGGACCGACCAGCGGCCCTGCGCCAGCGATCGCTGCGAAGTGGTGTCCGAAGAGCACGTGTTTGTTGGTCGGCACGTAGTCCAGACCATCGTTGTTGAGTACGGCGGGAGTGGCTCGATTGGGATCGAGCTGCATCACCTTGGTGGCGATGAACAGGCTGTAATAGCGGTACGCGACGAGATAAATAGCGACTGCTGCGACTACGATCCAGAGGGCGTTGATGGCTTCGCCGCGGCGCAGGGCCACGACACTTAGCGCAAACGCTCCCAGGACAGCCACGGCAAACCAGGCGAGGTGTTTAGCCAGACGGGGCATAGCGTGTCTCCTGCCGACAGCCAGTGGCTGCGGCGGTAATTATTATAATTGTGTCCGCATTGCGGAGCGGGCCCAATATCCGCCCATGCTGTCGACAAATAAATCCGCGTTACTACGTACGTGGCGTCTACGTATTTCTACGTAGATGATCTGTCAGATGAAATACAAAACCTGTGGGAGCGGGCTTGCTCGCGAAGAGGCCAGTACATTCAACATCACCGTTGACTGACAGACCGCCTTCGCGAGCAAGCCCGCTCCCACAAGGTTCTGCGTTTTCATCACAGCCGCAGGTCATTCTGTCCAGCACTGCTACTGGAGGCGCGTATCTTTGGCATATGATGCCGGGCCTTCGCCTTCCCTCGGTCTGGCCAGGAGTAGAGATGCAGCTCAAACATAAAATCGTCGCGCTCGGGATTCTGCCGCTGGTGTTGGCGATCGCGGTCATCTGTGCGCTGGTGATTTCCCTGAACCGGCAACTGGGTGATCAACAGGCGCAACTGATCGAAGACAGCATTCTGGCCAGCAAGCGCGCAGAGCTGAAAAACTACGTCGAAATGGCCCAGAGCCTGATCGCGCCGCTGTACGACGACGGTCGGGGTGATGAGCGCGCGCAGCAGCAAGTGCTCGAAGAACTGCGCAAGCTCAGCTTTGGCATCAATGGCTACTTCTTCGTCTACGACCGCGAAGGCCGTAGCCTGATGCATGCGCGCCAGTCAGAGCTGGTGGGCAAATACCTGTGGGACATGACCGACCCTCACGGTCTGCCGGTGATCCAGGCGTTGCTCAAAAGTGCGCAATCGGGCGAAGGTTTTCAACGTTACGCCTGGAACAAACCCTCTTCCGGCCAAGTGACCGACAAGCTCGCTTACGTGGTGATGCTGGACCGTTGGGGCTGGATGCTCGGCACTGGCATTTACCTTGAAGACGTCGAACGCGCCACCCGACAGGCCCGTGACGAGGTGGCTCAGGGCATCCGCAAAACCATGCTGGCCATTGCCGCGGTGGCCCTTGTGGCGGTGCTGTTTGTCTTCGCCAGCGGCATGACGCTGAACGTCAGCGAGCATCGCCTGGCCGACAAAAAACTCCAGCGCCTGACCCAACGCATTGTCAGCCTGCAAGAGGAAGAACGGTCGAGGGTTTCCCGAGAGCTGCACGACGGCATCAGCCAGCTACTGGTGTCTATCAAGTTTCAGTTCGAACTGGCCAGCCATGTGCTGGAGAATGGACAAGACAAGGGTTTGAGCATCTTAAGAGACGCCACGGAGCGCCTCGGGGATGCGATTGGCGAAGTTCGCAGCCTCTCTCACGACCTGCGCTCGTCGCTGCTCGACACCCTCGGCCTGCCGGCGGCAATCGGTCAACTCGCCGCAGAATTCGAGCAGCGCAGCGGTCTGGTCGTGACTTTCAACGATAACGAATTCGACTGTCATCTGGTCGATGGCGCCGCCGTCTCGTTGTTTCGCATCGTGCAAGAAGGCCTGACCAATATCGAACGCCACGCACAGGCAAAAAACGTCATCATTACCCTGCACGGTTCTGAAAAGTCCGTACGTTTGACAGTGGTCGATGACGGCATCGGTTTCAACGTCGCCCAAGTCGAACGTCGTCACGCGGGTATTGGCCTGCGCAACATCCGTGAGCGTGTCGAGCATTTTGGCGGTCGATTCGACCTGACCTCGATGCCGGGAAGAAGTGAGCTGGACGTGCTGCTGCCGATGAAACTGCCCGGTACAGAACGCTGACTCAACCCATAACAATTAGAGTGAATGCCTGCGATGAACCTGCCCTACCCGATCCGCGTCGCCCTGGTTGACGATCACTCCCTGGTCCGCGACGGAATCAAATCGCTGCTGGCGGTCATGACGCAGCTGGAAGTGGTGGGAGAAGCCGAGAATGGCGCCGATGCCATTGAAATGGTCGGGCGCTGCCAGCCGGACCTGTTGCTGGTCGACATCAGCCTTAAGGACATCAATGGCCTTGAGCTGACGCGCTTGTTACGCAGCCAATACCCGTCGCTCAAGGTGTTGGTGCTGAGCATGTACGACAACTATGAATACGTGAGTGAATCCGTTCGCTCGGGTGCCAGCGGCTATGTGCTGAAGAATGCGCCTTCACGGGAAATCATTGCGGCAATCGAAGCCATTGTCAGCGGCGGGACGTTCTACAGTGCCGAGATCGCACAACGGCTCATCGCCGATAAAAGTACCGACAACGAGCTGACTCCGCGCGAAAGCCAGGTGCTGTACAAGATGGCTCAGGGGTTGAACAACAAGGAAATGGCTCGCGAACTGGATATCAGTGTGCGGACTGTAGAAACCCATCGCCTGAGCATCCGTCGCAAGCTCAACATCGACAAACCCGCCGCCCTCGTAAAGTACGCGATCGATCACGGGATCATTTCGCGTTAGCGGTGATTCACACCGCGCTCGTATTAACGACACGTGCCGTGCGAATGAACAACGCGCGTACCTTGTCCCAGAAATTCCCCCCCAGCACGAAAAAGCTGCCGATCAACATGGCATCGCCCAGCGCCTGGAGCTGCCAGATATTGGGCCTCAGCCCCGGCCAGATAGTATCTATGTAAGGTTCGAGAAATCCCGAGATCAGTGGCAAGCAAAACATCACGAGGCCGATTCTATGGCGAGCCGGGCCTACTTCCACGTCTGCCGGTGCAAGTGTGGAGACGTAACCGAACATGCTGCGCTTGAGTTGCTGAAAGCCGGACTTGCCCATAATGGCAATGACGAGAATTAACAGAACTTTGTTGCTGATAAACAAAACGCCTGTCAGTGCCGCGATCTTTGAGCCGGGCACATCCACTGCGGCAGCGAGAGGCACCATCAGCCAGGATCCCAGCATCAAACAGATAATCGCGATGCCCAGTTTGAAGCGCCAACCAGCGGAACCAGGTGCATTGTCATCCTGAGGGTTGCTCATGGTCTTCTTAACCTTCATTTTTTGGCCGGGATTAATGGATCTTCAGAAGCGTAGCAGTTAGTTGATCCCGGATCATTCAACATGACCTTGTATTTGTCCGAGCTGTACTAACCTAAGCGAACCGGTAACCAACGCCATTTCAATACTAGGTATGTTCGGATGACGTTTTCCCAAGATCTACCATCAGTGCACCGATGCTGACGTGCTCGGGCCGGCTGCTTCTTCTATGCGCCCTCGGCCTTGGCGGCTGTGTCCGTCTGGGACCGGATTTCCAGGCCCCCGGCGAGGCCTGGACAAAACTCTGGAGCAGCCCCGCGCTTGAGCAAGCCAGCCAACGAAGCCTGAATCCCGACATTCGCCAATGGTGGCAAGTGTTCGCCGACCCGGTCCTCGATGCGCTGATCGCCGAATCGGATGCGCACAATTCCAACCTGAAAATTGCCGGCCTCCGCGTCATGGAAGCCCGTGCCCGGTTGGGCATTGCGCAAAGCGGGCGTTATCCGCAGCTGCAACAGGCCAGCGCGGACAGCTTGTACTTCAACCGCAAGCAATCCGGTGGCAGCAACCCGCAAGACAGCCACTTCTGGCAACACAGCGCGGGCTTTGATGTCGGCTGGGAACTGGACTTCTGGGGGCGTTTCAGTCGAGCCATCGAGTCCTCCGATGCCAGTTACTTCGCGGCCCAAGCCAACTATGAAGACGTTCTTGTACTGTTGCGTGCTCAGGTGGCCGATACCTACTTTTCGTTGCGCACCACCGAAGCGCGTTTGCGCGTCGCCCGAGAAAACGCCGAACAGCAAAAGCGCAACTTTGAGATCACCGAAAAACTGTTCAACAGTGGCCAGAGCGCCGAACTCGACTTGCAACAAGCCAAGACCCAATACCTGGGCACCTTGAGCAGCATTCCGGATTTTGAGGCGCAAGTAGTGCGCACCCGTAACGCGTTGGCTGTGCTGATCGGACAGCCACCCAGCGCCCTGCCCCAATTGCTTGAAAACGAGGGACTGATCCCGCTGGTGGACCAAGCCGTGCTGCAAGACGTGCCGGCCAACCTGTTGTTGCGTCGCCCGGACGTGCGCGCCGCCGAGCTCAATGTCGCGGCCCAGTCGGCACTGATCGGTGTGGCACAAACCGACTTTTATCCGTCGCTGACCTTGCTGGGCAGCATCGTCTGGACCACCGATACGTTGAGCGGCACCTCCAACAGCCTGGACCTGATCGGCGGTCCCAGTTTGCGCTGGAACCTGTTTGACCACGGCCAGATCAGCAACAACGTGCGCATACAGGATGCGCGGTTGCAGCAGCTGATTGAGGTTTATCGCGACAAAGTCCGCCAGGCCGCACGAGAGGCCGATGATGCCGCCAGCAGCCTGATCAAATCACTGGAACGCGAGCGCATCCTGGGTGAAGCACAGGTCGCCGCCGCGCGTTCGTTGAGCCTGGCCAGCACCCAATACCGGGAAGGTTACTCGGACTTCCAGCGCGTGCTGGACGCTCAACGCGCATTGCTCGAACAGCAGGACAATTACCTGCTCAGCCGCAGTAATGCCGTGAGCAACCTGATCGCCCTGTACAAAGCCCTTGGCGGCGGGTGGTACAGCGCCCAGCCGACAGTCGATCAAAACACTCGCCAGCAAATGGAACAACGCACCGACTGGGGCAACCTGCTGAATGAGCCAGCCCCTTCGCAAGCCTCTTATCCCGAGCCAGAAGGTTAAAGCCGATGACTGAACCCTCGCCGCCCGTCACTGAGGCGCCCTCCCCCAAGGCATCCGAGCCTGCCGCCGATCCTGCAAAAAAGGGCATCAAGTGGGTGATGCTGCTGATCGTCTTCAGCTTGGCCTGGTACTTGTTGGCTGACCGTTTCACACCGTATACGCAACAGGCTCGGGTGGGCGCCTTTGTCATTCCGGTGGCCTCAGAAGTGGCGGGCCAGGTGATCCGTGTGAATGTGCGCAACAACCAGGACGTCAAGGCGGGCGATGTGCTGTTTGAAGTGGATCAGCAGCCCTATCAAATAGCTGTCGACCGCGCACGCGCAGACCTTGAATCGACACGCCGGCAGATCGGTGCCAGCACGGCCGGCATTGCTTCGGCTCAAGCCAATTTGCGCGCCGCCCAGGCCAATGAACTCAAGGCGCGGCAGGACAATCAGCGCCTTGAAGGTTTGTACCGCGAAGACCCTGGCACCATTTCCGTGCGCCTGCTGGAAGTCTCTCGGGCCAGCCGTGAGCAGGCCATCAGTCAGGTCGCCGCAGCCCGTGCCGAAGTCCAGCGGGCACGGGAACAGGAAGGCGGCAGCGAAGAAGACAACGCGCTGTTGCGCAGCGCCGCCACGGCGTTGTCAAAAGCTGAACTGGACTTGTCCAACACGCAGATTCACGCACGGTCGGCGGGACTGATCACCGACCTGCGCACCGATGTCGGACAGTTCGCCACTGCCGGCAGCCCGGTCATGACCCTGATTGCCATCCACGATGTGTGGATCAGCGCAGACATGACCGAAAACAACCTTGGCCTGGTCGAGGTCGGCACCCCTGTTTCGATCGTGCTGGATGCCCTGCCGGGGAGGGTTTTCGAGGGGCGTGTGCGCAGTGTCGGCTACGGTGTCAGCGTCGGTCAGAGTACTGCGCCCGGCAGCCTTCCCAGTGTGCAGAACAGCCGCGACTGGCTGCGTCCGGCCCAGCGTTTTCCAGTGATTATCGAGTTCTCCGAGGACTCAAGGAAAACGCTGTTCGCCAGCCGCGCCATCCGTGCCGGTGGGCAGGCTGAAGTGATGGCATTCCCGACTCAAGACAACCCATTGAACCTGCTCGGTCGTTTGTTCGTGGGGCTAATGAGCTGGCTGAGCTATGCCTATTAAGGGCGTGCCTACCCAGCGCACGCCCCGGGTTCAGCGTGCGTTGCGTATGGGCACAGGCACCGCATTGTGCCTGGCGACCAGCTTCGGCCTGGGCTTGCCGATCCCTTTTCTCGCGCCGGTGCTGGCCGTGTTGCTGTTGGCTTCCCTCAATCGGCCGCTGCCATTGAAGGCCGGATTGATTCTCGCTCTGGCTGCGATGTTAACCACCGGCGTCGGCCTGTTGTTGATTCCGATCCTGCGTTACTACCCGATTACCGGCGTGCTGCTGATTGGCGTCAGTATGTTCCTGGCGTTTGGTTTTGGCCTGCGCGGCGGCAACGCCTTGATCATGACCTTCATGATCATTGGCCTGACGATGATTTCTTCGGCCGGCGTCGCCGAGTTCGATCTGGCGATGATGGTCATCGGTGCCCTGGTCAAGGGCTTGATCCTCGCCGTTCTCGTTGTGGGGATTAGTCACTGGCTGTTTCCCGACCCCGCCAATGCGCCTTCCCCACCCGCCGCCAGCGCTTTGCCGGCGCAAGAAGTTAGCAGGGTTGCACTGCGTGCAACCCTCATTGTCATACCGGCATTCCTGTTGGCCCTGATCGACCCGGCGAGCTATCTGCCGATCATTTTGAAAGCGGTCAGTCTTGGCCAACAGAGTTCGACGACAACGACGCGCAACGCTGCTCATGAATTGCTCGGTTCGACCTTCATGGGTGGCCTGTTGGCTGTTGGGTTCTGGTGCGCGCTCAGCCTGTTTGTGCACCTGTGGATGTTCTTTCTGTGGATGCTGCTGTTCGGCTTGCTGTTGGCGCGCAAGCTCTATGCCCTGAGCCCGACCCGACAAACCCCGGGGTTCTGGCTCAACAGCCTGGTCACGCTGATCATCCTGCTGGGTCAGTCGGTTCAGGACAGCCTCGCCGGGAAAGACGTCTATACCGCCTTCGCCGTGCGCATGGGATTGTTTATCGCCCTCACGCTCTATGCCTTGCTGATGGTCCACCTACTTGATCGGCGGCAGCGCAATCCACGTGTCACTCAGCTCACGGAGTGATCTGATAACCCCGCCCTTGCAGGCAGCTGTGATAGTGCTGTTTCACATCGACCTCGACCGGCTCATAAAACTCGTCATGTTGACGTCCAAGTACCTGCGTAGCATCCACCGCAGCACCCTCCGAGGCTGGCGGGCCAGAGGAGCTCTGGCTGGCCGTGACGTTGCTGCAATCATTGATATCCAGTTGGGTTTGTTGGGAACTCTGCCCGTTCATGGGCACGATCGTTTCGGCCTGAACCGGCGTATAGACCATCAACATGACGGCACACAGGCTGAAAGACGATAACCGACTCATGATGATCTCCGACACGGTCCACTGTGTTTGCGGGCCAGCGTTTGGCTGGGAAGTTCCTGGAACAACGCTCGATAACTGCTGGAAAACCGTCCCAAATGCCAGAACGACCAATTCATCGCCACTTGCGCGACCGTGGTTTCCCCGGCCGTTCGCCTGAGCAATTCGCGGCGCGCGCTGTTGAGCCGACGCAAGCGCAACCAATGCGTGGGTGTCATTGCGGTATACGCCTTGAACGCATGCTGCAACTGACGCAGCGAAACCCCGGCCACCTGGGACAGCTCCAGCAAATTGAGGGTTTCTTCCGGTGTATCGGCGGCCCATTCGGCGACGCGTTTCATGATCGTTCGCTCCTCCGCCCGGCGCTGCAAACCTGCGCGATCCAGGCACACACAGGCGTTATCGAGGATGTACAAACAGTCCTCCAACAGTTGCTGGGTCAACGCCTCTTTGCTCGGTGGATCCAGCGTCTGCGTCAGCCGCGTCAACGTCCCGCTCAACCAGCGGCTGAACAGCGCGTTCTGACCTGAATTGAGCGGCGACATGAACAAGCCTTCAAGTCGCGCCACGTCCAGGCCATGGCGCTGAACGAATTCCGGACCGAACACCACGGCGATTTCCTGGTAGTTCTCCGGGGTGATCCAGATATTGCGGCTTTCACCGTTCAACACGTACAGCGAGTTGTCGCTGCGATCGAAACAGAACGCCAGCGAGCCTTGCGGGGCACTGAAATTCTGCTCGACGCGGGTGTTCATCTGTTCCTCGTAAATCTCGACGCCTTGCAAATCCAGATAGCGCACCCTTCCGGCGAAATGCCCCGGGGACATTTGCTGATAGTGCTGCACCCAACCCGGTGTGGCGCGGATTTGCTCGGCCACATCGGCGGTGTTGAACGCTTGAACCTGCAACGGATTGCACGCTGTCATGGGGGTGCCTCGCGCACTCTTTTGGTGCGCTTTGTGCGGTTTAAAGTGGATAGATGGAACGGCAAGGCTCACCCAAGATAGTCGTCAACGCGCCACAGGGGAAGTGTTCGGTGGATGAAGCCGCGTCCCTCCCCGGCGTTAATCAAACCAATAATGAGGTTTTTATGAATGCCCCTTTCGATCAGCTGTTCACGTGGCTGAAAGATCACAAGATTACCGAGGTCGAGTGTGTGGTCAGCGACTTGACCGGCATTGCTCGCGGCAAGATTGCACCCACCAACAAATTCCTGCATGAGCGAGGCATGCGCCTGCCGGAAAGTGTGCTGTTGCAAACGGTAACCGGGGACTTTGTTGACGACGACATCTACTACGACCTGCTCGACCCGGCGGACATCGACATGGTCTGCAAGCCCGTCGCCGATGCGGTTTACGTCATTCCATGGGCCATCGAACCCACCGCCATCGTGATCCATGACACGTTCGACAAGTTCGGCAATCCCATCGAACTGTCGCCGCGCAACGTGCTGAAGAAAGTGCTGCAGCTCTACACCGACAAAGGCTGGAAGCCGATTGTCGCGCCAGAAATGGAGTTTTACCTGACCCAGCGCTGCGAAGACCCGGACTTGCCGCTCAAGGCACCACTGGGACGCTCCGGCCGTGCGGAAAGCGGTCGTCAGTCGTTTTCCATCGACGCCGCCAACGAGTTCGATCCATTGTTTGAAGACGTTTATGACTGGTGCGAACTACAGGGCCTGGACCTCGACACGCTGATCCACGAAGACGGTCCGGCGCAGATGGAAATCAATTTCCGTCACGGCGACGCGCTGGATCTGGCGGACCAGATCACCGTGTTCAAACGCACCCTGCGCGAAGCGGCACTCAAGCACAACGTCACCGCGACCTTCATGGCAAAACCGATCGGCGACGAGCCCGGCAGTGCCATGCACCTGCACCAGAGCGTGGTGGACATTGCCACCGGCCAGCCGATTTTCGCCGATGCCGACGGGCAGATGAGCGAACTGTTCCTGCACCACATCGGCGGCTTGCAAAAGTACATTCCCAAAGTGCTGCCGATGTTCGCGCCCAACGTCAATTCGTTCCGCCGCTTCCTGCCTGACACCTCGGCGCCGGTCAACGTTGAATGGGGCGAAGAAAACCGCACCGTCGGCCTGCGCGTGCCGACCTCCAGCCCGGACGCCATGCGCGTGGAAAACCGCTTGCCGGGTGCTGATGCCAACCCTTATCTGGCGATTGCCGCGAGCCTGTTGTGCGGGTATCTGGGCATGGTCGAAAAGGTCGAACCGAGCGCCGCGGTGCAGGGCCGTGCTTACGAGCGGCGCAATCTGCGCCTGCCGATCACCATCGAGGACGCACTGACGCGCATGGAAGAGTGCGAAACCATCGAGCGCTATCTGGGGAGCAAATTCGTGCGCGGTTACGTCGCGGTCAAACGGGCCGAACACGAAAACTTCAAGCGCGTGATCAGCTCCTGGGAGCGTGAGTTCCTGCTGCTCAGCGTTTAGTCAGTAACGGCCCCATGATGATCGTTCCCACGCTCCGCGTGGGAATGCCTCAAGGGACGCTCCGCGTTCCAATGGGACGCAGAGCGTCCCGGGCTGCATTCCCACGCAGAGCGTGGGAACGATCAAACGCCTGAAGAAATTCAATAACTAAAAGAGGTGTCGATATGCGTCTATTGAAATCCGTGGTCCCGGTCACGCTGGCGGTCTTGTTCAGCGCAGGTGCGCAGGCTCAGTCACAGGTCAGCGTCTACAACTGGACCGATTACATCGGCGAGACCACCCTCGCCGACTTCCAGGCAAAAACCGGGACCAAAGTGATCTACGACGTATTCGATTCCAACGAAACCCTGGAGGGCAAACTGCTCGCCGGTCGTACAGGTTATGACGTGGTGGTGCCCTCCAATCACTTCCTCGCACGCCAGGTGAAGGCCGGCGCGTTCCTCAAACTGGATCGCTCGCAACTGCCCAACTGGAAAAACCTCGACCCGAAACTGCTGGCCTTGCTGGAAAAAAACGATCCGGGCAATGAACATTCGGTGCCGTACCTGTGGGGCACCAACGGCATTGGCTACAACGTCGACAAGGTCAAGCAAGTGCTGGGCATCGATCGCATCGATTCCTGGGCGGTGTTTTTCGAGCCGCAGAACCTGAAAAAGCTCAGTCAGTGCGGCGTGTCGATGATGGATTCGGCCGATGAAGTGTTCCCGGCGGTCCTGAACTACATGGGCATGGACCCACGCAGCGAAAACCCCGAGGATTTTAAAAAGGCCGAAGCCAAACTGATGACCATTCGGCCTTACATCACCTATTTCCATTCGTCCAAATACGTGTCGGACCTGGCCAATGGCGACATTTGCGTCGCATTCGGCTATTCGGGCGATGTGTTCCAGGCGGCGAACCGCGCCAAGGAAGCGAAAAACGGCGTGAATATCGCCTACTCGATCCCCAAGGAAGGCAGTAACCTCTGGTTCGACCTGCTAGCGATTCCTGCCGACGCCAGCAACCCGAAAGAGGCTCACTCGTTCGTCAACAACCTGCTGGATCCGCAGGTAATCGCCAAGGTCAGCGCGTCGGTCGGTTACGCCAATCCAAACCCGGCGGCCAAACAATACATGGACACCGAGCTGGTCAATAATCCAGAGGTCTATCCTCCTCAGGAAGTGCTCGACAAACTCTACATCTCCACCACCCCGCCCCAGCCGATCATGCGTCTGATGACCCGCTCCTGGAGCAAAGTGAAGTCCAACCAATGAATCAGTACGACAACGAACACGCTCATTCCTATTACGCTGCATCGGCCAAGGGCATGACACCTTACCCCGCGCTGGGTTCGGATCTTGAGGCCGATGTCTGCGTGGTGGGCGGCGGCTTTACCGGGGTTAACACCGCGATCGAACTGGCGCAGCGCGGGCTCTCGGTGATTCTGCTGGAAGGCCGGCGGATCGGCTGGGGCGCCAGTGGGCGTAATGGCGGGCAGTTGATCCGCGGCATCGGTCATGACGTCGACGGTTTCGCCCGTTATGTCGGCCAGGACGGTGTGCGCTATTTAGAGCGTGCAGGCATCGAATCAGTGGAACTGGTGGGCAATCGCATCCGTGAGCATGGGATCGATTGCGACCTGCGCTGGGGCTTCTGCGAGCTGGCCAACACCCCGGCGCAGTACGAGGCGTTCAAGGCGGAACGGCAAAACCTTGCCGAACTGGGTTACCGCCATGAAACCCGACTTGTCGGCCCCGAGCAGATCCGCCAGCAAGTGGTGGGCTCCGATGTTTATGCCGGCGGCCTGATCGACATGGGTTCGGGTCATTTGCATCCGCTGAATCTGGTGCTTGGCGAAGCGCGCGTTGCCGAATCCCTCGGGGTGCGAATATTCGAACAAAGCCCGGTGCTGGAGTTGATCCATGGCAGCACCGTGCAGGTTCGTTGCGCCGGCGGCACGGTTCGCGCCGGCAGTCTGGTGCTGGGTTGTAATGCGCACCTGGAAGAACTCGAACCACGCCTGAGCGGCAAGGTTTTACCGGCCGGCAGTTACATCATCGCCACCGAGCCTTTGGCACCTGAGGTTGCCGCGCAATTGATCCCGCAGAACCTGGCGCTGTGCGACCAGAAAGTCGGCCTCGATTACTACCGGCTCTCGGCGGATCGACGCTTGTTGTTCGGCGGTGCCTGCCATTATTCCGGGCGCGATCCGGAGAATATCGGCGCTTATATGCGGCCAAAAATGCTCAAGGTCTTCCCGCAATTGGCGGATGTGCGCATCGACTATCAATGGGGCGGCATGATCGGCATCACCGCCAACCGCTTCCCCCAGGCCGGACGATTGAGCCAGTACCCGAACGTGTTCTACGCCCAGGGTTACTCCGGTCATGGCCTGAATGTGACCCACTGGTGCGCACGGTTGCTGGCCGAAGCGATTCATGCCGGGCACAGCAAGGGGCTCGATGTTTTCAGCGCCGTCCCGCACATGACCTTTCCCGGTGGAAAAGCCCTGCGTTCACCGCTGCTGGCCCTCGGCATGTTCTGGTATCGCCTGCGCGAATTGCTCGGCTGACGACCCTTCCAGGCGCTGCCGAAAATTCCCCGGTTGACTACCTCCCCCGGAGCTGCCGCAGGCTGCGATCTTTTGATCTTGCTTTTAAAAGTAAAAAGATCGCAGTCTGCGGCAGTTCCTACAGGGAATTCATCGTCCACCCTGATCAGTCTTTTATTTGCTCAATCGCAAGTCACTTCTATATTGAGGGAGTGCTCTGACTTTCCTGCCTCCTGGCGAGTGCGGCCTATGGCTACGACTGACCAACTGATCATCTGCGAGCACTGCGACTGCGTGTATGAAAAAGTCACGCTCGCCAAACATCAGAAAGCCCTGTGTACCTGCTGCGGCGGCGTGCTGCAGCGTTATAACGGACTGTCGGTGGAGCAGCGTCTGGCCTTGGCCTTCACGGCATCGGTGCTGTGGATTTTCGCCAACTTCTATCCCGTCATGAGCATCAGCCTCAAGGGCCTGAAAAACAGTGCGACGCTGTGGGATTCGGTATTGGCGTTGAGCCAGGGGCCGATCACCTTTATTGCGCTGGTGGCCGCGATTTCGATCATCATCGCGCCGCTTTTTCAACTGGTGTTGCTGATCTGGGTCCTGAGCTTCGCCCTCGTGCATCGGCGCTCGCCAGGCTTCAAGCTGTGCATGCGCTGGCTCGAAACCCTCAGACCCTGGAGCATGCTCGAGGTTTGTCTGCTGGGGGCAATGGTGGCGGTGTTCAAACTGGCAGGTTTGCTCGATGTAATACCCGGCCTTGGCCTGTTTGCCCTGGCTGTCCTCAGCCTGCTACTGATCCGCATCGCCGGGCGCGATGTCCGGGAATTGTGGGACACCTTATGAACAGGCCACCGCTCGCCAGCGAACTCAACCTGTGCCTGTGCCATAGCTGCGGCCTGGCCTGCGACATAACGGATAACCCTCACGAATGCCCACGCTGCGGTGCGCCCTTGCATGCTCGCAAAACCAATTCATTGACCCGCACATGGGCCTATTTGCTGACCTCGCTGGTGTTTTATATCCCGGCCAATCTGTTGCCGGTGATGAACACCAGTCTGTTCGGCAACGGCTCCGACAGCACCATCATGAGCGGTGTGCTGGAGTTCTGGGCGCACGGTGCGTGGGACATTGCCCTGATTATTTTCATCGCCAGCATCGCGGTACCAGGCGTCAAGTTCGTTGCCCTCTCCCTGCTGCTGATCACCGTGCAACGCGGCAGCCTTTGGGCGCGCAAGGAGCGTTCGAAGCTTTACCGTTTCGTCGAGCTGATCGGCTACTGGTCGATGCTCGATGTGATTGTTGTCGCACTGGTCGCCGCGCTGGTGAAATTCCAGGCGCTGGGCGATATTCAACCGCGCCTGGGTATTCTGTTTTTTGGTCTGGTGGTGGTATTCACCATGCTGTCTGCCATGAGTTTCGATCCGCGGCTGATCTGGGATAAAGAGCGGGATAACGAGCGGGCCAACCCACCCAACGAGGAGGTCAAGGATGAAGTCGCAAGCCACTGATGGGCCGCAAGACCCCGGCCAGGCCAGTATCAAGACCCGTCGCTTCAGCGTTTCGCTGGTGTGGATTGTGCCGATCGTTGCGGTGCTGGTGGGGATCTCCCTGGTGATACACAGCATGATGCAGGAAGGCCCGACCATCACCGTCACGTTCAAGACCGGTAGCGGTCTTACGGCCAACAAGACCGAGGTCAAATACCGCAACGTGGTCATCGGCCATGTCTCTGAAGTGAAGCTGAGCGACGATCAGAAAAGCGTTAACGCCACGATCAAACTCGACAAACAGGCTGAAAACTTCACCCGCGAAGATTCGCAATTCTGGGTCGTGCGACCACGCATTGGTGCCGGCGGTGTCTCGGGCATCGATACCCTGCTGTCAGGCGATTACATTGGCGCTGACATCGGCGAGGCCAATGCCCGTTCCAAACATTTCATTGGTCTGGAAAACCCGCCGCCCATTACCTATGGCGAGCCGGGCAAGCGCTTCATGCTGCGCACCCAGGACCTGGGCTCGCTGGACATCGGCTCCCCCGTCTATTACCGCAAGATTCCGGTCGGGCAAGTGGTGGCGTATGCGCTGGATGCCGACGGCAAAGGGGTGAACATCGAAATTTTCGTGCATTCGCCCAATGACGTCTTCGTCACGCAGAACACCCGGTTCTGGAACGCCAGTGGTATCGATGTGAGCGTGGGTGCCAATGGTTTTGCGGTGAATACCGAATCCCTGTCTTCGTTGTTGGTGGGCGGCATCGCGTTTCGCGCGCCGGAATACAGCCCCAATGATCAGCCAGCCAGCGAGAATAAAGCCTTCGACCTGTTCGAAGACCAACAAACCGCCCTCGCGCCCCCCTTTGGCAAGGGGCAGTTCCTGAGCTTGCGCTTCGATCAGGCCTTGCGCGGGCTGAAGATCGACGCGCCGGTGGAGTTCCTCGGCATCGAATTTGGCAGAGTCGTCTCGGTCAATCTGGATTTCGACGCGAAAAAGCGCAGCTTCCCGGTCAATGTCGGCATCGTGATCTACCCGCAACGCCTCGGTCAGGCTCATACCAAAATGCTCGAGGCCTTGAAGCATGACCCTAATGACGAAGCCGCTGGTGTGCGGCTGATGGGCAGCTTCATCGAAAACGGCCTGCGAGCCCAGGCCCGTAGCGGCAACCTGTTGACCGGCCAGCTCTACATCGCGCTCGACTTCTACCCCGACGCAGAGAAAGTCGTGTTCGATCCAACCGCCCGCCCCGTCACCATCCCCACCATTCCTGGCAGCCTCGAGCAGTTACAGGAAAAACTGGAAAACATGATCAACAAGATCAACCAGCTACCGATTGACCGCATTGCCGGCAATCTCGACAGCAACCTCGTCGAACTGCGCAAGGGCCTCGTACAGTTCAACGCCAGGACCCTGCCCGGCGTGCAGACCACCTTGGGGGACGTCAGCAAGGCCTTGCAATCGGCCAGTTCGACCTTGGCCGATGATTCGCCGCAACGGGAGCAGTTGACCCAGACCCTGGACGAACTCGGGCGCATGTCACGCTCCTTGCGTGAACTCTCGGATTACCTGGGCCGGCATCCGGAATCACTGATTCGCGGTCGTCCCGACAACGCCGCACCGATGGATATGAAGGCGCCACCGCGCAACTGACCACAGGAGCAATACCCATGGCTTTCCCGCTGAAGATCTCGCTGGTCACTGCGCTGTTACTGCTCACCGCTTGCCGCAGCGATCCGATTCAGTTCCATACCCTGACCCCGACCCAACTGAGCGGCGCAAGCGGCGGCGCGGAGATTCAGATTGAAGGCATCACGGTGCCGCCCCAGGTCGATCGGCCGCAGATTGTCATTCGCCAAGGTAACAGTGGCCTGGCGATCCTCGAAACCGAATGGTGGGCGGCGAGTCTGGTGGATGAATTGCGCAGCGCCTTGGTCGATCAACTGGTCACCAGCAATCTGCAACGCAGAGTGTCGTTGCGACTGGACGTGCAGCGCTTTGATTCGATCCCCGGTCAATACGCGCTGATCGACGTCAAATGGCGCCTGCGCAGTCTAAGTCCCGGCGATGCTGCGCTGATCACCTGTCGCAGCACGTTGCAGACCCCCGCCGGCCCGAGCATCGATGAGCTGGTGCTCGCCCATCAGAACAATGTGAAACGGTTAGCTGCCGCCATCAGTCAGGCTGCAATCGGATCTTCACGGGGCTGTCCGTCGGTCAAGTAGCCAGTGCGCGGTTTTCCCTCGGTGGCAAAGCACGTAGGATGCCGCCCAACCACCGAGGCTGACCGATGTCCCATACAGCTACCCTTCAGGGTTCAAGCGTAAGAATCCTGATTTATCTTCTGTTCGCGATCCAGCTCATCTCCATGGGCGCGATGGAAATGAGCGGGACGTTCTGGCCCGTCCATCTGCGTGGGCTGACGTCGTCGGAGTCGGTGTTCAGCTTCGCCAGTATCGCCGTCTACGTCGGGCCGATGCTGGGGATTATTCTGACCAGCGCATTCTGGGGCCGTATCGGCGACCGGTATGGCCACAAGTTGATGATGATCCGCGCCCTGGCCGGTTTGTCATTGACCCAGCTTGGGCTGGCCCTCTGCAGCGATATCTGGGTGATCCTGCTCCTGCGCTTCTTGCAGGGCGCGTTCGCCGGGTACATCGCCCCGGCCCAGGCTTACGGCGTCAGCATTGAAGCGCCTTCACGCCGGGCGCGGCTGTTTGCAATCCTGCAAATATCCACCAACGTCGGTTCATTGCTCGGTGCCGTGGTCGGCGGGCTGATCCTCGATTACGCGACCTTCTTCTGGATCAACATCATTGCCTCGGCCCTCTGTGCGATCTGCACCGTGGTGGCGGCCGTGACCTTGCCGGATGTGCCGCCGGTGAAGAAAGCACCAGTGGTGGATGCCACTGCACCGGTCAAGCGTTCACGTAGTGTGTGGCAAGGCTCGCCGCTGCTGTCGTTGCTGGGCGTGATGGGAATTTTGTTGCTGGCGCGAATGCTGCCGCAGACTTCGTTCTCGCTGTATGTCAGTTCGGTGTTCAAGGTCAGCAACTCGGTGGTTGGCCTGTGCTACGGCTTGCTGGCCCTGGGTTTCATCATCTCGGCGACGCCGTGGTCGCGCTACTTCGAACACCGTAGCCAGCAGGAAACCCTGCACCGCATCACCTACATTGTCATCGGTTGCATCGGCCTGACCGCCGTGGCCGGCATCACCCGCAACCCGGTGGTGTTTGTCATTGCCTACTTCGTGTGGGGCGTGCTGCTTGGGGCGACGACGCCGGTGCTGATGGCACTGATCTCGAAAACCGCCGACAGCTCACAGCAGGGTTACGTGCTGGGAATTGCCCAAAGTACCGCGCAACTCGCCTCCATCGCGGGCATCTCGGCCGGTGCTTTGTTCAGCCAGGTCTATGGTTTGCAATACACCTACCTGTTTGTTTGCCTGGCCTACGTGGTCGCGCTGATACCGATTGTCGCCCTGCGCTATTGGCCAGTGGTGATGCAACCGAGTCAGGTGCCCCCGGGCGACTGATCCTGCAGGCCCCTCTTGCGCCGCAGGGTCACAGTCAACTAGCATTGGGAATACTTCTCAATCGCTAAAAATTATCATCCATGAGCGATACCCTGCCCGCGACTCACAACAATCACCTGCGCATGATCGAGGCCCTGTACAGCGGCCATCATGGCTGGCTGTATGCCACGTTGCGCAAAAAACTGGGCAACGCCATGGATGCGGCCGATCTTGCACAGGACACCTTTACTCGCATACTCGCTTCCCGGGTCGCGGTCATTGAGCAGCCTCGGGCTTACCTGAGCTGCGTGGCCAAGGGCATTCTGGTCAATTGGTATCAGCGCAAGGCGCTCGAACGCGCCTACCTGGATGCCTTGGCGTTGCTGCCCGCGCCCGAAGCGCCCTCCCCCGAACTGCGTTTCATGGTTCTGGAAACCCTGCACGAAATCGACGCAATGCTCGATTCCCTGCCGCCGCTGGTAAAGCGTACGTTCTTGCTATCGCAGATTGGCGGGCTGAAATACGAGGACATCGCCGCACAACTGGGCGTCTCGCTGATTACCGTCAAGCGCTACATGAAGCAGGCCTTCGTGCAATGCCTGATGCTGGTGGAATGAATGTCGACTCGCCACAGTGACGCGCAAATCGATCCGCGAATTCTCGAAGAAGCCGCCGAATGGCTGATGCGTCTGAGCGAAAGCGACTTCAATGAAACCCAGCGAGCTGAATGGGAATGCTGGCGCGTCAGCAGCCCCGAGCGTCATCGCGCCTGGGCTCGTGCGCAATTGCTGCAAAGCAAGCTCGGTGGGCTGCCACCGTCGCTGGCGATGTCGGCGCTGGATCGCCCAAGCAATCCTGAGCGACGCACCGCACTGGCAAAACTGGCGACCATCCTCGCGGTATTGCCCGCCGGCTGGGGCAGCTGGAAACTGGTGGAATCGCAGCAATGGACGGCCGACTACCGGACTGCCGTCGGCCAACGTCGTGAAATGACCTTGGCCGACGGTTCGCACATCACCCTGAATACCGACACCGCCATCGATGTGCTGTTCGATGCTCACCAGCGACTGATCAACTTGCGCGAAGGCGAAATTCTGGTGCAAACCGCGCCGGATGTATTGTCCCAGGCCAGACCTTTTTTGGTCAGCACCCGTCAGGGGCGCATGCAGGCCTTGGGCACACGGTTTACCGTTCGCCAATGGCAGACCCGCACCCACCTTGCCGTGCTGGACGGCGCAGTCAGAGTCGAGTTGCCCCGTGACAGTCACGTCGCCCCATTGATCGTCAATGCCGGGCAACGCACCGATTTTTCCGCGCAAGCCTTTGGCCGGTTGAACCCGGTGGACAGCGCAGTCAGCGCCTGGGCTCAAGGCATGTTGATGGCTGACAACGTACGTCTGGCCGACTTCCTCGCCGAACTGGCGCGCTATCGCAAAGGCTTCGTACGCTGCGACCCGGCCATTGCCGATCTGCGCATTTCCGGCGCCTTCCCCATCAGCGACACGCAACGCACCCTGAACATGCTCGTGCAAACGTACCCGGTGATCGCCACCGGGCATTTAAACGGCTATTTGGTCACGCTTTCTCCCGCCTGAGCTCGCAAAAAAATATTGCGGCGCAGGTGATACTTTTTTTGATCTCGACTGGCTAGGGAAGGAAGAACTTCTCAACCTCGTCGAAAGGGTCATCACTCCATGTTCGTTGCACGCCCTCAGTGTTCGGATCGCTCGTTGAAACTGGCTGTCCGTAGCGCGTTGCTAAGCCTTGCCCTGACCGGTGCCGTCTGCTCGTCTGCCTCGGCCGCCGCGCCGGTACAGCTGGATGCCACCGCCACCCGCGCCTACAACATCGCGCCGGGGCCATTGGGTGCAACGTTGTCGAGATTTGCCGTGGACGCCGGCATTGCCCTGTCATTTCAGCCCTCGATGACCGAAGGCCTGACCAGCCCGGGCCTGTCGGGCACTTACTCGACGCAGGAAGCGCTCAGCCGATTGCTGGCCGGCAGCGGGCTGGAAATCGTCTCGCGCAATGACGGCAGCTATACCCTGGCACCGCGTCCGGCCGACAGTGCAGGCGGGTTGACCCTTGACGAAACCACGGTCAATGGCATCGACGCTCGCACCAATAGCCTGCCGCCGGCTTATCCGGGCGGTCAGGTCGCTCGTGGTGGGCGCCTTGGCATGCTGGGCAACAAAGATGTAATGGACGCGCCCTTCAGCGTCAGCAACTACACCTCGGCACTGATGAAGGATCAGCAGGCGGTCACCGTGGCCGATGTGCTGGAGCGTGACTCCTCGGTGCGCTCCACGGGCCAGACCGGTGGCATCGTCGACTCGTTCTTCATCCGTGGCTTCCCGGTGGGAGAAGGCAACCTCGGTGAGTTGGCGTTCGACGGCGTGTACGGCGTGGCCCCCAACTATCGGGTGTTCACCGAGTACGCCGAACGCATCGAAGTGATCAAAGGCCCTGGCGCCCTGCTCTACGGCATGTCACCCAACAGCGGCGTCGGTGGCGTGATCAACGTGGTGCCCAAGCGCTCTCTCGATGAAGACCTGACCCGGTTCACCGCCAGTTACGCCATGAATTCGCAGATCGGCGGGCACATCGACGTCAGTCGGCGCTTCGGTGAGGAACGCCAGTTCGGCGTGCGCATCAATGGCAGTACCCAGCAAGGCGACACCGCCATCGACGATCAATCCCGTGATGTCGATATCGGTTCGATCTCGCTGGACTATCAGGGTGACCGCCTGCGCACCACCCTGGACCTGATCAGCCAGAAGGAACAATTCGACGCTGCGTCACGACCGTTCCTCGTCGCTTCCGGCGTGGAGATTCCCTCCGCAGCTAATGGCCGTACCAACGTCAGCCAGGACTGGGGTTGGTCTGAAACCCGTGACAAATCCGCCCTGTTCGGCGCCGAGTACGACCTCAACGACGCCCTGACCGTGTTTGCCCACGCCGGCGGCGGCAAGTCGGATGTCGCGCGAATGTCCGACCAGACCCCGACCATCCTCAACAGCGCTGGCGATACGCGCTCGGTTCCCGGCTATTACAAATTCGAAGTCGAGCGTTACACCGTCGATGCCGGTGCCCGTCTGCGCTTCGACACCGGCCCGATCAGCCACAGCACCACCGTGCAAGTCACCCGTTACCGCGACGAACTGTCCAGGGGCATCAACTCCGGGCCGGCGGTTCTATCGAACATGTATCACCCGGTCGATCGTCCGAAACCGTCGATTGCCAGCCCCGATGCACTGAAAGTCTCCGAGACCGAACTGTCCGGCGTGGCCCTGGCCGACACCCTGTCGATGATGGACGAACGTTTGCAGGTCACCCTCGGCCTGCGCAAGCAGAATATCCAGTCCGATAACTACAACACCGCCGGCGTGGTCACCACCTCGTACGATGAAAGCGAAACCACGCCGCTGTTCGGGGTGGTGGTCAAACCCTGGGATCACGTTTCGTTCTACTACAACTACATCGAAGGTTTGAGCAAGGGTGACATCGCGCCGGCCACGGCCTCGAACTCGGGCGAGATCTTCGCGCCTTACATCTCCCGCCAACAGGAAGTCGGGGTCAAGGTCGACTACGGCACCTTCACTTCTACACTCGCCCTGTTCCAGATCAAGAAGCCCAGCGGCGAACTGGCCAACGGCGTGTTCTCGGTGCAAGGCGAGCAACGCAACCGTGGCGTCGAGTTGAACGTGTTCGGTGAAATCGCCCAGGGCACGCGCCTGCTCGGTGGCGTGACCCTGCTCGACGCCGAACTGACCAAAACCGGCACCGCCGCCAATCGTGGCAATAAACCGGTGGGTGTGCCCGAGGTTCAGGCCAACCTCTGGGCCGAATGGGACACCCCGTGGGTCGAGGGTTTGACGCTGACCAGCGGCGCGATCTACACCGGCAGCCAATACGTGAACCAGGCCAACACCCAGGAACTCGATCCATGGACCCGCTTCGATGTTGGCGCGCGTTACGCCACCCGCATCGCGGAACGCCCGACCACGTTCCGGGCGACGGTGCAGAACGTGTTCGATCGTGAGTACTGGTCCGGTGTCGCGTCTTATGGCGCTTTCTCCCAAGGTTCGCCGCGCACCCTGCAACTGTCGGCCACCGTCGATTTCTGAAAATGTTCAGCCCTAGCAGTGGCCTGAGCCGCTGCTGGGGCTGGCCCTGTAAAGGCTTCAACCATGGCATCTGTTCATCGACACAGCCACGCCTTCGTTGCCCTGCTATTGGCAGGAGTGCTGGGCGTGGCGTTGTTTTTTTCACTGGCGCCGCGCAATGCAGTCGCCGCCGCTCAAGACCCTGCAGCAGTCACGGTGACTGACTTGTTGGGCCGCGAGGTCAAGGTGCACCTGCCGGTCAGACGGGTGATTCTCGGCGAAGGTCGACAGCTGTACCTGGTCGCCGCGCTGGATACGCAGAACCCGATCGAGCGCATCGTCGGTTGGCGCAAAGACTTGATCCAGTCCGATCCGGACACCTACGGCGCCTACCTGCGCAAATTCCCCGACATCGCAAAGATCCCCACCTTCGGCGGCTTTGAAGACGGCACGTTCGACATCGAGCAAGCGATCTCGCAGCAGCCCGACGTGATCATCCTCAACATCGAAGCCCAACATGCCACTGAAGACGCTCGCTACATCGAGAAACTCGACGCCTTGGGTATTCCAGTGGTCTATGTCGATTTTCGCAACAACCCGATGGACAACACCGAACCGACCATGCGCCTGTTCGGCAAGCTGTTCGGCAAGGAAGCGCGTGCCGAGGCGTTCATCGATTTTCGCAACCAGCAGATCCGCCGCGTTACTGACGTCATCAAGGCCAGTCAAGCGCCGCGCCCGAACGTGTTCATCGAGCGTATCGGCGGTTACACCGACGACTGTTGCCTGAGTTTCGGCAATGAGAACTTCGGTCGTTTCGTCGAGATGGCCGGCGGCAATAACATCGCCAAAGGCATCATTCCGGGCACCTTTGGCCAGTTGAACCCTGAACAGGTGATCGTCGCCAACCCGGATCACGTGGTCGTGACCAGTGCCAACTGGGAAGCCTTCGCGCCCAGTGGGCGTTGGGTCGGCGTCGGCCCGGGCGCCGACCTCACAGAGGCCCGACGCAAACTGGCCTGGTACACCCGGCGCCCGGCATATGCAGGGATCAAGGCTCAGGACACTCAGGCGTTTCATGCGATCTGGCACCAGTTCTACAACAGCCCTTACCAATTCGTGGCCATCCAGCAACTCGCCAAATGGTTTCACCCGACGCTGTTTGCCGACCTTGATCCCGACGCTTCGTTTCGCGAACTGCATGAGCGATTCCTGCCGGTACCGTACGAGTCGGGTTACTTCGTCAGCCTGAAGGAGAGCCGTCAATGAGTTCTCTGGGTGAAGCGCAGATCGTACAGCGCGACACGTATCGCCAACTGGTGCTGCGCAAACGGCTGATCCTCGCGGCATTGGTGGTGTTGCTGGTGGGCAGCGTGTTGCTGGATCTGGCCCTGGGCCCCGCCAGTTACAGCTTGAGCGAAGTGCTTAACGCGCTGTTTTCACCGGACACCGCCTCGGCGCAAGTGCGGGTGGTGATGTGGGAAATCCGTCTGCCGGTGGCGCTGATGGCGGTGGCGGTCGGTGCGGCGTTGTCGCTGGCCGGCGCGCAGATGCAGACCATCCTCAACAACCCTCTCGCCAGTCCTTTCACCTTGGGCATTTCTGCCGCCGCCAGTTTCGGCGCGGCCATGGGCCTGGCCTTCGGCGTGGCGCTGTTCCCGTTGGCGGCGCAGTACATGGTGCCGGTGAATGCCTTCATCATGGCGATGCTTTCCGCCCTGCTGATCCACTTCCTGAGCATGCGCCGCGGCGTGACGGCGGAAACCATCGTACTGCTCGGCATTGCGCTGGTGTTCACCTTTAATGCGCTGCTGGCGCTGGTGCAGTTTTTCGCCACCGAACAAGCCGTCGCGGCGGTGGTGTTCTGGACCATGGGCAGTTTGACCAAAGCCACTTGGCCGAAACTCGGGGTGATCTGCCTGGTGATCCTGATCACCCTGCCGATCTTCGCCAAACGTGCCTGGGCCTTGACTGCCCTGCGTCTGGGCGATGACAAGGCCGCGAGTTTCGGGATCAACGTGCGCAGCCTGCGCTTTCAGACGTTGATCATGGTCAGCCTGCTCGCCTCGTTTCCGGTGGCGTTTGTTGGCACTATCGGTTTTATCGGGCTGGTCGGGCCGCACATCGCACGGATGCTGATCGGCGAAGATCAGCGGTTCTTTTTACCCGCCTCGCTGCTGACCGGTTCGCTGATTCTGTCTGCCAGTTCGGTCGTCAGTAAAACCCTGATCCCGGGTGCGATATTTCCCATAGGCGTGGTCACCTCGCTGATCGGCGTGCCGTTCTTCATATCTCTGATTCTCAGCGGGAAGAAAAACTCATGGTGAAGATCCAGCTTGAGAACCTTGGCGCCCGCTACGGCCAGCGCGAGATCATTTGCGGCGTGACCACCGCGACCTTCACCGGTGGCCAGGTGGTCGCCGTGGTCGGGCCGAACGCGGCGGGCAAGTCGACCCTGTTCAAGCGCATCGCCGGGCTGATCGATGGGCCAGGACAAGTCATTCTGCAAGACTCGAAAAAAGGTTCACAAGGCATCAGCTACATGCCGCAAGGCCTGAATGCCAGCGCCCGTCTGACGGTTTACGAGTCGGTGTTGCTGGCGCGCAAACAACTGACCCCGGGCTGGGTCGTGCACGACGACGAGTTGAGACGGGTGGACGATATCCTCAGCGCACTGGGGATCACCGAACTGTCTTTCCGCAACCTCGGCGAACTCAGTGGCGGCCAGCAACAACTGGTGTCGATTGCACAAACCCTGGTGCGCGAGCCGGAAATCCTGCTGATGGACGAACCGACCAGCGCCCTCGACATGCATCGGCAGGTGCAAGTGCTGAACTTCATGCGTGCACTGGCACGTAAACGCGAGGTGATCGTGTTCATCGCGATCCACGACCTGAATCAGGCCCTGCGCTTTGCCGATCAGGTGCTGGTCATCGCCAACGGCACCAGCCAGGGCAGCGGGCCCAGCGATGAAGTGATCACTGAGCAGATGCTGCGAGAGGTCTACAAAGTCGAAGCGCGGATCGAGAAATGCAGCCGTGCCCAAAGCCACATTCTGATCGACGATATCGTCTGAAACCCGCCGTCAAAGGTCGAAGCGATCGACCGCCCGACGGCGTTCATTGTCGTCGCGCACATCGTAATTGGCCGTGGTCTGGATGTTGCTGTGGTGGGCCAGTTTCTGCGCGATCGACAGGTCGTGCTCTTCAATCACTCGGGTGATGAACGACCGCCTAAAATCGTGCGGCATGATTTTCACCCCGACCTGCGCACCGCGTTGCCGGGCAATGTAGTAGATCGCATGCTTGGTGATGCGCTCGCGGGTAATGTGGCTGCCACGGCGGATGCGGTTGAACAGGAACGGATCATCCGTCTCGCCCTCCTTTAACTGCGAACGCCGCAACTCCAGCCACGCATCCAGTTTGGCGAAGGCCCAGGCTGGCGCGTACTTGATCAGCTGTTTGTTGCCCTTGGCGGTGACGCACAGGCTACGCTCGGTGAAATCCACCTGTGCCAGATCCAGATTCACCGACTCCGATTTGCGCATCCCCGACCCGTACAGAATCCCGATGATTGCCGCATCCCGTAGCCCTTGTGGCCGTGGATCGGCTGCGCAGACCTCCATCAGATCGCGAATCAGGGTGCGCTTGAGGTTGCGCCCCTGGGACAGTCGCGTGCCGGCAATGCCTTTGACCGAACGCATTTTCAGCAGATGCTCCTGACTGATCAGGCTCATGCGCCACGCTTCGTTCATCACCCCGCGCACCGCATTAACGTAGAGCGACGAGGTATTGGGCGCGTAGCCGTCTTCGCGCAAGGTCGCCACCAGTGCAACGACATCTTCGGGCTGCAGTTGATGCCAGGGAATCTCTTCGATGTTCATGTCTTCGAAGTCCAGACGGTCGGCGGCGTCCTGCAATACATAACGCATGGTCAACTGGCTGGACGGTGCCAGACGTGCCAGGTACAGGGTTAACGGGTTGGCTTTGGAAATGCTGGATTCAGTAGCAGGTAAGTCAATCAATGAAACGGCCTTGAAATGAATAAAGTTCAACAAAACAACTAAGCAATGCAACACAAGTCCTATAACGCGGACACATCTGTAAGTCTTTTCCTATAAAAATCGCAATAAACGGCAGAAGTCTGAACAGTGGCTGTATGAGCTTCAGATAAACGATTCGCCTACCGGTTTTTCATGTTCCTTTCACAAAACCGCGCTTAACCTCCATGGATCCGAAATAACACCTTGTAAGCGTCCAACGTGCCGGCCACGACACGAAAAGTCAACCAATGTGATTTGTCACCAGTTCTGGCAACTACTTGATGCAGCTTTCGTTTTTGCGTCTACGCTAATATTGGATCCGATGTTTTCGCCTGTAAGGCTATTCATTTTTCAGCCGCGAGGTGCCCATGAATCAGGCGTTTCTCCCCTTCTCCCGCCCCAGTATCGGCGATGAAGAAATTGCTGCCGTAGAGCAAGTACTGCGCTCCGGCTGGATCACTACCGGGCCGAAAAACCAGCAACTGGAAGAGCACTTCGCCAACTATGTAGGCTGTCGCCATGCCGTCGCATTGTCCTCGGCCACCGGCGGGATGCATATCACGTTACTGGCCTTGGGAATTGGTCCCGGTGACGAAGTCATCACACCGTCCCAGACCTGGGTATCGACCGCCAACATGATCTGCCTGCTCGGCGCGACGCCGGTTTTCGTCGACGTTGACCGCGACACGTTGATGAGCGACCTGGCGAGCATCGACGCGGCAATCACGCCGCGCACCAAGGCGATCATTCCGGTGCATTACGCCGGTGCGGCGTTCGACCTCGATCCGCTCTACGCGCTGGCCGACCAGCACGGGATCGCCGTCATCGAAGACGCGGCCCACGCGGCGGGTACTTTCTATAAAGGTCGTCATGTCGGCGCCCAAGGCACGGCGATCTTCTCGTTCCATGCGATCAAGAACATGACCTGCGCCGAGGGCGCGATGTTCGTCAGTGACGATGAAGCCCTGGCGACTCGAGTGCGCATGCTCAAGTTTCATGGCCTTGGCGTGGATGCCTACGACCGCCTGACCCACGGCCGCAAACCCCAGGCCCAAGTGATGGAGCCTGGCTTCAAGTACAACCTGGCCGACATCAACGCGGCCATTGCCCTGGTGCAACTGGAGCGTCTGGACGCGATCAACGCCAAGCGCACGGAGTTGGCCCGAACCTATTTGCAACGCCTGGAAGGCTTGCCAGTGCAACCGCTGGCCATTCCGGCGTATACGCAGCAGCACGCCTGGCACCTGTTCATTCTGCGTATCGACACCGAACGTTGCGGGCTGGACCGTGAGGCGTTCATGAAAGCCCTGCAAGAACAGAACATCGGTACCGGCATTCACTTCATCGCCACGCACCTGCACACGTACTACCGCCAGCGTTTCCCCGACATCTACCTGCCCAACACCGAATGGAATTCGGCGCGGCTGTGTTCGATTCCGTTGTTCCCCGACATGACCACCGATGATGTCGATCGTGTCGTCGGCGCCATTGAAACCATTCTGGATACAAGCCTGTGAGACCTTACCCAATCCGTTGCGTGTCAATCGTCATTCCGGTCTACAACGAGCAAGACAGCCTGCCCGAGTTGCTCCGGCGCACCGAAGCGGCGTGCCAGCAACTGCACCAGGATTACGAAATTGTGTTGGTCGATGACGGCAGTCGCGACAACTCGGCGCAAATCCTCGAGGACGCTGCCAATCGCGAGTGCAGCCCGGTGGTGGCGGTCATTCTCAACCGTAACTACGGCCAGCACGCAGCGATCATGGCCGGTTTCGAACAGTGCAAAGGTGATGTGGTCATCACCCTCGACGCCGACCTGCAAAACCCGCCGGAAGAAATCCCGCGGCTGGTGGCTCAGGCAGAACTGGGCTACGACGTGGTCGCCACGGTGCGCAATAACCGTCAGGACTCGGCCTTGCGCCGCTGGCCGTCGAAGCTGATCAACCTCGCCGTGCAACGCTCCACCGGCGTTGCCATGAGTGACTACGGCTGCATGCTGCGCGCCTATCGCCGGACCATCGTCGACGCCATGCTCGCCTGCCGCGAACGCAGCACCTTCATCCCGATCCTGGCCAACAGCTTCGCCCGCCACACCACGGAAATTCTGGTGACCCACGCCGAGCGCGAACACGGCGAATCCAAATACAGCTCGATGCGCCTGATCAGCCTGATGTTCGACCTGATCACCTGTATGACCACCACACCGCTGCGATTACTGAGCATCGTCGGCTTCGGCATGGCCGGCCTCGGCCTGCTGTTCGCCGTCATGCTGATCGTCCTGCGCCTGGTCTTCGGCGCCGAGTGGGCCGGCGATGGTCTGTTTGTGCTGTTCGCCGTGCTGTTCGTTTTTACCGGCGGGCAATTCATCGGCATGGGCCTGTTGGGTGAGTACCTGGGCCGCATGTACAGCGACGTCCGGGCGCGTCCACGGTTCTTCATCGAAAAGGTTCTGCGTAGCCCCCCCTCTACCCCTGCTCCCACTGCCATCTCCATAGCCACTGTCGACGGCCTCACTTCCACTTCCGCAGATCAGGTTCTCTCATGAGCGCAAAAGCTGTTGTCTTCGCTTATCACGATATTGGCTGTGCCGGCATCGAAACCCTGCTCAATTCAGGTTACGAGATTGCCGCCGTGTTCACCCATCCCGACGATCCGAAGGAAAACGCGTTCTATGGCTCGGTTGCGCAGCTGTGCGCGCGCAAAGGCATCCCGGTGCACGCCCCGGAAGACGCCAACCATCCGCTGTGGATCGAGCGCATCAGCAAGCTCAACCCCGATTACCTGTTCTCGTTCTACTACCGCAATCTGTTGAGTGAGCCACTGCTGGCCACGGCCAGTAAAGGTGCGTTCAACCTGCATGGCTCGTTGCTGCCGCGCTACCGTGGCCGGGCACCGGCCAACTGGGTGCTGGTCAATGGTGAAACGGAAACCGGCGTGACCCTGCACCGCATGGTCAAGCGTGCCGACGCCGGCGCGATCATCGCCCAGCAACGGGTGGCGATTGAGCGCACCGACACCGCGCTGACCCTGCACGGTAAATTGCGCCTGGCGGCCACCGATCTGTTGCGCGACACCCTCCCCGCGCTGCTTCAGGGCAAAGTCAGCGAAACGCCTCAGGACGAATCCCAAGCCACGGTGTTTGGCCGTCGCACCCCGGCGGACGGCAAACTGCTCTGGAACAAACCGGCTGAAGAGCTGTTCAATCTGGTCCGCGCCGTGACCCAGCCTTACCCGGGCGCGTTCTGCGCGGTGGGTGAGCACAAGCTGATTGTCTGGAGCGCCGACGTGGTCAAGGGCAATGAAGGACTGCTACCGGGCCGGGTCATCAGCGTCGACCCATTGCGTATCGCCTGCGGCGAAGACTCGCTGGTGATCAACGCCGGCCAGCGTAACGACAACGGCCTGTACCTGAGCGGCCCGCAACTGGCCAACGAACTGGGGCTGGTCGATGGCTCGGTGCTGCGCGGCGCCGAATCGGGCCGTGCACCGCGTCGCACCCGGGTCCTGATCCTCGGCGTCAACGGTTTCATCGGCAATCACCTGTCCGAACGTCTGCTGCGTGACGACCGCTATGAAGTGTACGGCCTGGACATCGGCTCGGACGCCATCGAGCGCCTGCGCAGCCATCCGAACTTCCACTTCGTCGAAGGCGACATCAGCATCCATTCGGAGTGGATCGAGTACCACATCAAGAAGTGCGACGTGGTTCTGCCACTGGTGGCGATTGCCACGCCGATCGAATACACCCGCAATCCGCTGCGGGTGTTCGAACTGGACTTCGAAGAGAACCTGAAACTGGTTCGCTACTGCGTCAAGTACAACAAGCGCGTGATCTTCCCGTCGACCTCCGAAGTCTATGGCATGTGCCAGGATGGCAACTTCGACGAAGACAGCTCCAACCTCGTGGTCGGCCCGATCAACAAGCAACGCTGGATCTACTCGATCTCCAAGCAGTTGCTCGACCGAGTGATCTGGGCTTACGGCCAGAAAGGCCTGAATTTCACCCTGTTCCGCCCTTTCAACTGGATGGGCCCGCGCCTGGACCGTCTGGACTCGGCACGCATCGGCAGTTCCCGGGCCATTACCCAACTGATCCTGAACCTGGTGGAAGGCACACCGATTCGCCTGTTCGATGGCGGCGAGCAAAAACGCTGCTTCACCGACATCGCCGATGGCGTCGAAGCCCTGGCGCGGATCATCGACAACGAGAACGACGTCTGCAACGGCCAGATCATCAACATCGGTAACCCGGATAACGAGGCCAGCATTCGTCAGTTGGGCGAAGAACTGCTGCGTCAGTTCGAGGCGCACCCGCTGCGCGCCAACTTCCCGCCATTCGCCGGATTCCGCGATATCGAAAGCAAAGCCTTCTATGGCACTGGCTATCAGGACGTGTCTCATCGCAAACCGAGCATCGCCAACGCCAAACGTCTGCTTGACTGGAGACCAACAGTCGAGATGAGCGAAACCATCGGCAACACGCTGGACTTCTTCCTGCGTGAAGCCATGCTCGAAGTCGCTCAGCGATCTACAGAAGAATCATGCTGATGCAGGCAGGCCTACGAATCGATGTCGACACTTACCGAGGCACCCGTGAGGGGGTGCCGCATCTGCTGGACATGCTCGATGAGGCTCAGGTCAAGGCGACGTTTTTCTTCAGCGTCGGGCCGGACAACATGGGGCGCCACCTATGGCGCCTGATCCGTCCGCAGTTCCTCTGGAAGATGCTGCGTTCCAACGCCGCCGGCCTGTATGGCTGGGACATTTTGCTGGCCGGCACCGCGTGGCCGGGCAAACCGATCGGCCGCGACCTCGGGCACCTGATGCGTCAGACCCTGGCGGCAGGGCATGAAGTCGGCCTGCACGCCTGGGATCACCACGGCTGGCAGGCCAATGCCGGGCGCTGGAGCGAGGCGCAGTTGATCGAGCAGATTCGCCGTGGCGTCGACAGCCTCAGCGATATTCTCGGGCAAAAGGTCGAGTGCTCGGCGTCTGCCGGTTGGCGGGCGGACGAGCGTGTGATCGAGGCCAAGCAGGGTTTCGGCTTTCGCTACAACAGCGATTGTCGGGGCCAGCGCCTGTTCCGGCCGACGCTGGCCGATGGCAGTCCGGGGACACCGCAGATTCCGGTGGACCTGCCGACCTTCGATGAGGTGGTCGGCCCGAACGTCGCCGCCAAGGACTTCAACGCGTTCATTCTTGAGCGGTTCACCCCGCAAGCACTCAACGTCTACACGATCCATGCCGAAGTAGAAGGGATTCTAATGGCCAACGATTTCCGTCAACTGCTGGCCGATGCGCGCCGGCAGGACATTCATTTCCAACCCCTGGGCGACCTGCTGCCCGAGGCACCCGCCACTTTGCCCATGGGTCATGTCGCGCGCGGAACCCTCGAGGGCCGTGAAGGCTGGCTCGGGGTACAAGGCGTATGAGCAAACGCTGGGCACTGCCGTTTTTGCTGGTCGTTCTGGCGTTGGCGTACTTGCTGCCGCTGGGCACCCACGGTTTATGGATTCCCGATGAAACCCGTTACGCCCAGATCAGCCAGGACATGCTCCTGAGCGGTAACTGGGTGTCGCCACACTTCATGAGCCTGCGTTACTTCGAAAAGCCAGTGGCCGGTTATTGGATGATCGCCATTGGCCAAGCGCTGTTTGGCGACAACCTGTTTGGTGTGCGTATCGCCTCAGTGCTGAGCACCGGGCTGAGCGTGTTGCTGTGTTACCTGATCGCCCGCCGGCTGTGGAACGAACCGCGCAAAAGCTTCGCCTGCGCGCTGCTGTACATGAGTTTTACCATCGTCGCCGGGCAAGCCGGCTACGCCAACCTCGATCCGCAATTCACCTTCTGGGTCAATCTGAGTCTGGTGGCTTTGTGGTTTGCGCTGGACAGCGTCAGCCGTGGCCGGCGTCTGCTCGGTTGGGCGGTTCTGGGGCTGGCCTGCGGCATGGGCTTCATGACCAAGGGGTTTCTCGCCTGGCTGCTGCCGGTGCTGATCGCCCTGCCCTGGATGCTCTGGCAAAAACGCTGGCGGGAGCTGCTGACTTACGGCCCGGTGGCGATTGCCGTGGCCATCGCGGTGAGCCTGCCGTGGGCCTTGGCGGTGCACGCGCAGGAACCCGATTACTGGCGGTTCTTCTTCTGGCACGAACACATTCGCCGTTTCGCCGGGGATGACGCCCAGCATGACGCACCGTGGTGGTTCTATTTGCCGCTGCTGGTGGCGTTCAGTCTGCCGTGGGCGGCGTTGCTGCCGTCGGCACTGAAACAGGCGTGGCAGACCCGGCATCAGGCGGGCATTGCTTTCCTGTTGCTGTGGCTGCTGATGCCGTTGACGTTTTTCAGCCTGAGCAACGGCAAATTGCCGACCTACATCTTGCCCTGCCTGCTGCCCCTGGCGCTGTTGCTGGGCCATGCACTGGCAGACCGTCTGAAGCTGGAAAAGGGCCGGGTACTGGGGATCAATGGCCTGCTGAACCTGACGCTGGGCCTGATCATCCTGATTGCGCTGATCTATCTGCAACTAAAAAAACCGCTGTACAACCATGAACTGCACAACCTCGTTCTGGTGTTCATCGGCTTGACCGGCTGGATCATGGCCAACCTGCTGCAAGCGTTCCGCCCGTTGCAATGCTGGGCGGCACCGGCCTTTGGCAGTTTGCTGCTGATCGGTGTGCTGCCGGCCGGACTGCCCGACTCGGTGGTGGCGAACAAGATGCCTGACCAGTTCATCCTCGAGCACGCCGAGGAACTGGCGCAGACCGGCAAGTTACTGAGCAATGACCTGGGCGCCGCTGCAGCCCTGGCCTGGCGCCTGAAACGCCCCGACGTGGCGTTATACAACACGATAGGCGAATTGAAATATGGCCTCGCCTATCCTGATTCAGTGAAGCAGCGAGTCGACCTGGACAAGGTGCAACAGTGGATGCGCGAAGCCCGCCAGAGTGGTTCGGTCGGCGTGGTGATGCGGGTCAAGGGCGATGGCGAGCTGCAAGAAATCGAACGACTGCCCAAGGATGGCAAACGTTATGAACAAGGCAACCTGGTGATTCTGATCTTTCCTCAGGGGGCGCCATGAGCCTGCTGCTCGTATTGGCTGCCTGCCTGCTGACCTGCCTGGGCCAAATCGCCCAGAAATACGCCGTGGAAAGTTGGCGCGGCAAGACGTCGGGCTGGGGCGAGAAACTGCGCTCGCCGTGGCTGTGGCTGGCGCTCGCCTCTCTGGGCTTGGGCTTGCTGGTCTGGCTGCTGGTGTTGCAGCGCCTCGAAGTCGGCGTCGCCTATCCCATGCTCAGCCTGAATTTTGTGTTGATCACACTGGTCGCCCGCTTCGTCTTTCATGAAACCATCGACCGCCGTCACTGGCTGGGCGTGGCGCTGGTAATCGCTGGCGTGGCGCTGCTGGGGCAACACGCATGAGCCTGCGTCGCGGACTCGCCTTCGCCTTGGGCAGCGTGCTGCTGGGCAGCGCCGCGCAGTTGGGTATGCGCTGGAGCATGACCCGCCTGCCCCATCCCGAACAATTGATATCCGCCTTGAGCAACGGCAGCGTCGATGTGTCCGCCGTAGTCGTCGTGCTGGCCGCCATTCTCGCCTATGCCGTGTCGATGCTTACCTGGCTCGCCGCCCTGCGGGACTTGCCCCTGGGTAGGGCTTATTCGCTGCTGAGCATCAGCTACGCGCTGGTGTATGTGCTGGCCGCCAGCCTGCCGTTGTTCAACGAAACCTTCAGTCTTTCGAAAACCCTCGGGGTGGCGCTGGTCATTCTCGGTGTCATCACCATCAACTCTCGACCTGCTCACGTGCCCACTATCAGGAGAGCTCTATGAAAATCAGTGTATTTGGTAGCGGTTATGTTGGCCTGGTGCAAGCTGCCGTCCTGGCTGAAGTCGGCCACGACGTGGTGTGCATGGACATTGACGAGAAGAAAGTCGCGTTGCTGCAACAAGGCCACGTCAGCATCTTCGAACCGGGGCTGGCCAGCCTGGTGCGTGAGAGCCTGGAAGCCAAACGGCTGCAGTTCACCACCGACGAAAAACTCGCGGTGCAGCATGGCCAGGTATTGTTCATCGCCGTCGGCACGCCGTCCCGGGAGGATGGTTCGGCGGACCTGCGCTACGTGCTGTCGGTGGGTGAAGCGGTGGCGCGTCACCGTGAACAATCGGTGATTCTGGTGGAGAAATCCACGGTGCCGGTGGGCACGGGCGATACCCTGCGCGCGCATATCGAAAAGTGCCTGCTCAAGGTCGGTCGGCTGCTGCAGTTCGATATCGTCTCCAACCCCGAGTTTCTCAAGGAAGGTTCGGCCGTGGCCGATTGCCGGCGCCCGGACCGCATCATCATCGGCTGTGAGCGCGATGACGTGCGCGATGTGATGCGCGATCTCTACGCCCCGTTCAATCGCAACCATGACCGCATCATGTTCATGGACCTGCGCAGCGCCGAGCTGACCAAATACGCCGCCAACTGCATGCTGGCAACCAAGATCAGTTTCATCAACCAGATCGCCGAGCTGGCCGAACACCTGGGCGCCGACATCGAATCGGTGCGGCTGGGCATCGGCGCCGATTCACGCATCGGTTATCACTTCATCTATCCCGGCTGCGGTTACGGTGGCTCGTGTTTCCCCAAGGACATGCGCGCGCTGATTCACAGTGCCGAAGAAGCCCATTGCAACAGCGACCTGCTGCAAGCGGTGGAAGCCATCAACGAGCGGCAGAAACACAAACTGTTCGAACGCATCAACGCCTTCTACAAGGGCGATTTGCGCGACAAGACCTTCGCTGTGTGGGGCCTGGCCTTCAAGCCCAACACCGACGACATGCGCGATGCGCCGAGCCGGGTGCTGCTCGAATCGCTGTGGGCCGCCGGGGCCAATGTACGAGCGTTCGACCCGGAAGCCATGCAGGAAACCCAACATCTTTACCCGGACGAATCTAAGCTGATGCTCATGGGCACACCAGAATCGGTTCTTACCGGGGCCGACGCACTGATCATCTGCACCGAATGGCAGCAATTCAAGGCGCCGGACTTCGATCTGATCCAGCAACGGCTTAACGCTCCGGTGATCTTCGACGGGCGCAACCTGTACGACGCCGAACGCCTGGCCCGCAGTGGCTTCCTGTACTTCCCGATGGGCCGTGGCGAATCACGCAACCTGCCGATTCCCCATCAGCAATGGCCAGCGGCCTCGGTCGTGGCGTGACGCGCCCATCTTCCAGCCCCCCTTTGTGAGCTGCCGAAGGCTGCGATCTTTTGGCGGCTTTGAAATTGCTGAAGATCAAGATCAAAGGATCGCAGTCTGCGGCAGCTCCTACATGAACTCGGTGTACGCAGTCTTGTCCTGGGCGCTGGCCGCAAGTTGCTGTTAACGGCACTGGTAGACGAGAACTCCACGGTCTGACTTTGACTACGTTTCGCGACTTGCCCTGGAATGAATCGTTTTATCGGCAACTCGGTTTTGAAACTTTGAGCCTGGCTGAAATCGGCCCGCGTTTAACGGCGGTGTTGAACAATGAAAGCAACCACGGTTTTCCGGGGGAGCGACGCTGTGCGATGCGCTTGACGCGGCGTTAGCGTCAAACCGACGCCTTCAAATCCACCCCCAACGCTTGGGCAAACGCCTTTACCAGCGGACTGCGCACAGTGTTGTGACGCAGGATCAAATTGAACGGCGTGACGATGTTGATCAGGTCCGGCCGCACCGCCCGAAACTGTCCCTGAGCCACCAGGGTTGCCGCGTAATGCTCGGGCAGAAAACCCACGAAACGGCCGGTCTTGACCAGCAGCGCCACGGCTTCCACTTGAGTTGCCGACGCAGAAAAGCTGTCGTAGCGGGCAAAATTCAGTTTGTCTCGATGGATCGCGTAACGGTGGTTGATGCACTCGTAATCCTGCAGCACATTGCTGCCCATCTCCGCCTCCAGCACTGAGAACAGCGGATGGCCGACGGCGCAATACACGTACGAGCGTTCTTCATAAAGCGGGAAGTAATCGAACTCCTCTCTTTTCTGATAAACCGGCACGATCCCGGCCACTAACCGCCCCTCGACGACGCCTCTTTCTACCTCATCTAACTGAGACGCTTGAAGTTGAAACCTTACTTTTGGCGACTCTTCATTTATTTTTCTAAGCGCCGCAACTAACGGTGAATTATCGTCGGTGATCGTATTATCAATAACACCCACCCCAAGATCGCCAATAAGTTCATTCTGCGCCGAACTAAGCCGGTCTCGAAAGTTGTCGACGGAGGCAAACAAATCGATTGATGCCTGGTACACCAGGCGCCCTTCTTCGGTCAGGTGAAACCCTTCCCGCCCTCGGGTGCACAGGCGCATGCCGATGCGAATCTCGAGGTCGGAGATCTGTTTGCTGATGGCCGCCAGGCCCACATTCAGCTCATTCTGCGCCGCACTGAAGCCACCCGCCTCGACCACAGCCTTGAATACTTTGAGCAGTTTGAAGTCCAGACCGCTGAGGGCCAGCGGTGCCCGATGTAGCGTTTTTGGCGGCGGGTTTCCGGAATTGGAAAGTGGGGTTTCCATAATGCTTATTTACCTCTGGCGCCCTATTCAACAATCTGTGCCCAACAACAAAAACAGTGCTGGCTAATAATAATGAACACAGAAAACAAGGCTTGGCAACCGTTAATAAATCCCGTCGATCAGTGCCAACTCACTGATTTCGAACTATTAAAAGCTGACACTTCGATCAGCTCTCGCCATTTAGCAACTGCGCTTTTCCCCTGCCCTTGAATTTGATTGAGCCGAACCACGCCCGAATGATTTTCGGCGGGTGTTCCAGGCTCTGCACACTGATGATCTGTAGGAGCGAGGCTTGCCCGCGAAGCTCTTCGGCCTCACACCAGATTAATTTTTAACTTCCGAGCAACGACGAGGAAAAACAACAATGTCTCAAACCACCGACCGTCTCTGGGGTGCCCGCTTCAAGAGCGGCCCGTCCGAAGCCCTGGCGGCCCTGTCCCGTTGTCCCGAGCGCTACTTTCGCCTTACCCCGTACGACCTCGCCGGATCCAAGGCGCATGCCCGGGAATTGCAGCGCGCAGGGCTTCTGAGCGAGCAGGAAACCCAGACCATGCTCGACGCCCTGGAGCGTATCGGTGATGACTTCCGTGCCGGTAGCATCGCGCCGACGCTGGATGACGAAGACGTCCACACGTTCATCGAGCGCCTGCTGACCGAACGCCTCGGCGCACTGGGCGGCAAGCTGCGCGCCGGCCGCTCGCGCAACGACCAGACCGCCAATGACCTGCGGCTGTTCCTGCGTGATCACGTGCGCACCCTGGCCGTCGAAGTGCTGGCCTTGCAACAAGCGCTGGTGGATCAGGCCGAGCAACACATCGAGAGCATCTGCCCTGGGTTCACCCACTTGCAACAGGCCCAGCCAATCGTCTTTGCTCACCACTTGCTGGCCCACGCCCAATCGATGCTGCGTGACGTGCAGCGCCTGGTGGATTGGGATGTGCGCACCTCGCTGTCGCCACTCGGCGCGGCGGCCATGGCCGGTTCCGCCATTGCTCGCCTGCCGCAGCAGTCGGCCAAGGAAATGGGCTACAGCGGCGTGTGCGAAAACTCCATTGACGCCGTTGCCAGCCGCGATCACGTTGCCGAGTTCCTGTTCATTGCCAGCATGCTGGGGATCAACATTTCCCGCCTCGCCGAAGAGTTCTGCCTGTGGTCGTCGCGGCAATTTCGCTGGGTCGCGCTGGACGATGCCTACGCCACCGGCAGTTCGATCATGCCGCAGAAGAAAAACCCGGACATCGCCGAACTGGCCCGGGGCAAGGCTGGCCGCCTGATCGGTAACCTGACCGGTTTGCTGTCGACCCTCAAATCCCTGCCGCTGTCGTACAACCGCGACTTGAGTGAGGACAAGAACGGCGTGCTCGACAGCGTCGACACCCTGCTGCTGGTGCTGCCGGCCATGGCCGGAATGGTCGCGACGATGAAGGTCAACGTCGAAGAACTGCGTCGTCAGGCCCCGCTGGGTTTCACCCTCGCTACCGAAGTGGCCGACTGGCTGGCAGTGCGCGGCGTGCCGTTCAAGGAAGCTCACGAAATCACCGGTGCACTGGTCCAGGCCTGTGAGAAACATGAGATCGAATTGTGGGAAGCATCTCCGGCGCTGCTGGCCGAGATCGATTCGCGCCTCAAACCTGAAGTGCGCGACAGCCTGACGCTGGAAGCCGCCATCGCCGCCCGCAGCGGCTGGGGCGGCACCGCGCCGCAACAGGTGCGCGAGCAGATCGGCCGTTTGAAAACCGCCCTCGCCGCCCAGCAGCAATGGACCGAGAACTATCAGGGTTTCCGGCTCTGAAGCAGGACACAAAACCTGTGGGAGCGGGCTTGCTCGCGAAGGGGCCGTGTCAGTCGCCATTTATGTTGAATGACACACCGCATTCGCGAGCAAGCCCGCTCCCACAGGGGATTGTGGTTGGCCTGAATTACCAAGCGTACGGAGAAACAACATGAGCCAGACTCAGGCAGAACGACTCCAGGCGGAGCGCAAACTGGCGGAAAACCAGTTCGATATCACCCAGTACCAGCATGTGCCACGGCGTTACTACGGGCGGATTTTCTTCGCCACGGTGATCGTGATTGCAATTATCGGTCTGGTACGGGCCTTCGCCGAAGGCAAGATCGAATGGTCGTACATCGGCCAGTTCCTTACCTCACAGGCCATTATGTGGGGCCTGCTCAACACCATCGTCATGGCGGTGCTGGCGATGGCGCTGGGCATCGTGTTCGGGGTGATCACCGCCATCATGCGCATGTCGGCCAACCCGATCCTGCGCTATGTGGCGCTGACCTACACCTGGCTGTTTCGCGGCACGCCGCTGATTCTGCAACTGCTGCTGTGGTTCAACCTGGCACTGATTTTCCCCACCATCGGCATCCCCGGCCTGTTCGAAATGGACACCGTGAGCCTGATGACACCGTTCGTGGCCGCCCTCCTCGGTTTGAGCATCAACCAGGGCGCCTACACCGCCGAAGTGGTGCGCGCCGGCCTGCTCTCGGTGGACACCGGGCAGTACGAAGCCGCCAAGTCGATCGGTATGCCACGCCTGCAAGCCCTGCGCCGGATCATCCTGCCCCAGGCCATGCGGATCATCATTCCGCCGGTGGGTAACGAGTTCATCGGCATGGTGAAAATGACCTCCCTGGCGAGTGTCATCCAGTACTCGGAACTGCTCTACAACGCCCAGAACATCTACTACGCCAACGCCCGCGTGATGGAGCTGCTGATCGTCGCCGGTATCTGGTACCTGGCCACCGTCACTGTTCTGTCCTTTGGTCAAAGCCGTCTGGAGCGTCGTTTCGCTCGCGGCGCCGGCAAGCGTTCTTGAGGAGTTCAACATGAGAAGCATCGTCAAGGCCGTGAGCCTGAACAAGTACTACGACCATTTCCACGCACTCAAGGACATCAACATCGAGGTCGAGCAAGGCGAAGTGCTGTGCATCATCGGCCCGTCCGGCTCTGGCAAGAGCACCCTGTTGCGCTGCGTGAATCAGCTGGAAAAAATCGACAAGGGCGGCCTGTGGGTCGACGGCGAACTGGTGGGTTACCGCATCGTCGGCAACAAGCTGCACGAACTCAACGAGTCGCAGATCGCCCGTCAGCGCCTGGCCACCGGCATGGTGTTCCAGCGCTTCAACCTGTTCCCGCACATGACTGTGCTGCAAAACATCATCGAAGGGCCGTGCCAGGTGCTCAAGCGTTCACCCAAAGAAGCGCACGAAGAAGCCTTGGAATTGCTCGCTCGCGTCGGCCTGGCCGACAAGCGCAACAGCTACCCGATCGAACTGTCGGGTGGTCAGCAACAACGAGTGGCGATTGCCCGCGCGTTGGCCATGCGCCCCAAGCTGATGCTGTTCGATGAACCCACTTCGGCACTCGACCCGGAACTGGTCGGAGAGGTGCTGTCGGTGATGCGCGATCTGGCGCAGACCGGCATGACCATGATCGTCGTCACCCATGAACTGGGCTTCGCTCGCGAGGTTTCCAACCGCATGGTGTTCATGGACGAAGGACAGATCGTGGAGGCTGGAAGCCCCGAAGAAATACTAATAAGTCCACAAAACCCACGCACCCAAAGCTTCATTTCTGCCGTTCGAACCTAAGCGCCAGCCTCGGAAACCAAGAGCTGCGTAATAACACTCATAAGAGAACGACCATGAAGAACATAGTTATCCCAGCAGTACTCGCAGGCGTTATGGCTTCCAGCTTCACCTGGGCCGCCGAACTACCGGCCAGCATCAAGGACAAGGGCGAGGTCGTGGTAGCGATCATGCCGAACTACCCGCCGATGGATTTCAAGGACCCGGCCACCAATACCCTCACCGGCCTCGACGTTGACCTGGGCAACGCCTTGGCCGAGCGGCTGGGCGTGAAGATCAAATGGCAGGAAACCGGCTTCGAACAAATGATCAACGCGCTGACCACCGACCGTGTCGACATGGTGATGTCGGGCATGACCGACACCGCTGAGCGTCAGGCCAGCGTGACCTTCGTCGACTACTTCACCAGCGGCCCGCAGTTCTACACCTTGCAGAAAAACAAGGACACGAACGAGATCATCGACCTGTGCGGCAAGAAAGTCGGCACCAGCCGCCGCACCACCTTCCCGGCGGAAATCGCCGAGTGGAGCAAGGCCAACTGCGAAGCCGCCGGCAAGCCTGCGATCAACGTGATCGGCACCGAAGGCTCGGCCGACGCCCGCGCGCAACTGCGTCAAAGCCGTATCGACGCAGCCATGCAGGGCAGCGAAACCCTGCCGTACCTCAAGACCCAGGAAAAGGACATGTACAAAACCGTGGGCCTGCCAATTTCCAAGCAGTTCACCGGTCTGGGCGTGAGCAAGAAAAAGCCTGAGCTGAGTGAAGCGGTGAAAGTGGCGATGCAGAGCATGGTCGATGACGGCAGTTACCAGGCGATCCTGAAGAAGTGGGACCTGGAACTGGGCGCGATCAAGACCGTGACCATTAACGCCGGCAAGTAATGCTTGCCCTGTAGGAGCGAGCCTGCTCGCGATAGCGGTCTGTCAGATGACATAGATGTTGAATGTGCCGGCCCCATCGCGAGCAGGCTCGCTCCCACACTAAATCCGGGTCGATCACAATTTTGTGACCAACCGGAAAACCTGTGGGAGCGGGCTTGCTCGCGAAGAGGCCCTGTCAGCCAGCATTGATGTTGACTGACACACCGCCTTCGCGAGCAAGCCCGCTCCCACAGGGTTCGGCGTTTATTTTTAGATAGTTGGAGCACCACATGTCCTCCTCACCCCAACCGACCTGGCCGGACCAGCACACAGCCTGCCTCGCCCTGGCCTTCGACCTCGATGGCCCGACCGGCGATGCGATGCTCAACGGCTCGATTTGGCGCAAGCCCGAGTATTTCGGTTTCGGTGGTTATGGCCCCTATCGGGCTCTGCCGCGGATTCTCGATTTGCTGGATGAGTTCCGGATCCCGACCACGTTTTTCGTCCCGGCCTGGGTCGTGGAGAACTGGCCGAAACAGTGCCAGGCAATCGTCGAGCGCGGGCATGAGGTGGCTTACCACGGTTACAAACATGAATCCTTTTACGCCCTGACGCTGGACCAGCAAAAGGACGTGATGCACAAATCCCGCGAGGTGTTCTGGAAGCATCTGAACATCCGCGCCGAAGGTTTCCGCACACCATCCGGCGACTGGCGGGCCGAAACACCGGCCATGCTGGTGGAAGCCGGCGTGACTTATTCCAGCAGCATGCGCGGCGATGATCGGCCGTACCTGGTCAACGTGCCGGGCTTCGATACGCCACTGGTGGAAATCCCCGGCCGCTGGGAAATGGACGACTATGCCTCCCTCGCCTACACCCGCGCGCCGGACTTTCCATCGGGGTTGGACCGTACCGCCAGCTACGCGCTGACCCTCGACAACTGGTGCCGCGAGTTCGACGGCGCCATGGACGAAGGGTTGTGCCTGACCACCCTGTTCCACCCCAAGATTACCGGCAAGCCGGGGCGCATCCTGCTTCTGGAAAAGCTCTTCGAACACATGCGCCAACGCGACGACGTCTGGTTCGCCACCTGCCGCGACGTCGCCCACTGGTGGCTGAAGGAGCATCACCATGGCTGATTCCACTGTCTGGCCAAACGGCTATCGCTGCGCCGTGGTGCTGACCGTCGATTACAACGACATCCACGGCATCCTCACCCAGGCGCCGGAAGTCGCCGGGCGCGACAAGACTTTATCGGTGTGGCGCTACGGCACCCAACGCGGTGTCGAGCGTTTGCTCAGGCTTTTCGAAGAACGGGGCGTTTCCAGCAGTTGGTGCATCCCCGGCATCGTCGCCGAAGAAAACCCGCAGCACATCCGAGCGATCCAGGCTGGCGGGCATGAGATTGCCTGCGCCGGGTATCGCCATCAGAACTACGACAACCTGACGCTGGCCGAGCAAAGCGCCGAGGTCGCCAAGGGTTGCGCGGCCTTGAGCGCGCTGACCGGTCAGCGTCCGACAGGCTTTCGTATTCCGGCCGGCAACGGTGCGGCCGGCTTCATTGAAGCGTTAAGGGAGCATGGCATCCGCTGGGACTCGTCATGGCGCGGCGATGATTTGCCCTTCGCTCACCCGACGGCACCCGAAGTGATCGAGCTGCCGTTGCACTACGAACTGGAAGATGAGCCCTACTTCGCCTTCAACCTCAGCCCGGCGGTGCCGCCCGCGCAATCGAGGATCGCTTCCTACAGCCATACCCTGGGCAACCTGCAAATGGACTTCGCCGGGTTTCACCGCTTCGGGCTGTGTTACGTGCTGCGGTTGCACCCGGAAATCATCGCCACGCCCGGGCGGATCGGCGTGTTGCGCCAATTGCTACAAAGCATTCAACAGCACGATGACGTGTGGATCGCCACCGGTGCCGAGGTCGCTCAATGGTGGGCTGAATCGGCAGCGCCCGTGGCCGAGGATCATCCGGCGACCGTGTACGAACGTCATTACCGGGATTACGGCGTATGAAAGATCAACAAATCTCAGCCTTCGGTAGCGCCTACGATGGAGTCGTGCGAATGGAGCGGTTGGCACAGTTCTGCGTCGATACTCGCTTCGAAGATTTACCTCCCGCGTTGGTTGCGCAAGCCAGGCGACACATCCTCGACACCTTCGGCGTGACCCTGGCCGGGGCTGGCAGTGATGTGGCGAAGCAGGCACGTCAGGTTTTCGAGGGTGAGGCCGGCAGCACGTTGGTCTGGGGCACCGGTCAGCGGGTCGGCGCGGCACAGGCCGCCATGCTCAATGGCATCGCCGCGCATGCCCTGGAGCTGGACGACACCGGCGGTTGCGACCATTCCGGCGCGGTGGTGCTGCCGGCGGTGATGGCTGCGCTCTCGATGTCGGAGCTATCGGTTTCTGAAGCGTCAGTAAACGGCCGCGAGTTGATCACCGCCGTGGTGATCGGCTACGACCTCAGCCGTCGGGTACTCGAAGCCTGCGGCAGTTATTCGGCCCACAACGGTGCCGGTTGGCACTCCACGGCGACGTGCGGGGTCTTTGGCGCAGCGGCGGCCAGTGCCCGGATTCTGGGTCTGGATGCGCAGCAAACCCTTGCGGCGCTGGGCATCGCCGGCAGCTTCAGCGGCGGTCTTTGGGCCTTCATTCATGACGGCTCGCAAAGCAAAAAACTCCACAGCGGTCGCGCCGCCGAAGGTGGTTTGTTGGCGGCACGGTTTGCTCAACAAGGCATCACCGGGCCGACAAAATTGTTCGATGATGTCTGGGGCGGTTTTCTCAAGACCCTCGCGGCGGATACCGCCGTGCCCGAGGCGCTGGATGCCGAACTGGGCCACGTGTGGAAACTCGCCCGCTGCTCGATCAAACCCTATGCGGCATGCCGGGGCACGCATTCGGCGATCGATGCATTGGGCCTGTTGCTGGATCAATTGCAGGTCAGCGCGGATCAGGTCGAAAGCGTTCAGGTTTCGTTGTGCGGATTCCTTCAGGACATGTGTGGCGGTCAGGACATCAATACCCTGCCGGCTGCGCAAATGAGCCTGCGTTATGCCCTCGCCGCCCGGCTGGTCCATGGGCATTGCCGGTTGGAAGCCTACGACGACGAACAGCGCCACCACCCGCGAATTGCTTATTGGATGTCGCGCATTCACCTTGAAGTCGACCCGCTACTGTCGGAGGATGGCGAGCCTGTGGTCAGCCTGCAGACCGTGGACGGTCGGCAGGCGAGTTTGTGTGTTGAGGTACCGTTGGGTGCGCCGGGCAATCCGCTGAGTGATGAGGCGCTGGAGGAGAAGTTCTTCAGTCTGGCGGGCCGGGTTATGCCGCGACAGCGGGTGCAAGGATTGATTGAGCAGTTGTGGCGGCTGGAAGAGCTGGAATCGGTTCGGGCGCTTGATCGGTGGCTGAGTTGAATAGTGTGTTGCCTGGTCCGGCCTCTTCGCGAGCAAGCCCGCTCCCACAGTTGATCGGGTTGATCACAAATTTTGTGATCGGCACAGTTTTAATGTGGGAGCGGGCTTGCTCGCGAATGGCAGCGACTCGATATCCCGGCGAACACTACGAAATCTAAAATAAGGACATTTGCCCCACCGTGGCCACTTACTCCCTCGTTATCCGCCGCTTGATGATCGTTTCGCTGACCATCGTCATCAGCCGCGCCATCACCAGCCCGTTGCTCACCCTGTTTCTGAGCAACAAACTCGGCCTCAACCAACAGGACGTCGGCCTGTTGCTGGGCATCGCGGTGTTTATCGCCACCCTGCTCGCGCTTTACGGCGGTTACATCATCGACCGCCTCGAAAAACGTCGGCTGCTGATTCTGACCATGCTCTCCAGCGCCATCGGTTTCGTGCTGCTGACCTTCGCCGAAAACCTCTACCTGACCACCGCCACCCTGGTGATCACCGAAACTGCCTCGGCGCTGTTCCTGATCGGGTCCAAGGCGATCCTCAGCGAAAACCTGCCCGTGGGCCAGCGCGCCAAGGCTTTTTCGCTGCGCTACACCCTGACCAATATCGGCTACGCCACCGGCCCGATGCTCGGCGTGGTGATCGCCGGGGTGCAGCCGCTGGCGCCGTTCCTGATCGCCGGCGGCATCGCATTCTTCAGTATTTTCCTGATGAGCGGGATTCCCAAAGACCCGGCCCAGACACCCGCCATCGGCCAGCCCCAGAGTTTCCTCAAAACCCTGATCACCCTGAAGAACGACCGCACGCTGATCATGTTCACTTGCGGCTGCCTGCTCAGCACCGTGGTGCACGGTCGTTTCACCCTGTATCTGTCGCAATACCTGCTGGTCACCCAAGACACCAAACGCGCCCTGGAAACCATGGCCGCCCTGCTCGCCTGCAACGCCATCAGCGTGATCCTGCTGCAATACCAGATCGGCCGGTTCCTCAAACGCGAACAACTGCGTTACTGGATTGCTGGCGGCACCAGCCTGTTCATCCTCGGGTTGATTGGTTTCAGCCTGGCTGACAGCCTGGTGAGCTGGTGCGTGGCGATGTTCATCTTCACGCTTGGCGAAATGATCATTTACCCGGCCGAATTTCTGTTCGTCGACACCCTGGCCCCGGAAGAGCTGCGTGGCAGCTACTACGGCGCACAGAATCTCGCGGCCCTCGGTGGGGCGCTGAGCCCGGTGATCTGTGGCTATCTGCTGCTGCACACGCCCGCGCCCACCATGTTTTATGCACTGAGTGCGTTGACGGCGATGGGCGGTTTGCTGTGCTTCATGAGCGGTCGGCGCGTGGCAATACTGCAAAAATAATGCACTGAAACAGCATTAATATGAATTTGTCAGCATAAGGAATGATCGGCACACTGTGCGGCGTTCCTCCCCCAATAGTTGGAACTACTTCAAGGGCTTTCTGGGTATCCCAGCTAAGCCTTTTTTTTGCCTGGATTTTTATACGGACCGTTTGCCTCATGTTCGCTCGCTGGTTACCTGCCGCCATCAATACCCGCCCTTCAGAATGGAGCCGCGCCGCCATCGGCATGTCACTGGGCACGATGTTCAGCGTCTGGCTCTGCAGCCAAGTGTTCGGCATGGACGTGGCGCTGCATCTGATCGGGCCACTGGGCGCCTCGGCGGTGCTGTTGTTCGCTGTGTCCTCGGGCGCGCTTGCCCAGCCGTGGTCGATTCTTGGCGGTTACCTTTGCGCGGGAGTGGTCTCGCTGCTGGTCGCTCATGTGCTCGGACGCACCCTCGGCAGCGCTTGCCTGGCGGCGGGCATGGCACTGATTCTGATGTGCTGGCTGCGTTGCTTGCACCCACCGGCTGGTGCCTTGGCGTTGCTTATGGTGGTGGCAGACCCGGCGACCATCGCCCTGGGGTGGAAAGCCCTCGGCCCGGTGATGCTCAGTGGCTCGACGATGCTGCTCAGCGCATTGGCGTACAACAATCTGACGCGCATTCGTTACCCAAAACGTCCCTCTGAACCGGCACCGATGATGCCCGTTCCCGACAGCCAGGCGATCACTGCCGCGGATCTGAAACTGGCCCTCGCCGACATGGAGGCCTTCTACGACGTCACCCCTGAAGACCTCGAGCAGTTGATCCATGCCAGCGAGTTGCATGCCAGGCGCCGTAGCATCGGTGAAGTGCTGAGCAGCAGAACCTGAGTTTATCAATGGCAGCAGCAGGTTTTGTGGCGAGGGAGCTTGCTCCCGCTGGGCTGCGAAGCAGCCCCTTCACAGAGCCTGCGACTGCTACGCAGTCGAACGCGAGCAAGCTCCCTCGCCACAAGTTCGAGCTTGATTCAAAACGGTGTCAGGCTGCCAAAGGTTGCGATCCTCTGATGTTGCCCTAAGGTAAAAATGCAAACAGCACCTGCACGTATCCCGGTTGTACATCACAAATTTGCACTGATACGATCCAGCATCGCTCGCGCGCGAGCTTCTCTAGAAAGAACAATAAAAGCAGGGAGTTAGTGATGACTGCTCAGGTTTCATCCCCGACAACACAGCCCATGGATGCCACGCAAAACGAAGTGTTGGCCGAGGTTCGCAATCACATCGGTCACCTGACCCTCAATCGCCCCGCCGGCCTCAACGCCATTACCCTGGACATGGTTCGCAGCCTGCAACAGCAACTCGACGCATGGGCCGCAGATCCGCAGGTGCACGCGGTGGTGTTGCGCGGCACTGGTGAGAAAGCTTTCTGTGCCGGCGGCGATATTCGCTCGCTGTACGACAGTTTCAAAAGCGGCGATACCCTGCACGAAGACTTCTTCGTCGAGGAATACGCCCTCGACCTCGCCATCCATCACTATCGCAAACCGGTCCTGGCCTTGATGGACGGCTTTGTGCTGGGCGGTGGCATGGGGCTGGTGCAAGGCGCCGATTTGCGGGTGGTCACCGAGCGCAGCCGTCTGGCGATGCCGGAAGTGGCTATCGGTTATTTCCCGGACGTTGGCGGCAGTTACTTCCTGCCGCGCATCCCCGGTGAGCTGGGCATTTATCTCGGGGTCAGCGGCGTGCAGATTCGTGCCGCCGATGCGCTCTATTGCGGCCTGGCCGACTGGTACCTGGAAAGCGCCAGCCTGGGCGCGCTGGACGAGCAACTCGATCACCTCCAATGGCACGAAACTCCGTTGAAGGACCTTCAAGGTCTGCTGGCGAAACTCGCCGTGCAACAACTTCCGGCGGCACCATTAGCGGCATTGCGGCCGGCCATCGATCACTTCTTCGCCCTGCCCGATGTGCCGAGTATGGTGGAACAACTGCGTGAAGTGACCGTCGCCGACAGCCACGAGTGGGCCACGGCCACCGCCGACCTGCTGGAAAGCCGTTCACCGCTGGCCATGGGCGTGACCCTGGAAATGCTGCGGCGCGGTCGGCACCTGAGCCTGGAACAGTGCTTCGCCCTCGAACTGCACCTGGATCGCCAGTGGTTCGAACGCGGCGACCTGATCGAAGGCGTGCGCGCCTTGCTGATCGACAAAGACAAGAACCCGCGCTGGAATCCGCCGACTCTGCAGGCACTGGACGCCGGGCACGTGGCGAGTTTTTTCACCGGGTTCGACCACAGCGGGAGCTGAGCCATGCACGATATCGAATTGAGCGAAGAGCAAGTGATGATCCGCGACATGGCCCGGGATTTTGCCCGCGGCGAAATCGCGCCCCATGCACAAGCCTGGGAAAAGGCCGGCTGGATCGATGACGGTCTGGTGGCGAAGATGGGTGAACTGGGTCTGCTGGGCATGGTGGTGCCCGAGGAATGGGGCGGCACTTATGTCGACTACGTCGCCTACGCCTTGGCGGTGGAAGAGATTTCCGCCGGTGACGGCGCCACCGGTGCGCTGATGAGCATCCACAACTCCGTGGGCTGCGGGCCGGTGCTCAACTACGGTACCGAAGAACAGAAACAGCAATGGTTGCCGGACCTCGCCAGCGGCCAGGCTATCGGTTGCTTCTGCCTCACCGAACCCCAGGCCGGTTCCGAAGCGCATAACCTGCGCACCCGCGCCGAACTGCGCGACGGCCAGTGGGTGATCAATGGCGCCAAGCAATTCGTCAGCAACGGCAAACGGGCGAAACTGGCGATCGTGTTTGCCGTGACCGATCCGGAGCTGGGCAAGCGCGGCATCTCGGCGTTCCTGGTGCCGACCGAAACCGCGGGTTTCATCGTCGACCGCAGTGAACACAAGATGGGCATCCGCGCTTCCGACACCTGCGCCGTGACCCTGAACAATTGCACCGTTCCCGAGGCCAACCTGCTGGGCGAACGCGGCAAAGGCTTGGCCATCGCCCTCTCCAACCTCGAAGGCGGCCGCATCGGCATCGCCGCGCAAGCCTTGGGCATCGCCCGGGCAGCGTTCGAAGCAGCGCTGGCTTACGCGCGGGATCGGGTGCAGTTCGACAAGCCGATCATCGAGCACCAAAGCATCGCCAATATGCTGGCCGACATGCACACCCGACTGAACGCCGCACGCTTGCTGATCCTGCACGCCGCACGGTTGCGCAGTGCCGGCAAGCCGTGTCTGTCGGAGGCTTCACAGGCCAAGCTGTTTGCCTCGGAAATGGCCGAGAAGGTCTGCTCGTCGGCGATACAGATTCATGGCGGGTATGGGTATCTGGAAGATTACCCGGTGGAGCGTTACTACCGGGATGCGCGGATCACGCAGATTTATGAAGGGTCGAGCGAGATACAGCGGATGGTGATTGCCCGGGAGCTCAAGCACTACCTGGTCTAGAGAGTCGCCGCAGACATGATCGTTCCCACGCTCCGCGTGGGAATGCAGCCCGGGACGCTCCGCGTCCCATCAAAAGCCGAACGCGGAGCGTCCGTTGAGGCATTCCCACGCAGAGCGTGGGAACGATCAGTGTGGGTTACTTGCCGACGAACTCCGCCTCACGCTTGGCAATAAACGCCGCCATCCCTTCCTTCTGATCCTGCGTCGCAAATGCCGCATGGAACACCCGACGCTCAAAACGCACGCCTTCCGACAGGCTGACTTCAAAGGCGCGGTTGACGCTTTCCTTGACCATCATCGCAATCGGCAGCGATTTCTTGGCAATCAGTGCCGCGACTTTCAGCGCTTCTTCCAGCAACTCATCAGCCGGAACAATCCGCGCAACAATGCCGCAACGCTCCGCTTCCACCGCATCGATCAAACGCCCGCTCAGGCACATTTCCATGGCCTTGGCCTTGCCCACCGCGCGAGTCAGGCGCTGGGTGCCGCCCATGCCCGGCAACACACCGAGGTTGATTTCCGGCTGACCGAATTTGGCGTTGTCGCCCGCCAGAATGAAGTCGCACATCAACGCCAGTTCACAACCACCGCCCAAGGCGAAACCGTTGACCGCGGCGATGATCGGCTTGCGGCGGTTGGCCACGCGATCGCTGTCGCTGAACAGGTCATCGAGGTAGATCTGCGGATACGTCAGCTCGGCCATTTCCTTGATGTCGGCACCGGCGGCGAAGGCTTTTTTCGAGCCGGTCAGCACGATGCAACCAATGTTCGAATCGGCTTCCAGGCCATCGAGGGCGTGGTTCAATTCGCTGACAATTTGTGCATTCAACGCGTTCAAGGCTTGCGGACGGTTGAGGGTGATCAGGCCGACGCGGCCGTGGGTTTCCAGCAAAATTGTTTCGTAGTTCATCGGTGGATTCCTTCTCAAAGATTGCGCGAAATGACCATGCGCTGAATATCGCTGGTGCCTTCGTAGATCTGGCACACCCGCACGTCGCGGTAGATCCGCTCCAGCGGGAAGTCGTTCAGGTAACCGTAACCGCCAAGGGTTTGCAACGCTGAGGAGCAAACCTTCTCGGCCATTTCTGAAGCGAACAGCTTGGCCATGGACGCTTCGACCAGCGCCGGTTTACCGCTGTCGCGCAATGCCGCCGCGTAATGCACCATCTGCCGGGCCACGGCGATCTGGGTCGCCATGTCCGCCAGCCGGAACGCCACTGCCTGATGTTCGATGATCGGCTTGCCGAAGCTCTCGCGTTCACGAGCGTAGTCGCGGGCTGCTTCGAACGCGGCGCGGGCCATGCCCACCGATTGCGAGGCGATGCCGACACGGCCGCCTTCGAGGTTGGCCAGGGCGATCTTGTAGCCTTCGCCCTCCTCGCCCAGTCGATTGGCCACCGGGACTTTCACATCCTCGAAGAGGATCTGGCAGGTGTCGGAGGCATGCTGACCGAGTTTGTCTTCGACTCGCGCGACTTTATAACCCGGCGAATCGGTCGGCACGATCAGCGCTGTGATCCCACGCTTGCCGGCACTCGGATCAGTCACCGCAAACACGATCACCACCCCGGCGTTCTGCCCGGAGGTGATGAACTGCTTGCAGCCGTTGAGCACGTAGTGATCGCCGTCGAGCCGGGCGCGGGTTTTCAGGCTGCTGGCGTCGGAGCCGGCTTGCGGTTCGGTCAGGGCAAACGCACCGAGCATCGCGCCGCTGGCCAGCGGCTTGAGGAAGCGTTCTTTCTGCTCGTCGTTGCCGAACTTGAGGATCGGCACGCAACCCACCGAGTTGTGCACGCTCATGATGGTCGAGCAGGCGCCATCGCCCGCAGCAATTTCTTCCAGCGCCATGGCGTAGGCCAGGTAACCGGTGTCACAACCACCCCACTGCTCCGGCACCAGCATGCCGAAAAAGCCAAGGTCGGCCATCTCGCCGATGGCTTCCTTGGGGAAGCGATGTTCGCGGTCCCATTCGGCGGCGAACGGTTTCAGCCGTTCCTGGGCAAACTGCCGGGCCGCGTCGCTGATCTGAAGTTGTTCGTCATTGGGAATCATGCCAAGTCCTTAAAAATGAGCCTAACGCACAAAATGCCTGGTTGAAACGCTGAACCTGTGGGAGCGGGCTTGCTCGCGAAAGCGGTGTGTCATTCAACATTGATGTCGATTGACCCGGCCTCTTCGCGAGCAAGCCCGCTCCCACAATGGGATAGCGTCAGTTTCAGTACAGGCATTCCACAGCCATGGCCGTGGCTTCGCCGCCGCCGATGCAGATCGCTGCAACGCCGCGTTTCAGACCTTTCTGGCGCAAGGCCGAGAGCAAGGTCACGAGGATCCGCGCGCCGGACGCACCGATCGGGTGGCCCAGGGCGCAAGCACCGCCGTGAACGTTGATCTTCTCGTGGGGGATTTCCAGTTTGGTCATGGTCACCAGACTCACCACCGCGAACGCTTCGTTGACTTCGAACAACTCGACTTCGTCCAGGGACCAGCCGGTTTTCTTCATCAGCTTCTTGATCGCGCCCACCGGTGCCACCGGGAACAGCCCCGGCGTGTCGGCAAATGCAGCGTGACCATGAATCACCGCCAGCGGTTTCAGGCCTTGCTTTTCTGCTTCGGAACGGCGCATCAACACCAGTGCCGCCGCGCCGTCGGAGATCGAACTGGAGTTCGCCGCAGTCACGGTGCCACCGTCACGGAACGCCGGTTTCAGCGAGGCGATCTTGTCCAGTTTGGCTTTCGGCGGCTGTTCGTCATGGCTGATCAGCACCTGCTCTTTGCCGACGGTCACGGTGAGCGGCACGATCTCGGCGTTGAAGCTGCCGTCCTTGATCGCCTGTTGCGCGCGGGTGGTCGAAGCGATGGCAAAGGCGTCCTGAGCTTCACGGGTAAAGCCGTTGGTTTCAGCGCAATCCTCGGCAAAGGTGCCCATCAGGCGGCCCTTGTCGTAGGCATCCTCCAGGCCATCGAGGAACATGTGATCGAGCACCCGGCCATGGCCCATGCGGTAACCACTGCGGGCGCGGTCCAGCAGGAATGGAGCGTTGGACATGCTTTCCATCCCGCCAGCGACTACCACGTCGGCACTGCCGGCGATCAGCATGTCGTGAGCCAGAATCGTGGCTTCCATGCCCGAGCCGCACATCTTGTTCAGTGTCGTGCAACGGGTCGACTTATCCAGCCCGGCGCCCAGTGCCGCTTGCCGCGCCGGGGCCTGGCCGAGGCCGGCGGAGAGCACGCAGCCGAACAGCACTTCTTCTACGGATTCAGGGGCGACACCGGCGCGTTCGACGGCAGCACGAATCGCTGCAGCGCCCAGCTGCGGTGCGGTCAGGCTCTTCAGTTCGCCCTGGAAACCGCCCATCGGGGTGCGGACTGCACTGACAATAACAATCGGATCGTTGGAAAGTGTCATGTCTAATCTTCCTTATTTAGCGGCCATGCGCAAGGCACCGTCGAGACGGATCACCTCGCCGTTGAGCATGCTGTTTTCTATGATATGCCTGACCAGCGCGGCGTACTCGCCCGGCTTGCCCAGACGCGGCGGGAACGGCACGCCAGCGGCCAGAGACTCGCGCACTTCCGGGGTCATGCCGGCCATCATCGGCGTTTCGAAAATGCCCGGGGCGATGGTCATCACGCGGATGCCGAAGCGCGCCAGTTCACGGGCGGCGGGCAAGGTCAGGCTGACGATCGCACCTTTCGAAGCCGAATACGCGGCCTGACCGATCTGGCCGTCGAAGGCCGCGGCCGACGCGGTGTTGATGATCACGCCACGCTCACCGTCTTCGTCAGCTTCGGTTTCGGCAATCGCCGCGGCCGCCAGACGCAGCATGTTGAAGCTGCCGATCAGGTTGACGTTGATCACCTGGCTAAAACTGTCCAGCGCATGAGGACCGTTCTTGCCGAGGATCTTCTCGCCACGGACGATGCCAGCGCAATTGACCAGACCATTGAGGCCGCCAAACGCTTTGACCGTCGCCTGCACCGCCGCTTGCGCCGCCGTTTCATTGCTGATGTCCGCCACCACGCTTTGTGCGCCCAGACGTGCAGCCTGGGCCGCGACGGCTTCGGCGTTCATGTCCACCAGCATCACCTTGGCGCCGGCAGCGATCAGCATTTCAGCGGTGGCGGCACCGAGGCCGGATGCACCGCCGGTGACGAGAAAAACCTTGTTTTCGATCTGCATCATTGTTTCCTTGGATTCAAGCTGAAACGTTCTTCGCGGCGGCCTCTTGAGCCTTGGCGATTTCCTGGTTGCGCAAGATAAAGCGCTGCAGTTTGCCGCTTGGGGTTTTCGGCAATTCGCTGACAAATTCAATTTCACGGGGGTACGCGTGCGCCGCCAGACGCTTGCGCACGTGTTGGCGCAGCTCTTCGGCGAGCGCAGGTTCGGCACGGTATTGCGGGCTGAGCACGACGAAGGCTTTCACCAGCTCGGTACGCTCCGGATCGGGCTTGCCGATCACCGCCGCTTCGACCACTGCCGGGTGTTCGACCAACGCGCTTTCGACGTCGAACGGGCCAACGCGGTAGCCGGAGGTGGTGATCACATCGTCACTGCGGCCGACGAAGCTGATGCTGCCGTCCGGGTTCCACTCGACGGTGTCACCGCTCAGGTAATAGTTGCCGACGAACGCCTTGGTCGGCGCGCCTTCGTAGCCGCCGAACCAGCACATCGGCGACTGGGTCCGGTCGATGGCCAGAATGCCGGGCTGGCCGACGCCCAGTTCTTTGTATTCGTCGTCGAGCACCACGATGCGGTGGCCCGGCGAGGCGAAACCGGCAGCGCCGACGTGCACCGGATGATCGAGGCCATGGTGATTGCACAACACCATGCCCAGTTCGGTCTGGCCGTAATGGTCATGAATCACCACGCCGAGATTATCGGCGAACCAGCGGATCACTTCCGGGTTCAGCGGCTCGCCGGCGCTGCTGACGATGCGCAGCTTGCCCTTGATCGAGCGGGAGAATTCATCGCCACCGGCAATCAGCAAGCGATAGGCAGTGGGCGAACCAGTGAGGTTGGTGATCCCGTATTTGTTGATCACCCGACAGGTGCTTTCGAGGGTGAACGGGCCATCGTAAAAGGTGATCGGGTGCCCCATCGCCATCGGTCCGGTGACGCCAAAATAGATGCCGTAGGCCCAACCCGGATCGGCGACGTTCCAGAACGCGTCTTCGGGGCGCAGGTCTACCGCGTCACGGGTGTAACTCTGGAACGCGACGATCGCCTTGAGCGGCACCGACAGCGCTTTCGACGGGCCGGTGGTGCCCGAGGTGAACATCAACAGGAACGGGTCTTCGCCGGTCAGTAATACCGGTTCGCAGACGCTGGAGTAGTTGGCCAGTTCGGCCCAGAAACTGAAATCACCCCGAACAATACCTTGGCCTTTCGGGCCGCCGACGGTGACGATGGTCGGGCAGTCGGCCACTTCGGCCAGTTTCGGGCGATTGACGGCGTCGGTTACTACGACTGCGGCGCCGGAGCTGTTGAGGCGATGTTCGATGGCTTTCGGGCCGAAGGCGGTAAACAGCGGTTGATAGACCGCGCCGATGCGCCAAGTGGCGAACACGGTGATCAGTAATTCGATGTTGCGTGGCAGGAGGCCGGCGACTTTATCGCCCTTCTTCACACCCTGGGCCAGCAGGAAATTGGCGAAGCGCGCGGCTTTGTCCTGCAAGTCGCTGAAGGTGTAGGTCGCGCTGCTGCCATCGCGGCCTTCCCAAAACAGCGCGATGCGCCCCGGCAAGGCATGCCGGTCGCAACACTCGACGCAGGCATTGAGCGCGCTCAACGACCCTGTGAGCGCGGCATCGACGGTGTGCTGATAATTGAACTGTGACTTGGCAGACAAGTAATCGCGCATTGCCAGAATCCCTGTGTGTTTTTATTAGGTTGGGGGGAACCGTAAACAACAGGGAAATACTCGCTCTGCGCGGGGAGCGGGACAATGGTCAAAGCTATCAAGTTGTGTGACTGGTTTGGCCAAGGTCACTACTTACCTCATTCCCACGCTCCGCGTGGGAATGCAGCCCGGGACGCTCCGCGTCCCAGAAGCGGACGCAGAGCGTCCATTGAGGCATTCCCACGCAGAGCGTGGGAACGATCGATCAATCAGCCTCGTTAAGAATCAAACTCCGATAATGCCCCGGATTAGACCCCGACCACTTGCGAAACGCCTTGTAGAACGAGCTGGTATCGGCAAATCCCAAGCGGGTGGCGATTTCGGTGAAGCTGATGGCAGGCTCCGCCAGCCAGACGATCGCCAGTTCCTTGCGCACACTGTCCTTGAGCCCCTGATACGTCTGGCCCTCTTCAGCCAGACGCCTACGCAGGGTCGAGGCCGACATGCACAGTTGCTGCGCCAGCGCCTCGGTTTCCGGCCAGTGTTCGGCGGGCAGTTGCCGCAGATCGTGTTTGATCCGGCTGGCCAGGCTCTCGGGATCGCGGTATTTGACCAGAATGTTCGCCGGCGCATGGGCGAGGAATCGCTTCAGTTCTTCAGGGCTGCGCTTGATCGGCAAATCCAGGCAGTCAGCGGAGAAAATCATCCGCGTGCGCGGCCGGTCGAACCGCAGGTTCTCGGAGAACATCACCCGGTAGTCATCGCAAAAATCCGGCGCCGGGCAACGCAACTCAATGGCCAGGATCGGTATCCGCCGCCCCGCCAACCAACAGGCCACGCCATGCACGATCATCCAGTAAGTGAAATAGGTAAAGGCGCGGCGCGGGTCTTCGTCATCCTCCAGCAGAACGATTTCCGCCAGGCTTTGCTGGCGAACCAGTTGCGCGGGCATGCGCTCGAGCATCAACGACAGAAAGCTCAGCCCCGAGGTCAGCCCGGCGGCCAGGCTTGGCTGAACCATCGAGCAGCGACACAGGAACTCCAGACTGCCGGACTTGAGTTTGCGCGGGTCCATGCCAAAAAACTCATCGTCCCCGCGCCGGGCCAACAAGCGCCACAGCCTTGCATAAGCAGTGGCCGGAACGCGGGCGTCGGTGGTTTGCAGCAGCACAGGATCGATGCCGACCTTGTTCAACACCTCTTCGGTGGCCGCGCCCGGGGCACAACTTTGCAACAGCGCTTCACGCACCAGTTGAATGGATATGGTGTCTTTTTCCGACATTGACCGAGGCGAGCCTTGTTCTTGTTTGAGTGGTGAGCATATTAGCGCAGCCACCACAGCCCGGCGCAGATCCCTGTGGGCAGCCTAGATCCCTGTGGGAGCGGGCTTGCTCGCGAAGGGGCCATAACAGTCAACATTGATGTCGCCTGACACACCGCTTTCGCGAGCAAGCCCGCTCCCACAGTGGATTTGAGTCGATGCACGATTGTGTGACCGACACATGGCTCACTGTGGGAGCGGGCTTGCTCGCGAAGGCATTATTACCGGCGACACACCTTCGACGCCGGGTTGAACCTCACAAAATCCGATACAACAACCGCTCGATCCGTACCCGGCTGACACGCTTGAGAAACTTGGCCACTCCCGCCGGATAATCCGGCAGCGTTTCCAGATCCTGATACCGCTCGATGCGGCGGATGTGCTGGAAAATCTCCGCCAGCTCTTTATCACGCGGCTCCAGCAATTCACCTTTCGGATCATCGATCAGCAGCGCGTTTTCCAGGTCGAGACGGAATGCACGCGGGTTGAGGTTGTTGCCGGTCAGCAAGGTGTAGCGCTGATCGATCCACATCCCCTTCAGGTGATAGGTGTTATCGCCATCCTTCCACAAATGCAGGTTCAGCTTGCCACTGTCGATGCTGCGCTGATGACGCTTGGCGAAGCGCCGCAGGCTGATCTCGTAAAGGTATGGCAGCGCCGCGATCACCTTGAACGGCTCGCTCGGCGGAATGTAGAAATCGTTGGCGGTTTTGTCGCCGACGATGATGTCGATCTTCACCCCCCGCGCCAGCGCCCGATTGATTTCCCGGGTCACCGCCAGCGGCAGGTTGAAGTACGGCGTGCAGATGGTCAGCTGATGTTGCGCACTGGCGATCAGCTCGCAAATCACCCGGCTCAACGGGTTGTTCTTGCCCACACCGAGCAAGGGGCTGACGGATAAACCGCCCTTCGCCGTGCTGCCCGCCGTGGTGTCGTATGCCGCGTGCTTGAGACGGCTGCGCAAGTCACCGATGTCGTTACGCAGGCTGCGGGTGGTCGGCAGGTTCGGCAGGTCGAGGCGATGCACCGCTTTGGAGGCGATCAGACCGTGCTGAATCAAATGCTGCATCGAATCTGCCAGTGCTTGATTCTGCAGCAGGTGATAGCGATCGAAGCGGTACTTGTCGAATTTGTGCAGGTAAACGTTGTTCAGGCTCGCGCCGCTGTAGAGCACGCAATCGTCGATCACGAAACCCTTCAAATGCAGCACGCCGAACAGCTCGCGGGTCTGCACCGGCACGCCGTACACCGGCACAACGCTTTCGTGGGTGCGGGTCGTTTCCTGATACCAGGCCGCGTTGCCCGGCTGCTTGCCGGCACCGATCAAACCGCGCTGGGCGCGCAACCAGTCCACGACAACCACCACGTCCAGTTCCGGGCGCGCCAGTTTGGCGGCGTGCAGGGCATCGAGGATTTCCTGCCCGGCCTCATCCTGTTGCAGGTACAGCGCGACGATATAGATGCGCCGGGTTGCCTGAGCGATTTGTTCCAGCAGGCAACGACGGAACTCGGCGGCGCCAGAGAGGATGGTGACGGCATCGGCGGTCAGCGGAAAACTGCGCAGTTTAGGCAGCAGAGAGCGTTTGAAAAGCGACGGCATAGGGCTCGCAAAGGGTCGAATCCGAAGAACCCGAGAGCTTACACCATGGATTGCCTTGGGTCTTGTTAGTGTCTGTAAAGACCCTATCGCGAGCAGGCTCGCTCCCACAGGGGAATACATTTCAAATGTGGAAGCGAGCCTGCTCGCGATGGCAATTTTATGGGCGCCAAAAATAACCGCTTGACCAAGGAGAACGATCATTCTACTGTTGGTCACATGAACGAAATCACTAGCAACGACACACGCGACATCATTCTGGATGTCACCGAAAAGTTGATCTACAAAAGTGGCATCGCGGCCACCGGCATGGATCTTCTGGTGAAAACCGCCGGCGTTTCCAGAAAAAGTATTTACCGCTACTTCGCCAACAAGGAGGAGCTTACCGTCGCGGCTCTGCAACGCCGCGATGTGCGCTGGATGCATTGGTACCGAACGGAAGTCGGCAAGGCACAAACCCCGGCCGAGCGGCTGCTCAACCTGTTTACCGTGCTCAGGACCTGGTTCGACTCCGAAGGCTTTCGCGGTTGCGCATTCATTAACACCAGCGGCGAAACCGGCGATGCGCAAGACCCGGTTCGCCTGGTCGCCAAAGACCACAAACAGAAACTGCTCGACTATGTGTGCGAGCTCTGTACCGAACATGGCGCAACAGACCCGGAGACGCTGGCCAAACAGCTGCTGATCCTGATCGACGGTGCCATTACCGTAGCGCTTGTGATGGGTGATCACAGTGCCGCCGATAATGCGCAATGCATGGCGCGAAAGTTATTGGACCTGTAACACTCTTTAATAAGCCCGACAACTTGCTAGAACGTTAATTTGATAGGGAGACTTAATATGTCTACTGCCGAAGTTCGTCCGCCATTGCCGCCGTTTACCCGTGAATCGGCCATCGAAAAAGTTCGCCTGGCCGAAGATGGCTGGAACTCCCGCGACCCGGAACGGGTGTCCCTGGCCTACACCCTGGACACCCAATGGCGTAACCGCGCCGAGTTCGCTCACAACCGCGAAGAAGCCAAAAATTTTCTGGCCCGTAAATGGGCCAAGGAACTGGACTACCGGCTGATCAAGGAACTCTGGGCCCATGGCGACAACCGTATCGCTGTGCGTTATGCCTACGAATGGCATGACGATTCGGGTAACTGGTTCCGCTCCTACGGTAACGAGAACTGGGAGTTCGACGAGAACGGCTTGATGTTCAACCGTTACGCCTGCATCAACGACATGCCGATCAAGGAAAGCGACCGCAAGTTCCACTGGCCGCTGGGCCGCCGACCGGATGATCACCCGGGCTTGTCCGATCTGGGCCTGTAACTTCACCTCACCTCGATGATCGTTCCCACGCTCCGCGTGGGAATGCATCCCATGACGCTCCGCGTCACATCCGAAGCGCACGCGGAGCGTCCATACCGGCATTCCCACGTAAGACGCGGGAACGATCGGCTGTATCAGGATAACTTTATGGGTAAGATACCGGCCTTCCCCGCAGCCCATCTTCTGCGCCCTGCCGAATAAGCCCATTTCATGCCTTTCGAACTCAGCGTTGACCTCACTACCCTGGCCGTTCTGGCTCTCGTCGCTTTCATCGCCGGTTTCATCGACGCCATCGCTGGCGGTGGCGGTCTGTTGACCACCCCGGCGCTGCTGACCGCCGGCCTGCCGCCGCACCTGGTGCTGGGCACCAACAAGCTCAGTTCGACCTTCGGCTCGGCCACCGCCAGTTTCACTTTCTACCGGCGCAAACTGTTTCATCCACGGCAATGGATGCACGCCATTGTCGGTACGCTGGTGGGCGCACTCACCGGTGCTGTGGTCGCTCATTACCTGCCGGCGGAATGGCTGAACAAGATGCTGCCGGTGATCGTTTTCGCCTGCGGTCTGTACCTGTTGTTCGGCGGCACACCAAAGGCGCCGCTGGACAGCGACGCACCGATCAAGAAGAAGTGGCAATCGAGCCAGGGCTTCAGCCTCGGTTTCTACGACGGCGTCGCCGGCCCGGGAACGGGTGCGTTCTGGACCGTCAGCAGCCTGCTGCTCTACCCCATCGACCTGGTCAAGGCCAGCGGCGTGGCACGCAGCATGAACTTCGTCAGCAACATCGCAGCGCTGTCGGTGTTCATATTTTCCGGGCAGGTGGACTGGATCATCGGCCTGAGCATGGGCCTGTCGGTGATGGTCGGCGCCTTCTTCGGCGCGCGCACCGCCATCAGCGGCGGTGCGAAATTCATTCGCCCGGTGTTCATCACCGTGGTGCTCGGCCTGACCGTCCGGTTAGCCTGGCAGCACTGGTTCAGCGTGGCCTAAGCGCCGCGCCACATAGACATCGATGAGGTAACGGGCAATCGAGCGAGACGCCGGCAACGGCGGCAGCTCGTGCACGTTGAACCACTGGGCGTCTTCGATCTCATCTTCCTGACAGACAATCTCGCCACCGGCGTACTCGGCGTGAAAACCGAGCATCATCGAATGCGGGAACGGCCAGCATTGACTGCCCATGTACTGGATGTTCTTGACCTCGATCTGCACCTCTTCGCGGACCTCGCGAATCAGGCAGTCCTCGGCCGACTCACCCGGCTCGGCAAACCCCGCCAACGTACTGTAGACCCCGGCGACAAAACGCGGAGAACGAGCCAGCAGAACCTCGTCGCCACGGGTCACCAGCACGATCATGCTCGGTGAAATGCGCGGATAGTGGCGTATATCACACGGCTCACAGTACATCGCCCGCTCACGCGGCACTTGGCTCATCACCTGCCCGCAATTGCCACAAAAACGATGTTCACGGGCCCAGGTACCGATTTGTGCGGCGTAGCCGAGCACCTTGTAGACGGTGTGATCACCCTCAAGCATGAACGCTCGCAGGCCTTTCCAGTTGCAACCCGGTACTTCGCTGTGACTGCGCAGCTCCAGCAGGTAGACCGGTTCGCCATCCAGGTGGCCGATGCCATGCTCGGCGAGAATCGACAGGTCCTGACGCTTGAGCCATTCCCGTGGAAACAGCGCGCCATTGTCATCGAACAAAAAGCCTTCGGGGCTGCGCGCCACGGCCCAACCGCCGGGTTGATCGGTGTCCAGTACTGCGGTGGTCCAGCGTGAAATCATGGTTAATCAATCCAGAAATTCGGGTTTCTGTTTGCTCATATGGGCGGCCATGGCCACGCGCAGATCGGTGGATTGCACCATGGCGGCGTTCCAGGTGGCGACGTATTCGAGGCCGTCGTCGATGCGATGGTCGCGCATGTAGCTGATCATCTCTTTGGTGCCGGTGATAGCGATCGGCGACTTGCCGGCGATCTCGCGGGCAATGCCCATCACGCCTTCAAGCAGGCTGGCGGCATCGCTGTAGACGCGATTGACCAGGCCGATGTTGCGCGCTTCGTCGGCGCCAAAGGTGCGACCAGTGTAAGCCAGTTCACGCAGCATGCCGTCACCGATTATCCGTGGCAAGCGTTGCAAAGTGCCTACATCGGCTGCCATGCCGATGTCGATTTCCTTGATGGAAAATTGCGCGTCCTCGGCGGCGTAACGCATGTCGCAGGCCGAGATCAGGTCGATGGCGCCGCCCAGGCAATAACCCTGAATCGCCGCCAGCACCGGTTTGCGGCAGTTGTCGACGGCATTGAAGGACGCTTGCAGCGTGAGGATCGTTCGTCGGAGCAGCCGTGCATTGCGGCTGACGTCCTTGCCCAACTCATTGAGCATACCGGCCATCATCATCAGGTCGATGCCCGAAGAAAAATGCTTGCCGGCGCCACTGAGTACCACCACCCGGACTTCATCGGTATCGTCGATCCACCGGAAAATTTCGATGATCTCGCTCCAGAACGCGGCGTTCATCGAATTGATCTTTTCCGGGCGATTGATCTGCACATGGGCGATGTTATCGGCCAGTTCGACGCTGAAGGCAGTGTATTGAGACATGGCAGTGATCCTTTACCGGGGCAGGAAATGAGGCCGAACTATAACAAGGCATCCGTGCCGGCAGTAAGGCAGCGGTTCGGCCAAATGCGGGACTGGTTTCAGGTTCTTTAGCGTCTGGGCTGACCTCATCGCGAGCAGGCTCACTCCCACATTGGATCCTGGGCGTTCACAAATCCCCCGCTCGCGATTGGCCGCACCACCGAAATTATTGAGAAACCGACTTAGCACACGAGCAAACTTGTCACTATGCTTGCACCGGACTTTCCAAGGAGGAACCCGCCCATGCCAATCTCTTCACGAGCAGCCTTGCTGGTTATCGACGTACAGAACGACTTCATTCCCGGTGGTCAACTGCCGGTGCCGGAGGGTGACCTGATCGTGCCCTTGATCAACCAGCTCGGGCGCCAGTTCAAGCAGGTCATCATTGCCCAGGACTGGCATCCGCCCGGCCATGCCTCATTCGCTTCCAGCCACCCGGGGCGCAAACCCTACGACGTGATTCAGTTGCCTTACGGTGAACAAACGCTTTGGCCTGAGCATTGCGTACGGGCCACACCCGGCGCCGAGTTCCACGCGGAACTGGACCTGCCCCACGCCCAACTGATCATTCGCAAGGGCTGCAATCCGGACATCGATAGCTATTCGGCGTTTCTGGAGGCGGATCGAACCACGACCACAGGCTTGGCCGGGTATCTTAAAGAACGCGGCATCGACACGGTTTACATGGTCGGGCTGGCACTGGATTTTTGCGTGATGTTTTCTGCGCTGGACGCGCGGGCAGCGGGATTCAATGCGTTTGTGGTAATGGATGCGTGTCGGGCGATTGATCTGGATGGATCGCTGGCGGCGGCAACTGACCGGATGCAGGTGGCTGGGGTCGGGTTGATTCTATCAACCGAAATACTTGGTTGATCTGTAGGAGCTGCCGAAGGCTGCGATCTTTTGATCTTGCTTTTAAAAGAACAAGATCAAAAGATCGCAGCCTTCGGCAGCTCCTGCCTTTGGATCGAGTAAAACCGTAAACGCGAATCGTCTGAAAGAGGACCTTTAAACCGGAGTCGGTAACCACAACCGAAACCGCGCGCCCCCCAGCGGCGAAGCTTGCGCGGTGAGTGTGCCGCTCTGTGCTTCCAGTGCCCGGCGGCTGATTGCCAGGCCCAGACCAAACCCGCCAGTGGCGCGATCCCGGCTGCGGTCCAGCCGATAAAACGGCTCGAAAATCCGCTCCCGCTCTTCTTCCGGAATGCCGATGCCATCGTCATCCACCCAGATCTCACAGCCTTTGGGGCACACCTGCACACCGATCTGAATCCGTTTTTCGCAATAGCGCATCGCATTGCGCAGCAGGTTCTGGATCGCCCGGGCGGTCAGTCGCGGGTCCAGAGAGAAGCGTTCGAGCTGGCCGTTAAGCAGCACATCAATGACGATCTCCGGTGACTCAAGTTCTTCATCGACGCTGCCCAAAATGCTGTCGATGAACTCATCCAGCGACACGTCGACCTGTTCCGGCAGCCGCCCCGGGTTTTGCAAGCGGCTGTAAGACAGTAACTCCAGCACCAGTTCATCCAGTTCGCGAATGTGCGCGACCAAGCCTTGCAGACGTTCGCGGCTGGTGGCCGGCAAGTCATCGGACAGTGCCAAGGCCAGGCCGAAATCCAGCCGCGTCAGTGGCGTGCGCAACTCATGGGACACGGCGTTGAGCAGATCGCGCTGTTGGTTGAGCAAGTTTTCGATGTCGCCGGCCATGGTGTCGAAAACATTGGCCAGGCTGCCGATGTTGGAGCTGGGGGAAATCTGCGTGCGCTCGCTCAAGTGGCCCTTGCCGAAGCGTTCGGCGGTGCCTTTGAGGCGTTCCAGGTCGCGCCAGTGCGGGCGCAACCACAGCAACAGACAGGCGAGCATGGTCGCGCCGATCAGCACGTTGATGCTCCAGTACAACCAACTGACGTCCGTCGGGTCCGGCGGCACGACCATCTTCACGACCAGTTGCTCGCTCAACGGCGCCACGGCCAAGGTGCGCCAGCCCCAATCGCCGATGCGCACGACGTTTTCCCCGCGCTGCAAGCGCGCACGTTCATCCAGAGTAAATTCGGCGTCATCGTTACGGCCCAGCACAATGTCCAGCGGCTGGAATTCCTTGTCCATTTCGTCTGCCAGCGCCGGCCACTGCTCAATAGGCACCGCGCGAAACTGCTTGACGATCAGCGTTTGCAAACCTCGGGAGTAGTCGAGGTTGTAGGTGACAAAACGCTCATGGAAAACCTGGATTACCAGATCCGGCACCAGGTAGATCGCCGCGCTGAACGAGACGATAGTCACCAGATAGAGGCGAAACAGGATTCTGAACATCGACTCAGCATTCCCACTCAGAGCGGCTGAACAGGTAGCCCTTGCCCCACACGGTTTTGATCTTGCGCGCCTCGCCAGCGTGGTCGTCGAACTTGCGCCGCAGCTTGGAGATGGCCACATCCACCGAGCGGTCGGTGCCGTTGAATTCGATACCGCGCAAGCGTTGCAGAATCTGGTCGCGGCTCAGTACTTCGCCGGCATGCCGGGCCAGCACCACCAGCAAGTTGTATTCACCGCTGGACAGCTCGACCAGTTGCTCGCGCCAGGTCACGGTGCGCTCGGACAGGTCGATGCACAGATTGCCCATGAGAATGCGATCGTTGGCGGTCATCGGTTCGCTGAGGCTGCTGCGGCGCAGCAAGGTGCGCACCCGGGCCAGCAACACCCGTGGTTCGCAAGGTTTGGTGACGTAGTCGTCGGCGCCCATTTCCAGGCCCAGCACCTGATCGTGGCTGTCATCGCGGGCGGTGAGCATCAGGATCGGCAAAGTCGCCGAATCGGCTCGCAGCAAGCGGCAGACCTGCAAACCGTCGAGCCCCGGCAGCATCAGATCGAGAATCACCAGGTCCGGAGGATTGAGCCGCGCCCGTTCGCGCACATGATCGCCACGGCTGATCACACTGACGCAATAGCCGTTGCGTTCCAGGTAGCTGGCAATCAGTTCGGAGAGCGCAGAGTCGTCTTCGACCAGGAGGATGTTGGGCATGGGGGTGTTTCCAGAAAGTGCAGTGGCGCCTGTCAGGGCCTCTTCGCGAGCAAGCCCGCTCCCACATTTGATCTTCAGTGCGACATAGATCCCATGTGGGAGCGGGCTTGCTCGCGAAGGCGGCATAACAGTCGCAAAACGGAATCAAGTCGCCAAGGATATACGCCCTCACACGCCCATGAGCAAAACCCTTACACAATTTCACACAGCACCTACAAAGCTTCACCGCTACCCTCGTCGCCCCCCCGTAGGATACGGGGGTCAATATTGGGGTATTTACATGTCAAAGAATCTGCTTGCCCGGCTCAGCCTGATTGCACTGGCGTTGACGCTGAGTGCTTGTGATCAGTCCTCGACCGCCGAAGAACAGGCGCCGCTGGCCACCGTGCGGGTTGAAACCGTCGAAGCCCGGCCGCTGTCGATCAGCAGCGAGCTGAGCGGGCGGATTGTCGCGCCACGCATCGCCGAAGTGCGCGCCCGAGTCGCCGGCGTGGTGTTGCAGCAGGCCTTCCGTGAAGGCAGCGACGTAAAAAAAGGCGACGTTCTCTTCCGTATCGACCCGGCGCCGTTCAAGGCCGACCTGGACAGCGCCGAAGCCGCACTGCGCAAGGCCGAGGCCAATGCATTCCAGGCCAGATTGCAAGAACAGCGCTACGCCCAGTTGATCGAAGGCAACGCCATCAGCGGTCAGGATTATGACAACGCCCGGGCCAATGCCCGGCAGACCGCCGCCGATGTCGCCGCCAACAAAGCCGCCGTGGAGCGGGCGAAACTGAACCTGGGTTATGCCACCGTTACCGCGCCGATTTCCGGACGCATCGGCCGAGCGCTGGTGACCGAAGGCGCGCTGGTCGGGCAGAACGAAACCACGCCGCTGGCACTGATTCAGCAGTTGAACCCGATCCACGCTGACCTGACGCAATCGACCCGTGAACTCAACGACCTGCGCCGCGCGTTCCGTTCCGGCCAGTTAAAGGAAGTGGGCCAGGGCCAGGCCAAAGCCACCTTGATTCAGGACGACGGCAGCCTCTACCCGCTACCGGGCAAGTTGCTGTTCACCGACATCACGGTCGACCCGGGCACCGGCCAGATCATTCTGCGCAGCGAGTTCCCCAACCCGGACCTCGACTTGCTGCCGGGCAGCTTCGTTCGCGTGCGTCTGGAGCAAGCGTTCAATCAGCAAGGCATCAGCGTGCCGCAACGGGCCGTCCAGCGTGACAGCGCCGGCATCGCCCAAGTGCTGCTGCTCGATGCCGAACAGCGGGTCGGCCAGCAAGCGGTCGAACTGGGCGCAGTGCAGAACGATCGCTGGATCGTCACCCATGGCCTCAAGCCCGGCGACCGCATTGTCACTGAAGGCCTGCAACATGCGCGCCCCGGTGAAAAAGTCCAGATCGATAACACCCCTCTTCCCCTTGCCCAGGTTTCTGGTCAGTAAGCAGGACGCTTTTTATGCCGCAGTTCTTTATCGACCGCCCGGTGTTCGCCTGGGTGATCGCCTTGTTCATCCTGCTGGCCGGTGCGCTGGCCATTGTGCAGTTGCCGGTGGCGCAGTACCCGAACGTTGCACCGCCGAAAGTCGAAATCTATGCCACCTACCCCGGCGCATCGGCGCAGACCGTGGACGAAAGCGTGGTCAGCCTGATCGAGGAAGAGCTCAACGGCGCCGACCATCTGCTGTATTTCGAATCCCAGAGCAGCCTCGGCAGTGCCACCATCACCGCGACTTTCCAACCAGGCACTGACCCGGAAATGGCGCAGGTCGACGTGCAAAACCGCCTCAAAGTAGTCGAGTCGCGCTTGCCGCAAGCGGTGACTCAGCAAGGCTTGCAGGTGGAGAAAGTCTCCGCCGGTTTCCTGCTGCTGATCACCCTCACCTCCAGCGATGGCAAGCTCGACGACGTGGCGCTCAGCGACTACCTGGCGCGCAACGTGATGAACGAGATCAAGCGTCTGGACGGCGTCGGCAAGGCCCAGTTGTACGGTGCCGAACGGGCGATGCGGATCTGGATCGATCCGCGCAAGTTGATCGGATTCAACCTGACCCCGGCCGACGTCAACGCCGCCATCGTTGCGCAAAACGCTCAGGTTTCCGCGGGCAGCATCGGCGATTTGCCGACCCGCACCACCCAGGAAATCACCGCGACCATTCTGGTCAAAGGTCAGTTGTCGACGCCTGAAGAATTCGCCGACATCGTGCTCAAAGCCAATCCGGACGGTTCAACCGTGCGCATCCGCGATGTCGCGCGGGTGGAGATCGGCAGCCAGGAATATCAATTCTCCACGCGCCTGAACGGCAAACCGTCGACCGCCGTCAGCGTGCAACTGTCGCCAGGCGCCAATGCCCTGAGCACCGCGACGCTGGTACGGGCGAAGATGGACGAACTGGCGCGCTACTTCCCGGCCGGCGTGGAATACAAGATTCCGTACGACACTTCGCCCTTCGTCAAAGTCTCGATTACCAAGGTGGTCTACACCCTCATCGAGGCGATGGTGCTGGTGTTTGCGGTGATGTTCCTGTTCCTGCAAAACATCCGCTACACGCTGATCCCGACCCTGGTGGTGCCAGTCGCACTGATGGGCACTTTCGCGACCATGCTCGCACTGGGCTTCTCGATCAACGTGCTGACCATGTTCGGCATGGTGCTGGCCATCGGCATTCTGGTGGACGACGCGATTGTGGTGGTGGAGAACGTCGAGCGGATCATGGCCACCGAAGGCCTGTCGCCCAAGGACGCGACGCGCAAGGCGATGAAGCAGATCACCGGGGCGATCATCGGCATTACCCTGGTGCTGGTGGCGGTGTTCATTCCGATGGCGTTCATGCAGGGCTCGGTCGGGGTGATTTACCAGCAGTTCTCGCTCTCCATGGCCACGTCGATCCTGTTCTCGGCGTTCCTCGCCCTGACCTTGACCCCGGCGCTGTGTGCGACGCTGCTCAAGCCAATTGCTCAGGGTGAACATCACGCCAAGGGCGGCTTCTTCGGCTGGTTCAACCGGCGCTTCGAACAACTGACCGAGCGTTATCAGGGCTGGGTCGCCTATGCACTGAAACGCACCGGGCGTTACCTGTTGATCTACGGCGTGCTGCTGATCGGTCTGGGGCTGTGCTTCAGTCGTCTGCCCTCCTCGTTCCTGCCGGTGGAAGACCAGGGTTACACCATTACCGACATTCAACTTCCACCGGGCGCGAGCAAGAATCGCACGGTGCAGGTGGTCGAGCAGATCGAAGCACACAACGCCACCGAACCGGGCGTCGGCGACAGCACGGTGATTCTCGGTTTCAGCTTCTCCGGCAGCGGGCAGAACGCCGCACTGGCGTTTACCACGCTCAAGGATTGGTCGGATCGGGGCAGCGACGACTCGGCGAGTTCGATTGCCGACCGCGCCAACATCGCGCTCAGTCAGATCAAGGATGCCATGGCCTTTGCGGTCCTGCCGCCGCCGGTCGATGGCCTCGGCACTTCCAGTGGTTTCGAGTTCCGCCTGCAAGACCGTGGCGGCCTTGGCCATGCCACGCTGATGCAGGCGCGCAGCCAATTGCTGGCCGCCGCCGAGAAGAGCCCGGTCTTGATGAACGTGCGCGAAAGCGCCCTGGCCGAAGCGCCGCAGGTGCAACTGGAAGTCGACCGCAAGCAAGCCAACGCCTTGGGCATTTCGTTTGCCGACATCGGCAACGTGCTGTCCACCGCCGTGGGGTCGGCCTACATCAACGACTTTCCCAATCAGGGACGGATGCAGCGAGTGGTGGTCCAGGCTGAAGGCGATCAGCGCAGTCAGGTCGACGACCTGCTGAAGATTCACGTGCGCAACAACGGCGAGAACATGGTGCCGTTGTCGGCTTTCGTTCGGGCCAACTGGACCCAGGGCCCGGCGCAATTAACCCGTTACAACGGCTACCCGGCCATCAGCATTTCCGGCGAACCGGCGCCCGGCTACAGCACTGGCGAAGCCATGGCGGAAATCGAGCGATTGGTGGCGCAAGGGCCGGCGGGATTGGGGCAGGAATGGACCGGGCTGTCGTTGCAGGAACGTTTGTCCGGCAGTCAGGCACCGATTCTGCTTGGGCTCTCGTTGCTGATCGTGTTCCTGTGCCTGTCGGCGCTGTATGAGAGTTGGTCGATTCCGACCTCGGTGTTGCTGGTGGTGCCGCTGGGTGTGCTCGGCGCGGTACTGGCCGTGACGTTGCGCGGAATGCCCAACGATGTGTTCTTCAAGGTCGGGCTGATCACCATCATTGGCCTGTCGGCGAAGAACGCGATCCTGATCATCGAATTCGCCAAGAGCCTGTACGACGAAGGTCACGACCTGATCGACGCCACCCTGCAAGCCGCACGCTTGCGCCTTCGGCCGATTGTCATGACGTCACTGGCATTCATCCTTGGCGTGGTGCCATTGGCGATTGCCACCGGGGCCAGCTCGGCGAGCCAGCAAGCCATCGGCACCGGCGTGATCGGCGGGATGATCACCGCGACCCTGGCAGTGGTGTTTGTCCCAGTCTTCTTCGTCGTCGTGATGAAACTGGTGCGCAAGCGCCACAAAAACATCTAAGCCACAACACATCCCCTGTAGGAGCGAGGCTTGCCCGCGAAGGCGGTGCGTCAGTCGACATTAATGTTGAATGTGACGGCCTCTTCGCGGGCAAGCCACGCTCCTACAAGGGATTATCGTTGTGGTCACAACCTGGGCTAAGGTGTTTAGACACCCAGGCCCATCGAGTTCCCATGCCTCTACTCGCCCGCACCCACCCTCGCCTGTCCGCCGCTGCCACCCTTGGCGTCGCGGTGGGCATTCTGGCTCCGGCCGACTCGATCATCAGCAAAATCCTCATCGGCTGGAACACCGGGGTCTGGACCTATCTGATGCTGATGCTCTGGCTCACCATGCGAGCCAAAGCGCCGGATGTGCAACGCATTGCCGAGGTCGAAGACGAAAACGCCGGTCTGGTGCTGTTTGTTGTATGCATCGCCGCGTTGGCGAGCCTGGCGACCATCGCCTTTGAACTGGCCGGCAGCAGGGACCTGGAAACGACCCGCAAACTGTTGCACTACGGCTTTACGGCATTGACCGTGATCGGTTCATGGCTGCTGATCGGGGTGATTTTCAGCGTGCACTACGCCCGTCTGTTCTACACCTTGGGCGGCAAAGACCCCGCTCTGCGTTTTGCTGAAGGCCTGACAACGCCCAACTACTGGGACTTCCTGTATTTCTCTTTCACCATCAGCGCGGCGGTCCAGACGTCCGATGTCGGCGTGGCGACTCGGGATTTGCGCAAGATTGTCCTGGCGCAGTCGCTGATCGGCTTTCTGTTCAACACGGCCATTCTCGGGTTTTCGATCAACATCGCGGCGGGACTGTTCAACTGATCCCTGCACAAACGTTCTAGCCATCACCCTCGGCGCGGGCGCAGCTGCGGGTATTAACGTTGACTATCATTTTTTTTGCGTTTCTCTTCCATGCCTGACAAGTTGGGCATGGCTGGGAACCCGTACCCGCCTACACCTGGATACACCACTAAAACGACAACGACTCAACCAACTCCTCGCCAATTGAACCGCTTGCACAAATTAAAAAATATATAGACGATCCATGTCCGGCGTTGAGGTGTCACGCCAAATAACGCACAAAAATCACCCACTGTAAACTGTCAACTCTGACAGTTTACAGCCAGACCTATTAACGGTTTGATAACTCATCCCGATAGTAGTCTTTATAGAGCGGGATACTTTGTGATGACTATGGAGACCACCTTGATGATCATGAAAAAACCCAACACCAGACAGGCCGCCCGAGCTGGAGTTTGCGAAGGAAAATTGAATAGCTCCGAGGATTTCAAGGCAGGATTGGTTGAGCTCTCTCTGGAGCAATACGAGCCACCGCATGGTGAGGCCTACCGCATGTTTGCCCGTCAACGCAGTCAGCAGGGGTCGGCTACGAAAGAAATCATTCTTTCTTTCACCAAAGGTTCTGCTGATGGCACTTACGATCTGACACCTGATGCGTCCACTGTCAGGCTCACGTTCATAGATACCGATGAGAATTCTACAAATATCTACATGCAAGTCAGTGGAAAAGCGGAATTGAGCGTTGATCAAGACACTGGTGTTTTCAGTGGTGAATTGAAAGATGTAATTGTTGAATATCGAGTCGATGAAACACCGGTCCAGCTAACCATTAATGTGACATTCGAGGCCATCAACAATCGCGTCAGGTACACGCTCCCCCAACAGCGCAACCGCGCCGCCTGATGACGGGGGGCATGAAATAAAAAAGGAAGCCCAGGCTTCCTTTTTTACAATCATTCAATCAATCTTTTTACCACTCGTAACGACCGCCGATATTGATGCCCAACGGTTGTTCGATGTTCCGGCCGTTACTGTATTCAAAATCAGCATGCACATGGAAGTTATTGGTCAATGCCATGGCAACACCGGTCGCCAACTCCGTCCGTGACCCGGACAGGTCATTGTTGAATACGTTGTTGTTGACCTGGACTTCGTTGTTTTTGGCAAACTCATGAGCCCAGGCGGCACGCAGGTAAGGCTGCAGGACCCGACCCTTTTCCAGTTCGATACTGCGACCAACCGTTGCGCCGGCCTTGCCGATAAGGGAGCGCATGCGATCCCCTTCAGCTTGCAGGTCATTGTCGAGGGAAAAGTCTTTGCCCTGAACCACGATCGCAGACCATTGGGTGAAGGGCTCAACGAAGTACCCGTTGCCAAGGGGCAGATGACGACCCACCTCGATCGATCCGCCAAGGCCGGTGTTGTCATAGTCGCCTTTAGCCCGCTTTCCATCGCTCAGCCCGACTTTCACTTCGTTACGGAAGCGGTTGGCTTTCAATACGCCGTCAAAGTAAAAACCGGAGCGCGGATCGAGCCAGGTCGCGTAAGCGCCCAAATAGTAGCTGTCGACACGCCCTGAGGTACCCGCATCAAGATTGAGGTCTGATTTACTGTGTCCCGCCATCGCTCCCACTAACCATTGGTCGTCGCCAATCGGCAGCGGTGCGTCAGCTCCCAGGGTAAAACCTTGTTGGGTTTGCTGGTAACCGACGCCAGAGCCATCGGCCACATTGTATTTGTTGCCATAGGTGCGGCCCCAGGCTCCGGCGCGCCCTCCATTGAAACGCAGTTCCCCCATGCGAGTACGCAATGAGGTCAACTCGCCGAGCCATATTGTGGAGGGGGTGTTGAACAGGGCGAGAACTGAACGTGCGCCCGGGCTGACCGTTCGAGTGCTGGGGTCAAGTACCCAATCATTGCCACTTTTTGTCAGACCGTAAGAGTAGGTACCCAGATCGACAGCACGGGTCATGAAGAACTGTGCATCTCCTCCTGCTGTCTGGACGACGCGGATAGGCTGTCCGGTGGCAGGGTCAACTCCACTGCTCGCAATCACCAACTCGTGCGTACCACTGGCGTTACCGGTGACATTCAACAAGTCGGTCTGGCCGGTGGCGAAATCGGTTCCCATCAAAAACCGGCCGCTACCGGACAGCGAAGTGACATTCAGTTGATAGAACGCGTCGTTGGCGCCGAATACCACCGACCCGCCATGGTTAAGCGTGAGTTGATCAATGCTGCCGTCAGCCGCCATTACCCAACTGGAACCGTCGTTGATAGTGGCGCTGGACACGTTCTCCAAACGTCCAGTCAAGGTGGAACTGTCTTGCAGCGTCAAATGTGTCGTACTGCCCTGCTCCGTAACGATGTTACCCGTCAGATGGCTGTCGTTGACGAACAAAGAAGTAATCGCTCCGCCTCTTACATCCAACAACGTCCCGTTGCCGGCAAGCAAATGAGATTGGGTCAATGAAACAGTTGCTGTCGAGTTTGAAGTGTTGCCAAAGTCGACCAGAATTGCCGAACCGGTTTGCCCCTGAACCGTGGCGTTATCCAGGTTCAGTACTGCGGGCTGGACTTCATTAGGGTCAAGATCGATCACTACACCCTCTTTCCCACCGATGATCCAGCTGCTCTTGGCTGATGCCTGGCCGCTACGCAATCGAAGCCCGTAACTTGTGGCGCCGGTGCCCATAAGCGTTGAATCGACAAGATCCAGCGTACTGAAAGCACTGACCAGTGCGCCACCAAGGTTACCGCTGATTGTGCTATTGCCTACCGTAACCTTGGAGCCTATTTGGGTAGTGAAGTCACGAACCGCCTGGAGCCCTATACGATTACTCGTGATAGTACTTTTGTCGATCGTTGCATCGCTGTTGCTCAGAAGAACAGCGGCCAATCCGCCAGTACCTGAAACGGTGGCGCCGTTCAGGTAAACCGTTGACCCATTGCGGGCCGATATCTGCTGGGTGGTACTGCCAACGTTTACGTTGAGGATAGAACTATCAGAGTTGATCGCGAGCGTTTGTGCACCATTGACCGTTAACGTAGCGCCTTGGCTAAGGTCCCAACGTTCCGGTGCTCCACCACTGACGACTTCCTCTCTTCCGACAACGGGCGCTGCAAATGCCGATGAAATAAAAAAGGACAGCAGCGATGTGCTTAAAATTGCATAGCTGATTGTACCGTTCGAATTGAGTGTCAATGTTCTCCACATACCTGATCACCTACCTGATTAAAGCTTGAGCACTGGCGTTCCGAACGACCAGCCGTTTGAGGGCTGGCAGACTACCCGGCGGTTACACAAATCTATGTAGGATTAATCCTTATATACCGGTGAATATTCCTCACATCCTTTTGTTTGAAGGATTTCACTGCCAAAAAGGGGCGGCGAGTTCTCCAGCCTCGCCGCCCCTTGATCTGATTTCTATTTAGGGGGTCGGTATAACAAACTCTTCGCAGTAGCGACCCTCACTGTCATCCAGGTCCAACTCACGGATCGCCGCTGCCGAGTCGGGCGTAGGATTATTCCCTGCCCCTCCGCGCGAAATAGAATAAGTAACATGACCCAATGCCTGGTGTGCAGGTTTGAAGTCTTCCTCATAATCGCCTATTCCAATAACAACCCCCTCTGTAGGGAATACACCCGATATTGGATACGTAGCCACAGCATCTGTATCTGGAATGGGCGTAGTGGGATCATCTTTGGGATACGCTACGTACTTCAATGTAATAGTCTCACCATCCACCGTGTATGTGTTTGGCAATATACGTACTAGCAAATTCCTCCTATCAGAGCCATCCCCCGGATTCGTTGCGGTAGGGAAATTCAGAGTCGCGCATCCGATTCTTCTCGCGGGGCCAGCAAGATTCAATATTTCCGGCGCCACCATTTGAATCGGAAAGGGTTCTACAGGAATATCCCGCGGGTCGGACTCATTCCGATTAGTCCCCGAGGGCGTATACAACTCATAGTGTAATTTCTTTGTTCCAGGCTCCTGCGTTTCAACTATATTCCAAGGCAGGTTTCTGGAAATGGTTGTACCTGCTTGTCCCGTCGTCAGGGCAATGGGAGAAGCAAATTTTACGTTGTCATAAAAGAGATCGATAAACCAGCCTTCTTCTGTCGGAGGTGTCGCAAAAACATCAATGTGGGCTTGTATGCCAGTATCACCGAAATCTGCTTCCAATATTGTGTTGATACTCCCGTTTGTCGTGGTCAACCTGGGGGGGGCCATCACGTCCGGACCGATGCGTGAAATATCCACATCAATAACGACGTCATCCTCAGCGAGCTTGTTGACACCACGGAACATTTTGAAACTCACGGTTGTGCGAACGATAACATCTGTATCGCCATACACTTGTTTGACGAGATCGGCAGCTGCATGAAATGTCAGCTCAGTGTTAGTCCTTACTGGCTGCTCTGCCCCTGCCTGCTGCCCTCCCCAATAACCCACGATCGTGTCGTTTGGTGCATTCGGCGTGGGAACTTTTACTTTGAACTCTACACCCTGTGGAAGAACTTGAACGTCCTTGTAATCGATTAGACCGTCGCCATTCTCGCCATTGGCCAACGTCACAATTGGCGGGAAAACCGTCTCGGGATCGGGATTTGGTGTATGGGCCACAGTGCGCTGGCTGGAGCCTGATCGACGCGCGACATTACCCGCCGCGTCTTCTGCTACATACATCAGCAGGTTGACACCGTCAGCAGCATTTGTAAAAACAGCCACCGGAATTTCAGCGTCCTGACTTGCTGACAATCGTCCATTATAAACAGGAGTGTCCCGTGACGGATCGGGCGTCGGACCAAAGTACAACTTGTAGATATCACTTGCCAAGTAATTTGTTGGCGGGATGGCTGGCTTGACAATGATCCCGGTCTTGCCGTCGAGATAAGCTTCATCAATTGGCGCGCCTGGTGGCAGATCGGCAGGCCATGTAGGGGCGCCCGGCGTACGGTCAGAGGGCGGATTCTTTACTTTATAGGGGTAAGTTCGGTCAATAGCGAAAGTGGCAATGGCGGACGCCACATCGTTCGTACCACCGGCCCAATAAATGTATTGAAACTCCCATTCAGTCGGGGTTTCGGGCGTGTCTTCTTCTTTCAAAAAACTTTGCGGAATTTTGAAGGGCACGGTCCAGTCTCGATCGGCTACTGGACCCAATTCTATATATTCATCCGGGTGCGGGAAGTCCGGGTGCGGGAAGATATTTATCCATGCAGTGTCACCTTTTTTACGAATTTGCGGTTGTAAATAATCCTCATCATCTTCAAGTGGCGGCTTTCCAACAAGATAATCCAGATCTGCCGAAAGGTATCGGGTATGGATTCGCAGATCGTCAGGAATATCCTGTCCTGGAAAAGTGGCCTTGACAGGCGGGTCAGCACGCACGTTATCTACCGAGGTTTCTGTTTGAGATGCTGCTTCCCTGGACAGTTCGGCCCGCTCAACTATTGCGCTCATAATCGTCTCCACATATAAAAGTTAGATAGCGCAACGATAAATAACAAACTGCTCGCCAGTTGCGCCCGCACCATCTTTGTCTACTTAACAACACTGCAACTTACATCGATAAACCTACAAACACCCCTCCAGCGCTGAAACTTCCATCTCTTGCTGATTTTTCAACACCCTACTTTGCAAGTCATTGTTCAAGGCCCGCATGGAAGGTCGTCACCCGGTATAATTCTGTCAATTCTGGCCAGTGCTGTTTTTGACACACCTACAAGCCTGGCTCCACGATATATTTCATAAACAAGGGTGGCGGAAGCATTCTCCTCCATCGGTTTTATATGTGTGCTGTAGGGTTCAACTACGAGCTCATATCCTTCCCGAATATCTTTATCGCTCAAATTTTGGCGTACATTGACCCAGCGCGCAGAAACAATTTCGGGGCCACTACCATTCAGCGAGGGATACCCTTTCCATGTAACTTCGCATCTATCGCCAACTTTAAATAATGTGAGCGGAGGAACAACAACATGTACACCAAGCCATATTGGCGGCTCGGTGTAGCAATTATAATAGCCCTCATCATTTTTATATAAAAAATGAGGCTCCTCAACATCGTTCTGTATTGGAGCGTGATCTATTGTCAGTTTACGACGATATGAAGATGATGGATTATCGGCCGTATCAAGCAACTCATACCACAACTCCCCGACGCCATTATTTAGCAGATGTTCCGGACCAATATGAATAATAAACTCAGGCTTCATGTCCGCCGGAGTATAAATATTTTCTATCTTTACAGGTATTTGTCCGGGTTGCTCAAAACGAACCGTCAAAATGTCCCTTTCCCCCGGTTCCGTCGCCGGCTCCTTCCATAAAGGTACGATTACATCAACACCTGTGAGCAGCAATGGAAGTGGAATATGACCCTCCGGATCAACATCGGGATCATCTACACCTTCAACTTTTGGCGCATCGAATGTCAGAGGTTTATTGGGCGCCATGTCGCAAGTCCTTTGATGGTCACAAAATTATTCGTTGGTACTGAAAGAAATTAAGCGCCTAGTTCAGTGGTGTGACTACTGTCATATCTGACAGGTAATGCTACCGTTTGTCGGTTTTTTCCTACGCAGTAGGATGTCGCGGGCTTGACGCATCTTCGCGAATGATGTTTTCTGAAACCGGTTTCATAGCCAGCCTGCACAAACTCCAATAACAAGGTTGAAAACCGTGAACGACTTCTCCGCCGCCCAACGCAGTCGCGTCACCATGCTCGACGTCGCCGAACATGCAGGCGTGTCCAAAGCCAGCGTCTCTCGCTTCATCGGCGATGACCGCTCCCTGCTCTCCGATGCCATCGCCCTGCGCATCGAGCAGGCGATTGCCGAATTGGGCTACCGCCCGAACCAGATGGCCCGCGGCCTGAAACGTGGGCGAACTCGTTTGATCGGCATGTTGGTGGCCGATATCCGTAACCCTTATTCGATTGCCGTGATGCACGGGGTGGAAACCGCTTGCCGTCAGCACGGCTACAGCCTGGTGGTGTGCAACACCGATCGCGATGATGAGCAAGAGCGTCAACACCTGGCGTTGCTGCGCTCGTACAACATCGAAGGCTTGATTGTGAACACCCTCGGTCATCACCGGGATGAACTGCGCGAACTGCATCAGGAAATGCCCATGGTGCTTGTGGATCGCAAGGTCGAGCAGCTCGAGAGCGATCTGGTGGGGCTGGATAATCCGGCCGCTGTCGAGATGGCCGTTGCCCACCTTGAAGAGCGCGGTTATCGCGATGTGCTGATGGTCACCGAACCGTATGACGGCACCAGTTCGCGGATCGAGCGGGTCAGCAGTTTCAAGGCGCAGATCGAGCGGCGTCCGGCGCTTTCGGGGGCTGTGGTCGAAACCGGCGGCGATCTGACTGTTCGTTTGAAAAACTTTCTGCAAACGCCTGGCCCTGGCCCGAAAGCGCTGTTTTGCGCCAACGGTATCGCCGCGCTGGCCAGTACTCATTCGTTGCGTGAGTTGAAGTGCAACCTGTTCGGGGATGTCGGGCTGATTGCCCTGGATGATCTGGATTGGTATCCGCTGGTGGGGAGCGGGATTACCGCCCTCGCCCAGCCGACGGCGGAGATGGGCGCGAGTGCGTTTGAGTGTTTGCTCAAGCGGCTGCGAGGGGATGACGGGCCGGTGCGGAACCTGGATTTTTCGGCGCGGTTGATAGTGCGGGGGTCGACCCTGGGGAATCTTCGGTGAATATTCGGGCCTCTTCGCGGGCAAGCCTCGCTCCTACAGATTTTGTGTACGCCACAGATCCCTGTAGGAGCGAGGCTTGCCCGCGAAGAGGCCCCAAAGACCACCCCACAACTCACATCAATATTTTTTTGACCAAAAATGAAACCGGTTTCAGAGGTGAATAACAATGAACAAACCACCCGTTTCCATCAGCCTGTCCAGCTACGGCGCCGACCTCGTCCGCCAACGCGGCCAGGGCAGTTTTGTCGAGGTGCTGTCCGCTGCGGGCGCCACGCACATTGAATGGCGCGAAGAGCTGCTGACACTCGAAGTCCCCACGCAATTGGCCAGCGCCACGCAATCCCGGGGCCTGGAAAGCATCTATTCCTCACCGATGGAATTGTGGCGGGCCGGGCAATCGGCCCCCAATCCTGAGCTTGTCCCGACCCTGAAACGTGCCGAGTCATTCGGCGCCCAATGGCTGAAAGTCTCCCTGGGCTATTTCACCGACAACAATGATCTGCAAACACTAGCGCTGCAATTGCAACAGAGCCCGGTGCAGCTGCTGGTGGAGAACGATCAGACCTTGCACGGCGGCCGAATCGAACCCTTCCTGCGTTTCTTCGCCGACGTCGAGCAGCACAACCTGCCGATCAAAATGACCTTCGACATCGGCAACTGGCAATGGCAGGACCAGTCCGCCGCCAACGCCGCGCGGCTGCTCGGTCGATACGTCGGCTATGTGCATTGCAAAGCCGTGGCACGGCGGGCCGACGGCAAACTGGTGGCGGTGCCGCCGTCTGCGAGCGACCTGCATCTGTGGTGCCGACTGCTACGGCATATGGATCACGGCGTGATGCGCGCGGCGGAGTATCCACTGCAAGGCGATGACCTGGTGCAGTTGACCACCGAGCATGTCGCCGCCCTCGCCCGCCTCGGTCAATCCCGCCTGGAGCCTGCGCATGTCTGAGATCGATATTCTGTCGTTCGGTGAAACCATGGCGATGTTCGTCGCCGAGCAGAACGGTGAGCTGGTTGACGTCGGCCAGTTTCACAAGCGCATTGCCGGGGCCGACAGCAATGTTGCCATTGGCTTGTCGCGGTTGGGTTTTAACGTCGCCTGGCTGAGCCGGGTGGGTGCTGACTCTTTGGGTCGGTTCGTGATCGATACGCTGGAGAAAGAAGGCCTGGATTGCAGCCATGTCGACATCGACCCGGCGCACCCGACCGGTTTTCAGCTCAAGTCCCGCAGCGACGATGGCAGCGATCCGGTTGTCGAGTATTTCCGCCGTGGCTCGGCCGCCAGTCATTTGTCGGTGCAATCCATTGCTCCGCAATTGCTCGAGGCCAGGCATCTGCACGCCACGGGCATTCCCCCGGCGCTGTCGGAAGCGGTCCGGGAAATGTCTTTCGAGCTGATGACCCGCATGCGCAATGCCGGGCGCAGCGTGTCGTTCGACCCCAACCTGCGCCCGAGTCTGTGGGCCAGCGAGCAACAGATGATCCGCGAGATCAACCGCCTCGCCGCCCTCGCCCATTGGGTGCTGCCGGGTTTGAGCGAAGGGCGTTTGCTGACCGGTTTCGAAGCCCCCGCCGACATCGCGGCGTTTTACCTCGACCAAGGCGCTGAAGCCGTGGCGATCAAACTCGGGCCGCACGGCGCGTATTACCGAACCCATCTGAATGAAGGTTTCGTTGCAGGCGTGCCGGTGGAAACGGTGGTCGATACGGTCGGTGCCGGTGACGGGTTTGCCGTCGGCCTGATCAGCGCCCTGCTGGAAAACCACAGCGTTGCCCAAGCGGTGCAGCGTGCCAACTGGATCGGTAGCCGCGCGGTGCAGAGCCGTGGGGATATGGAGGGGTTGCCCGGTCGGGCCGAGATGGATGCTGAATTTGAGGCCGCCTTCGCGGGCAAGCCTCGCTCCTACAGGTCTTGCGCGATCCCGTAGGAGCGAGGCTTGCCCGCGAAGGGCCCCTAACAGTCACCGCAAAAAACCGATTCAAAACCGTTACCTGCTGCGACAAAAACAACAAGCTCAGGAGCATCACTATGAAAACCGCAACACTGGCCACCCGCCGCTGGTGGTACATCATGCCGATTGTGTTCATCACCTACAGCCTGGCGTATCTGGACCGCGCCAACTATGGATTCGCCGCCGCCTCCGGAATGGCGGCGGACCTGATGATCACCCCCGGGCTGTCGTCCTTGCTCGGCGCACTGTTCTTCCTTGGCTATTTCTTCTTCCAGATTCCGGGCGCGATCTACGCCCAGAAGCACAGCGTGAAAAAGCTGATTTTCGTCAGCCTGATCCTCTGGGGCGGCCTGGCGACCTTGACCGGGATCGTCTCCAACGCCTACTGGCTGATCGTGATTCGCTTCATGCTCGGCGTGGTCGAAGCCGCCGTGATGCCGGCGATGCTGGTGTACCTGTGCCATTGGTTCACCCGTGCCGAACGCTCGCGTGCCAACACGTTCCTGATCCTCGGCAACCCGGTGACCATGCTCTGGATGTCGGTGGTGTCGGGCTACCTGATCCAGCATTTCAGCTGGCGCTGGATGTTCATCATCGAAGGCTTGCCGGCGGTGCTGTGGGCGTTTATCTGGTGGCGGCTGGCCGATGATCGCCCGGCTCAGGCCAAGTGGCTCAGCGACCAGGAAAAGCAGGATCTGGAAAGCGCCCTGGTCGCCGAACAGGTCGGCATCAAAGCGGTGAAAAACTACGCCGAAGCCTTCCGCTCGCCGAAGGTGATCATCCTTGCCTTGCAGTTTTTCTGCTGGAGCATCGGCGTCTACGGTTTCGTGTTGTGGCTGCCGTCGATCCTCAAGGCCGGCGCGCAGATGGACATGATCGAAGCCGGTTGGCTGTCGGCGTTGCCCTACCTGGCGGCGGTGATCGCCATGCTGCTGGTGTCCTGGGGCTCGGACAAACTGCAAAAGCGCAAACGCTTCGTGTGGCCACCGCTGTTGATCGCCTCGATTGCCTTCTATGGCTCCTACGTTTTGGGCGCGGAACATTTCTGGTGGTCCTACACGCTGCTGGTGATTGCCGGCGCCTGCATGTACGCCCCGTACGGGCCGTTTTTCGCCATCGTCCCGGAAATCCTCCCGGCCAACGTCGCCGGTGGCGCCATGGCGTTGATCAACAGCATGGGCGCGCTCGGCTCGTTTGGCGGCTCTTATCTGGTCGGTTATCTGAACAGCTCCACCGGATCGCCCGGTGCCTCTTATCTGCTGATGAGCGGTGCGTTACTGCTGTCGGTGGTGCTGACGATTTTCCTCAAGCCCGGCGCCAGTGACCGGGTCGCTGTGCCCCGGCCGATGGCGGCTCATTCTTGATTTGATATAGAGATGACAACGATGAAAAAGCAGGTTGTGCTGTACAAGAAACTCTCGCCGCTGCTGATGGCTCGCTTGCATGAGCAGACCGAGGTGACGCTGATCGACAGCCTCGACGCAGAGGGCTTGGCGCAACTGCGCCGGGCCCTGCCCCGTGCCCAAGGATTGCTCGGCGCCAGTCTCAAACTGGACGCCGGTTTACTGGATCTGGCGCCGAACCTGGAAGCCATTGCCAGCGTGTCCGTCGGCGTCGATAACTACGACATCGACTACCTGACCGAACGGCGAATTTTGCTCAGTAACACCCCCGATGTGTTGACCGAAACCACCGCCGACACCGGTTTCGCGCTGATCCTGGCCACCGCCCGACGCGTGGTGGAACTGGCCACTATGGTTCGCGCCGGCCAGTGGAGCCGCAACATCGGCCCGGCGCATTTCGGCAGCGATGTACACGGCAAGACGCTGGGCATTATTGGCATGGGGCGGATCGGTGAGGCGTTGGCGCAACGCGGTCATTTCGGTTTTGGCATGCCGATTGTGTATCACAGCCATTCGCCAAAACCGGCGGTGGAGCAGCGATTCAACGCGCAATACCGCAGCTTGAGCGATCTGCTGCAGCAGGCCGATTTCGTTTGCCTGACGTTGCCGTTGACCGCTGCAACCGAAGGGATGATCGGCGCTGAACAGTTCGCCCTGATGCGCCCCGAAACGATCTTCATCAACATTTCCCGGGGCAAGGTGGTGGATGAGCCGGCGCTGATAGAGGCGTTGCGGCAGAAGCGGATTCGCGCGGCGGGGCTGGATGTGTTTGAGCGTGAGCCGCTGGACAATGACTCGCCGTTATTGCAGTTGAACAACGTGGTGGCGACGCCGCACATCGGGTCGGCGACGCATGAGACCCGGGAGGCGATGGCCCGGTGTGCGGTGGATAATCTGTTGGCGGCTTTGGCTGGGGAGCGGCCGGCTAATCTGGTGAATGCCGGGGCGTGGGGCGGTCAGGAAGAGCCGAAACTCGTTCTCGCGACAGGCGGCATACAACCCGGTTAACCATCGCTTAACCCCATGGTCCAAAACTTTACTGGACCGCACGCCCTCAGCTCCTCTGACGCCCAGTGCGGCAGGTTCGACGTTCTTCAGTCGAACTGATTTCCCCTCTGCACTGGAGATTCACCATGAACACGCGAACACTGCTGATAACCACTGCCCTCGCCTGCACCGCGTTCGCCGGGCTTGCTCAGGCCAACGAGACGTCGTCCCCCCAACCCGTGCCTTATCACTACGGCATGCCGTTGCAGGTGGCCAAGGTCATTTCACTGACTGAACCGCAAACGCAGGAATGCCAAGTGGTGACGGCCAACATGAAGTACATCGACAAATCGGGTGAGCCTGCGCAGATTACGTACCAAAAACTGTCTGACGCGTGCAGCTATCAGAACTGACAGTAGGCCTGTAAGGGTTCTGGCGCTAAGCTCTGGCGCTTCCCTCACTGCCGCAAGGGTTTGGCGGCACTGGGCTTCGGTGAATGGCTCAATGGTCATGCCGAGCCGGGCATTTTGCTGGCGATCCTGGTGGAATTGGCGCTGGGTCTGGGGTTTATCCAGACCCGGCGCGTATCGGTCGAACTCGGTGAAACGGCCGGTTAATGGACTTTTGACGTTGGGTGCAACAGCTCGCTGTGCGTGTTGCGCTCAAGGTCGCTGCGTAACTCGGCGATCAGATTATTGATTTCCCGGCACCCGTTGAGGTGATGGGCGTCTATGCCAGTGACGATCAGGTCGAGGTGGTCAGTCTCGACGTCCGAATACACCTTGATGGTCATCGACAGGTCCGGCGACAGCGTGCATTGGCAGCGTTTCGGGAGAAAACTGCTCTCAATGATATTGCGTAGTTCCAAGGCAGAAAGAAACATGGCCACCCTCTCGGTATTGTGAGATTGCCAATCAAAAATCAATGTCGGTCGGAGCTAAAATCGCCCGTTGTTTTTCTTCCATGGGGAACCTCATTGTTCCAACGTCCCAACCGTCTTCTTGTTTCAGCGCTGACTCAGTAATGATCGTGGTCAGCTCAAGACAGCTTCAGCATAAAACATGCCCGAGATTTCGCCCTGCGCCTCGTCGGCAAATCAAGGGTTTGGGGGAAATGGCAACACATCGCGTCATGCAAAATGCAAGAAAGGTCTGTTTCAAGACCTGCATTTTGCAAACGCCCCGATGGCGGGTTTGCATTGGGTGAGGACGGCAGTGAGAAGGCGGCCCATCCATTCAGTATCCGCTGACCCCACACACACGCAAGGAGGCATCATGGGTGCTTTGCCGCTTAACACGACCGTCGGGCTGATAGTTGCCATTTTGTCGTCCGTAGCCCACGCCGCAACCCTCGAAGACGTCGCGCCGTATCCCAAGCCTGAGAGCGGTTTTACCCGCCAGGTCATTCACCTCGCCCCGCAACAACAGGAAGACGGTTATCAGGTCGAAATTCTTGCCGGCAAGACTCTGACCGTGGACTGCAACCGTCAGCGCTTGGGCGGCATGCTTGAAGAAAAGAACCTTGAGGGCTGGGGTTACCCGTTTTACCGGCTGGAGAAAATCACCGGCCCGATGAGCACGCTAATGGCCTGCCCGGATGGCAAGCGCAAAAAGGACTTCGTGCCGGTTGTCGGTGACGGTTTCAGACTGCGCTACAACAGCAAATTGCCGATCGTGCTCTACATGCCCAAGGACGTCGAAGTGCGCTACCGGATCTGGTCGGCGTCGAGCCATGTCGAGAAAGCCGTTCAGGAATAATCGGACCAGCCTTCACGCCAACACGCCGCTCAACGCGGCGCGCTCGGCCACATGCCGCAAACTGTCGAAATTGATATTCGCGCCCGAATCAATGGCCACCAGGGTCTGACCCCGAGCGCCGGTTCGCGCCACGTACTGCTTGATCCCGGCCACGGCCAGGGCGCCGGAAGGCTCGGTGATCGAGCGGGTATCGTCGTAGATGTTCTTGATGGCGGCGCAGAGTTCGTCATTGCTGACGGTCATTACCTCGTCGACGCAAAACCGACAGACCTCGAAGCCATGGGCGCCGATCTGAGCGACGGCCACGCCATCGGCGAAGGTGCCGACGGTTGGCAGCACAACCCGTTCGCCGGCCTGTAATGCAGCCTGCAAACAGGCGGAATGTTCCGACTCGACGCCGATGATGCGCACTTCAGGGCGCAGGTATTTGATGTACGCGGCAATGCCGGCGATCAAGCCTCCACCGCCCACCGGAACGAAGATCGCGTCCAGCGGCCCTTGGTGCTGGCGCAGGATTTCCATGGCGACGGTGCCCTGCCCCGCGATCACGTCCGGGTCGTCGAAGGGCGAGACAAAGGTGCGGCCGGTTTGCTGTGCCAGGCTCAATGCGTATTCCAGGGCAAACGGAAAACTCTCGCCGTGCAGCAGCGCTTCGGCGCCTCGACTGCGAACCCCGAGCACCTTCAATTCCGGTGTCGTGCAGGGCATGACGATGGTTGCGCCGATCCCCAGCTCGCGGGCCGCCAACGCTACGCCTTGGGCATGATTGCCCGCCGAGGCCGTGATTACGCCGCGGGCCTTCTGTTCATCGCTCAGGTTCACCAGTTTGTTGTAGGCGCCACGGATCTTGAAGGAAAACGTCGGTTGCAAGTCTTCGCGCTTGAGCAGGATCTGATTGCCCAACGCCTCGGACAAGGCCGGAGCCGCTTGCAACGGCGTGCGCACGGCGAGTTCGTAAACCGGCGCGGCGAGGATCTTTTTCACGTAGTGCTCAAGCAAGCTCTGCTGGGCGGGGGTACTGTTCATGGTCGTCTCCTTGGTATCCGGGTTTACGCGGTCGGCAGCTCCTACGCCGGTTGCGTGCGCCCGGCAAGCTCAAAACCCAAGAGACAGAAAGTAAAAACCCGCCTCTAGGGCGGGTTGGGTGCTGCAGTCGTGAGCTAGCCCGCCAAATAAGGAATGGCGGTAATAATGCTTGGCTGGCAGCGCAATACGGTGGAAGTCATGGCTGGAAATTAGCCGGAGGCTGATGGCAAGTCAATGGCCAATTTTCAAAAGCCGCTGTAGGCTGGCGATTCTGTTCATCGTCCAAGGAAGGAAACCATGAAGTCTGTCGCCCTGCCCCTCATCGCCTTGATCGCTTTCGCCAGCTACACCGTTTCGGTGATGCTGCAGGCGGAGCAGTCGTTGCTCGACTTCGGCATCAGCCTGATGTCGCGGCCCGATACCGCGCAGGTGGTGATCGATTTATACCTGTTGGCGACCCTTGCCGGTATCTGGATGTACAAGGATGCGCGCAAGCGTGGGCAGTCGGGGTTATCGGTGGTTCCCTATCTGGTGGTGACGGCGGTTTTTGTGTCGGTCGGGCCGTTGTTGTATCTGGTGGTGCGGGGGCTTCAGGAGCGGAAAAACTCTGGCGAGGCAGCTCAAGAGGCCTGATCCAGGAGTTGTTGCGCTGTTGAGATTGCCTTCGCGAGCAAGCCCGCTCCCACATTAGATCTTCCGTGAACACATAATTTGTGAACACCAGAGATTAAATGTGGGAGCGGGCTTATTCGCGAAGGCGATCTGACAGCCGCCGAAGTCACTTCGCCAGGCGCTTGAGCCCGAGCACCATCACCCCCGCCCCCAGCATCATCGCCGTCAGAAACAACGGATAGGCAATCCACCACGGCGTACCAGCGGTCATCATGCTGAACTCGGACATGCCGCCAATGCTCGCAATCAGGTTCAACGGCAGAAACACCACGTTGATCAACGTCAGTTTGCGCAGCAGGTTGTTCATGCTGTTGTTCATCAGGTTGCCGCGCGCGTCGATCAACCCGGAGAACACCGTGGAGTAGATTTCCGCCTGCTTGTAGCACTGGTTGTTCTCGATAATCAGATCGTCGATCAAACCGATGGCTTCAGGGCTGAAGTGTTCCTTCGCCGCATGATTACGCAGCCGGGTCAGGACCGCGCCGTTGCTGTGAATGGCGTTGATGTAATAGATCAGGCTTTCGCTGAGGTTGAACATCTGGACCAGATGCTGGTTCTGCATCGAGGCATTGAATTTTTGCTGCAACTCCCGGGCAACCATCTTGATCACCTTGAGGTGCCCCAGATAGTGATGAATGTTGTTGAACAACAGGTCGAGCAACACATCCAGTGGTGTCTTCAGTGACTGCCGCGTGCCGAGGCCGCTGAGCGGTGAGTCGTCGGTGGCGATCACCAGCAGACGCCCCGGGGAAAACAGCAAGCCGCAGGATGACACTTCGAAGGCCAGGCTGCCGCCGCCTGAGTAGTTTTCCGGGCGTTTCCAGATCAGGAACAGGTTGTCGGGGTGAAACTCGATGCGCGACACCTCGTCGGGGTCCAGGGCTGAGGCCAGAGCGTGTTCATCTACTTTGAAATGGCTGTGCAACAGATCCCGCTCGGCCGCATCGGGGTTGCTGAACAGCATCACGTCGGCGTCCAGCCGTTCGACCGCGTGCAGGGCGCCGTGGCTCAGTTCAAAGCTTTTGATCATCGGCCGCTCACCAGGCCTGGCCGCGGCGCTTGAGCTCCAGCCGACGGACAAACTCTTCCAGCACCAAAGAATACAAATCGTCCTGCAAGTAGGCGTCTTCGATGCCGGCGTCCATGTTCGGGTTGTCGTTGACTTCGATCACCACCACTTTGTCGCCGGACTGTTTGAGGTCGACGCCGTAGAGGCCGTCGCCAATGAGATTTGCGGTTTTCACCGCCAGTTCAACCACCGCTCGCGGCGCTTCGTGAACCGCCAGGGTGCGGCATTCGCCGTTGATGTCCTGGCCTTTGGCTTTGTGGTTGTAGATCTGCCAATGGCCCTTGGACATGAAGTACTGGCAGGCAAAGATCGGCTTGCGGTTGAGCACGCCAATGCGCCAGTCGTATTCGGTGTAGAAAAACTCCTGGGCCAGCAGCAATACCGAGTGTTCGAACAGTTCGGCGGTGGCTTCAAGCAAGGCTTGCTGGCTCTCGACCTTGATGACGCCCTTTGAGAAACAACCGTCGGGGATCTTCAGCACCAGTGGAAACCCCAGACGCTCGCCTACCCGCTCGAAATCTTCCGGTCGTTCCTTGTAGAGGATTTCAGTGGCGGGCATGCCCAGTTGATGGCTCTTGAGCAAATCGGTCAGGTAAACCTTGTTGGTGCAGCGCAGGATCGACGCCGGGTCATCCATCACCACCAAACCTTCGCTCTCGGCCTTTTTGGCGAAGCGGTAGGTGTGGTTGTCGACGCTCGTTGTCTCGCGGATCAGGAGCGCGTCGTATTCGGCGATTCGGGCGTAGTCCTTGCGTTCAATCAGCTCGACGTCGATGCCTAGTGTCTTGCCGACCCTGACGAAGTTGTCCAAAGCCTTGGGATTGGAGGGCGGCAATGCTTCTTGCGGATCGTGCAGAATGGCCAGGTCATAACGGGCCAATCGCCTGGAGCGCGGCATGCGCCAGATCTTGCGACTGAAACTGTCGAGCGCATTAGCGAATTGATCTTCCTGATCTTCACGCAACTTATGCAAGGCGCCAAACTTTACACCTTCGATGTGCCAACCGTTAGTTCGACGAAACTCAACCAGCAATATCGGACAAGGAAAAACCTCGAACAACTGTCGAGCCAGATCCTGTAATGGCTCGATAGCGGTTTTGCCGAAATACAGTGTCAGGGTAAATCCTTCGGTATCGCTGTAAAGATGATTGCTGAGGGCCTTTTCCAGGGTTTTATCCAGATCATCCAGGGCCAGCCCATACAGGGATTTTCGGGTCAGTTCGCTGATGGTCCGCACCGACGGTATAACCTTGTGCCCCCGCGCTTCGGCCAGCAGCGAGCAGTAATAACCGTGCCCGAGGTACTTGTAGCTGCGGCACAGGTTAATCACCTGAACCCGCTTGCCCTGCTCGTTATCGCGGGTCTGTTCGAGGTATTCCTGGGCAGTGACGATGTCTTCACTGGGGAAATAGGAGGCCCAGTCTTCCTTGCGTTCGACGATGATCATCAACTGGCTGGAAGTTCTTATCGAGCCATTTAAATAGTTTGTGGAAGTTATTGCTGTTGGTAGCGTTTGCTCAGATACTTCGCGCCAATAACCTTGTACCGCTGACATAGTGATTGATCCATTGAAGAACAAGACCTTTCCTATTAAGCACGAACTTTTTCGAAAGTCCCGTTTCGTTACGCAACTTTTACGGCGGTTATATGAATCCTGTTTTTCGCTTGGCGGTAGTTGAAGATATACCGTCACTGCTGGCACTCGAACAGCAATGTTTCACCACGGACCGGCTCAACAGTCGCAGTTTTCAATGGATGATTACTCGGGCTCACGGGCAACTGCTGGTGGCCCAACGAGGCGAGCAATTGGTGGGCTATGCGGTGGTGCTATTTCACCGGGGCACTTCATTGGCGCGCCTGTACTCGATTGCGATAGCCCTTGATGCTCGCGGCAGTGGACTGGGCAAGCAATTGCTCGAACGTGTCGAGGCCTGCGCCATTGAACATGACTGCGCCTACCTGCGGCTGGAAGTGCGCATCGACAATCCAACGGCCATTGCTCTGTATGAGCGTAACGGTTACCGGCGTTTTGCGCTGATTCACGACTATTACCAGGACCATGCCGACGCGCTGCGCCTGGAAAAACGTATCCTCCAGCACCGCGATTCACGCAACATCAAGGTGCCTTACTACCCGCAGACCACCGAGTTCACCTGTGGCCCGGCCTGCCTGCTGATGGCCATGGGCGCGCTGCAAGACGATCGAGCGTTGGAGCGCGGTGAAGAACTGCAAATCTGGCGCGAGGCGACCACGGTGTTCATGACGTCTGGCCACGGTGGCTGCAGCCCTCAAGGTCTGGCGCTGGCAGCGTGGCGGCGTGGCTTTCGGGTGCGGCTGCAACTGAGCATGGCCGGGCCGTTGTTTCTCGACGGCGTGCGCGATGCGCATAAAAAAGGCGTAATGCGCCTGGTACACGAGGCGTTCACGGCGCAGTTGCAAGCCACCGACGTGGAACGAATGATCGGCGGACCACTGGATCTGCCACGGTTACTGCACGATGGCGGACAGCCGCTGGTATTGATCAGCAGCTATCGCCTGACCCGTTCCAAGGCGCCGCACTGGGTGATCGTCACCGATTGCGATGAAGAGTTTGTCTACCTGCACGATCCGGATGTGGATCACAGCCAGCATCGTCAGCCGATGGACTGCCAGCACTTGCCGGTCAGCCATGGGGAATTCGACAAAATGTGCAGTTTCGGACGAGGCAAGCTGCGGGCTGCGGTGATTCTCTATGCTCCACGGTGAAACTACCCTGTAGTAGCTGGCGAAGCCTGCGTTCGGCTGCGCAGCAGTCGTAAAAAATCATCCACCGCGGTGGCCCAGGTAGACCGAGGCGCCAAGATTGACGACTGCTGCGCAGCCGAACGCAGGCTTCGCCAGCTGCTACAGGGGGGTGGTTACTTCAGGCCAAGCTTGTACAGCACTCCGTCATCTTCATCGGTCAGCAAATACAGATAACCATCCGGCCCCTGCCGTACATCACGAATCCGTTTGTTGAGCTCACCCAACAACCGCTCTTCGTGAACAACCTTGTCGCCTTCGAGCTGCAGGCGAATCAGCTCCTGACTCACCAGCGCCCCGATAAACACGTTGTGCTGCCAGGCCTTGAAGCGATCGCCGTCATAGAAGGTCATGCCGCTGAGGCCGGGGGATTTTTCCCAGACATGGTGCGGGCCCACGGTACCTTCGGCGGTTTCGCCCTTGGCTTCCGGGATCGGCAGGCCGGAATAGTTGATGCCGTGGGTTGCCATCGGCCAGCCATAATTTTTGCCACGCTCGATGATGTTGATCTCGTCGCCGCCCCGTGGGCCGTGCTCGTTCTCCCAGAGCGTGCCGCTCCAGGGATTGAGTGCCGCGCCTTGCGGGTTGCGTTGGCCGTAAGACCAGATTTCCGGGCGAACGCCTTTTTGCCCGACAAAGGGATTGTCTTGCGGCACCTTGCCATCCGGATAGAGCCGCACGACCTTGCCTTGCAGCTTGTCGAGATCTTGCGCCGTGGGCCGGTCGTTATTCTCGCCCAGGGTGATGAACAGATAACCGTCACGGTCGAACACCAGTCGTGAGCCGAAATGATTGCCGACGGAGAGCTTGGGCTCCTGACGGAAGATCACTCTGAAATCCTTGATCGCCGTCAGGTCTTCCGACAACCGTCCGCGACCGACCGCCGTGCCGGCCTTGCCGCCCTCACCGCCCCCTTCGGCGTAAGACAGATAGACCATGCGGTCTTGCTTGAAATCGGGCGACAACACCACATCGAGCAATCCGCCTTGCCCCTTGGCCCAGACCTGAGGCACGCCATTGAGTGGACCCGAGAGTTTGCCGTCGCCACTGACCAGCCGCAGGTTGCCGGGCCGTTCGGTCACCAGCATCCCTTGGCGGTCAGGCAGAAACGCCAACGACCAAGGGTGGTCCAGGCCTTTAACGATCGGCGTGAGCTCAAGGGTGCCCTGCTCGCTTTTAAAATCCTGTGTTGGCGCTGCAAAGGCGGGCGCCGTGACGGTTAATAACGCGCTGGCACAGAAAGTGGCCAAGAGGGTTTTACGCAACATGCACGATTCCTTTTGTCGTCAATAGCGCTGGCAAGACTTCTGTCTCGCCGTTCAACGGTAGTTGCGGTCCGAGCCCCTAGGTGGTGGATTGGGAATGAACTTCGGTTGGCTGGCGGGAGCCTGTCGATCTTGCGGATAGCGATTGCCGATGCCGCCATTATCGAGCGTTGGCGGTCGTGGCACAGGCACCGTGTTTGGCCCGCGGATTACAGGGATATTGGGTTGCGTGCCTTGCATGCTGTTGGGATTGGCCCGGCGAATCGGGCTGTTGTAGGGATTGTTGTTGCTTCCCGGCAGGTTCTGCGCCAGCAGCAAGGGCGAAGAAGACGATGCGGCGTCTGCCAGAGCCAAAGGGCTTAGCACGCCACTCAATGCCAGCGCGATGACGCCGAGCACACATCGGTTCATGGGGGACCTCTCTAAATGAGCGTGCCATGCTTCATGGATGAATAGAGCCACGCTACGCCCAGGGTTCGGATTTGTTAACTAAAACCTCCCCCGCAACATGTAACACGAGTTAACCGCACCGCCGATCCGCCCGCAGGACCGGGCCGCCGCCGACTGAAACTTTTGCCCTTGGCCACAGGTCACCTGAACATCAACGACGAGGTCACGACGATGGCACGGGCAATCTGGAAAGGCGCAATCAGTTTCGGTCTGGTGCACATTCCCGTTGCGCTGGTTTCGGCGACGTCTTCGCACGGGATCGATTTCAAATGGCTCGACAGCCGCAGCATGGACCCGGTCGGCTACAAGCGCATCAACAAGGCCACCGGCAAGGAAGTCACTCAAGAGCACATCGTCAAAGGGATCGAGTACGAAAAAGGACGTTACGTGGTGCTCAGTGAAGAGGAGATTCGCTCGGCTCATCCACTGTCGACCCAAACCATCGACATTTTTGCCTTTGTCGGCAGCGAGCAGATCCCTCTGCAAAACATCGACACGCCCTACTACCTGGCGCCGGACAAACGCGGCGGCAAGGTCTATGCGCTGTTGCGCGAAACCCTCAGCAAAACCGACAAGGTCGCCCTGGCCCGCGTGGTGTTGCATTCGCGCCAGCACCTGGCGGCCCTCATGCCGCTGGAATCAGCCATGGTGCTGGTGATGCTGCGCTGGCCCGCCGAAGTACGCAGCCTGGATCAACTGGAACTGGGCAGTGAAGTGACCAAGCCGGATCTGGCCAAAGGCGAGTTGGAGATGGCCAAACGACTGGTGGAAGACATGAGTGCCGACTGGACGCCCGAAGAGTACCGCGACAGTTTCGAAGACAAGATCATGGCGCTGGTCGAGAAGAAGGCGAATGAAGGCAAGATCGAAGATGTCGAAACCGTGACGGGTGAAGAGGTGCGTAAAACCGCCGATGTTATTGATCTGACCGAACTGCTCAAACGCAGCCTTGGTGGCAAGGGCGGCGGTAAAGCGGCTACCAAAGCCAAATCTGCTGCGCAGAAAAAACCCACGAAGCGGTCGAGCGGCTGACCCTTGTTGGCACCCATGAGTTATGGGGTGCAAATACTGGCCTCTTCGCGAGCAAGCCCGCTCCCACATTGGATCTGTGTCGTTCACAGGACAAATGTGGGAGCGGGCTTGCTCGCGATGGCGTCATGCGCCACAACGCAAAACTCAGATCAAAACAAAAATCGCCAGTAATCCGCCAAAAACCGCCCATTTCTCCAGGTAGTAGCGAGTACGGTTACGCTTCTTGAGCGCTTTGCCACGCAGGCGAATCTTGTAGATTCTGGCGAACAAGCGGTTGATGCCACCGACCTTGTCGCCCGCATCGTTCGGCGCGCCCGCCGCTGCCATCACCGTGCGGCTGAACCAACGGTTGAACGCCGCCGCCCAGCGATACTTCATCGGCCGCTCGATGTCGCAGAACAGGATGATGCGGTTCTGCGCAGTGGTGTTTTCGGCGTAATGAATGAAAGTCTCATCGAACATCACCGCTTCGCCATCGCGCCAATGGTAGTTCTCACCATCAACGTTGATGTAGCAACCGGCATCGTTCGGAGTGTCCAGCCCCAAGTGATAACGGTAAGAACCGGCATACGGATCGCGGTGACGGACCAGTTTCGAACCCGGCGGCAGTTCGGCGAACATCGCGGCCTTGATCGAGCCGATGCTTTGCACCAGTTCAGTCGTACGCGGGCAGAGCTTTGCGGCCGACGGGTGACTGTCGCCGTACCATTTGAGGTAGAAACGCTTCCAGCCACTTTTGAAAAACGAGTTGAAACCAACGTCGTCGTACTGATTGGAACGTTTGATCTCCCCGGCCTTGAGCAAATTCTGGCCTTCAGCGCGAATCTCTTCCCAATGAGCCTGCAAAGGGCTCAAGTCGGGAAAGTCTGCCGGATTGAGATAAGGTTTGTTGGGCGTTTTGGAGAACAGATAAAGGAAGCAATTGACCGGCGCCAGAAACGTCGAGTGGTCGCTTAGTTGACGGCCTAATTTGTGGCGCACTTTTCCGCGCAAGTGCACATACGCGATGGAGATGACATAAATAGCGGCAATGATAAGTTTCACGAAAATCGTCACACGTCAGAAGTGAACAAACGGCGTCCCGATGGCGCATTCTTGAGCCATGCCGATGGACGGCACGACGTCGAAAGATGGCATTTTAGCCACACCTTGTAACTAATAGTTAACCTTCAACTGTGAAAATGTGTCCACTTAGTAGCGCGGCTCGGCCGGTAATGCGAACCGCTCTCCCGATAGTAGCCCCATGCCATACCACCATCCGTCGAATATGTAAACACGACACTCTATACGCGGCCCCGTCTGGCTTAGGCTTTGCAATGGCCGGACCTAGCAGCCCCAGAGCGACATAATTCTGACGCGGCGGCAATTAAATTAACGATTAGGACTCCAGCGATACGCTTGGTCAGTCACCGGGAGATGTAACGTGTCAACTCTCAATGAAATCGCAGCGAACCACGCGAGAATGGCTAAGGCAAAAGAAGAAGAGTCGACCGGGCTGAGTGAGCGGCACCTTCAAATAGTGGGAAGTTTCGAAATCCCGTCTATCGATGACCAACAACACATTCCACTGCACCTTATCACCGGAGCGCAGGACAACCACCTCGTACAAGCTACTGGCTACTTGCTCTGAGTCTCGATCTGGTCAGTCGCCGGCTTGTCGCACGCGGTTCAACGTGCGGCAATGCCAGACTTTCAACCGCTGCCAGCGAGTTGTTTACAGTGGGCAGACAGCGACAACTTTATAATCACTGCCTGAAGAGGTGATCTGCACGGTCCAGCCTTGCGCAAAAACCATGTCGTGATGCTCGACGATGGCACTGATGACGGGGCAAAGCTTGCTGGCTTCTTCTGGAGAGCTGTCTACCGAGATGTTGACCGAACGATCCTCGCTTGAGAACTCGGAGGCCTGAGTCAAGGCGTCGTTGCTATCCAGAATTTTGCAGAGCAATGAGGCGTTCTCAACGGACTCGTCTGTAGTGCCGGAGTAAGCATATTGAGCCGTTACAATCGTCAATAGAAAAAACAAACCTGTTGCATATTTGTGTCTCACTTCCATGTTTCCTTGGGTTGGGGGGAAGGAATACTAATCCATTAGCCGGTCAATAGTTTTGACGGCAGCCCTCTTCCCTCCAGCAACGCCCGCAGCACTGATACCGTCAAGCTCGTTTATTCCCCTTTGCCCAGCCGACGACCATTAAACCCAGGCCGGGAATCCATAGACCAGGTGCAGTGATAGCGAGACCGCAGATAGCCATTGGTAGCCCAGTCAGAAACATCGGGTTTCGAAACGCCTTATCCATAGCACCCTCTCCTTTAAGAATTTCTCTCATTAAACCACTAAGCCTGTCGCTGAGCGGCAAATAGTCATTGGCACCACTGAGACTCACAGGGGATTGCGTCGTTGTCGCCGTCCATTTTCATTCCTGGGCAATTTTGCAGAAAGTTTTTGGCCTCTGCGCACGAGGTCATCTGTGAACAATATTTGCGCCCATCACATTTGAATGGCGCTGAAACAGGCTTCGGCGCAGTCACGACTGTAGCTATTTCTTTGGGATTCGATAGTTGAGCCGTAGCCCAGGACTGTAGTTCAGGGGAAAACTTCCAAGCCAACAGACCCACAACAAGCATCACCAAAATCAGTTTCATTTTGATCCCACCCATGATGAGAGACCATTTGCGTTCTCATGTTGCCTGCTTTCCAGCGTACGGCGGGCGAGGAACGCGTGCTGGGCGAGAATCAGGAAGAGTATCTGCAAGACGAAGCGCCAGCGCGCCCGGAAACCCGAGCCCTGACGAAGAAGAATAGACCTCTCCCCACTTTGTGCTGTCACGCGTGGTACGGAGAGACGAATCTGAAGAGGTGCCCACCCTGACCAAGTGCTGGCCATTCAGTAATCCATCTGAAACACACGAGGCCGGGCAAGCGGTGCTGACTTTACCCAGAGCCACGCCAAGTGTCCCGAACACAACGCTGAACAAAAATAACATCGAGACAACTCTACGCTCCCCTGCCTATCCAGGATGAACGACCTCCCAGCCAGCCCCCGATTCTGCACAAACCGGGGCCGAACCTTGAAGAAGCCTGCGACACGTTATCGCCCACCGTACAACTGCCGTCACACATATGCGACAATATGCGCAATGTCTGGCATGAATCCCGCCTTTTTGCCCAACAGCTTGGACACCGCGTCCAGATGCTGCTCTCGACTTATGCGCGCTGGTTGAACTCTAGCGGTGACTGGGAAGAGATGGAGAGAAACTCCAGAATGTCCCAGGAATGGCCCAAGCGCCAAATGCGCAGCTCGCAACCCATTGATAGGTAAAGTAATTGATCTCCACAGCTAACATCACGATGCAGTTCGGCGCCAAGCCGCTATTCGAAAACGTTTCGGTCAAATTCGGCGCCGGTAACCGCTACGGCCTGATCGGTGCCAACGGTTGCGGCAAGTCGACCTTCATGAAAATCCTCGGTGGCGACCTCGAGCCGTCCGGCGGCCAGGTCATGCTCGAGCCGAACGTGCGTCTGGGTAAATTGCGCCAGGACCAGTTCGCCTACGAAGAATTCACCGTGATCGACACCGTGATCATGGGTCACGAAGAGCTGTGGAAGGTCAAGGCCGAGCGCGACCGCATCTACTCGCTGCCGGAAATGACCGAAGAAGACGGCATGGCCGTGGCCGAACTGGAAACCGAATTCGCCGAAATGGACGGCTACACCGCCGAATCCCGCGCCGGTGAACTGCTGTTGGGTCTGGGTATCGGCATCGAGCAGCATTTTGGCCCGATGAGCGAAGTGTCCCCGGGCTGGAAACTGCGCGTGTTGCTGGCGCAGGCACTGTTCTCCGATCCTGAAGTGCTGTTGCTCGACGAACCGACCAACCACCTGGACATCAACACCATCCGCTGGCTGGAAAACATTCTGACCCAGCGCTCCAGCCTGATGATCATCATCTCCCACGACCGTCACTTCCTGAACAGCGTGTGTACCCACATGGCTGACCTGGACTACGGCGAACTGCGTCTGTTCCCGGGCAACTACGACGAGTACATGACCGTGGCGACCCAGTCCCGCGAGCAATTGCTGTCGGACAACGCCAAGAAGAAGGCGCAGATTTCCGAGCTGCAATCGTTCGTCAGCCGCTTCTCGGCCAACGCCTCGAAAGCCAAGCAAGCGACCTCCCGCGCCAAGGCGATCGACAAGATCCAACTGGCCGAAGTCAAGCCTTCGAGCCGTGTGAGCCCGTTCATCCGTTTCGAGCAAACCAAGAAGCTGCACCGTCAGGCGGTCATCGTTGAGCGCATGGCCAAAGGCTTCGACGGCAAGACACTGTTCAAGGACTTCAGCTTCCAGGTTGAAGCCGGCGAGCGCGTGGCAATCATCGGCCCGAACGGTATCGGTAAAACCACCCTGCTGCGCACTCTGGTCAACGAACTGACCCCGGATGCCGGTACCGTGAAGTGGACCGACGCCGCGGAATTGGGCTACTACGCCCAGGACCACGCGCATGACTTCGAAGACGACTGCAACCTGTTCGACTGGATGGGCCAGTGGACCCAGGGCGGCGAACAACTGGTTCGCGGCACCCTCGGCCGGATGCTGTTCTCCAACGATGAAATCCTCAAGTCGGTCAAGGTCATCTCCGGTGGTGAGCAAGGTCGCATGCTATTCGGCAAGCTGATCCTGCAAAAGCCCAACGTGCTGGTGATGGACGAACCGACCAACCACTTGGACATGGAATCCATCGAGGCGCTGAACCTGGCGCTGGAGAACTACCCGGGCACGCTGATCTTCGTCAGCCACGACCGTGAGTTCGTATCGTCCCTGGCCACTCGCATCATCGAATTGAGCGCCGATGGCGTGATCGACTTCAGCGGCACCTATGACGACTACCTGCGTAGTCAGGGTGTTTTGATGTAAGACGGCTGCAAGCTTCAATTGAAAAGCCCTGTCCTGGTGACGGGGCTGATCGTTCCCACGCTCTGCGTGGGAATGCCGCCAGGGACGCTCCGCGTTCCCGCTTTGAAGGGTGACGCAGAGCGTCACGGGATGCATTCCCACGCAGAGCGTGGGAACGATCGCCAGCTGTATCGTTAGCCTGCTTCCTTTTATTCCCCGCCCACGCCATGATGCAGTTCTCCTACCGCCGCCCGCGAAAGAGCTCTCATGTCTGTGCAGCAACTGCCCCCGCAAAGCTCCATGGCGATCACTCTGCAGATCGTCTCCATCGTTTTCTATACCTTTATTGCCTTCCTCTGCATCGGCCTGCCGATTGCGGTGTTGCCCGGGTATGTCCATGAACAGTTGGGGTTCAGCGCCATCGTGGCGGGGCTGACCATTGGTTCTCAGTACCTGGCCACCCTGCTCAGCAGGCCCATGGCCGGACGTCTGTCGGACAGCATCGGCACCAAGCGGGCGATTGTTTACGGGTTGTCGGGGATTGCGTTGAGCGGCGTGCTGACACTGCTGTCGACCCTACTGCAGGGTATGCCGTTGTTGAGCCTGATCATCCTGATCGCTGGCCGCTTATTGCTGGGCATTGCTCAAGGATTGATCGGGGTCGGCACGATCAGTTGGTGCATGGGCCAGGTCGGTGCCGAGCACACGGCGCGTTCGATTTCCTGGAACGGCATCGCTTCGTACGGCGCCATCGCCATCGGCGCGCCGCTGGGGGTGGTGATGGTCGCTGAACTGGGGTTCGCCAGCCTCGGGATCTCGCTGTCGTTACTGGCCCTGCTGGCGCTGCTGTTGATCCGCAACAAACCGTCGGTGCCGGTGATTCGCGGCGAGCGCCTGCCGTTCTGGGCGGTGTTCGGGCGCATCGCTCCCTTCGGCGCGAGCCTGAGCCTGGCGTCCATCGGATACGGCACGCTCACTACCTTTATTACCCTGTATTACGTCAACCTAGGCTGGACCGGCGCGGCTTATTGCCTGACGGTATTCGGAGTCTGTTTCATTCTGGCGCGGTTGTTGTTCATCTCCAGCATCAGCCGTTTCGGTGGCTTCACCTCAGCCATCGCCTGCATGACCATTGAAACCGTGGGGCTGGTCTTGCTGTGGCTGGCGCCCTCGACGGGTTATGCCTTGATCGGCGCTGGGCTGACCGGGTTCGGTCTGTCGCTGGTGTATCCGGCGCTGGGGGTGGAAGCGATCAAGCAAGTGCCCAATTCCAGTCGCGGAGCGGGTTTGAGTGCCTATGCGGTGTTTTTCGATCTGGCGCTGGCGATTGCCGGACCGCTGATGGGCGCGGTTGCGTTGAACCTGGGGTATTCGTGGATTTTCTTTAGTGCGGCGATGTTGTCGATAACCGGACTTGGTTTGACCCTGCTGCTGAAACACCGCGCAATGACCTGACACCTGTAATCCCTTGTGGGAGCGAGCCTGCTCGCGATGGCGGCAGGACATTCAACAAATCAGTCGCCTGTCAGACCGCTATCGCGAGCAGGCTCGCTCCCACAAGGGTTCCGGGGAAATTATTGATCGGCGGTCTGCATCCCGGCGCGGGTAGGTTTGCCCAGGGCATGGGCGAAGAACCGTCCGGCTTCGGAAATCATGTTGCGGTGAATGTCCTTGCGGTCGACGCCGTCGGCATCGGTACACAGCGCCGGCATGGCGGCGATCTGTTCTTCGTTGCACGGCGCCAGGAATACGAAGTGCCCTGCCCCGGCCAGCAATTTGAAGTCCGGTGCGGTTGGCAGTTTGCGCGCAAGCGCTGCGGCGTTTTTGTCGAACGCCACCAATTTGTCGCCATCACCGCTGTAAAGCAGCACCGGCACGTGCACGTCGGCCAAGGTATGGCGGCCGAACTTCAGACTCAGCGGTGCCATCAGTAACAAGGCATGCACGCGCGGGTCCGCCACTGGCTGCAAATCATCGCGGTCGACGATCAGTTCGCCTTGCGTGTTGCAGGCATCGTGATCATCCGGGCGCTCCTGGCAATAACGGCGCAGACGATCCAGATCCGGGGTGGCGCCGGACAGAATCAGTGCAGTCTCACCGCCCGCCGAATAGCCAATCACCCCGACCTGCTCGGCATTGACGAAAGGCGCGAGCATCCGGTCGCCCAAAGTCGCGGTAATGGCTTCGGAAATCTGGATCGGCCGACCATAAAGGTTGCTCAAGGTGCCGAGGCGGCTGTGGTCTTTGGAGTTGTCGCCGGGATGGATCACCGCCACCACCACAAAGCCCTTGCGCGCCAATGAGGTGGCGAGGTCGTGCAGGGCCAGCGGGGTTCCGGTGTTGCCGTGGGACAACATCAGCATCGGGAAACGTCCGATGGCGACTTTGGTGTCTTCACCCGCTTCGACCGTATAGCCCTCGAGCGTGCTGGAATGTTCCTTTTCACTGGACGGGTAAAAAGCGATGGCACGCATCGGCTGCAGGTCCAGCGGATCGAGGAACGTCATTTCATGGAAGCCGACGCTCCAGTGAGGATGCGGCGCAGACGCGGCATGCACCAAACTCAGACTGCCGAGCAGGCAAATCAGTAGCGTTGCACAAAGACGCACCATCGGATGCCCCACCTTGTTACCTGACCACAGATGTCAGCCCTCGACTGCATAACCTGGGCCATAAATCGATAACGCCAGAAACAAAAAACTCCGTACCTGGCCATCACGATGACCAGAATACAGAGTTTCAGCGGTATTGCCCGAGGCTGTTTACGACTTTTATGCAAGCCTTACGCAGCCGCGAACAGTTGCTCGCTGATGTGCGCCTGGGCGTCGCTCATGGCTTTAGTGCGCACTTCATCACCGTAGGCCAGGCCATGGGCGCGGACAAACTCGATATCGGTGATGCCGAGGAAACCGAACAACACCTTCAAGTAGTCTTCGTGAGCAGTGCCGGTTGGTTGGCCAACGTGCAAACCGCCAGACGTCGAAACGATGACTATTTTCTTACCGCCGCACAGGCCTTCAGGGCCGGCTTCGGTGTAGCGGAAAGTCTGACCGGCCACGGCGATGCGATCGATCCAGGCCTTGAGCTGGGTCGGAATGGTGAAGTTGTACATCGGCGCGGCAATCACGACGGCATCGGCGGCGAGGAATTCGGCCAGGGTCTGCGCGCTCAGCTCGGCTTCGTGTTGTTGCGCGGCGTTGCGCAGTTCAGCGGCGGTGCCAGCGGCAACCAGAGTGGTGGCGGAGAAATGGCTGATGGCATCAGCGGCCAAGTCGCGGTAAGTCACCGCTACGCCAGGCTCGGCGGTTTGCCAGGCTTTGACAACTTCGCCGCTCAGCTGACGGGAAGCCGAGTTGTCACCCAGAATGCTCGAATCGATATGCAGTAATTTCATGTGGGATCTCCAAGGTGAGGATCGCCACCCGGCGATCTGATGGAGACAATCCTATCGACGAAACCAATGGCTGATTAGTCAGCAACAATGCGATAGTTCGTCTCACTGATAGAACAATCGGATTTAAATCATGCAAGACCTTAACGACCTCTATTACTTCGCCAAGGTGGTCGACGCCGGCGGTTTTGCGGCGGCCGGGCGTTTGCTGGGGATTCCCAAGTCGCGGTTGTCGCGACGCATCGCCGAGCTGGAAGAGCGCCTCGGCGCGCGCCTGCTGCAACGCACAACCCGCCAACTCAACCTCACCGCTGTCGGCGAGCGCTACTTGCGGCATTGTCAGGCGATGCTGCTGGAGGCCGAAATGGCCGACGAAGCGGTGGCCAGCATGTCCAGCGAACCCCGGGGGCGCTTGCGAGTGTCCTGCCCCGTAGGGTTGGCCCACCAAATGCTGCCAGAAGTAATCAGTAACTTCCTGGAGAAATTCCCTCAGGTTCAACTGGAAGTCATGCTGCTCAATCGTCGGGTTGATTTGATCAACGAGGGTGTCGATGTCGCCTTGAGAGTGCGGGATCTGGGTGATGAAGATCCATTGCTGGTGACCCGTCGCTTGCGTCAGGCACAGACCGTCATGGTCGCCAGCCCGGCGTTTCTTCGCGAGCGGCAGATCAAAACCCCGGACGACTTGAAAAACGTACCGATACTGGGCGCCCTGGAAGCCGATCGGCTGGTGCATCTGCGGATGCTCGACCAGCATGGCAAGGCCTGTGAAATGACATTCGAAGCCCGATTGGGAGTCGATGATTTTCTCGTGCGCAAGGCTTGTACCCTGTCCGGGCTGGGCTTTACCGTGCTGCCCATGATGTATTGCGAGCAGGAGCTGGAAAACGGCACGCTGGTGCAACTGTTGCCCGACTGGTCATTGCCGGGCGGCTGGCTGCAAGCCGTCTACCCTCATCGACGCGGGGTGATGCCAGCGGTGCGCGCCTGGATCGACCATCTGATCGAATCATTCAATGCTTGTGGGGACAGACTGTTATGAAAGCGCGATTAATGAGCGAAGAGGATGTCGCACAATACTGCCTGGCGTTGCCCGGCGCGCGGGAAGATTACAAGTGGGGTGGCGTGCGGGTGTTTTCGATTGCCGGGAACAAGATGTTTGCCTTGCAGAACCTGCGGGGACAGTCCCTGGCGTTCAAGGTCGACAAGGACCTGTTCCTGGGCCATTGCGACCGGCCGGGCATTCACCCGGCACCGTATCTGGCCCGGGCCCAGTGGGTCATCATGGAAACGCCCTACCCCCTGGGCACCGAAGAGCTGCAAGGTTTGCTGCAACGTTCCCACCAACTGGTGGTGAGCAAGTTGCCCAAGCGCACGCAGGTCGGCTTGCTGCTTTAAAGTGCTTTAAAGCAATGCAAACAGGTTAGCGCCCAGAAACAGCTGATCGATCCAGAACACTTGATGCATCAACACGATGAGCCAGAACACCAACTGAAACGAGACTTTGCGGGTCTTGTGCCGAAACGCTTGCTGGGCCAGCAAAGCGCCCGGCCAACCACCCGCCAGCTCCACCGCGTGCAAGACGTTCTCCGGCGTGCGCCAGCTATCGGCGCGGGCCTTGTGCTTGTCGCTCCAGTACAGGAAAAACGCCAGCACGCTGACGATGCCGTAGGCCGCCAGCGGAATCACCGACACCCCGCGCAGCCACATCGACACCGAGCCAAACAACGGCACTGCGCACAGCACAACGAACACCAACAGTTTCAGCCGCAGGTTCTGCATGGCGCCCCCGGACTTGCGCCCGGGGTTATTGTTGCGCGCACTGGAATCGCTCATGGCTTGACCGCGGTCCAGTCGACCCAGCCGAATTGCCAGGTGGCCAGGATCACCAGACCGAACGCGATGCGATACCAGGCGAATGTCGCATAGCTGTGGCTGGCAATGAAGATCAGCAGGGCCCGAACGGCGATCATCGCAAAGATGAAGGCGGTGATGAAGCCAATGGCAAATACCGGAAAATCAGCCGGCACGAACAGGCTGCGGTATTTGTAGCCCGAGTACACCGCCGCGCCGACCATGGTTGGCATGGCGAGGAAGAACGAGAATTCGGTGGCCGTTTTGCGCGACAACCCGAACAGCAAACCGCCAATGATCGTCGAGCCGGAACGCGAAGTCCCCGGAATCATCGCCAGACACTGGGCGAAGCCGACTTTGAGAGCGTCTTTCCAGGTAATGTCATCGACGCTTTCAGCATGCACTTCATGCTGACGACGTTCGGCCCACAACATCACGACCCCGCCCACGACCAATGCGGTAGCCACGGTAATCGGGTTAAACAGGTACTCATGAATCAAGTCGGCGAAAATCACCCCCAACACCACCGCCGGCAGGAAAGCGATCAACAGGTTCGCGGTAAAACGCCGAGCGCTGGGCTGCGTCGGCAAGCCAATGACCACGTCGAAGATCTTGCGGCGAAACTGCCAGACCACCGCCAGGATCGCGCCGAGCTGAATGATGATATTGAAGGCCATGGCCCGCTCGCCGCCGAAATTGAGCAAGTCCGCCACAATAATCTGGTGCCCGGTACTGGAAATGGGCAAGAACTCCGTCAGCCCTTCTACCACGCCTAAAATCAATGCCTGAAAGGCCGTCCAAAGATCCATCAATCCCCCAAGAAGAATGCCCCCAGGCATGCTCCGTTAATAATTTATAAACGTTAACTGCGATCAACCTTAGCTGAATCCCCGCGCGCACAAGATCCACGCAAAACGGTAAAAATTGCGTGAAAAAAGACTTGGGCTCAGGTTTTCCCGCGCGGGGCCGAAATCCTATCAGACAAGCTTCGTTTACGCTGCCGCGTAATAGGACCTGAGTCGGATAGGCCCGATCGGCAAAGTGTGATTGGATGCTGGCGATCGTTTATCACAAGAACAAGAAACCGGAGTAACCGCGTTATGAACAGCTTGCGCAGTGTGTCGATCAGCCGACGCTTGTGGCTCATCTTGATCGTGGCCGTGGTGATGCTATTGACGTTGGGCGTGTTGATGCTCAAGCAGATTCACGACGACCTCTATCAGGCCAAGGCCCAAAAGACCCAGCACGTGGTGCAGACCGCCAGCGGGATCCTCATCTACTATCACGGCCTGGAAACTGCCGGCACCCTCACCCGCGATGCCGCGCAAAAACAGGCACTGACCGCCGTGCGCGGTTTGCGCTACGACCAGAACGATTATTTCTGGATCAACGACCTGACGCCCGTCATGGTCATGCACCCGACCAATCCGAAACTTGAAGGTCAGAATCTCTCGACGATCCGCGACCCCGACGGTTTCGCGCTGTTCAACGAGATGGTCGCCATCGCCAAGGCCAAGGGTGCCGGCATGGTCGATTACCGCTGGCCGAAACCGGGCGCCAGCGCACCGGTGGAAAAAACCTCCTACGTGAAACTGTTCGAGCCCTGGGGTTGGGTGATCGGTTCGGGCGTGTACATCGATGACATGCAGGCCGAGTTTTATGCCCAAGTCTGGAAGGCCTCATTTTTGGGTCTGGTGATTGCGCTGATCATGGCCCTGCTGGTGATCATGATTGCCCGCAGCATCGTGCGTCCGCTCCAGGAAACCGTGAACGCCATGGCCAACATTGCCAGCGGTGAAAGCGACCTGACCCGCAGCCTCGATACCTACGGTCAGGACGAAGTCACGCAACTGGCCCGGCACTTCAACGCCTTCACCGCGAAACTGCGCCTGGTGATCAGTCAGCTGCAAGTGTCGGCTGGTGCGCTGGGCCAATCTTCCAATGAACTGGGCAATGATGCCGCGCAAGCCCAGCAGCGCAGCCAACAGCAATCCCAACAAATGGAACTGGTGGCGACCGCGATCAACGAAGTGACCTACGGCGTGCAGGATGTGGCCAAAAACGCCGAACACGCGGCCAGTGAAATGCGCAATGCCGAGTCTCAAGCGCAACAGGGCCAGGTCAATATCGACGGCAGCCTGCAGCAGATCGACAAGCTGTCGTCGACCATCGATCAAGCCGTTGAAGTGATTCGTACGCTGGCCGCCGAAAGCACGCAAATCGGCAGCGTTCTGGAAGTGATCCGCTCCATCGCCGAGCAAACCAACTTGCTGGCCCTCAACGCGGCGATCGAAGCCGCTCGGGCCGGCGAGCAAGGTCGCGGGTTTGCGGTGGTTGCCGATGAAGTGCGCCTGTTGGCCCAGCGCACTCAAAAGTCGACGGCAGAAATCCAGTCGATGATCGAACGCCTGCAAAGCCATTCCGAAGCGGCGGTCAAGGTGATTGGCGACAGCAGCCGTGCCTCGCAACTGACCATCGAGCAGGCCGGCCTGGCCGGCGCCAGCCTGAATGCCATCGGCCAGGCCTTGCGCAACCTCAACGGGTTGAACGCCTCGATTGCCAGTGCGACCTTGCAGCAGGCCCACGTGGTGGAAGACATCAATCAGAACGTCACCCAGGCAGCCGGGTTGTCCCATAGCACGGCACTGGCGGCCGAACAGTCGAGCGTGGCCAGCGTTCACCTCAAGGAATTGAGCGAGCAGTTGAACGGGTTGCTGAAGCAGTTCCGGGTTTGAGAGCACTCCTGTAGCAGCTGGCGCAGCCTGCGTTCGGCTGCGCAGCAGTCGTGAAATCAGGCGGCGCGGTGTTTCAGGTATACCGCGCGCGCAGAACTTGCGGCGGCTTCGCCGCCGAACGCAGCCTCGCAGGCTCGGCAGCTGCTACACCGGACTGCGCAAGCCGGTTCTACTTGGCAGCGCCTGCCGCTACAATCCCCCCTCTTCGTCTTCCCCAAGGAACCTCCATGTCCGGGCTTGAACTGTTTGCTGCCGCCCTCGGCGTGATTGCCGTCTGGTTGACGGTCAAACAGAACCCCTGGTGCTGGCCGATCGGTCTGGTCATGGTGCTGCTGTATAGCTGGATCTTTTTCGAAGTGAAGCTGTATTCGGACATGCTGCTGCAAGTGATCTACGCCGGTTTGCAGATCTACGGCTGGTGGCAGTGGACCCAGGGGACCGCGACTCATGGCAAGCGGCATGTCAGCCTGCTCGATGGCAAATCCGTTGCGCTCGGACTGGCCGTCGGCGCAGTCGGCAGTTTGCTGCTGGGCGCCGCGATGGCCCACTGGACCGATGCCGCGCAGCCCTGGCTCGATGCGGCACTGACCGGTTTCAGCCTGGTGGCGCAGTTATGGATGGCGCAAAAACGTCTGCAATGCTGGCCCCTGTGGATCGCGCTGGACATCATTTTTGTTGGCCTGTTCATCTACAAAGAGCTGTACCTGACCGCGGGCCTGTATGGGGCGTTCGCACTGCTGGCGGTGCATGGCTGGCGGACATGGCGCACCGATCCGGCGTTGCGCACATGAAAGTTCTGGTACTGACGGGCCCTGAATCCAGTGGCAAGAGCTGGCTGGCCGCCGAACTGCAACAGCAATTCGGCGGCGCTCTGGTGGGCGAATACGTGCGCTGGTTCATTGAGCAGGAGGCGCGAGACACCTGCCCGGCCGATATTCCAGAAATCGCTCGCGGTCAGCTGCAATGGGAAGACGAAGCTCGCGCCCTGGGGCCGCCATTGCTGATTCTCGATACTCACTTGTTGAGCAATATGCTCTGGAGCGAAACCCTGTTTGGCGATTGCCCGGCCTGGCTCGAGCAAGCACTGCTGGCTCGACACTATGACTTGCACTTGCTGCTGTCGCCCGAACAAGTCGATTGGACCGATGACGGTCAACGGTGTCAGCCCGAGCTGGAGGAACGCCGGGCATTTTTCAACGCGACTCAGGCATGGCTGGAGCAGCATCGACAGCCTGTTCAAGTGCTTCAAGGCGATTGGGCCGAACGCCGGCTTCAGGCATTGCAAGCCGTCACGCTGCTGCTCGAGCGCTGACCTCTCTATTTCGGCGGGACCTGTGGGAGCGAGCCTGCTCGCGATTGGGCTATCACATTCAACATCTATGTTGACGGTCAGACCGCTATCGCGAGCAGGCTCGCTCCCACAGGGATTGCGCTTAACTTGCTGGCACTCTCCTCCAGCCATTTGTTGCAGTATTTTTGCAAATACGTCCGCTTCTGAAACACCGTCCCCTCTCGAACAACCCATTTCAACGCCGGTTATCGTCTTGTCATGCGATGTGTTAGAACGCTGATACATCCCGCATAAAGCTTGGATCCAGTGCTATTGCGATCTCTTATCAATATTGCCGTCCCGGCGGTTGTCTCAGACCTGAAACACCCTTTCATCGATCCACTAGCGTTGATCGATAACCCTCTGAATCAAAACGACAATCAAAAACCGGCACAGCTTTCGCTCGCTCCTTCGCAATGTTGATTGGGACCCGCCCACATCAAAGAAGGAATTGCCGCCGTGGGGACATTTGATAGCAGCATCTTTAGCCTCTTACTGATCGGATGTGCACTGGGCTCAAGTGTCAGCCTGCCCGTACAGGCTGACAACGGCATCATTATTATCAAACGTGATGTCCAACCGCGCATGGCAACCCGTGCACCGGTGATTCCCGACCCCAGCCCCACGACCGCCAATGCCAACCCGTCCAGACAAGTCCTCAGGCAAACGAACGAGTTGAGCGACGGCGACTTCGCCAACGTCGCCAGTGGTGCCGGTATCTCCCGCCTGGTCACTCAAGGCACCCACAACAACCTGGGCGGCAATCTCACCAACCAGACCCAGCTTTCCAACCTCCCCGCTGGACGTTCGGGAAACTCGGGCAACGGTATCGCCAACATGGTCAATTCAAATGTCCAGCAAGGTCTGGGTGCTCTGAGAGTTGTAACGGGAGACCGTTGAGATGAATCGTACGCTGCTGATGATGGCCATGTTTTGCAGTGCATCGACCTTTGCCCAGCCTCCCGTCATCAATAACGCCGAAATCGACGGTTCGGGCATGCAGCACCAAGGCAACCTCTCGGTCAACCAGGCGGCGGGCGATCAGCAGCAACAGGCCAATGCCCGGGCCATCGCCATTGGCAACAACGCCAGCGCCACCACACAGATTCGCCAACGGCTGCGCACGCAGGTCGACCCCAGGATCGACGCTCGATCCAGCATTCAAGGCGACTCCTTCAGCCACAGCAACGGCGTACTGGGCGTCAACCAGAGCGCAGGCGCCAGCAATCAGCAAGCCAATGCCCTGCGGATAAGTATCAGTACACAACCGCAAAGTATCGACGACAGCGTCCTCATGCAGCAGAACGTGACGCTGATCCACAACTCCGATCCAACTGACTCTGCACCAGGCAATCGCCAGGTCGCTACCAGCGATCAGGCCTTCACCGGTAGCCGTGGGGTGATCCAGTTGAATCAGAGCTCCGGGGTGGGAAACCGAATGGCCAACACCCTGAGCGTACGGGTCACGGATTGATCCAAACAGGTAGACACAACACTTAACCTAAAATAAGTACGGAGAATCACCATGAAACCTTCGATGGCACTCAAGCCTCTGGTTTTCGCAATTGCTGCGGTCATGGCTGTTGCTGTACAAGCTGGGCAGAACGATTGGCGTGACAATGACCACCACCATGGTCATAAACCCCCTCCTCCAACAAAGATCCCTGTCTATGCGACGGCCAATGCGTGGGATAACCAGAGCAGTACCGGCAACCGCATCCATAACGAGGGGACGGTCAACGAAGCTGAAATGAGCAGCTCTGCCACAGGCGCCAGCGGCAACGTCGGCGTCAACGTGGCAGCAGGTAGTGGCAACCAGCAAGACAACGCGTCCGCCATCGCCAATGCTGCCTCAAACTCCAGTCAGGATAACAGCTTCGTGTTCGGTACTGCCGAAGCCACCGCCGACGTCACGCAATACAGCAACAACAATAGAGTCAACAACTTCGGTAGTACAGCCTCCGCCGTGATGAACGGATCGGGGAATGGCGGCAGCGGCAATATGGGTATCAACATTGCTGGCGGCGACCTCAACCAACAGAAAAACACCATGGCCATTGCCAACACCAATGCCCCGCTTGGTAATGCATTAGCCACCGCCTCTGCCGATCAACAAGGTCCTGGCCTGGTAGTGAATAACTACGCTGATCGGACAACTCGCCTGGATACGATAACCGTTACCACAACGGCCAGCGGTAGTTCCTCTCGCGACAAGTCTTCCGATTTGAGCGTTAACAAAAGCGCTTCTTCGAGCTTCGATGTGAGTGGTTCCAGGAGCGCTGATGCGAGTGGTTCCAGAAGCTCCGATGCGAGCGGCTTCAGAAGTTCGGACAGCAGCTCCAGCCGCAGTGCTTCTTTGAGTGCTGCTTTGGATGCGTCTGCGAATGCCACCAGAACTGTTACCTGGAACAATGGCAATGGCGATCGCACCCGCACCAGGACTGTCGACGCATCGGTTGACGCATCGATCGATGCAGATTTCGACGCATCGCGTCAAAGATCGAGCGACTCCTCGTTCGAAAGATCGTTCGATAAGTCGTGGGAGAGCTCGTCGGCCTCCTCGTTCGAAAAATCGGGCAGTAAAGAGTCCGAATCTTCGTACGACAAATCAAAAAGTTACAGCGAGAGCAGTTCTTTTGATTTGAGCAACACCTATTCCTATCAAGTGCTGACTCCAACTGGCTGGGCCAACCCTGTGACCAACACCGCAACCCTGAACGGTTCGGTGAATGGTGGCAGTGGCAACCTGGGCGTCAACGTGGCTGCGGGTGTGGGCAACCAACAAAGCAACTCGTTGGCCATTTCCAACAACTCGTTCTAATTGCTGTCTCTGGAGGCCCCCTTACGGGGGCCTGTTTCAACACAACCAGAAGGCGTCCTTCCATGCGCATTATTGCTTTGGCATTTTTGCTGTGCGTGGCCAGTGTGAGCGAGGCTGCACAAATGCCGCTGTCCGTCCTGCCGGGTGGCGCGGTGGTGTACAAGCCGATCCAGAGCATTCGCGAGCGTAAGTTTGCCGACCTGGTGCAACAGAAAACCGACTTCAGTTGCGGCGCAGCTGCGCTGGCAACCATATTGCGCCAAGCCTATTGGCTGGACGTAAATGAAGAACAGATCATCGAAGGCATGCTGGCACATTCCGATCAAGATCTTGTCCGTGTCCAGGGCTTCTCCATGCTCGACATGAAGCGCTACGTGGAAAGTATCGGCATGCGGGCCCGTGGCTACCGGGTAGCGCCGCAAACGTTGAGCGACATCAGAATTCCGGTTGTGGTGCTTCTGGATATCCGTGGCTACAAACATTTTGTGGTCATGCAAAGAGTTCACAAGGGCTGGGTCTATATCGGAGATCCGGTACTCGGTCATAAACGCTACAAAGTCGACGACTTTGTAAAAGGCTGGAACGGCATCATCTTTGCCGTCATCGGCCAGGGCTACGACAAAGCCAATGCATTGCTCGACCCACCCATGCCACTGACCGCCAAGAACCGCATCAACACCTTCACCCCGGTGCGAGACGCAGAATTGATGGATTTCGGCTTCATTCAAAGCGACTTCTTCTGATAACAAGGAGCACGACGCTCCGGGAGCATCCCATGAAGACTCCACTCTGGCTGGCCGTGGTTTGCCTGGCCGCCAGCCTCCCGATCCAGGCACAGACGTTCAAACCCATTGAGCTGAAGGATCAGGAATTGGCGACCCTGCGCGGCCGCTATGTCATGCCGGGGCGAATCATCAGTTTCGGCATTGTCATGACCAGCACTTGGCAAAATGCCAACGGTGAAGTGATCGGGGCAACGTCCTCGATGCAAATTCAACAATCGACCATCAAGCCACAGTTCTATGTGTCGATGATCAATGAAAAGGGTAATGGCTCAACGAGTTCGCAAGGCACCGGCACTGTCACTGGTGGCAATGGCCTCAACAGCACCGAAGGCGTCACTCAAGTCGTGCGTGCTGCCGGCGACCATAACAGTGCCTACAACAACGTTCAGATCAACGTCACAAAGGCGAGCCAGGCGCCAGCAACGCAACAGCAGGGCCAGGCGTTGGCCGCAGGCTCGACGTTGGTCGGCGCCAATGGCGCGGGCGCGTTGAGCGTTTCCTCGACCTCTACGGGTATGCAACTCAACATCGTGGCCAACAACAACCAGGGCAGCACCGAACAACGCCTGGCTCAGGGCGGATTGATGCAGAACACGACGTTGCTCGGTGGTGGTAACCAGGTCAACAACCTCACGTCACTCAATGTCGTGCTGCGTGACAACGCGACAGCCGGGTCGCTGAACGGCAACCTGGACCAACTCAAAGGTCTTCGCACTCAAGGATTCTGATCTACGCTCAGTGTCACCCGATGTAGTCAGAAGGGACGGCTAACCCATGCACCGATCGTTGACGTTCAGAGCTATCGTTTGTTTGAGTAGCCTGGCCCCGGTCCCACTGCTGTACGCAGCACCGGACCCCCAGGTCGAAGCACTAAAACAAGAACTCATGGAGTTGAAACAGCGTTACGAAGCACAACAGAACGCGCTTATGGTACTCGAGCAGCGCATTCGCCAAGTCGAAGAAACACCTGCGACGCCTGCCCCCAAACGCCTGACCAAATCCCCCGCAGAAACGCCCGGCAGTGGTCAGACAGTGGCTGCCGGTGCGCCGGGAACCACGGGCAGTTCATACGGCCAATCGCTCAAGGATGATTCGCAACCTGCGCAAAGCGTTTCCAACCTGTATGACGAAGCCAGCGGCTTCTTCGGTGGCGGCAAGTTCAGCTTCGAAACCGGCCTGACGTACACGCACTACGATACCCGTGCATTGGTACTCAACGGCTTCCTGGCACTGGACTCGATTTTCCTTGGCAACATCAACCTCGACCGTATCAAGGCGGATAACTGGACCCTGGACCTGACCGCCCGCTACAACGTGGCACAACGTTGGCAGTTCGACATTAACGTCCCCGTGGTGTATCGCGAATCAACGTATTCCTCCGGTGGTGCCGGTGGCGCAGGCCCGGTGACGTCGGACGCAACCGTGACCCGCGACCCGACCATCGGCGATGTGAACGTTGGCGTTGCCTACAAGTTTCTGGATGAGTCGGCCAATCTGCCCGACGCGGTCTTTACACTGCGCGTCAAGGCGCCGACCGGTGAAGACCCTTACGGCATCAAGCTGGTCAATGACCCGAACAACGATAACCTCTCGGTACCCGAGGAGTTGCCTACCGGCAATGGTGTCTGGTCGATCACTCCGGGTCTCTCACTGGTCAAGAGCTTCGACCCGGCCGTACTGTTCGGCAGCCTGGCCTACACCTACAACATGGAAGATTCTTTCAGCGACATCAGCCCTCAGGTCAACTCCAAGGTGCCCGGGGACGTGAAACTGGGGGATTCCTGGCAGATCGGCGCCGGTATTGCCTTCGCCTTGAACGAGAAGATGAGCATGTCGTTCTCGTTCACCGATCAGTTTGCCAGCAAGAGCAAGATCAAGCCGGACGGTGGTGACTGGCAATCGATTTCCAACAGCGATTACAACTCGGCCAACTTCAACATCGGCATGACCCTGGCCGCGACCGATAACCTGACGATCGTTCCCAACCTGGCCATCGGCCTGACCGACGACTCGCCGGACTTTTCCTTCAGCCTGAAATTCCCGTACTACTTCTAATCCCGCGCACACACTTTTGTTGATCATGTAGCAGCGAGGCTTGCCCGCGAAGAACGCCAGGCGGTTTAACTGAATCACCGCGCTATCGTTCTTCGCCGGCAAACCTCACTCCGGGCCCGCAATCGCTCAACGTATCTGATGCTTGTGCAACAAACGGTAGAAGGTAGGCCTGGATACCCCCAGCACCTTGGCGGCGTTGCTCAAATTATCGCTGTGGCGGTTAAGTACATCGCACAAGGCCTGGCGCTCTGCCCGGCACTTGTAGTCTTCCAGCGTGCCCATCGGCGCGGCAATGGCCTGCTGGCTGAGCAACCCCAGGTCCCGGGCTTCGATCTGCCTTCCTTCAGCCAGAACCAGTCCGCGCCGTACCCGATTGGCTAACTCGCGAACATTGCCCGGCCAGTCGTGCTTGCCCATGGCGATCAGCGCGTCTTCGCTGAAGCTGCGCGGACGACGACCGGTTTCATGGCTGTAGAAATGGGAAAAGTGATTGGCCAACATCGAGAGATCACCATGGCGCTCGCGTAGCGGCACGGTGATGACTTGCAGGACGTTCAAGCGGTAGTAAAGATCTTCGCGAAAGCGTTTCTTCTCGATGGCCGCTTCCAGGTCGACGTGCGTTGCCGCCAATACCCGCACATCCACCGGAATAGGCTGGTGGCCCCCTACACGCTCAATGTGTTTTTCCTGCAGGAAGCGCAGCAGATTGGCTTGCAGTTCCAAGGGCAAATCACCGATTTCATCGAGAAACAGCGTTCCGCCGTTAGCCGCCTCGATCCGCCCGACCTTGCGCTGATGCGCGCCGGTAAAGGCGCCCTTCTCGTGGCCAAACAGTTCGGACTGGATCAAGTGTTCGGGGATCGCGCCGCAGTTGATCGCCACGAACGGTTTGCTGTGACGCTGGGATTGTCGATGCAGCGTGCGAGCGACCAACTCCTTGCCCGTCCCGCTTTCGCCGCGAATCAGCACCGGGGATTCGGTGGGTGCCAGTTTGCTGAGCAGTTTGCGCAGTTCGCGAATCGGTTTGCTGTCGCCGAGTAGTTCATGTTCAGGCTGATCGACATGAACCGTGCCCTGCCCGCGCAAGCGTGCCATACCGAACGCTCGGCCCAGGGTGACCTGAACCCGTGAGACATCGAACGGCAGGGTATGGAAGTCAAAAAACCATTCGCAGACGAAGTCTCCGACATTTTGTAATCGCAGGACTTCTTGATTCAGCACTGCAATCCACTCGGTACCACTACGGGCGATCAATTCCTTGACGGCTTCCGGGCGCTCCAGATGAAAGGGCTGCAAACGCAACAGGCCGACATCGCAGGTTCGTTCGGTGGCGTTTTCCAGGGTACAGCTGTCAACATCCCATCCAACGGCGCGTAAACCCGGCAACAAGCGGTGGCAGTCGTCGCAAGGATCCACTACTAAAAGACGTCGTAAGGCAGGCGCTTCGATCATGACTGTTCCTTGACGCCAAATTTAGGAAATATTAGTAAAAACAGTCATTTGGCGGGCTTCGATGTAACACTAGCAAGATTTTGACGCGAGCTTGTATCGATTGCTTATAGGGTTGTTTGCTTATTAGTTATAAGAAGTCAGTTGGTTAGTTGCCTAACGGGTTAAACCTTTCATTCAGCTTTCAGAAGCGGCCTGAATATCGAATCAATCAAAGAAAGTTAAAATTTCTTTCGATTGTGTGTGACCCAACCCCCGGTTGCGGACATCAGTACAAGTAACCAGCCGAACGGTAAGCCCAACCGACGGCACATCACTTGTTTGGGCATACAGAGAGAAGATCCCATGAACGCCCCGCTCCGTATCAACGAAGCACTTTTGATTGCCGACCGCGCATTCCAACCCTTTCAATGCGTGGCCTGGGCTCTACAAGACGGTAGCGAACTAAACCTGGCCATCATTGATCGCACCAACACGCGCATCAGCCGCAAACAGATTCCAAGCAGCGCCTACTCCGATCCGGCGCAACTTGAACATGTGCTGGAAGAAGCCCGTGCCGAGTTGAGCCAGGAAGGTTACAAATTGCAATCATGGTCCATGCCGCACTAAGTGTATTCGCGGATTGCCGCCCGGCAATCCGCGCCCCTTCTTTTTAGTTGACGATTTTCTACAGTCAGCTGCGCAAACCCTCCCCTGTTTCAACTTCTAACCGCCGGTTTACTTGGCAGGCTTTTCAGTGGTTCGAAAAGACACTGTTCTGGCACAAAACGCCCCCCCTCCAGCTCATGAAAACAGTTGTGCGCCGAGTCATTCAGGGATTGAATGTTTTACTCAGGCGGTCACCTTCCGGGCACCTGGATCAGGACGACTGGCAAGGAGATGCATGCATGTCACCCCAGACTGCTTTTGCCTTACCTGCAACCGTGAATGGCGCCGAACGGCTCGATGCGAGTTTCGCTGGCACCGGCAAGACTCAAGTGTATTTTTCCGGCAGTCTCTCCAGCATGGCCAATGACATTGCGATTGACCCTGTCGGCCGGTTGCTGGTGGCGGCAAAAGTCGGTACGCCGGGCGGCCATCGCTTCGGCCTGGCCCGTCTGCTTGCAGATGGTTCGGCGGATCTGGCATTTGGCAAACAAGGCAGCATCAGCGGGCAGTTCGCCCACGGCTTCGAAGCCATGGCCGGCAAAGTGCGGGTGTTGGCCGACGGGCACATTCTGGTGGCCGGCCTGCATTACGAAAATGCTCACCGTACGCTGCCTGCCCTGGCGATGTTCGATCAGCAAGGCTGCCCGGTCCAGGGGTTTGGCGACAATGGATACTGCGTGGTGCGCCTGCCGGGTGATCTTTCCCGGGGCGCTCGCGATGCCTGGTTACCGCGCGGCATGCCGGGCACTGAAGCCTGTGATGTCTGCGTGCAGGACGACGGTCGAATCCTGTTGCTGGCCAATCATCACTTCGACCTGGCCGATCACGCCGGCATGCTGATACGACTCAACGCCGACGGTTCGCTGGACGATAGCTTCAACGGCCGTGGTTTCGTCATGGTCCGGCACCTGTTAATGAACACCTGGCTCTGCAGCTTGATGGTGCAGCGCGATGGTCGGATCCTGGTGAGCGGAACAATCAATGTTCCCGAGGAAGGTCTGCTGGCGCGTTATCACCCGGATGGCCGGCTGGACGACCGCTTCGCCGTGGATGGTTTCATGACCTTCAAGGCACGCGAGCACAGCGCTCGGGTCTGCCAGATCGTCCAGCATGAAAACGGTGACTTGCATTGCTTTGGCAGCAGTCGCGATCCGATGCTCTGCCTGTCTCTGAAAGTTCACAGTAATGGCCGGCCGGATATTCATTGCAACGGTGGCCAGCCAAAGCTATTGGGAGTCGGCCGCAGCGACTGCCACTGGACCGCCGCCGGGGTTCAGCCGGACGGGCGAGTGCTGACAGTCGGAGCGACGGTCGGCGGGGTCGAAGCTGATCTCGTTTTTGCCCGATATTTACCCAGTGGGCAACTGGATCGCAGTTTTGCCAAGGGCATCGGCTGGTGTCGCACACACCTGAGTCACGGTTCGCATACTGCTACTTCATTGGCCATTCAGGCCAACGGTTGCATTGTCATAGGCGGCTATTCACTGGACGGCAACTGCCGCGCGGTCGTCGCGCGTTATCGGTGTTAGGCCAACGTCATTTTCCGCACTTGATCTTCTGTTGTTCTTACGGCAACTTGCGCGCTTCTTAAAACAAGGAGTAGCCGATGTCTGGTTCAATGGCCCAGGCCTTCGCGCATAATTTTCTCGGGCACTCACCTCGTTGGTACAAGGCGAGCATTGTCGGCTTCCTGATTCTCAACGCTCTGGTGTTGTGGACGGTCGGTCCGGTGGCGGCCGGCTGGTTATTGGTGCTGGAGTTTATTTTCACCCTGGCCATGGCGCTCAAGTGTTATCCGTTGATGCCCGGCGGGTTGCTACTGGTCGAAGCATTGCTGCTGAAAATGACCACGCCCCAGGCGCTCTATGATGAGCTGGTGCACAACTTCCCGGTGATCTTGCTGCTGATGTTTATGGTGGCAGGCATCTATTTCATGAAAGACCTGCTGTTGTTTCTCTTCTCGCGCTTGTTGTTGGGGGTTCGCTCCAAGGCCCTGCTGGCGTTGATGTTCTGTTTCCTGTCCGCGTTTCTGTCGGCGTTTCTCGATGCGTTGACCGTGACTGCGGTGATTATCAGTGCGGCGGTGGGTTTCTATTCGGTGTATCACCGTGTCGCCTCGGGCGGCGATCCGCGTCAGGACAGCGAAATCGGCGATGACCGGCACTTGCCCACGCTCCATCACGCCGACCTCGAACAGTTCCGCGCCTTCCTGCGCAGCCTGCTGATGCACGGTGCGGTCGGCACCGCGTTGGGCGGTGTGTGCACGCTGGTTGGCGAGCCGCAGAACCTGTTGATCGGCCATGAAATGGGTTGGCACTTCGCCGAATTCTTTTTGAAGGTCGCACCGGTGTCGTTGCCGGTATTGGCAGCGGGTCTGGTGACTTGCGTACTGCTGGAGAAACTGCGCTGGTTCGGCTATGGCACGCTGCTGCCGGACAATGTGCGTACGGTGCTGGCCAACTACGCCGCCGAAGACAACGCCGCACGCACTGCACGTCAGCGCGCTGCGTTGATGGTTCAGGGCGCGGCAGCGCTGATTCTGATTGCCGGCCTCGCGTTTCACGTCGCCGAAGTCGGCTTGATCGGTTTGATGGTGATCGTGCTGATCACCGCATTCACGGGCATTACCGATGAGCATCGCCTTGGCAACGCCTTCAAGGATGCCATGCCGTTCACGGCGCTGCTGGTGGTGTTTTTCGCAGTGGTGGCAGTGATTCAAGATCAGCAACTGTTCACACCGCTGATCCAGTGGGTGCTGGCGCTACCGACAAGTCAACAGCCGGGCATGTTGTTTATTGCCAATGGCTTGCTGTCGGCCATTAGCGACAATGTGTTCGTGGCGACCATTTACATCACCGAAGTGAAACAGGCGTTCCTCGCCGGCCACATGAGCCGCGAACAGTTTGAAACCCTGGCGATTGCGATCAATACCGGCACCAACCTGCCGAGCGTGGCGACGCCCAATGGTCAGGCGGCGTTCCTGTTCCTGCTGACCTCGGCGATTGCCCCGCTGATTCGCCTGTCGTACGGGCGGATGGTATGGATGGCGCTGCCTTATACCGTGGTGATGGGCGTGTTGGGCTGGTATGCGGTGAGCTACTGGCTGTAACACCGGCCAAATGTGGGAGCGGGCTTGCTCGCGAAGGCGATGTGTCATTCAACAACGATGTTGAATGTGACGGCCTCTTCGCGAGCAAGCCCGCTCCCACATTGGTTTTGTGTCGTTATCGAGGGAGGATGTATTGCTCGATCGCCTGGGCCGCGCCGTCTTCGGTATTGGCTCCGGTCACCACGTCGGCCTGACGCTTCACCGCCTCTTCCGCCTGCCCCATGGCGATCGACAACCCGGCCCGGTGAAACATCGCCGGGTCATTGCCACCGTCACCCAGGGCGGCGGTCTGTTCCAATGGCACCCCGAGAAACTCGGCCAGTGTTGCCAATGCCTCGCCTTTGTTAGCCAGCATCGCCGTCACGTCCAGATAGATCGGTTGTGAACGCGAAACCTGCGCCTGCCCTTCGACCTTGGGCAGCAACTGCGCTTCCAGTTCGATCAACAGTTCGGCGTTATTGCTGGCCGCGACGATTTTGTCGATACGTGCAAGGTAAGGCTCGAAATTCTCGACCACCACCGGCGGATAACCCAAGCCGTGCTGCTCTCGCGGGACCATCGGGCCGTACGGATCTTTCAACAGCCAGTCGCCGCCACTGAACACCCAGACTTCAATGTCAGGCTGATCGGCAAACAGTGTCAGCGCCGTCAGCGCCGCCGTTGCCGGCAAATAATGTGCAACCAGCACACTGCCGTCCGGGTTTACGAGGGTGCCGCCATTGAAGGCCGCCGTCGGCAGATCAACACCCAGGGCTTCGATCTGCTGCAACATGGCTTTGGGCGGACGTCCGGTGGCCAGGCTGAACAGTACGCCAGCCTCGCGCAAGGCGCGGACCGCTTCGATCGTGCGCTGACTGAGGCTGTGATCAGGGAGCAGTAACGTGCCGTCCATGTCGCTGAGCAGAAAACGGATGGGCTGTTGCGTTATCTCACTCATCCGACGCTGTGCCAGACGCGGCCGTCGCGGGTGAGCAGCTCATCAGCAATCTTAGGTCCGTCTTCGCCGGCCGTGTAGTTCTCCACCGTTGCGTCCTGCTGCCAGGCATCGAGGAATGGCTGCACGGCGCGCCAGCCGTTCTCGATGTTGTCGGCGCGCTGGAACAGCGTCTGATCGCCGGTCAGGCAGTCGTAGATCAGGGTTTCATAGCCGGTCGATGGCTGCATCTCAAAGAAATCCTTGTAGGCAAAACCCAGCTCGATATTGGCCATGTTCAACGCCGGCCCCGGCCGCTTGGCCAGCAGGTCGAACCACATGCCTTCGTTTGGTTGAATCTGGATCCGCAGGTAGGTCGGCTGCAACTCATCGACCTCGGTGTCGCGGAACTGCGCATACGGCGCCGGCTTGAAGCAAATGACAATCTCGGTGTCGCGGGCGCTCATACGCTTGCCGGTGCGCAGGTAGAACGGCACGCCGACCCAGCGCCAGTTGTCGATCATGACTTTGAGCGCGACATAGGTTTCGGTCGTGCTGTCGGGTGCCACGTTGGCTTCCTGGCGATAACCGGGCAGCGGCTCGCCACCAATCTCGCCGGCGGTGTATTGGCCGCGCACCGAGTTGGCTCGCGCTTCCTCGGTCGACCAGGGGCGGATCGCGCCGACGACTTTGGCTTTTTCGCCACGTACCGCATCGGCGCCAAAAGCAGCCGGTGGTTCCATGGCCACCATCGCCAATAATTGGAACAGGTGATTGGGCACCATGTCCCGCAGGGCGCCGGTGACCTCATAAAAACTGCCACGGGTTTCCACGCCGACGGTTTCGGCGGCGGTGATTTGCACGTGGTCGATGTAATGGTTGTTCCAGAAGGCTTCGAACAGGCTGTTGGAGAACCGGCTGACCAGAATGTTCTGCACGGTTTCCTTGCCCAGATAGTGATCGATCCGGTAGATCTGCTTTTCCGTCATCACTTTGAGCAAGCACGCGTTCAAGGCTTCTGCGGTATGCAGATCGGAGCCGAAAGGCTTTTCGATCACCACCCTTCTGAAGGCATCGGGGGTTTCTTGCAGCAATCCGGCAGCACCGAGACGCCGCACCACCTCACTGAAAAAACGTGGCGCGGTGGCCAGATAGAAAATCGCATTGCCCGTGCCGCTGGCGGCGATTTTCGCCGCCAGCGCTTCGTAGGTGCGTTCGTCAAGGAAGTCGCCCTGGACATAGCTGATGTGCTTGGCCAGTTTGGCCCACAACACCGGATCAAGGGATTGATCGCCCTTGCCAACCTTGGCCGCCACTTCCACCCGAATGAAATCTTCGAGCTTTTTGGCGAAGGCTTCGTCACTGATAGCGTTGTGATCAACGCCGATGATCCGCAGTCCATTCCCCAGCAAACCGTCGCGACTCAGGTTGTACAGCGCCGGCATCAGCAAGCGCTTGACCAGATCACCATGGGCACCGAACAGAAACAGCGTGGTAGGCGGTGCGGGTTCTGCCTTGGATTTCCTGCGGATCACATGGGTCATTTTTTCGGGGTCTCCACATGGCCGCCGAAGCCGAAGCGCTGGGCCGAGAGAATCTTGTCACCAAAGGTGCCTTGCCCGCGCGAACGGTAGCGCGAGAAGAGCGAGTTCGACAGCACCGGTACCGGCACCGATTGCTCCATCGCGGCTTCGATGGTCCAGCGACCTTCACCGCTGTCAGCCACAGAGCCTGAGTAGCCGTCGAGCTTCGGATCGCTGGCCAGTGCGTCGGCGGTCAGATCAAGCAGCCAGGACGACACCACGCTGCCACGACGCCAGACTTCGGCGATGTCGGCAACGTTCAGGTCGAAACGCTGGTCTTCCGGCAGGTTGGTGCTGGCTTTGGTCTTGAGGATGTCAAAGCCTTCAGCGAAGGCCTGCATCATTCCGTATTCGATGCCGTTGTGAATCATTTTCACGAAGTGGCCAGAACCAGCCGGGCCTGCGTGGATGTAACCGCGCTCGGCGCGATCGTCATCGGACTGGCGATCCTTGGTGCGCGGGATGTCGCCCATGCCCGGGGCCAGCGTTTCGAACAGCGGGTCAAGACGCTTAACGGTGTCGGCATCGCCGCCGATCATCATGCAGTAGCCACGCTCCAGGCCCCAGACGCCGCCGGAGGTGCCGACGTCGATGTAGTGCAGGCCTTTTTCCGACAGGGTTTTGGCCCGGCGGATATCATCCTTATAGAAGGTGTTGCCGCCGTCGATGATGGTATCGCCCGCTTCAAGCAAGGTGCTCAGGGTGTCGATGGTGTCTTCGGTCGGTGCGCCGGCGGGCAGCATGACCCACACCGCGCGTGGTTTGGCCAGGCCAGCGACCAGGGCTGGCAAGTCGGCAACACCGGTGGCGCCTTCTTCAGCCAGGGTATCGACAAATGCGCTATTGCGGTCGTAAACAACGGTGGTATGTCCGTTGAGCATCAGGCGCCGTGCAATATTACCGCCCATGCGGCCCAGTCCAATAATCCCGAGTTGCATGTACTGATGCTCCCTACTACAAATAAAGTGTGTCAAAGGTTATAGCCCAACGCGACTCATTCGAGTTAGTCCAGCGTATGGGAATGAAGTTTCCGGGCATTGTGCCCGATCCAGACTGATAACGTCGGGAATCGTACCGAAGACACAACGACCATGAAAAATAAAAAAGTTCCCTTCAGGGGCAAAAGAAATCAAAATCGGCGCCGATAGTAAGTGAGCACCCGAAATCGGGAGCGAACTTACAGTTGAGACAGCCATTTGCGAGGTGAGCAATGGGCACCGTACACACAGCACTGCCAGCACAAACCCTTTACGTCACGATCCGTCGCGATGAACTGCGCCAGTTGAAAGATGAGCGCGACCAGTTGAAGCGGGAAGTCGCCCAATTGCGCCTGCTGACCCAAGGCAATCAGGCTCAGCCCTTGCCTGTCACCCAACGCGCCCCCCACGCCTGACCCCTCGTTTGACTCGGAAGCAGCCGCTGCTGTTTCCGACTCGCTGCAACCCTGCCAGCTCTGGCAACTCACAAAGTTTTCACACCTTCTTGTTGATACTCCGGCTCATTGTGGCCGCTCGGTATCCACGCGGCGCCCGTTCGTCTGCGACAAGGAGAGTGCCGACGGCCGAAGAAATTATCAGGCTGGAGTGCTGAATGGCTTTGTTTAAACGCAGCAAAACGTCTGCGAAAGGTTTTGATTGGGCAGGATTTCTCTGGTTATTTCTGTTCTTCTGGTATTTTTCCGGCATCACCCAACTGCTGATTCAACTGACGGGCACCTCCGGTTTTACCGGGTTCCGCCAGGCCTTTGTGATGAGCGCCATCTGGCTCGCGCCGATGCTGCTGTTCCCCAGAAAAACACGGGTGATGGCCGCACTGATCGGCGTGGTGCTGTGGGCCTGTTCGATGGCCAGCCTCGGTTATTTCTTCATCTATCAGCAGGAATTTTCCCAGAGCGTCATCTTCATCATGTTCGAATCGAACGTGTCTGAAGCCGGCGAGTACATGACCCAGTATTTTGCCTGGTGGATGGTACTGGCGTTCCTCGCCCACACCGCGTTCGCGTATTTCCTGTGGACCCGTTTGCGCCCGGTATACCTGCCACACGGCCAGGCATTGGTCGCGGCGACGGCAATTCTGCTAGCCGTGGTCGGTTACCCGCTAATCAAGCATACCGCACGCAGCGGCAGCCTGGCGGGCGGCTTCGAGAAGTTCGAAACCCGCATCGAGCCCGCCGTGCCTTGGCAGATGGCCGTGGCCTATCACCGTTACCTCGATACCCTGGCCGGCATGCAAGACATGCTTCACAGCGCCAGCAAAATTCCACCGCTCAAGAACCTCACCGATTCGATGGCCAATCAGCCGGCGACCCTGGTGCTGGTGATCGGCGAGTCCACCAACCGTCAGCGCATGAGCCTGTACGGCTACCCTCGGCAAACTACGCCGGAGCTGGACAAGCTCAAGGACCAACTGGCGGTTTTCGATAACGTCATTACCCCGCGCCCCTACACCATCGAAGCGTTGCAGCAGGTACTGACGTTCGCCGACGAAGAAAACCCCGACCTCTACCTGTCCACACCGTCGGTGGTCAGCATGATGAAACAGGCGGGTTACAAGACCTTCTGGATCACCAACCAGCAGACCATGACCAAGCGCAACACCATGCTTACGACCTTCTCCGAGCAGGCCGACGAGCAGGTATACCTGAACAACAACCGCAACCAGAACGCCGCCCAGTACGACGGCGACGTGATCGAGCCGTTCAACAAGGCTTTGGCTGATGCAGCGCCACGCAAGCTGATCGTTGTGCATTTGCTCGGCACGCACATGAGCTACCGGTACCGTTACCCATCGACGTTCAACAAGTTCACCGACCGCAAAGGTGTTCCGGACGGCGTGCGTGACGATCAGGTGCCGACGTACAACAGCTATGACAACGCAGTGCTGTACAACGACTTCGTGGTGTCGAGCCTGATCAAGGACTACGCCAAGTCTGATCCGAACGGCTTCCTGCTGTACCTCTCCGACCATGGCGAAGACGTCTTCGACTCCGTTGGCCATAAAACCCTGGGCCGCAACGAGAGCAAGCCGACGGCGCCGATGTACACCATTCCGTTCATGGCGTGGGCTTCGCCGAAATGGCGCGAAACCCATGACTGGAGTTTTGCCGGCGACCTGAGCCGTCCGTACAGCAGTTCTCAGCTGATTCACACCTGGGCGGATCTGGCAGGCCTGAGTTTCGATGAACTGGACCGCAGCAAAAGCCTGGTCAGCGACAGCTTCAAGCCTCGGCCATTGATGATCGGCAACCCTTATGCACGTAAGCAGAGGCCGTTGATCGACTTCAGCCTGATGAAACCCAAGGACGCGCCTATCACGCCGGAAGTCGTTCAACAGTAATTCTTTTGTAGGAGCCAGGCTTGCCGGCGAAGACGTCCTTAAGTGCGCCTTCGCCGGCAAACCTGGCTCCTACAAAAAGCGGTTCATCAGGACTGCGCATTAAAGCGCCTTGGTCCAGAACAGCATCCGCCCGTGCGCCGGGTCGAACATGCCTGGCGCAAAACCGAATTTGCCATAAGCCCCCTGAGCCACCGCGTTACCTTCCAGTACTTCCAGAGTGATTTTGCAGCAGCCGCGCTGGCGCGCGATGTCCTCGACTTTGTGCAGCATCTTCTGGCTCAACCCCAACCCGCGAAACTTCGACACCACCGCCACATCGTGCACGTTCACCAATGGCCGGCAGGCGAAGGTCGAAAAACCTTCAAAACAGTTGACCAACCCTGCCGGCTCGCCGCCGACAAACGCCAGTACGCTGAAGGCATGGGGACGTTTGGCCAGTTCCCCCGGCAGTTGTCGCAATCTATCGGCGGGTAACGGGTGACCGCCGCCCATTGGGTCTTCGGCGTAGTGGTTCAATACAAGACAAATCGCCTCGGCATGCACCGGGTTGGTGTAGCTGGCCTGAAGCACAAGAATTTCTGCGGATTCCATTTCCACCCTCAATCACACAAGTTGCCCCAGCTCGCTTCTTGCGCGCTGAAAGGTCTGACGACCTTATCGCGAGTGCCGGGGTGCCGACAACCGGATCCTGTTGTGATCGTTCTCTCTCAAACGCCCCAGATCAATGCCTCGGTCCATCCCAGCTCGGCAAAATCCTCAGCCCTCAACCCCGACTCACCCGCACAAAAAAACTCGTCCAGTTGCGGCGGCTTGACCGACGTGCCACTGAGCATCGCGTGAACCTGCCCGCGATGATGGATCTGATGCTCGAACAAATGGGACAGCATGCGCAAACGGCTGTCATGTTGCGGGGTGTCGCGTGCGATGGTCACGAGCCGCCCGAGGTCTGCATCGCGCAGGTGCTCGCAGTAGGCGATCAGTCGACGGTCCACCAGAGCTTGCTCGCGTTTGAGATCGACGCCGTGGGCGAACGGCTCGTCTTCGTTGAAAAAGACGTAGCAATCGGGATGCGGTTCGTCACCGCGCAACTCCCGCTCCAGTGCATCCACATAGAACCAGTCACAGGTCAGGATGTGATTCAGGGTCGCGCTGAGGCTGGGAAAGAAACTGACTCGCGGCGCTGCCAGTTCGGCCGGGCTTAGCTGAAGCCAGGCCTTGGCCAGTCGGTGATTGGCCCAAGCGTTCTGATAGGCCATGGTCAGCAAATGGTGGGACAAGGGCTGATTCATGTTCGCTCCTCCCGGATATCAAACCTCGGCGAAACGTTTGAGCTGCATTTCCTGCAGACGACTAAGGGTGCGACGAAACGGAAACTCCAGATAGCCCTCGGTGTACAACGCCTCCATCGGCACCTGCGCCTCGAGGTACAGCGGCACCTTGCGGTCGTAGCATTCGTCCACCAGGGCGATGAACCGCCGCACGCCATCGTCATGCACCGACAACTGCGGCAACTCGCGATCCCCCGCCGCCACCCTTTCGACGCCGTCTTCAGTGCCACGGGCGATGCGCCCTTCGCGTTTTTGCGCGCTGAGGTTGGGCACGTCGCTCAACAGAATAGCGCTGAAAGTGTCGCACAGGGCCATGAAGTCCATGGCGGCAAATGGCTGCTCGCAGAGCTCGGTGTAACGGCACCAGAGCACGGTTTGACTGGCCTGCATGACATTGACCGAACGGTAGCCGATCTTGACCGGATCGCTGGACAGCGACTGGCCGACGGTCAAGGCTTTGAACACCTCGCTCAGCGCGCCGGGCTGGCCCGGTACGTTCACCCAGTAACGCTGCAGACCGGCGCCAGGATGCAGACGATGATCTTCCCCGCCATCCACCGCTATCACCTGCATGTGTTGTTTGATTGCAGTAATAGCCGGCACGAACCGGTCACGATTGAAGCCATCTGCATACAGCTGATCCGGCGGTTGATTGGAGGTGCAGACCACCACCACGCCCTGCTCGAACATCACTTGAAACAAACGTCCGAGAATGATCGCGTCACCGATGTCGTTGACGAACAGTTCATCGAAACACAGCACACGCACTTCCTGGCTCAGCTCGCGGGCCAGCGCTTTCAATGGGTCGGCGATGCCGGTCAATTGAAAGGAACGCTGATGCACCCAGCCCATGAAATGATGAAAGTGCTGACGCCGGGCCGGGACCCGCAGGTTTTGGTAGAACTGATCCATCAACCAGGTCTTGCCCCGCCCGACCGGCCCCCAGAGGTACACACCGGTAATGGACGCGTGGTCTTCATGCAAGGCTTCATGGCATTTTTGCAACGCCCACACGGCGTGTTCCTGAGCTTCGTCCTGGACGAAGCCCTTCTGTTCGATGGCGTGTTGCCAGGCGCTTAAGGGAGAGTCGACATTCATGCGCGGCAGTATACGTTGTAGCCGCCGCTTACGGCTGGCTCGTAGCAGCTGTCGAGCCCCAGCGAGGCTGCGTTCGGCTGCGCAGCAGTCGTCAAACCAGAACCTGCGGTGTATCAGGCAAACCGCGTTAGCCGGACTCACGACTGCTTCGCAGCCGAACGCAGCCTCGCCGGGGCTCGACAGCTGCTACGAGCCAGCTTTTGCAGGCCCGCGGTTACAGCGAGATGTCCAGCCGGGCAATCTTGCCCTGTTCATTGAGGCGGAACATGTAGCGCAGTTCCAGCGGGCTGCCAGGGAACGTTCCGGAGATCAGGTTGTGCACCAGCACTTTGCCGGTGCGCAGCTGAACGTCGAGCACCTCGACCCGGGGCTGATAACGTTGTGCGGTGTCTTGCATCCATTGGGCGATGGCTTGTGTGCCGACTTGATGCTGCCCCTCATCGAACACGTTGGCATCCTCAGCGAAAAAACTGGCAACCCTCGACGTGTCGCGAGCATTGGCAGCGGCAATGTAGGCGGCGATGGCGGGGGCCAGTGAAGAGGCTGGATTGGACATGTTTACGGCTCCTTGTGAGTTGATTCTGGCGCCATGCTAAAACAAGCCTGTGTCAATTCTTGTCAGGAGTGAAACGCCCTGCTTCGTCCAGTTGCATCTGCTTGCGCCAGGTGCGCGGCAGGTCGCTGCGCCGCCCCGGATAGCGTTCGCCCTGCTCGCTGGCGGCCGAGATCCGGTCGGTGCGAAACGTGCGATAGGCACTGCGCAACTCACACCAGGCGACGATGATCCGCACCTCGTTGAGAAAGCCCAGGGCCAGTGGCCAGATCAGCCGCTGACTGGGCACCTGATTGGCGTCCGCGTAGTCGATGTGCAGCTTGGCCTGATCGCGGATGGCTTGGCGAAACACATTCAAGGGCACGGCATTTTGCGGATAGCCATAACCCGGCGGCCCCGGCAGCACCGTCGGGTTGCGCAAGGCCTCCTGGGCCGTGGGGTCGAGTACCGCAGCGATTTTTGCCAGGGCATCGGCCGCGGCTTTGCCCAACACCTCATCGCCACGCTGATCCACGTAACGCAAGCCAAGCACGATGGCTTCGGTTTCGTCGGCATTGAGCATCAAGGGCGGCAGAAACAGACCGCTGCGCAACACATAGCCGATCCCCGCCTCGCCAAAAATCGGTGCGCCGAGCGCGGTGAGTTCAGCGATGTCGCGGTACAGCGTGCGTTCGGAAATCTCCAGTTCGCTGGCCAATGTCGCCGCCGTCACCGGACGACTTTTGCCCCGCAGCACTTGTAACAAAGTCAGTAAACGGCTGGTTCGCGACACGGTCGGCAGGCTCTTTCCTGAAAAGTCGTCGGAGCTTAGCAGAGGCTGTTGTCAGAAACTGGCAGTAGCGATAAGACCTTGCTCGATGGCCTGGCACAGATCAAATGTGGGAGCGGGCTTGCTCGCGAAGACGGCTTAACATTCAACACTTCTGGTGGCTGACACTCCGCTTTCGCGAGCAAGCCCGCCCTCACATTGGCTTGTGTGTTACCGATCGACCTTATGCCTGGCCGCATACAAACACAGCATCTCCATGGCTAATGTCGCCGCAGCCAGTGAGGTAATGTCCGCGCTGTCGTAGGCAGGCGCCACTTCCACCACGTCCATCCCCACCAGGTTGATCCCGCGCAAACCGCCGAGAATCTCCAGCGCCTGCACCGTGCTCAAACCGCCGCACACCGGCGTTCCGGTGCCCGGCGCAAAGGCCGGGTCGAGGCAGTCGATGTCGAAGGTCAGGTACACCGGATGATCACCGACCCGGGCACGAATCGCCTCGACGATCGCCTCGCACCCTTGCCTTCATCCTTTCCGGCAAGCATGTGGGCTACCTGCCCGATCACTTCGCCCGCAGTTGGGAAGACAAAGGGTTGCTGCGCGCCGTGCGCCAGGGCGACATGAGTTTTGAGGTGGCGTTCCATCTGGCCCGCCATCGCGCACAGGTGCCGGGGGATGCGCAAAAAGCCTTTGAAGAGGATTTGCTTGCGGCGTTTGCTTGAAGAGCAATTGGGCTTGCCCCGTAGGAGCGAGGCTTGCCCGCGAAGAACGATGACGCGTAATACCTGAAAAACCGCGGCGCATTCTTCGCGGGCAAGCCTCGCTCCTACAGTATTTTCATTGCGGAGCTGCCGAAAGGCTGCGATCTTTTGACCTTGCCTGGTTCACCGGCGTGGAGAGTGAACCCGTTTCACCTGCGGCTGTCGCACTGGTAGACCGTGCGTAATACTCAAGAGCCGAGCCACGAGCGGCTCGGCCTTTTTCTTTACGAGAACCTGTCCATGCGCAGATTGTTCGCCCTGTCTCTGTCCCTCCTGCTGCTCTCCCTGAGCGCCTGCGCCCTGTTCCCCCAACACGACCCGCTGAACATCAACGTGGTCGGTATCGAGCCACTGCCAAGCCAGGAACTGGAAGTGCGTTTCGCGGTAAAACTGCGCGTGCAGAACCCCAATGAAACGGCGATCGACTACAACGGCGTGGCCCTGGATCTGGAGGTGAACGGTCAATCCCTCGCCTCTGGTGTCAGCGACCAGTCGGGCTCGATCCCACGTTTTTCCGAAGCGGTGATTGTGGTGCCGGTGAGCGTTTCGGCTTTCTCGGTGCTGCGTCAGACCCTCGGGTTGGGGCAGACGCAGACACTGAACAATCTGCCTTACGTGCTTCGGGGCAAACTGGCTGGTGGCGTGTTCGGCACGATGCGTTTCCTTGATCGCGGCAAACTCCGCCTGCCGGAGCCGACCACCGACACGTGGTAATGCTCACGGCTCGGCTCGCGGCTTAACTGGATCGATCACCTGGGTCACACAATGTTTGAGGCCTTCTACGTGCCAATTGGCCCACAGCCGACTTTTGCCGGTGCTGTCTTCATCCGGCTCTATCGCCAGCCAGTTTCGAGCGGCGATCAGGTAACGTCCCCGTGCACCAATGGGCAACATGGTTCCGGTGATGCCGTAGTCGATCTGCTCCTGGTGCTTGCCAATGGACTCCAGAAACTGCACTGCCAGCACCGGCGGTGCAGGATGCACGACCCCGGTCGAAATCAATTGGTAGATCAATCCCGAACCATCGTTGCGATGCCGGGACAACGTTGATTCGATCACGCAGGCCCCCGCCACATGAACATCACCGGACACCAGCGTGACCTTGCATGACTCGGCATGGGCGAAATTCAGCAGACGCATGATCAACCGCTTGCGTTCGTCCCGGTGAGGCAGGCTTCGCCAATGGTCGCGCAAATCGTCCTCGAGTTCCTGTTGCCCCGAAATCAGGTCCAGTGCCTTTTCCGCCGCCTGCAAATCAAGGTAACCCACGGGAATACTCGACATCAGGAGCAAGTGCTTATGCCCCTTGACCTTGCCCAGCCAGGCATAAATCGCATCCCAACTGACGGGCGAAATGATCCGGGTTCGCCGGGCCGGCGCAGTCGTCAGATCCGGCGCACGTTCGCTGCGCAAGTCGGGAACCAGTAATGCCAATTCGCCCAGGCCGGTAAACCCCAGGTGAAAGCCGTCAGCGGTATCGGGAATCGCACAGGGATGAGTATCAGCGGACGGTTTGAGGTGAGGATGAGTCTGGATCAGTTGCTGTTGGAAAATCCTGAAATAGCGTTTGGCCGTGGCAAACAACCCCTGGAACACCGGGCTTGAATGCAGAATCTCATCGTAGGAACCCCAGCCATCGATGATGTCATGGTCGTCCCACATCATTACCGTCGGAACGGCGCTGAGCAGCTTCGCGACCTCAGGCTGTTTCCAGCGCTCCAGATAGAGTCTGGCGAAGAACTTGTCCAGATCGGCTTCGATCAGCTTGCTGTAGACCGCCTTTTTGCGCTCGGCGAAGGGTTTGGAAAACCATGTTTTCATCGACGACAGATTGCTGCGCATATCGTCGCTGTAAACCTGATCGCCCCCCATCAACAACAGGTGATAGGGCTTGCTTTGATGAGCCCCCCACATGTGCTCCCAGCGCTCATGGTTTCTGTCCACCTTCTCCATGTCCTTGGGGTTCGAAAAGCCGTTGCACGACACATAGGCCATGCGCGGCGACTGCCCCTCGGCCGGAACGACGAAGTTGGCCTGCGCGCCCTCGATCTTGATTGTGTAAGTGCTGGCAACAGCCTGGTCTTGCAGCGCTTTTAAATCGATGCGCCAGACGCGGTACTGAGGACTGAGCAACGGGATATCGGCGATGGCCAACGGTTTGCCGGCAGTGACACCGCCGGGGACTTTTACGCTGGGTGATGATTCACCCAAAGGTAAAACCACTAGGGCAGACACGTTATAGACATTACTGTTGATGCCACGAAATTGCAGAATCGGGCCGAGTAACAAACTCATGGACAGTCCATCCGTTGACAGGGGTGTGAACGCCTAGAGACTAGACGACAATCGACGCTGCGCATGGCGCACCACCCGTCCCTACAAGGAGGTCACCCACGATGCACGCCGCTCCAACGCTCTACACCGAACGACTGATCTTGCGCCCGCTGGAACTGGCCGATGCCGAGGCTTCAACTGCGCTGAAGATCCACTGTGGGAGCGGGCTTGCTCGCGAAGGCGGTGTGTCAGGCAATATTAATGTCGACTGACACGCCCTCTTCGCGAACAAGTCGAATCGTCGCACCGCCGCTCCCACATTAAGTTATACGTTGAACCGCACGCCCGGTTTGGCCCGCTCATCCACCGTCAATTCAAATACGTCCGGGCGCGCGTAGTGCCCGACCACGTCGTAGTCGTAACGGGCGCGGATCAGGTCCTCGGTGTCGATTTCGGCAGTCAGCAAACCCGCTTCGTCACGCAGCGGCCCGGCGAGAATGTCGCCCATGGGCCCGACAATCACGCTGCCGCCGGCAATCAACGGGCGCTGCGCCGGCCAGTTGGCGATGTCCACGCCCAAGGCTTGCGGTGAGGCCTGGACCTGACAGGCGCTGACGACAAAGCAGCGTCCTTCATGGGCGATGTGGCGCATGCTTACCTGCCACATTTCCCGCTCGTCCACGGTCGGCGCACACCAGACCTCCACGCCTTTGGCATACATCGCGGTGCGCAGCAGCGGCATCATGTTTTCCCAGCACACGACGGCGCCGATTCGCCCAACCTGGCTGTCGATCACCGGCAAGGTCGAGCCATCGCCCTTGCCCCAGATCAGCCGCTCGGTGCCGGTGGGCATCAGCTTGCGATGCTTGGCGACCAGTCCGGCCTGCGGGTCGAAATACAACGCGGTGCAATATAACGTGCTGCCCGCGCGCTCGATCACGCCGATCACCAGATTGGCCCCGGTGCGTGAGGCCAATCCGGCCAAGGCTTCAGTTTCGGCACCGGGCACATCGATGGCGTTGGCAAAATATCGGGCAAACGCTTCACGACCTTCCGGCAGTCGATAGCCGAGTTGCGTGCCGAAACCCTCGCCCTTGGGGTATCCGCCGAGCAACGCCTCCGGCATGACCACCAGCGCGGCACCGGATTCGATAATGGCGGTTTCCCAGGAGAGGATTTGATCGAGGGTTTCAGCCTTGCCGCCGGGCAAGGCGCCGATTTGCAGCGCAGCAACGATGGACTTGGGCATCGCGATGACTCCGTCAGTAATGAGGTGTTGCTCATTCTCCGGCGCCACAGGATCATGAATAAAGCCCGACTCACTGCTGAATGATATGAACCAAATGAATATCGCCACCGTCGATCTCAATCTGCTCAAAGTCTTCGAAGCCCTGCATGAGGAATCCAGCGCCAGCCGTGCCGCACTACGTCTGGGCGTGACGCAATCGGCGGTCAGCGCGGCGTTGCGCCGATTGCGCGAGGTGTATGGCGATCAGCTGTTCGTGCGTACCGGCCGAGGTCTTGCGCCGACGCTCAAGGCCAACCAGTTGAAACCGGTGGTGAGCGATGCGCTGAACAAATGCCGCCAGAGTCTGGCGATGGTCGATCCGGCGGCGAATCATTACGACGGACGTTCGGTGACGGTGGGTTTGTCGGATGATTTCGAAATCGCCTACGGGCGACAATTGATTGAAGAGATCGCGGACCGCGCGCCGAAACTGCGGCTGATCTTTCGCCAGACCCACAGCCAGATCGTCGCCCAGGCCTTGATGGAGCGCAGCATTGATCTGGCGATCACGGCAGGCGGGTTTGCCGAGCGTTTGCTCAGTCGTCAGGTGCTGGGTGAAGGCGATTATCTGTGCCTGGTAGACCCCCTCAGTCTGGCCGAGGGACAAGAGACTCTCAGCCTTGAGGCGTTCGTCGCCCGCGAACACATTCTGGTGTCATCGGGCGGTTTTATCGGGATTACCGATGAAGGCCTGGCGGCGTTGGGGCTGAGTCGGCGGGTATGCGCGTCAACCACGCACTTTGCCGCGTTGCCGCATCTGCTCAAGGGCAGTCAGGCGGTTGCGACCATTCCAGCCCATGCAGCTCGAAGTATCGCCGCGCTCAGCGGATTGGCGCTGCTGCCCTGCCCTTTGGCGCTGCCACGCTATCCGATCGAGCTGGGCTGGCGCACCAGCACGCAGCTCGATCCGGTGGTGTTGAAAGTGCGCGAGGCGATAATCGCGACCTTTTCCCAACAGGGGAATGGTGTCTGGACGTTTATTTAGCGGCCATCAGGCGATTGACTTCGCTGCGCACCATGTTGGCGAATTCCGGGGGCGACATGCCGTCGAGTTCGGCGCGGACCCACTCAGCCCATTTGCCTTTGCGCTTGGCACGTTCACCGAACAACCGTGCGGCTTCGCCCTTGGATTTACCCAGGTTGTTTTGCCAGAGTTCGAACAGACGGGATTTTTCATCTTCAAGCGCCGCGCGCTCGGCAAGGGATTTGTCGGCCAGATTGAAGCTCATGGAAGATTACCTGCTGCGTAAAATAGGCGACATCTTACACTGTAGGAGGAAATGTCCTGCCCTGGATTTTTCTTCGGGGTGGAGTCGCCACGCAAAAAGACTGCAACTTTTGCCATGGCGCCAGACTCCATTGTTCACTGCCCGTCTATCTGCAAGGAGTACTCCAATGGCCCGCAAAATCATCGATCAAGTCGCCGATGATCAAATCAAGGATCAGGTCTTCAGCGAACTTCAGGCCCTGATCGAAGAGTCGGAAAAACTGCTGAAAAGCAGTGCTTCATTGGTCGGTGAAGAAGCGGACACCCTTCGTGGGCAAATCGCCCAGAAGCTCCAGCAGGCCCGGGGTTCAGTTTCCAGTATGCGTGACCGGACCAGGCCCGCGGTCGAGGCCAGTGAAATCTACATCGGCGGTCATCCCTGGCAAACCGTGGCCATCTGCGCCGGATTCGGTTTGGTGGTGGGGTTGTTGTTGGGTCGTCGTTAAGCCAAGCGCAACCTATGTGGGAGCGGGCTTGCTCGCGAAAGCGGTGTGTCAGGCAACATCAATGTTGACTGTGTCGCCGCCTTCGCGAGCAAGCCCGCTCCCACAGGTTCCGTTTTCAGGGTTCAGAGCCCGGCCAGCTCCCGCAGATCTGCCAGCGTCTGAGGATCAAGCGCAATGCCTTCGATCCTGGCTTTGGCGCGCTGCCCGTGACGTCGATCACCCGGTAACCGCTTGAGCCCGACACCGTGCATCTGCCGGACCAGTTCCTGGCTGCGCTCGGCAAAATCCTGCCCCGCCGATTTGCTCGGATCGATCACAATCAGCAGTTGACCGGTCCAGGGGGTTTTCGCCCCCGGATGGTTCGACCAGTCGAACTCAAAAGAAAAATTGCCCCCCGTCAACGCCGCCGCCAACAGCTCCACCATCATCGACAGCGCCGAACCTTTATGGCCGCCAAATGGCAGCAAGGCGCCGCCTTCAAGAATTGCTTTCGGGTCCTGGGTCGGCTGGCCGAGGCTGTCCACCCCCATGCCTGGCGGCAAGCGCTCGCCTTTGCGGGCAGCGATCTGTACATCGCCATGGGCGATGGCACTGGTTGCCAGGTCGAAGACGATCGGAGCACCGTTGGCCCGAGGGGCGGCGAAGGCAATCGGGTTGGTCCCGAACAACGGACGATCGGCACCGTGCGGCACCACGCAGGTCATGCTGTTGACCACACTCAGCGCCACCAGCCCTTCATCGGCAAACGGCTCGACGTCCGGCCACAAGGCAGCGAAATGGTGGGAATTACGAATGGCCAGCACCGCAATACCGGCACTGCGGGCTTTCTCGACCAGCAATGGCCGCGCCGCCGCGAGCGCCGGTTGGGCGAAACCATTCGCGGCGTCGACCCGGACAAACCCCGAAGCCACGTCCTCGACCACCGGCACAGCCTGACCATTGACCCAACCACTTTGTAACGTCGATACATAACCGGGAATGCGGAATACACCGTGGCTGTGAGCCCCGTCGCGCTCGGCGCCGGCGCAGTTGAGGGCCAGGGTTTTGGCGACATCGGCCGAGGTTCCGTGGCGCAGGAAGATCTGCTCGAGTAACGCCGTCAGCACTTCGAAGGACAGGTTTTGCGAGATAGCAGTAGACACAGGATCGTGTGGCGCAGACATCTGAAGCTCCAGAGTAATTATTGGAGGGGGCAACAGCGTACGAAAACCAACCGATTAACAACGGGCGACGAGTAGCCTGTCAACCCTTCGCTTGAACCAATGCACCTGATGAGAACCGATTGAACCGAAAAGATGCTTTGGCGCATGTTTGCACAAACACTGGGCAGCCATGCGGTAACTATCTACCACCTTCGACTCCCCCGCGACTTTTAGTCTTGAGCCTCAACCCATAGGCGCATTCAGCAGCGCCCTGAACGAGACTCGACGATGCCCACACCTCCCGCTCCGCTGTTTTTCCCCCAAGCCCTGCACTCGCCCGGCCACTGGAATGATCTGGGTAAAACCCATGGGCTGACGCGCAAGGATTTCGAATGGTTCAGTCATCTGGAACTGGCCAGCCAAACGTTACGCAGTCAACAGACTCCGCCCATGTCTGCCGAAAAAATCCTGCTCAATGCGCAAGACTTGGCCTCCACCCCCTTGGCCGGCAGCTTCGTGTTGAGCCTCACTCCGGATGACAACGGTGAGATTCTCTACACCCCGTACGCCGGCATAAAGAAGTTCCACAGCCGCGAAGCCTTGATCGAACAGCTTGAAGGTCAGCTGAAGAGCGCGACGGAGGACGACGACCTGCTGGCTTTCATGTCGTTGTCTGCGCGTAAAACATTGGCGGCTGCGGCCAACATTCAGGTGAGCTTTCAGGGCATCGAGGGCGACGTATTCGAAGACCAGCGCACCGTCATTGCCAATAACCAGCGAATGAACGAGCAGGCCATGCTGGACGAGTTGTTCAAGCTGCCAACACTCACCTCGCTGCTCACTACGCTGCTTGATGAGTTGCTGCAGTCGTCATTCCCGGGCCTTGATCAAAGCCAGACCCGACTCAACTTCTACTCCGTTGCACCGGCCCATGACGACAACCAGGAAAGTGCCCCGCCCCGGCGCTGGATCAACTCCATGTCCCTGAGTGACGCGGTACTGTCGTACTACCGCCATCAGCGATGGCCGATCGGGCAGTCTCATGAATTTTCCCATCCGGAAAAAAAGCCGACGAGCACCGACCAACTCCAATGGGAAACCGCGGTAAAGACCGCTTCCAGCAAACTGATCAGCCTGCTTTCCGGGAAACTGCAGCGCTACTGGAACGATGCGGCGGCTGACGGGGCATCCCGCCGCGTTTTTTTCAGCCGGGCCATCTGTGAAAAGGCACGCACAGAGTTCCTGATCAAGCGCGAGGCCGAGATCATCAGCCCTGAACAAAGCCAGGCCTTGCACTCGTTGATTCAGCCGACGGCGAGCACGTCCTCGGCACTCAGCCTCGAGACGGTGCATCTTTGGGAACACGCAGCCAATTATGTCGAACTGGCGGGCGCACTGATGATCAGTCACGCCAATTCCAAGGCCTTTCTTTACACCCCCACGCAAGGACTCCAGGTGCTGAAGGACTATCAGGACCTCAAAGATACCTTGCTGAGCAAATTCAGCGCGCGCGGTCACGAAGATGAACTCTACGGCCTGCTGAGCCTGGAGGAGCGTAACCGGTTCATCGGTTTCAATCAGCCTCAAGTCTCCGGCGAGGTGATTTCAGGCTCGATATTCAAAACGCTGTTTGAGGCGATCATCGCCAAGCAACGGCAAAACATGGAATACGTTCTGCAGGTTTTCCGTCACAGCGACGGCACCGTGGACCTCCATGCCTTGTTCGACAAGGCACTGGATATCCGCGCCATGATCAGCGATCAATTACTGACGCTGGATGTTCAGGGACGCTGGAGTACCCGGCCGGTGTTATCTGGCAACCAGCTGCCTTCCATGGTCTTGGCGGATAGAGCCGCGGCGTTCGTAAAAACCTTCAGCGATGTCGAATCGCTGATCAGCGCGGAATTCGCCTCCCAGCCGACCGCCTCTGGGGCCCTGCAGCGCATTTACCTGGAGAATCTGAAACCGCGCCTGGCCCACGCGCTTTCCGTGGGTGTACGGGGAGAAGCCAGCCTTCGAGTGCTCAACGCCACGCTGCGGGACGCCGACCGGGCCATTGTCGATACGGTGTTCAACCCGGATCAACCGGATCGAGAAACGCGCCTTGCCCTCAATGGTTTCAGGCCTGACGCTTATTCACTGCTCCTTGAGTGCTCCGGGCAGAAGAATCCGCTGCCCTTGGCCAACTGCGTACTATTGACCGAACGTGGCGGGCTCGATGTTCAACATTCCGGCCGGGCAATTCTGTGGACGCCTGCGACCGGACTGGAAGTCTTCGCGACGGTCAGTAGCGCAACGACGGAATTGAACCGGCGCCTGCTCGACGCCAACAAACGCCTGGAATTGCTGGAAAATCTCAACCCCGCCCAGCGCACATTCCACCAGCGCTATACACTCAACTCGTTGCGACTGATTGAGGGCAACGTCCTGCGGCGCCTTGCGCAATCCTCCATTGACCACTTCCTGGCCCGTTGCGAACACCTGCGCGGCCTGAAGCTGGACGCTGCAAAGAAGATCAAAGCGCTTAACGAAATGACGCAACGGGTCATCGACACCAACTTGCAAAGAGCCAGGTTGATCTCGCAGGCCATCACCCGACAGCAGTCCCTGCCTGCATGGCTTGGCATGGCCCCTGTCGAAGAACAGCAGTTACACATTGAACTGCTGGAGCAATACCACAACAGTGTCTCCGACGATAAAGACTACCTGCACGGGGTCCAGCCCCTGAAGTCCTATGTGCATGACCGATTGGTGTCATTGCTTGGCAGCCGATTCACAGGAACGCGACTGGACCCCGACCACATCAAAATCACGCCCAACCTGGCCCTGGCCGGGCCGGCGCGTAGCCTGACCGAGTTTGCCCTGAACCCTGTCAACGCAGCTCAAGCCATCGGCTTCAAGATTGCCTCGACAACCTCGACGGCCCTTCCCGATCGCCTGGATCAGAACGCCGTGCGCCAGCTTGTGCAGTCACTGAATATCCACAGCGATTATGCAGCGCGGGTGACGGATGCATTGACTAAAGCCGGCGCCGATTCCGACAAACGAAAGCAGCGTTTTATTCAGCAACTACCGTGGCAACTGTTGCAACACGCTCATGCACTGAAACTGCAGCAACATCTCAGTGCCAGCGCCTTCGACTTGATCTGGCAGGTTCTCGACATGCCGGACGCCATTGCCCGCGCGGCTGTAACAGGTGCCCACGCCATCGTCAGGCCGCTGGAACTGATCAAGACGGCAGGTGCCACGGCCGTTAAAACCCTGGGTCTGTACCTGATCGGCCCCGGTGTCGGGCATCAAGGGCCGCAAATCCTGTATGCGCCCTACCACACAGGCTCCGTGTTCACCGAATTCGAGAACGAAGCCAGCGTTATATCTGCGATCAATGTGCCAGGGGCACTGCAGAATCTGATCATTCGTCGGCTTCCCGAGGGTGAGCAAACCTTGTTCGGCAATCTGCTCAAGGCCACCATCGGACAACTAAGCGAAATCACCCTCGCGTCCACCCCCATTAACGGCAACCTGCTTGCACAACTGTTCAGCGATAATGTCGGCCTTCTATCAAAAATGCTGGGCAGCCAGTCAGAGATCACCGGCCAGGCCGACTGGGAAACCGCCAAAAACCTGTTCAGCGCCGGCATCAAACTGATATCGGGCCTGTTGCCGGGCAAACTCGCCTATGGGCAGTTACTGTGGCAAAGCTACAAGGACTTCAAGAACTCCGCCGAAGCGCTACAGGATCATCACTGGAAACAGGCATTGCAGGCGTTTATTGCCGGCACCGCGCAAATGGTGACGCTGGGCAAGTTGTCGCTGGAGGCTTCAACGACTCCTGCGCAAGCAACCTCCAACACCGCGCCTGTTGCCAAACCGGTGGCCGCCCTGCAATGGTCAAAAGTGAAACCGACGGCTCTGATGCGCACGGTGTTGCAGCCTTTGGAGGCCTCGGACACTGCATTAAAGGATCTGAAGAAGAGCAGCACCAATGGAACTTACCTGGACTCGGTCAACAATCGTACGTACGCCCCCGTCGAGGGAAAGGTTTACCCCGTGGTCAAAACCGGGCCGATCTGGCGAATGATCAAAGACCGACAGCAAGGTCCCGCGTTGCTGGCGGCTTCCGGCCAGCAGCTAGTGATCGATCCGGACATCCATACGGTCCATTACGGCAAAGCCCTGTCGAAAATGCACAACAAATATGTTGTTGATCGCACGGCTCGAGACATTCTGAATATCGAAGCGCGGGGAATGGAAGACATTCGGATAAAACACCCGGAAAAAGCACGCATGATCGTGCAGGCCATAGACTTGGCTCGCTATTACGCATTTAACAGTCTGCATAATCTGGTGCAGCTCAGACACCTGAATCCGGGGACGCGGCTGGATACCTTTCTTAAAGCCTTTTTTGATGCTGACCACCTCGACGCCAGCCTCCTGGCAAAAATCAAAAAGGTCATCGTTCCCATTTGCACAGCGCTGGTGGACCCAAACGAGGACTGGATGAACTCCGAACGTTTTGTGGTCGGTTCAAACAAATACGAGACCAATAGCACGATCGCTTTTGTTGTACCTGACGATGCACAGAAGCGTGTGTATTTCACGGAGATGTTTTTTGACCCGCAACTCGATTGGTACAAGTCCTGTTTGACTGAACCTTTCGACGTCGACGACCATGCCCGGGCCGCTACCCTGATTCATGAGTTCTCCCATATTTTTTCAAACACCGTAGATATTGCAACGCTTGAGGCAAGGCGTCCGTTCACCGATCTGATCGCCACCGTCATCGGTTTCGGTACGCAAACCAAACAGACTCAACAGGACTTCCAGCGAGAGGCACTGTCCCTGGATACCCCGAGGGAAGAACTGTTTGCCCGCTGGAACGCAACATTGCAGTCATGGATCAGTCTGGACTCGATTGAGGGGTTGGAGCATGTGGGTAAGGACATCCTCAAAACGACGAGCTGCAAAACGATGGATGAGGCTCGCAACGCCTTCCTGAATCCAGGGAAGGTGGACCTGCGAGCCGACATCATTTTGCGCAACGCCGACTCGATCGCTCACTTGATCTGTGAAATGGGTCGACAACTGGATCCGGTGCCCGCCCCGCTCACTGCCTGACGTCCGGCGTAGCAGCTGTCGAGCCCCAGCGAGGCTGCGTAGCAGTCATAAATCAGATTGCGGTATGTCAGGCAGACCGCATTAGCGGGTTTCACGACTGCTACGCAGCCGAACGCAGCCTCGCTGGGGCTCGACAGCTGCTACCGTCCGGGACGGCGGGATCAGTCCTGGAGGTCTTGACCCTTTTTTCACTCCATTTATGGATACTGCCTGGTGCCCCCCGGCTTTCAGAGTGTCCATGTGAAAATAAGTTGTTCTTTGATGGGCAAATGCCATGACGGTTGTTCTCGCAGACTTCCCCTCAAGGTTAGAATGCAGGAAATCAGGATGAGTCAATGACCGACCACTCTCTCTCCCAAGCACAATACGACGCCATCACCGATGCCGCTGCGCACTGGTGCATGCGCTTGCATGCCATCGACTGCACAGCCGAAGAGCGTCAGGCGTTCGAGCAATGGCGTGATGCCCATCCCCTGCACGCCTTCGAGTACGAAGCCATGCTGGAAATCTGGGAGGTTGCGGGCGATTTGCCTCGTCCCGAATCTCCCGCGCCGGCTGTTCGCGGAAAACCGACAATGCCTTGGCGCACTTTCGGCATTGCCGCCACCGTCTGCGCCTTGGCGTTGCCGCTGGCGGCCTATACCGGATGGAACCTGGGTTGGCTGCCCAATGCCTATCAGCATTTCGAAGCGAGCGACAATGTTCGTCAGGTCACGCTGAGCGACGGCAGTCAGGTGGAGCTGAATCTGGGCACTGAACTGACGTTCAGCAATTACAAGGATCAGCGTCGCGTCACGTTGAAAAAAGGCGAAGCCTTCTTCAGCGTCAGTCATGACCTGCAGCATCCATTTATCGTCAAGGCAGCCGATGGCAGAATTCGCGTCACCGGTACCCGATTCAATGTCTGGATGTATGAAGATCAGGTACGCGTGAACCTGATAGAAGGGTCCGTGCTGGTGACCAGCAACGCTGCCTTGCCCGGCGAAGGTTCACGTCTTGAACCTGCCATGCAGGCACGTTATCGACACGGTGACTTCACGCCGCAAATCAGCCAGGTCTCTGCCGATGACCACTCGCTGGCGTGGCGCAGCGGCAAACTGGTGCTCGATGATCTGACGCTGACCGATGCCCTGCCCTTGATCAATCGTTATTTGAACAAGCCAGTCATGATCGCGGACCACAGCACCGGCTCGATTCGCCTCGGTGGTATCTACAACATCAAAGAGCTCAATAGCCTGGTGGCTTCGTTGCCCAAGGTGCTGCCGGTCTACCTGACCCGCAACAAAGACGGCAATCCGGTTCTCAATTCGATCCCGCAACAAGCCCCAAAAAGCTGAAGGCCGCCACCCTTGCGGGGTGCGGCCTTCATGTTTCATTCGAACGCTATCGCTATTACTGCGCGACGATCTTCCCTGCTTTTTCATCCTGTTCGCGAATCGTCTGAGCCTGGTACTGCGGATCGGACGTGATCTGCTGCTCGGTGAACGGCAATACGCTCAGCTGCTTCTTCGAAAAGGCCAGTGTCTGGTCCCGGGAGTACTTCGACGCCGGGTCACTGGACAATGAGAATGCCAACAAACCTTGAGCCTGCGGCCCCTTGTCATCGAACGTCACCACCTGCAAATAGCTGGTACCACTGACGACTTCGCGCTTGCCGTCGGTTCTCGGCACGCTTTGGATCGCGTTATACACACCCAGCATGCCCGGTCCGCCGTGAATTGGCGTTTGCTGCCCTCCACTGCTGACCACCTGGATATCACCCCAGCGGCTATCGGCTTTCAGGCCAAGGGTTTTTACCTGTTCGACCGAGGCCAGCATCGCCGCCCGAATCGCTTTGGCGACGTCTGGCTGTTCAATTGCCAGGCCACGTGGAGTGTGTTGCGGGTTCTTCGGATCGAACGCGACACGCCAGATGCCAGGGATTTGCTGCAACGGCTCCATGACATTTTGAAAATGCACAAAGCCCAATCCACTGTCCAGATTCACCCGGCGATCCCAAGCCTTGAGGCTGGCACACAACGGCGTAAGCGTCGGCGCATCGGCGCCAAGATCCGCGGCGCAGAATTGCAGCAGGTCCGGCATCACCTGGGTCGCCTGATACACCTGATCGTCCATCACCATGTGTTGCAGATCTGCCGCGGCGACAGGGCCGGCCTTGCTCAAATTCCCCAGACGCTCCAATGCAAAGCGCGAACGCAGCCCCAACGGTTGATTGTCCTGACTGATCAATGGCGAGAAGCCGGTAAGCGGTTGTGCCGGGTTGGCCATCCAGGCCGAATCGTTGGAATGTTGTACAAAGTCTTTGCGCAACAGTTGCGGCAACTTGTCTGCCGCATAAATACCTTTTTGCGCAGCGTGCGGGTCGATGTCCCAGGCACAGGCGCTGTTGGAACCGTCGAGCAGGATCATCTGTAATCCGGCCCGAGGATCGCTGCACTTGGCCAGCTTGTCGGCATTGACGTTCGGCACCACCGACAGGTTCATGTAAAGCGTCTGCCCCTGATCGTCCACCGCCAGGGTATTGACCCACGGAATCCCCTGAATTTTGTGCACCGATGCCTGCAAATCCTTGAGGCTGGCGGCACGGTTCATCGCATACCACTGTTGCAAGACCCGGTCGTTCTCCAGATTGGCATCGCGCAGGCTATAGGCGAACTGGTTGTTCCAGTCCAGCTTGCCGGGCCATTGCACAATCGGGCCGAATTGCGAGCTGTAGACCACATGGGAAATCTGCCGGGTCTGGCCATCGGCTTGCTTCACGTTCACCGCCAGCGTCTGCTTTTTCATCGGCAAGGACTTGCCATCCAGCAGGTAACGGGTCGGATCCTTGGGATCGAGTTGCAGACGATACAGCGTGAAATGCTTGGACGAATCCACGGTGTGGGTCCATGCCAGGTGCTGGTTGAAACCAATGTTGATCATGGGCAGGCCGGGCAACGCGGCGCCCATGACGTCCAGTTTGCCGGGAATAGTCAGGTGCATCTGATAGAAACGCATCCCACCGACCCAAGGAAAGTGCGGATTGGCCAGCAGCATCCCGCGTCCGTTGAACGAACGTTCGCTGCCGACCGCCACGGCGTTACTGCCGCGATCCAGAGCGAAGCGTTGCATGCGTGAAGCCGCCAGCTGGAACGACGCCGGATCGCCCACCACCTGCGCGACGGTTTTCGGTGGGGTAGCGCCGGCCAATGCTTCGGCAAACTGACCCACGCCGCCTTCGACCAGCAGACGTCGGGTCAGCTTGACCAGATCCTGCGCAGTGATCGCGCGCACCCATTCGCCCTGGCATTGCTGCGGCAAACCCTGGGCCTGGCGCTCTGTCAGCGAACGGTTGTAACCGGCCACATAACCGTCGATGAGCTCACGAACTTCAGGCGTTTGCGCCTGCCAGAAAGCGCCGACTGCCTGCGGCGTATTCAACCAGTTGAAAAACAGATCGCTGGCCAGGTTCCCGCGCTCTTCGACGGTAAACTGGTCCGGCCCAAAATACCGTGAGCGCTCGCCATTGACGGTGACAATCTCATTGGCCAGCAAGCACAGATTGTCCTGAGCGTAGGCATAGCCAATGCCATAGCCGAGGCCGCGCTCGTTTTCGGCACGAACATGCGGCACGCCGAAACTGGTTCGACGAATCTCGGCTGTCGCCGGCTCTGGCTGGCTGCGCGCGTTTGCCGCAAGACTCAGCCCCAGCAACACACCCGCAAGGCTCAACCTGGTTAACTGCCTGGAAATAATCACGCTCGCTCCTGATCGAAAAGACGTATGACACGCAATGCGCCTCCCCTTAAAACGAAGCAAACAGCAAAAATTTAAGCCTTTGAGGGGTAACCCCACGCCCGGCTCACGGGCCGCTGACGTACTGGCGACAAATTTTCTACATACGGGTCTTCATTATTTGCCTGGCTCGTTCGTCTTATTGATTGAGAGCACCCATCACATTTTTCCTGATCAGGCTCTGAAAAGGAGTTTTTGCATGTACAACCCGCAACTGCCAACGGACGGTAGCCATGCGCCAAAGGCCAGCACCCTGGGCTCCGGCGTTTTCAATCAACCAGCCGAACGCCACGGCAACGAACGGATCAGGTTTCTGCTCAAGAGCTTTGGCCTGCGAACCAGTCTGATTCGCCTGAAAGTGATCGACGCCTTGCTGACGGCCGCCCAAAGCGACCGCAGCCTGGGTGTGCGTGGCGTGCACAGTCACTTGCTGGACCTGGATATTCCCCTGTCCTTTCTCAGTGTCCGTGAAGTGTTGAAACGCTTGTGCGGTGAAGGCGTGATCACCCTCAATCCGGACAAAAGCTACAGCCTGCATCCACAGGCTGCCGCCGTCCTGTTCAGCGAGTAGTCCGGCCATGGGGCGTCGCTCAAGGCTTGACCTTGCGACGCATCACGCCATTGATCACCACCACGAGCACCGCCACGCCAATGGCGATGTACTGGAACAGCTGCTCTGTGATGATCCCTGCATTTTGCAGCCAGGAAAGGCCGAACATGATCCCCAGTACCACCAGGGAAATCAGTATCGAGTATTTCAAACGTTGCGACTGGGTCATTGCGGGTTCCTGAATCAAAAAATGTATCCGACTTGTATTCGATTGCATACCAAGCCACTACCGATCTGCGGGAATGAGGGGCTGCAAGCGAGGTCGTATGTTACAGCCGATGACGAAATTTGACTTCATTGCGGCGATAACCATGAGGATTTTGAAATGTTTCGGCGAATCACACTGCTGATCCCCTTGCTGCTCTCCTGCTCCTGAGTGGCTGCATCGTTTTCCCCCCACGGCGGCTGACATGGCGATCGTCATTATGACCCTGGCGCACCGAGTTATGATCAGCCTCGATAACATTGGCTGGCCGGTTATATAACCGACTTATTCGCCAACACCAAAAACTTATCCTACGAACTCCCGTACCACGCCTGCTTTATAGCGGGCATTTTTCGTGCTGGGGGATTTGATTACGAACTCACAGTCTCTTTTTCCAAAAAACCCAACCAGACACACAATGAAAAATAGTGAAGTTTTTTGCCTCAAATAAGCACATGAAAATCCTCATGGGCCATGGTTATTCTTGTTCTGCCGTCTTATCAGACTTCCGGCATAAACAGGAACATCATGCACAAACCCTTAATAGATATAAGTTCGTCCAGACTTCTTGGCTTTTGCCTTGCAATCACTCTTTTTGAACTTCTGACTTACATGGCCAGCGATATGATCATGCCGGCCATGTTGACCGTAACCCATCAATTGAATGCCAGTGCGAGTCATGTTCCCTACGCCTTCAATCTTTATTTGGCAGGGGGCATTCTTTTGCAGTGGTTTATCGGTCCACTGTCCGATCATTTCGGTCGTCGCAGAGTGCTGCTCATCGGTTGTGCGGTATTCGCTCTAGCCTGTGCTGCGGCGTTTTACGTGCATAGCATCTTTGTCTTCAATGGTTTGCGCCTGATTCAGGGCATGGGATTGGGATTTGTCATCGCGGTCAGTTATCCAGCCCTGCAAGAAGTCTTCTGTGAAGCCGACGCAGTAAAGATCATGGCATTGCTGGGCAACGTGGCGCTGCTCTCCCCGCTGCTGGGCCCCTTGCTCGGCAGCCTGATGCTGGAATGGCTCTCCTGGCGGGAGCTGTTTTTACTGTTAGGGGTCGGCGGTGCGATGGTCTGGTTGGGGCTTTACTGGTACATGCCGGAAACGGTGGGCACCTTGCGTCAGGATGGTCAGCGACTGGCTGCCGTACCCTTTGAATGGGGCGGCACGGTGCGCCGCTACACCGCTTTGCTCACCAACACGCAATTCCTGCGCGCCACCGTCGCCTTGGGACTGATGAGCCTGCCGTTGATTGCCTGGATCGGGCTGGCACCGCTCTTGCTGATCCAGAACCAGGGACTTTCCACCCTGCAGTACGGCCTGTGGCAGATCCCGGTATTTGCGGCAGTCATTCTCGGCAATCTGATACTCAACCGATTGATTGCCAACACTGAACTGCCCCAACTGATTCGATACGCGCTCTGGCCGTTTTGCGGTGGGCTCATCGCATTGGCCGCCATTACTTTCACCGGTGCCTCGACGCTCCTGTTGGTCAGTTGCCTGTCGCTTTACGCCATCGGTCTTGGCATGAGCAACGCCGCGCTGTACCGGCTCGCGCTGTTTTCCAGCGATGACAGTAAAGGACTGGTCTCAGCCGCGATCGGCATGATCTCCATCGCTGTCATGGGTGGTGGTGGCTCGATTATCGCGGCCCTGGGTGCCGGTGACAGCCTTGAGGCCTTCGCTCTGATGGCCTGTCTCATGGGGCTATTGTGCCTGGAGCCCTTGAGACTGTTTCTGCGTCGTTCTCACATCCCGCTTGCGATCTGACACCAACCAGTAGGTCTTTTGATGATCCATCTACCCCATACCGATGCGCTTTGTGCGTTAACGCAACCCTATTGCCTGGATTCCGTGCCGGACGGTCTGTTCGACCGGGCCATGAGCGAAATCAGCCTGTTTCATTGTCATCACACACCCGGATACGAACGCTGGTTGAATGCTAATGATCTTGACGCCAACGCCCTGGAGACGCTGGATGACTGGTCAAGGTTGCCGCCGATTTTCGCCAATTACTTCAAACGTCATTTGGTGTTCGGTCCCACAGGCGAAGGCGCGCTGGAGCTGACATCATCCGGCACCAGCGGCCAGAAGAGTCGCATGCGCTACGACCATCGCAGCATGGCCGCGGCACAAGGCATGGTGAACCACATTTTCCGGCATTACGGCTGGGATACACCGGACAGCCCCTGCAACTATCTGCTCCTGAGCTATGAGCCCGAGGCCGCCATCACCCTGGGCACTGCCTATACCGATCAGTTTCTTTGCAGCTACGCCCCCGTCAACCGTGTCGCTTACGGCTTGCGCCTCTCCGGCAAAGGTCATGAGTTCGATCTTTTTGGTGTGATTCGAGCCTTGCAAGAATTTGCCGAGGAAGGATTGCCCGTTCGCATTCTCGGTTTTCCGGCGTTCCTTTCCCATGCCCTTCAATGCATGGAAGACACCGGCGTGGCTGATTTGCAATTGCCTGCCCAATCATTGGTGTTTCTGGGGGGAGGCTGGAAAACCCAGGCGGCACAGGAGATCCCCCTGCATCAGTTGTATGCCCGAATCAATCGGCAATTGGGTATCGACCTGCCCCGCTGTCGGGACGGCTATGGCGCCGTAGAGCATGCAGTGCCTTACATCCAGTGTGCCCACCATCATTTTCATGTACCGATCTATTCGAAGGTTTTCGTGCGCAACCCATCCGATTTCACTGTCCAGCCATACGGCAAGCGCGGCTTGCTGGAATTCGTCTCGCCGTACATTTCGTCGAGCCCTGCCCATGCCGTGGTCATGGGCGATCTGGCAACATTACATCCTGGCGCCAGTTGCGGATGCGGTCTGCCAACCGATTGGTTCGAGCTCCATGGCCGTGCCGGCACCTCCGCCAGTCGCAGTTGTGCCATGGCCGCTTCCGAACTGATCGGAGGCGCTTGATATGTACCTGATCAATGGCCAGTTGCGTGATGACGTCACCCCGGAAAGTGCCCTCGAACTCCTTAAGAAACCATTGCCCCGGCTGCTTTCTTCACCGATCGATAGTGAGACCGTTATCGAGTCTGCTGTGCGCTTTGCCACGAAGTTGCAATCTCGTAGCCAGGATCTGGCCCTTGACGATGAGCAATATCAGGGGCTGATCGATTTCTGCCAGCGCAGCAATCTGAGCACAAAACTTGAGCGAGAGCTGGGCCTGCAACCGCGTTCGCTGCGACGTATCGACTATCGACAGCCATGTTTCGAAAGCTGGCATCCATTAGGCTTGGTGGTGCATATCACCCCAGGCAATGCGCCGTTACTGGCGTTCTGCGCAATACTCGAAAGCCTGCTGGCCGGCAATATCAACTGGTTGCGCCCCAGTGCCAGCGATCAGGGGTTGACCGCACAGTTGCTGGCCGCCCTTGTGCAATGCGACAGCAGCGGCAGGCTGGCCGAATTCGTAGCAGTTCTGCCGGTTGACACCTCACGGATAGCTCAACTTTGCGCCACGGCAGACGGAGTATCGGCCTGGGGTGGTGTCGCAGCGCTCAAGGCGATTCGTCAGCAGATTCCTGCGGGATGCCGCTGGATCGATTGGGGGCACAAGATCAGCTTCGCTTATCTGTCACCTGAAGCGGCAGAGCCCGCCGCGCTCGATGCCTTGGCAGATGAAGTCTGTCGACTGGATCAACAAGCGTGCTCCAGCCCTCAATGGGTGTTGGTGGACAGCAACGATCCGGCGGTCCTGCACGACCTCGGAGAGCGTCTGGCCGAAGCCTTCAAACGTCGCGCCCAACAGTGGCCGGCGCTAATGCCGACGGATCAGGAAGCTTCGGAAATCACCACACGCACTGCCATGGCGCAGCTTGATCAGTGCTTTACCCACCAGACCGGCCAGGTGTGGACCGGCTCCGGGTGGCGTGTCATCTGGGAGCATCATCAGACGCTCGCGCCGTCGCCGCTGTTTCGTACAGTGCTACTCAAGCCAGTCCCACAGCACTTGCTTGCCGAATCATTGTTGCCCTGGCGAAACGTCCTGCAAAGCTGCGCGTTGATAGCCTCCCCGGCAGGGACACCCGAGCTTGTTCGTACACTGGTCAACGCCGGCGTCACTCGCATTGCTCCTTGCGAGACGATTCATGATGGCTACGCTGGCGAGCCTCACGATGGTGTTTATGCGCTGTCGCGTCTGAGTCGCCGCCTCTCCGTGAGCCTGGCCGCTGATGTCTCGATTGGCCGCTCAACGCTCGACCCGGTGCCGCCTGCCCCTGACACAGCCCGTGGCCCGATCATGGACAAAGACACCTTCACGACCCAGCCGATCAGCCCCACGGCACAGCTGTATTTTCGCTCCGGCGGTAGCAGCGGCACTCCGGCCCTGGCAGGTTTCAGCTACCGAGACTTCCAACGACAAATGCGCGCCGCGGCTGATGGCATGTTCGCTGTCGGGCTCGATCCGTCACAGGACCGGGTGATGAACCTGTTCTATGGCGGGAACCTGTACGGTGGTTTTTTCAGCTTTTCGAGCATTCTTGAACAGATGGGCGTTGCACATTTGCCTATGGGGGCTCCCCAGGACGACGACTTCAGCGAAATCGCCCGACTGATCGTGGAGCAACGAGTCACCGTGCTGATTGGCATGCCCAGTACGCTGCATCGCCTGTTTTTCAAGGAGCAGGCCCGACTTCGCGACTATGCTGGTATTGGCAAAGTGCTCCTTGGCGGCGAGCATCCGGGCGAGGCCAGTCGACGCCTGATGGAAAGTTGTGGAGTGTCGACGATTCGTTCTGCGCTCTATGGATCCGTCGATGCAGGCCCACTGGGTCATGCCTGCCGGGCTACCGCAGACGGCGTGTTTCACTTGATGTGCGAAACCCAGTATCTGGAGATCGTTCAGTTCGAGCAGGATGTGCCGGTGCAAGCCAATGAGATCGGCCGTCTGCTATTTACCTCCCGCGCCCGGCAAGGTCAGCGCGTTCACCGATATGACATCGGCGACACCGGCCGCTGGCTCCCCGGAGCCTGCCCTTGCGGACTGGAAACGCCGCGATTCGAACTACTGCAGCGGCACGGCAAGCTGGTGCGGATTGGTACGGAGTTCATCTCGCCTTCGGCGCTGGAACACAGCGTAGGAATCCCCATTCAAGTTGTTCTGGATTACACCGCCAGTGGCGTCGAACGAATGCAGGTTCGAACGGATGCCGATATCACTTGGGTACGAGAAAAATTGCTGACCCATGAAGCATTGGCAAATGCCATAGCCGCGGCCCTGTTAATTGTCGAAGTTACCGCCTGCGCTGAACATGAATTCATACGAAACAAGCACAGCGGAAAAGTCCCACTGATTGTCGATCGAAGAATATAAAAACAGAACGTTTCAACGACCGTGTTTTTCAAACCAAAACGCCTGATTAGAAAAGAGAATCCAGTGAAATCAATTCATTCGCTCGAACAACTCGTGTCTTTTGTACGACAACACTCAAACTACTACAGCGCGCACCTGAAACATTTACCCACCACAGGTATTACGTTAAAAGATTTACCGTTAACCAATGTGACCAACTATTGGACCGGCAGCAATGACTTGAATCATTGGTCGGTCTTGACGGGAAACGTTGATAACGCGTTGGTGTTTAAAACCGGAGGTTCGACCAGCCAGGGGAAACTTGCGGTTTACTCCTACGAGGAATGGCAAACACTGGTCAGTACCTTCGGAAACAGTCTCTCTTCTCAATTGAACAATGGCGATCGCGTCGCCAATCTGTTCTTTTCAGGGGATCTCTACGCCAGTTTTCTGTTTGTCCACGATTCCCTGGCCCATGTCGGACGATCCATCTGTGAGTTTCCGTTTACCGGCGACATCGAACCGGACGTACTGGCGGATGCGATCGCACGACATCGAATCAATATTCTGGCCGGGGTGCCCGCACAGTTGCTTCGATTCGCGGCCTACCTGACGCAGCATCGGCGTGTGCTCTGCGGGGTCGAGACGCTGCTGTATGGCGGCGAAAGCCTGTTTGCCCCGCAGTTGGCAATCCTCGGTGAAGTATTCCCCAACGCCCGTATTGCCTCTATCGGCTACGCCAGCGTAGACGCCGGGCTCATAGGGGCCAGCACTCGCGACTGTGCATTGGGCGAGCATCGGGTATTCGAACAGCAAACCTTGCTGCAAATCATCGATGAACACACCGGTGAAGTGATTGAAGAATGCGATCGTATCGGAATGCTAGTGCAGACCAATCTGACACGCCGGCTCATGCCGCTGCTGCGTTACCCGGTGGGCGACCGTGCATGTTGGCGTGAACCGACCGCCACCCCGAGGCGTAAATTCGCCCTAAAGGGGCGTAGCGCCCACAGTCAGCGGGTACGAGTCGGCGTGCTGTCGCTGTTTACCGAAGAAATACACGAGATCATTCAGCGCGTAGCGCACAGCGAGCAATGGCAATTGCTGATCGAACAGACCGGCTCCAAGGATCTGTTGAGCGTGAAGTGGGTGCCCGAACCTCAGTCACAAACCGTCGAGCCGGTACTCCGTGCATTGCGTGAAGCTTTGCTTGCCCACTACCCTGCCATCGACGACCTGAGCCGCGAGGGTCTGCTGGAGTTTCGAGTGCTCTGCTGCGCAGCCACAGACCTGCAACTTCACCCTCGCTCGGGCAAACAATTGCGAGTGCGGGATTTGCGAGTGTATGACGTCTGCTCGCAGGAGCCCGCGCAATGACCCGGTTGATACTTCGCCCCTACCGTCCTTGCGACGCAGATGCCGTGAGCCGGTTGTTTCGAGAGGTCTACGGCGATCTTTACGCTCAGCCGGATGTTTACCTGCCGAACATGATCAGTCAGCACAACGCCGAAGGCCGCTGGCAATCGATACTGGCCATGGATGGCGCGCGGGTGCTCGGGCATGCCGCGCTGTGCCGCGACTCGCCTTCGAATACCGCGGAACTGGCGCTCACCGTGGTACATCCCGTCGCCCAGGGACAGCATATCGCGACGCGCCTGGGCCGAGAGTTATTGATGCTGTCGGGTTCTCTGGGGATCCGGAGCGTATCGATCAAGCAAGTGACCCACCATCCCTACACTCAACGCATGGCAGAGAATATCGGCTTTCACAGCACTGGACTGCTTCCCGATTACGTCCCTTCGCCATTCGGTGAATCGCTCCCGGAAACCATCGTGATGGGCAGTCACATGATCGAAGGACACACGCGCCCGCTCCCCGACATCCCCTGGCCTGAAAGCTGCCGAGCATTCATGCAGCACCTGTGCTCGGTGTTCGGAACCTGCCAGGACAAGGCGTCACGACCCGCGATGCCGTTGCAAATAAAACAACATCAGCACCGGTATGACATTGTCATCCAGCACTTGAACAAAGACTTGCTCGAGCAGCTCTGGCAACTACCCAGACACTGGCTGATCTCGGCACGAGTCGGACTATCCCGGCACTTCGCCCGCAATCTGCGCAACTTATCGACTTTGGGCTTCGCCTTCACTGGCCTGATGCCTGCGCCGGGTGACAATGGTTGGTTCGCATTGTTTCATCGGGGCGTCCGTTCTCGATCCCTCAACCTGCACTGCGCGCGCATGCAACAGTTGCATGACGAACTACAGCAGAACACCAACGCCACGAATCCCATGATTGCGTCGATACACTCGCCTATGGATGCCCGCTCAGTCGCGTAAATGTTTTCTAGAAAAGTCATTACCTGGTTGCGCACAGAGCTCCACCAACCAATCGACAAATACCCGCACCCGCCGGGACAACTGGCGGTGAGGAGGATAGAGCGCCGTCAGCGGCATACCCGGTGGCGGCACGTCCCTCAGGACCTCGATCAAACGCCCCTCCTTCAGTTGGCGGGCAACGTGATAATACGGGGTCTGGACCAAGCCATATCCCGCCTCGCACGCCGCCAGATAACCATCGGAGCTGTTGACCGACACGTGCTTGGGCAGGTCGATCAGTTGCAGTTGGTCATCGACTACAAATTCCAGCCCGTAGCGTTTGCCGGTGCCATTGGAAAAGTATTCCACCATCTGATGCCCCTTCAGATCCTCCAGGCATAGCGGAGTCCCGCGAAGTTGCAGATAGTCGGGGCTGGCGCATGTGATCTGGTCCAGTATGCCCAGCGGCCGCGCCACCAGTGAGTCTTCCAGGGCCGAGCCACCCCGCAACACGCAATCGACACCTTCGCGGATCAGATCCACAGGCCGGTCATTCAACCCGATTTCCAGTTCGATCAAGGGATACCGGTCAGTGAATTGCGGCAATGCCGGAATCACAATCAAACGTCCCACTCCCGCCGGCATATCCACTCGCAGCAGACCTTTGGGGTTTTGGCGAGCAGCGGAAAACACCGCTTCGGTCTCCTCCAGATCCGCCAGCAGCCGCACGCAACGCGGGTAATAGGCGGCGCCATCGAGCGTCAGGCTGATCTGCCGGGTTGTGCGTTGCAGCAGTTGCACGCCCAGATGAGCCTCAAGTTGCTTGATCAGAATGGTCACCGAAGCCCGGGGCAATTGCAGGCTGTCCGCCGCTTTGGCGAAGCCGCCCAGTTCGACGATTCGGGTGAACACGCGCATGGCGTTGAAACGGTCCATTGCTTTGGCTTACCAGCTGATTATTTAGAAATTACAAATAGTGATAGCAGATTTAGCCGGTTTATCTTGTTTCTGTCGAGGTCAACAATGGGATTCAATTCAAAGGGAGCTGATTTCATGCAATCACGTCAACTGGGCAAAAACGGTCCGCAGGTGAGTGCGATAGGTCTGGGCTGCATGGGCATGACCGATTTCTACACCACCGGCGTAAACACCCGCGAAGCCACGGCCACTTTGCACCGCGCGCTGGAACTGGGAATCAACCTGCTCGACACGGCAGACATGTACGGCCCACATACCAATGAAGAGCTGATCGGCAAGGCCATTATCGGCAAGCGTGAGCAGGTGTTTCTGGCCAGCAAGTTCGGCATTGTTCGCGACCCGTCCAACCCCGGTGCACGGGGCGTCAACGGTCGACCGGAATACATTCGCGACGCTATCGACGGCACCCTCAAACGCCTTGGCGTGGAAACCCTGGATTTGTATTACCAGCACCGCATTGATCCGCAGGTGGCCATCGAGGAAACCGTCGGCGCCATGGCAGAACTGGTGAAGGCCGGCAAGGTGCGTTACCTGGGATTGAGTGAAGCATCGGTCACCACGCTGGAGCGAGCGAACAAGGTTCACCCGATCAGCGCACTGCAAAGTGAATACTCGCTATGGAGCCGCGACCAAGAGGAGAACGGCTGCCTGGCAGCTTGCCAGCGTCTGGGTGTTGCTTTTGTGCCTTACAGTCCGTTGGGCCGGGGCTTTTTGACCGGTGCTCTGAGAAGTCCGGATGATTTCGCAGCCGACGACTACCGTCGCTTCAGTCCACGCTTTCAAGGGGAAAACTTCGCTAAAAACCTGTTGCTGGTGCAGCAAGTGCAGGCCCTGGCCGCCGACAAGGGTGTGACGGCGGGCCAACTGGCGTTGGCATGGGTATTGGCCCAAGGGGATTACCTGATCCCGATTCCAGGCACCAAACAGCGTAAATACCTGGAAGAAAATGTCGTCGCGCTGGACGTGAAACTGAGCCGCGAAGAGTTGCAGGCCCTGGAAGGGATTTTCCCGGCCAATGCCACGGCCGGCCTGCGTTATCCGGAAGAAGTCATGAAGTTGCTTGACCGATAACAGGTGCCCGGCCCGTTCGATGGTTCGAGCGGGCCAACGCGGCCAAACATCACGCCTTGGCGTTAACGCCCTTGTCATCAGGAACCGTCGTACCGTTGCCCTTGCCGTAAGCTTGCAAGTTCTGCAGTACGTAGATCGCCGTCTTGTATTCAGGGATCAGGCCAACGGCGTACTTGTCACCCTTGATACTGTTGTTCTGAATGGTATCCAGTTGCGTGGCGAAATACTCCAGCGCATTGAACTTCGCATCCGGGTCTTTCTGTACGCCAAAACGATCAAACTTGTCACCGGCATTAAGCAAGGTCATCGAAGTAATATCGGAAATCAGGCCTTTGCCTCTCAAGAAGGCACTGAGATTGCCCAGTTGCTTGGCGGATACATTTTCCGGATCGAAGCCCTTGATGTTCCTGTGCAGTTTCTGTTCATCCATTTTCGCCGTATTCAGCGCATTGGGATTGCTTCCCACCAGTGCCAGCATCTGCTTGACCCTGGCGCTGTGGGTGACAGGCTTGCCGCTGCCGGTATCCTTGACCAGTAAACCTGCCTTGCTCGTCCATGCGCCTGTATAGCCGATTGTCATGACCGGGCTCCCGACTGCGTGACAGGATGCCGATCATCCAAAACACACAGACGTCCTTGTGAGGCGACCATAAAAGTTCCTTGTTTATCCGAGTTAAGTGCGGGCGAGTATCGATGCACGCTTCAGCGTCACCAACAAATATTTCCGCTTTTTACAATTCTTGTACATTTACGACACATACCAAAAAGCCCCTTGTTTCATTGGCCAATACGAACTTTTCGATATTGGCGCAGATAACTAATCAAGCCCTTATGCATGTCTGGGTTAGTTTGTTTGTATCAATATGGACACGTCCCTTCCGGCCGTTCGTCACCCCAGGCAAATCTTGCACGATCGTACCTAAAGCTCGACATTCGTGAGCCGATACCCTTTCGATGCCCCGATTTTCAAACCCACACCCCCATAATAAAAACGCTGCACAAGGACCGGTCCCATGCCCGCATTTCGTACCATTCAGGCTCGCTACACGCTGTTTCTGGTCCTGTTCATCCTGCTTTTATCCGTCCTGACCGTGGTTGGCATCAGTCAGCTGGTCGCGCCAAAACTGCGTTATACCGAAGAACAGGTAGCCCTCAATCGCATCGCCGAAGTGGCCGAGCAGATCCAGGGTGAACTGAACAAGGTGCAAGCCCAGCAGCGCAGCATCACTCAAACCATTCCCCTGCTCGACAGCGCCGCCATCGACACGGTCCTGCCGGGCCTGGTTGATCAGTACGGTGAACTGAAAGTCTTCGGTGGCGGGATCTGGCCATTGCCCGGTCAGCGCGAAGCCGGGCGCAATAAGTTCAGCACCTTCTGGCACCGCGATGCCTCGGGAAAACTGGCGGTCAATACGTTCTGGAACAGCGACGCCGCGCCCAACTATTACGACCAGACCTGGTACAAGGGCGGTATGCAGACTCCGCGCGGCCAATGTGCCTGGGCCGCCGCCTATAAAGATGACGCCAGCGCCGAACCGCGCACCAACTGCGCCATGGCCATTCAGAAAAATGGCGCGGCGTACGGTGTCTCGACCATTGACGTGACACTAGGCTTCTTCAATGACTTGGTGGCGCGCAAGGAAAAAGACCTGGGTGCCGAGATGCTGATCGTCGAGGCCGATGGCAAGATCATCAGCAACAGCTCGCGAATCAGCGGGCCGATCGTATTGAAAAACATCGCTGAACTGGCCGGCCAGTCGCCGTTTGCCGCTCAGGTCAAGGCCGGGCTGGCACAGCGGGACCAATCGCTGCAACGGGTCGAGTTCGATAACAACGGCGAAACCAGCACCTTCTTCATGCGCCCGATCGAAGGTACGCCGTGGTTCCTCGCCACCGCCCTGCCGACCACACTGATCACGGCCCAGCGTGACGATGTGCTCAACACGTTGAGCCTGTTGCAGATTCCGATGGTGATTCTGCTGGTGTTGCTGCAGGTCTATGCCATCCGCCAACTGATCCAGCGCATGAAAGCCCTGAAAGCCAATATCGACGCCTTGTCCACGGGTGATGCCGACCTGACCAAGCGCATCACCATCCGCGCCGAAGACGAACTCGGCGCCATCGGTCATTCGGTCAACACCTTTATCGCCTACTTGCAGAATATGATCGGCGAAGTTACTCAGGCGACGGGCGCAATGGCGTCGAGCCTGGAGAATCTGCAACGGACTTCCGCTCACACCAGCCAGATTCTGGTGCGTCATGCTTCGGAAACCGATCAGACCGTCACCGCCATTACCGAGATGAGTTCGACCGCCGACAGCGTCGCGCAGAACGCCGCCGAAACCGCCGCTTTCACGCAACGCGCCAATGAGCACGCGGATCGCTCCCGCGTGGTGGTCGGCGAAGCGTCGAGCAGTGTGGTGGCGTTGATCGATGAAGTAGCAAGTGCCACCCATAAAGTCGAAAACATGCAACAGGACGCCCAACGCATCACCGAAATTCTCGGGGTGATTGGCGCCATCGCCGGGCAAACCAATTTGCTGGCACTGAACGCCGCGATCGAAGCAGCCCGGGCCGGTGAGCAAGGCCGCGGGTTCGCAGTGGTCGCCGACGAAGTCCGCGCCCTCGCCGCCCGCACCCAGGCCAGCACTTCGGAAATCAACGAAATGCTAACCCGCCTGACCCAAGGCGTGAGTTCGTCGGTCAGCGCCATGGAAAACACCCAGGTCAGCTGTCAGTCGGCTGCCGATGCCACGGCCCGGGTCAACTCCGGCCTGGATGAAATGGCCGGCTCCGTCAGCCACATCAACAGTCTGAGTACCCAGATCGCCACCGCCGCCGAGCAGCAAAGCGCCGTGACCGAAGAGATCAATCGCAGCATGGTGCAGATCCGCCATATGGTCGATGAGCTGGTGAAAAGCGGCCAGGCCAGTGAGCTCAACACTCAGCAACTGCTGGAAGCCAATAACCGGGTGAGCGCGATCATGGGGCGTTTCAAGGTTCGTTGATCGCAAAAGCAAGGCATGCCCTTCGGTGAGGGGCTTGCGCTGATGCCAGTCAGAGAAACATCGTACCTGTGGCGAGGGAGCTTGCTCCCGCTGGGGCGCGCAGGGGCCCCGAATCTGCCAGCGTGGGGATCCGGATCGAATACGAGCGTCTGGTTTTGCGACTGCTTCGCAGCCAAGCGCAAGCAAGCTGCCTCGCCACGATGCGTTACTCATGCTGTATTACTTCGAAACAATCCGCCTCCTCTTCGCGAGAGAAAACGGTCAAAATGCATCTTTTTGGCCACAACCCGAGACGAGATCCCCATGCGAACCCACCTGCGTCTGGCCGCCCTGAGCGCCCTTTTCATCTCATCCCTTGCCCAGGCTGCCGAGCTGATTCCCATCGAAGTTCATCGCGACGCCAACTGTGGCTGCTGCAAAAAATGGGTCAGCCATCTGGAAGCCAACGGTTTCAAGGTCGCAGACCATGTTGAAGCCGACATGAGCCAATTCAAGCAACAACACGGTGTGCCACCTCGGCTCGCGTCGTGTCACACCGGCCTTATCAACGGCAAATTCGTCGAAGGCCACGTGCCGGCCGATCAAGTACTGGCCTTGAGCAAGCGTGACGATTTGTTGGGGGTTGCAGCCCCTGGCATGCCGATGGGCTCGCCCGGCATGGAAACGGACGGCATGAGCGATGCCTATCAAGTGATCGGTTTGAAAAAGGACGGCACTGACGTGGTGGTGGCGGACTACCCCGCCCATTGATGTTCGGCGCCTACATCGGGCTGTTTCTCGCGGCGTTCGGTGCCGCGACGCTGCTGCCACTGCAATCCGAAGCAGTGCTGGTGGGGTTGTTGCTCAGCAATCAGGATTGGCTCTGGTCGTTGTTGGCCGTCGCAACGCTGGGCAATGTGCTGGGCTCGCTGCTGAACTGGTGGCTGGGGCGCGGCATCGAGCGGTTTCGCGAGCGGCGCTGGTTTCCGGTCAGCCCTCGCCATCTCGAGCAAGCCCAAAAGCACTACCAGCGTTATGGCCATTGGTCGCTGCTACTCAGTTGGGTGCCCATCATCGGCGATCCACTGACGCTGGTGGCTGGCGTCATGCGCGAACCGCTGGGGCGTTTCCTGGTGATCGTGACACTCGCCAAGGGCGCCCGCTATGGTGTGTTGGCCGCGGCTACGCTGGGGTGGATGGGTTGAATGGTCATGGCGATGGCCCGTAGCAGCTGTCGAGCCTGCGAGGCTGCGTTCGGCTGCGAAGCAGTCGTAAAATCAGAAATTGCAGTGCATCAGGCAGACCGCGTCAGCCGGACTCACGACTGCTTCGCAGCCGAACGCAGCCTCGCAAGCTCGACAGCTGCTACGGCATTGCGGCCATGACCTATGTTTAATGTCACCCTAATCATGCCGGTCCAGCATCGGCGGATTTCCTGCGGAGCTTACCCATGTCGCCCATGCTCTCTCGCTGGTTACCCGGCCTGCTGCTGACAGCGGCTCTGCCCGTTCTCGCTCACGCCCAGAACCAGAACCAGGCCGAAACGCCGGAATACGGCCCGCAACTTCAGGGCTTCGATTACCCCTACACGGTCAAGTACTTCGACTTTGAGTCCCAAGGCAAATCCCTGCAGATGGGTTACATGGACGTTGCCGCCCAAGGCAAGGTCAATGGACGCAGCATGGTGCTGATGCACGGCAAAAACTTCTGCGGCGCGACCTGGGATAGCTCGATCAAGGCGCTGAGCGAGGCCGGTTACCGGGTCATCGCGCCGGACCAGATCGGCTTTTGCACCTCCAGCAAACCGGACCACTATCAATACACTTTCCAGCAACTGGCAGCCAACACCCAGCAACTGCTCAAAACCCTGGGCATCCAGAAGGCCACCCTGCTCGGCCACTCCACCGGCGGCATGCTCGCCACCCGCTATGCGTTGCAATACCCCGATCAAGTCGAACAGTTGGCTTTGGTCAATCCAATCGGCCTGGAAGACTGGAAAGCTCTTGGCGTGCCCTATCTCACGGTTGATCAATGGTATGAGCGCGAGCTGAAAGTCACGGCGCAAGGTATCCACGACTACCAACGCAACACCTATTACGATGGCCGCTGGAAGCCGGAGTTTGATCGTTGGGTGAACATGTACGCGGGCCTGGCCAAAGGGCCAGGCAAAACAGCGGTGGCTTGGAACTCGGCGCTGATTTACGACATGATCTTCACCCAACCGGTGTACTACGAGTTCAAGGACCTGAAAGTGCCGACCCTGCTGCTGATTGGCACCTCCGACACCACGGCCATCAACAAGAACATCGCACCGCCCGAGGTCAAGGCGAAAATCGGTCATTACGACGTACTCGGCAAGCAAGTGGCGAAATTGATTCCCCGGTCGACGCTGATCGAATTCCCCGGTATGGGCCACGCGCCACAGATGGAGGAACCGGCGAAATTCCATCAGGCGTTGCTCGGCTGGCTGAACCAAACCAATCCCGTTCGTTGATGAGGCAAGGCTGATGGCGGTGCAGATTGCGGTGATCGATGACTGGCAGGACGTGGCTCGCGACGTGGTGGACTGGTCGGTGCTGGACAGCATCGGCCAGGTGAGTTTTATCCATGACTACCCGGCCGACAACGAAACCCTGGCCGAACGCCTCGGCGCATTCGAGGTGATCTGCGTGATGCGCGAGCGCACCCGGTTCGACGAAGACCTGCTGCGCCGCTTGCCCGCACTTAAACTGCTGGTCACCGGCGGCATGCGCAACGCTGCCCTGGACCTGAAAGCCGCCGCCGCGCTGGGCATTCAGGTGTGCGGCACCGACAGCTACAAACACGCCGCCCCCGAACTGACCTGGGCGCTGATCATGGCCGCGACCCGCAACCTGGTGGCCGAAGCCAATGCCTTGCGCGCAGGTCAGTGGCAACAAGGGCTGGGCGGCGACCTGCAGGGCAAGACCTTGGCGATTCTCGGTCTGGGCAGCATTGGTCAACGGGTGGCCCGGTTCGGGCAGGTGTTCGGCATGCGGGTAATTGCCTGGAGCGAAAACCTGACCGCCGAACGGGCTGCCGAGGTCGACGTCACCTATGTCAGCAAGCAGGAACTGTTCGAGCAGGCCGATGTGCTGTCGGTCCATCTGGTGCTCAGCGAGCGCAGCCGAGGGCTGGTTGACGCTCAGGCACTGGACTGGATGAAACCCACGGCATGGTTGGTCAACACCGCTCGCGGGCCGATTGTCGATGAATCCGCATTGATCAAGGCCCTTCAGAAAAAACGCCTGGCGGGTGCTGCGCTGGATGTGTTCGAGCATGAGCCGTTGCCCCGTCATCATCCCTTCAGAACGCTGGACAATGTACTGGCCACGCCTCATGTCGGGTATGTCAGCCGGCAGAATTACCAACTGTTCTTTTCGCAGATGATTGAGGACATTCAAGCATGGGCGGCGGGAGCGCCGATCCGGCTGCTGGGCTGAAACCGAGTTATCGTTCATCGCGAGCAGGCTCGCTCCCACATTGGATCTCGGGTGTACACAGAATGTGTGACGAAGCAGATCCAAATGTGGGAGCGAGCCTGCTCGCGATGAGGCCCTCAAAATCACTACCTCTCCCCTAAACCCTACGCACCGCAATGGTGCGACCCACATCCCATCACGCCCGATTATCGTGACTCCCGGGTCCTGATTTGACCCACGCCAGAAAATAAACCTGCCCTTCGTCGGTGCATCTCCCCGCAAAGCTCTATGCCTGTACCCTCTTTTGACCGATTGTCGAACAATTTCACCCTATAGCCGCCCCCGCTCTAAGTTCTGGCCTAGACTGATTTTCGCGGAGTAAAACCGGCTGGTCATTCGGTGAAAATAATCGAAACTTTTGGTGCTGGCCTCGTGTCAGGTTAAAGGTAGGGCCACAGCGACTGGTGCATTCCTTGCAACAGCCACTTCACCCATTCTGCTTCAGCGCATGGGCAGCACTTGCTCACCGATGCGTAGCGCGTTTGCGCCCGGCCACAGGATTTGGCCACGAACACCGTTTGTGCCAGGCCTAGAATTAGATCAACAACACGGGAGATTCATATGATCAGTGCGGCTTTAGATATCCAGGGAGAACGTGCTCATCAGCAGGTCGGGGAAACGAGCACCGTCGGTATCCTCAATGCCAAATCGGTCAACATGCCGACCCCCAAGACACTGGCACCGGTAGTCAGTCAGAATCCCAACAAGAAAAGAGTCCTGTTTGTCACCTCGGAGATTGCCGACCTGGTAAAGACCGGAGGTCTTGGCGACGTTTCCGCCGCACTGCCCCGGGCCATGGCGCATCTGCACGATGTGCGTGTGCTGATCCCCGGTTATCCGCAAGTGATGAATAGCGAAAACCCGATTCATATCATCGGTGAACTGGGCGGGCACGCAGCGTTGCCGCCCTGCAAGATCGGGCGCATGGACATGCCCGATGGCCTGGTCATTTACGTGTTGATCTGCCCTGAATTGTACGAGCGCGAAGGTTCACCTTACGGCGCCAACAACGGCCGCGACTGGCCGGACAACCATATCCGTTTCGCCCGCCTGGGCCTCGCAGCAGCCGATATCGCCGCCAACCTCGCCCAGATTCACTGGTGCCCGGACCTGGTGCACGCCCACGACTGGCCCGCAGGCCTGGCGCCGGCCTATATGCACTGGCGTGGCCAACGCACCCCGACCCTTTTCACCATTCACAACCTGGCGTACCAAGGTGTCACCAGCCTCGGTTCGTGCCCGGAACTTGGTATCCCCATGCATGCCTTGCAACAGGAAGGCATGGAGTTTTACGGCAAGATGTCGTTCCTCAAGGCCGGCATGGCCTACTCGAGCCACATCACCACCGTCAGCGCGACTTATGCCCAGGAAATCACCACGCCGGCCTTCGGCTGCGGTCTCGACGGTTTTCTCGCCGCCAAGACCCAGCAAGGCTTGCTCAGCGGGATTCCCAATGGCATCGATGAAAGCTGGGATGCAGCGACCGATCCGCACCTGTTCCACCCGTTCGGCATCGGCGACTGGGACGGCAAAGCAGTCAACGCGGCGCATGTTCGCCGGCTGTTCGACCTCGAAGACTCCGAAGGTCCGTTGTTCGCCGTGGTCTCGCGGCTGGTCTACCAGAAAGGCCTGGACCTGACCGAAGCGGTGGCAGAATACATTGTCGCCAACGGCGGGCAGATCGCAATCATCGGCCGTGGCGAACCGGAAGAAGAACAAGCCATGCGTGAACTGGCGTTGCGCTTCCCCGGGCAAGTCGGCGTGCACATCGGCTTCAATGAAACCGACGCCCGCCGGATGTTTGCCGGCAGCGATTTCCTGCTGATGCCTTCGCGTTATGAACCCTGCGGCCTGAGCCAGATGTACGCCCAGCGCTTCGGTTCATTGCCGGTGGCCCGCAATACCGGTGGCCTGGCCGACACCATTGAAAACGGCGTGACCGGTTTCCTCTTCGACGAATCCACGGTGGAAAGTTATCGCGAAGCCCTGAGCCGCGCGTTCAAGGTGTTCGCCTTCCCCGGCCTGCTCAACGCGATGCGGTGCCGAGCCATGGCGGCGCCGTTCAACTGGTGCAAGGCAGTCGAACCCTACGCCGAACTCTACGAAAAACTGGTGGCTAAAGCGCTGGGAAAATCGGGCAAACAGTAAGAGGCTTTCAACGATGCCGTTACGGACCCTTGAGACCTGGCCCCACGGCGCAATCATGCTGGACGCAGAACACACGCGTTTTGCCTTGTGGGCGCCAGATGCGTTTTTCGTCAGTCTCGAACTGGAAGATGGACAATCCCTGCCACTGCTGCCTCAGGCCGATGGCTGGTTTGTGATCAACACCCGCTGCCCCGCGGGTACCCGCTACCGCTACAACATCGATGGCGAGCTTACGGTGCCGGACCCGGCCTCCCGCGCCCAGGCGGGTGATATCGACAGCCACAGCGTGGTGGTCGATCCCCTCGCCTATCGTTGGCAACACAGCGCCTGGCAAGGTCGACCGTGGAATGAGGCGGTAATCTACGAATTGCACGTCGGTGCACTCGGCGGCTTCAGCGAGGTTGAGCAATACCTGGCGCACCTGGTTGAGCTGGGTATTACCGCCATCGAACTGATGCCGCTGGCGCAGTTTCCCGGCGAACGTAACTGGGGCTATGACGGGGTTTTGCTTTATGCGCCTCAAGCCTCCTACGGCTCGCCCGAACAACTCAAACACCTGATCGACACGGCCCACGGCCACGGCCTGGCAGTGATTCTCGACGTGGTCTACAACCACTTCGGCCCCGACGGCAATTACCTTCATCGCTACGCCAAAGGCTTTTTCCGCGAAGACAAACACACCCCCTGGGGTGCGGCGATCGACTTCCGGCGGCGCGAGGTGCGCGACTTCTTTATCGACAACGCGCTGATGTGGTTGCTGGAGTACCGCTTCGACGGCCTGCGCCTGGACGCGGTGCATGCCATCGAAGACCCGGACTTTCTTCAGGAGCTGGCGCAACGGGTACGGCGGCAAACCGATCCGGCGCGACACGTGTGGCTCATGGCGGAAAACGAACACAACCAGGCCAGCCTGCTGGAACAAGGTTTCGACGCGCAATGGAACGACGACGGCCATAACGCCCTGCACGTTCTGCTCACGGGTGAAACCGATGCCTATTACGCCGACTATGCCCGGCAGCCCACCGAACAGCTCGCCCGTTGCCTGAGCCAGGGCTTCGTGTTTCAGGGCCACATCACCCGCCACGGTACGGCGCGCGGTGAGCCGAGCGGTCACTTGCCGCCCACGGCCTTCGTGCTGTTCCTGCAGAACCACGACCAGATCGGCAATCGCGCCTTTGGCGAGCGCCTGCATCAGTTGGCCCATCCTGATGCCCTTTACGCCGCCACCGCGTTGCTGCTGTTGTCGCCGATGATCCCGCTGATGTTCATGGGCGACGAATTCGCCGCCGAGCAACCGTTCCTGTTTTTCACCAGCCACCACGGTGAACTGGCGGAGTTGGTGCGCGAAGGACGACGCAATGAATTCGCGGCGTTCAGCGCCTTTGCCGATCCGCACAAACGCGAGCAGATTCCCGACCCGAACGCGACGCAGACCTTCGAAGCTTCACGGCCGAAACTGAGCGCCAGCTGCCAATCGCCGGTTTATGAGCTGTATCGCCAACTGCTGAAGATCCGCCATCAACACATCATCCCGCACCTGCCCGGCGCCCAGGCGCTGGGAGCGCAGGTACTGGCCGCGGGCGCGGTGACGGCGCGCTGGCGGTTGGGCGATGGCAGTCAGTTGCGCATTGACCTGAACCTCAGCGATGCGCCCGTGGTCCACTCCCCACAGGCCGACGCGACATTGCTGTTCGAACACCCGCCACAATCGGCCGGTCTGTTGAATCAGGGCACACTTGCCCCGTATTGCGCGCTAGTCAGCCTCACGGCCGCAGCCCCTTTGCTACCCCCGGATGGAGAGCGCCCATGAGCAATGCGCAACTGGAAATACTGGCCAGCCGAGCAGGCCTGGCCGTCGACTGGATCGATGCCAATGGCCGTCCACAGAAAGTGACCCCGGCGGTGTTGCGCTCGGTGCTCAGCGGGCTTGGCCATCCCGCCAATACTGCCCAGGAGATCGACGCCAGCCTGCTGCAATTGCAGGAAGTGCAACAAACCCGGCACCTGCCACCGCTGTTGACCTGCGATGTGGGCGTCGGCCTGGACCTGGCCCACTACTTCGAACCGCAAACCCCGTGTGAAATCCATCTCGAAGACGGCTCACGGATCAACTTGAAACTCGATGACAACGCGGTGTTGCCCGGGCTGGTGCCGGTGGGTTATCAGCACGTCAGCATCGATGATCAATCCTTCACCCTGGCGGTGGCACCCCAGCGCTGCTACAGCGTCGGCGACGCGGTGGACAGTCAGAACCCGCGTGCCTGGGGCCTGAGCGTGCAGTTGTACTCGTTGCGCCGTCCCGGCGATGGCGGTTTCGGCGATACCCAGGCCCTCGAAGATCTGGCCCGGGTGGCCGGGGAACGAGGCGCCGAAGCGTTGGCGATCAGCCCGCTGCATGCGATGTTCAGTGGCGATACCCAGCGTTACAGCCCTTACTCGCCATCCAGCCGCCTGTTCCTCAATAGCCTGTACGCGGCGCCCGGTGCGATTCTCGGTGAGCGTGCCCTGCGCGCCGCGATCGACGCCACCGGCCTTGCTGCTGAGCTCAAGCACCTTGAGGCATTGCCGCTGATCGACTGGCCCACCGCCGCCGAAGCCAAGCACCGCTTGCTTGAGGCCTTGTACGAAGGCTTCACTCACGGCGAACACCCCTTGCACCCGGATTTCAGCAGCTTCCGCCATGCCGGTGGCGAAGCGCTGGAAAATCATTGCCGCTTTGAAGCGATCCAGGAGGTCCGTGCGCGGGACGGTGAAAGCCTCGACTGGCGCGAGTGGCCCGAACAATGGCGTGACCCGCGCAGCACCGCCCTGGCGCATTTTGCCGAAGAAAACTCGACCCGCATCGGCTACTACGCGTTCTGCCAATGGCTGATTGCGCGCAGCCTGGAACGCGCCCAAGCCGCCGCCCGCGGTGCCGGCATGGGCATTGGCCTGATCGCGGATCTGGCCGTTGGCGCCGACGGCGGCGGCAGCCAGGCCTGGAGTCGTCAGGACGAATTGCTCACCTCGCTGACCGTGGGTGCGCCACCGGACATCCTCAATCGTTCCGGCCAGGGCTGGGGCATTTCCGCGTTCTCCCCCGAAGGTCTGGTGCGCAACGGCTTTCGCGCGTTCATCGAAATGCTGAGGGCCAACTTCGCCCATGCCGGCGGCCTGCGTATCGATCACGTCATGGGGCTGCAACGACTGTGGGTGATCCCCAACGACGCACACCCCAGCGACGGTGCCTACCTCTATTACCCGGTGGACGACCTGCTGCGCTTGCTGACCCTCGAATCCCATCGACATCAGGCCATCGTCCTCGGCGAAGACCTCGGCACCGTGCCCGAGGGTCTGCGCGAGAAACTCATCGCGCGCTCGATTCTCGGCATGCGCGTGCTGCTGTTCGAACAGGACAATACTCACTTCAAGCCGATTCTCGACTGGCCGGACAACGCCTTGGCAACCACCAGCACCCATGACCTGCCGACGCTCAATGGCTGGTGGCATGGCCGCGATATCGACTGGAGCGCGCGCTTGAATCTGGTCGACGCCCCGGGTGAAATCGAATGGCGCCAACACCGTGAGCGCGAGCGCGAAGGTTTGCGTCGGGTGCTGAGCGAGGACCCGCAGAATTTCCGCGAGGAGTCCCACGAAACCGATCAGGTGCTCGACGCCGCGATCCGCTTCCTCGGCCATACCCGCGCGCCGCTGGTATTGCTGCCAATGGAAGATGCCTTGGGGATCGAACAGCAGGCCAACCTGCCCGGCACCACCGACACCCATCCCAACTGGTCCCGCAGGCTACCCGGCGACAGCGAAGCCCTGCTCGATGATCCGGACGCCGCCCGGCGCCTGGAACTGCTCGCCTGTGCGCGACTTCAGGCGGCCGAGCGTGACCAATGAATCAACCGTTCAACCAACCGCTGCGGGCGACTCTGCGGCTGCAGTTTCATAAAGGTTTCACTCTGGATCAGGCGGTGCCGCTGGTGCCGTACTTCGCCAGCCTGGGCATCAGCCACGTCTATGCCTCGCCGCTGCTCGCCGCCCGCGCGGGGTCCATGCATGGCTACGACGTGGTGGACCCGACCACGGTCAACCCTGAGCTGGGTGGCGAAGCTGCGTTGCGCCGTTTGGTCAGTGCGTTGCGCGAACAGGACATGGGGCTGATCCTCGACATTGTCTCCAATCACATGGCCGTCGGCGGTGGCGACAACCCTTGGTGGCTCGACTTGCTCGAATGGGGGCGACTGAGCCCTTACGGCGAGTTCTTCGACATTCAATGGCATTCGCCCGACCCGTTGATGGAGGGCCAATTGCTGCTGCCTTTTTTGGGCAGCGATTACGGCATCGCCTTGCAGGACGGCACCCTTCCCTTGCGTTTCGATGCCCGGCGCGGCGCTTTTTATGTCGAGCACTACGAACATCACTTCCCGATTTGCCCCACCAACTACGGCGAATTGCTCAAGGCCGATGATCAATTGAATGCCGGGCAGGTCGAGCAGCTCAAATCCCTGGCAGACCGCTTCAGTACCTTGAGTTACCAGACTGACGCGCACAGCTTGGCGATCCCACTGAAAACGGAACTGGCTGAACTGGCCAGCGATCCGGCCATTCTTCAGGCCATCCAGCACACGCTCGGCACCTACGACTCGCTCACCGCCGAGGGTTTCCAGCGCCTGCATAACCTGCTCGAACGCCAGAGTTATCGCCTGGCCAGCTGGCGCACTGCGGCGGACGACATCAACTGGCGGCGCTTTTTCGACATCAATGAACTGGGCGGCCTGCGCGTTGAACGCCCGGCGGTGTTCGAGGCGACTCATGCAAAAATCTTCGAGCTGGTGGCCGAAGGTCTTGTCGACGGGCTGCGCATCGATCACATCGATGGCCTCGCCGACCCGCGTGGTTACTGCCGCAAACTGCGGCGCCGAGTCGATCGCCTGGCGCCGGATCGGCACCTGCCGATCTACGTCGAAAAGATCCTCGGCGAAGGCGAAACCCTGCGCCGCGACTGGTCCGTCGATGGCAGCACCGGTTACGAATTCATGAATCAGTTGTCGTTGCTGCAACACGACCCCGAAGGCGCCCAGACCTTGGGCGAACTCTGGAGCCGGCACAGCGAACGGCCCGCCGATTTTCGTCAGGAAGCGCAACTGGCGCGCCAGCAGATTCTCAACGGCTCCCTCGCCGGGGATTTCGAAAGTGTCGCCCACGCCCTGTTGCAAGTGGCCCGGGACGATCTGATGACCCGGGACCTGACCCTCGGCGCAATCCGTCGGGCCTTGCAGGAACTGATCGTGCACTTCCCGGTGTATCGCACTTACATCAGCCCGCTGGGCCGAAACTGCGCCCAGGACGAGGTGTTTTTCCAGCAGGCCATGGACGGTGCAAGGCAAACCCTCGGCGAGGCCGACTGGCCGGTGCTCGATTGCCTGTCCCGCTGGCTCGGCGGTCAACCCTGGCGCAAACACCCGGTGGGGCGCCCACGCAAACTGCTCAAGCATGCCTGCGTGCGCTTCCAGCAACTGACCTCACCGGCGGCGGCCAAGGCAGTGGAAGACACCGCGCTTTATCGCTCGGCGGTGCTGCTGTCGCGCAACGATGTCGGCTACAACACCGAGCAATTCAGCGCTCCGGTGGCTGACTTCCATGCTGCCTGCGTCAATCGCCTCGCCGAGTTCCCCGACAACCTGCTGGCCACCGCGACCCACGACCACAAACGCGGCGAAGACACCCGCGCGCGGCTGGCGGTGTTGAGCGAGCGCAGCGCCTGGTATGCCGACCAGGTCGAACACTGGCGAACCCTGGCCGACAAATTGCGCATTGAACCCGGCGCGCCTTCGGCGGGTGACGAGCTGATTCTTTATCAAGCGATCCTCGGCAGTTGGCCGCTGGAGCTGCACAGCAACGATCAAGTGGCGCTCGAGGACTACGCCAAACGCCTCTGGCAGTGGCAACAGAAAGCCCTGCGCGAAGCCAAGTTGCAAAGCAGCTGGAGTGCGCCAAACGAGGGGTATGAACAGGCGACCCATGGGTTTCTCGAACGCTTGCTGCTCAGCCCCGAAGGCCAGCCACTGCGCACGGCCATCGGTGCGGCGGCGCAGAGCATCGCCGCCCCGGGAGCATTGAATGGCTTGGCGCAAACCTTGCTGCGAATGACCGTGCCGGGGGTACCGGACCTCTATCAGGGCAACGAGTTCTGGGACTTCACGCTGGTCGATCCGGACAACCGCCGACCCGTGGATTACGTCAGTCGTCAGCAGGCCATGCACCTACGGTTGGACCTGCCCGATCTGTTGGCGAACTGGCGTGACGGGGCCATCAAGCAAACCCTGATCGCCCGGACGTTACATCAACGTGCCGAGCATGCCGGACTGTTTCAAAAAGGGACGTATCAAGCCCTGGAAGTCCTCGGTAGCCAGGCTCACCGGGTACTGGCGTTTGCTCGTGAATGGCAGGGAAAACGGGCTATCGTGATAGTACCGATACGCTGTGCCGAACTGCTGGAAAACAGTGCCGAACCACAGATTGATGCGCCGCTCTGGGGCGATACACGGGTCAAGTTGCCGTTCGCCGTCCCTGAAGAAAATCTGAAGGGACTTTTTGCAAGCGTCATAGTCACAAAACACAGGGAACTGTTGGTCAGCACCGCGCTGGGGAATTTCCCGGTCAATCTCTTTATCCAAACTACCCAAGCTTGAGTTCAGTTCAGGAGCATTGCGATGAGTACCGACGATAAACGCATCCGCGAATTTGCCTATCAAATCTGGGAATCCGAAGGAAAACCCACGGGCCAGGAAAAACGCCATTGGGAGATGGCCTGCAAACTGGCCGACGCTGAAGCCCAAGCCAAAGCGCTGGCGCCCGGCAAGTCATCGAAAGCTGCCAGCAAAAGCATCGGTGCCAAGTCCGCGGTGGGCAAGCCCGACGGCAAGCTCAATGCCAAAGGCGTCGAACCCAAAACCAAGGCCAAAGCCAAACCCTCTGCTTCGACAGTGACCCCGCTTGGCGAAAAAAACGTCGAGAAAAAGCCACGCGCTGCGCGCAAGCCGCCAACGACCTGACGCGTTTATCGCCTTGCCTCGCTTGATTTGTGGCGTGTCTCTCGCCACCGAGGGCGCGCTCGCCCTCGAAAAAAACCAGAGCCACGGTTCATCGCAGTCGAGTACCGTCACCCCATGCAGGAGCAACTATGAGCAGTCCAAAGAAAACCGCGCCCGAACCTCGTGCCGAGGCTTCGCGAATCCGCGAAGGCTTGCCCTTCCCGCTAGGCGCGACCTGGGATGGCCTGGGGGTCAATTTCGCGCTGTTTTCGGCTAACGCGACCAAGGTCGAACTGTGCATCTTCGACGATTCCGGCGAGGTGGAACTGGAGCGTATCGAGTTACCGGAATACACCGACGAGATCTACCACGGCTACTTGCCTGACGCCCACCCGGGGTTGATCTACGGCTATCGCGTGTACGGTCCTTACGACCCGGCCAATGGTCATCGTTTCAACCCCAACAAGCTGCTGATCGATCCCTACGCCAAGCAATTGGTCGGTCGATTGAAATGGTCCGAAGCGTTGTTCGGCTACACCATCGGCCACCCTGACGCCGACCTCAGTTTCGATGAGCGGGACAGCGCGCCCTTCGTGCCCAAATGCAAAGTGATCGACCCGGCTCACACCTGGGGTCATGACCATCGCGTCAGCGTGCCGTGGGACAAAACGATCATTTATGAAACACACGTACGCGGTTTCAGCATGCGTCACCCCTCCGTCCCCGAGAACCTGCGTGGCACCTTCGCCGGGTTGATGGTCGATGACGTGCTCGAACACATCCGCAAGCTCGGCGTGTCGACCGTGGAATTGCTGCCGATTCATGCCTTCGTCAATGACCAGCATCTGCTGCACAAAGGCATGACCAACTACTGGGGTTACAACAGCATCGCATTCTTTGCCCCGGACCCGCGCTACCTGGCCAGCGGCAAGATCGCCGAGTTCAAGGAGATGGTCGCACACCTGCACGAGGCCAATCTGGAAGTGATCCTCGACGTGGTCTACAACCATACCGCCGAGGGCAACGAACAAGGCCCGACCCTGTCGATGCGCGGCATCGACAACGCCTCTTACTACCGCTTGATGCCTGACGACAAGCGCTACTACATCAACGATTCGGGGACCGGCAACACCCTGGACCTGAGTCACCCGTGCGTACTGCAAATGGTCACCGACTCCCTGCGTTACTGGGCCACGGAAATGCATGTGGACGGTTTCCGTTTCGACCTGGCGACCATCCTCGGCCGTTACCACGACGGTTTCGACGAGCGTCACAGCTTTCTCGTGGCCTGCCGCCAGGACCCGGTGCTGCGTCAGGTGAAGATGATCGCAGAAGCCTGGGATTGCGGCCCCGGGGGCTATCAAGTCGGGAACTTTCCGCCGGGTTGGGTTGAGTGGAATGACAAATTCCGCGACACCGTGCGCGCGTTCTGGAAAGGCGACGACGGCCAACTGGCCGACTTCGCCAACCGCATGACCGCCTCCGGCGAGATGTTCAATCAGCGTGGCCGGCGGCCGTATGCCTCGGTGAACTTCGTCACCGCCCACGACGGTTTCACCCTCAACGACCTGGTGTCGTACAACGACAAACACAACGAAGCCAACGACGAGAATAATCAGGACGGCAGCAACAACAACCTGTCCTGGAACCACGGTGTCGAAGGCCCCACCGACGATCCCGAGATCAATGAGCTGCGCCAGCGGCAAATGCGCAATTTCTTCGCCACGTTGCTGCTGTCCCAGGGCACGCCAATGCTGGTGGCTGGCGATGAATTCGCTCGCACCCAGAACGGTAATAACAATGCCTATTGCCAGGACAGCGAGATCGGTTGGGTCAATTGGGACCTGAGCGAAGACGGCAAGGCCCTGCTCAAGTTCGTCAAACGCCTGATCAAATTGCGCCTGGCCTATCCGATTCTGCGTCGCGGGCGCTTCCTGGTGGGCAACTACAACGAAGACATCGGCGTCAAGGACGTGACCTGGCTGGCCCCGGACGGCAGCGAAATGTCCATCGAACAATGGGAAGAAGGCCACGGTCGTTGCCTGGGCATGCTGCTCGATGGCCGCGCCCAGGAAACCGGCATTCGCCGCAAGGGCGGCGACGCGACCCTGCTGCTGGTGGTTAACGCCCACCATGACATCGTCAATTTCCTGCTCCCGGAAGTGCCTGACGGCGGTTTCTGGACCTGCATGATCGACACCAATCAACCCTCGATTCGTGGCCAGGAACGCTTCGAGTTCGGTCACGAATATTCAGTCACCGGCCGCTCGCTGCTGCTGTTCGAATTGCAGCGCGAAGAAGAAGAGTGAACGGGGCCCTCGGGGGCAAGCCGTAATGAAATCCGTAGGGACGGTTTCGCTGATTATTTGCGAAACCTGACACAGCCTGGGTTAAAAAAACCGCATCAGACCAAAGACTGAGGCGACGAATAACGATCCATGAGCAATACTCTGCCCGCAGCAATCCAGGGTTCGGAGCGCTGCAATTGCTATTTACCCCGCCTTCACGGGTCTGCCAGGCTTGCACCCTCGCAAGCATTGCGCACGACTGAGGGCCAGACAGAACAAGGACGTAGCGCCTATGAAAACGGTTTCCATCAGCGAAAGTGGTCTGCCCGTGCAGATCTGGAACAGCGCCCAGCAACTGGACAACATCCCTGTCATCAATACCGAAACCCTGGTCCCGGCCGGCGCTCGCGCAGTGGTGATCGCGCCGCATCCTGGCGATGAAGTGCTGACCTGCGGCGGCCTCCTGCAACAGCTGTGCGCCCTTGGCCATCCTCTGCAATTGATCTCGATCACCGACGGTAGCTACAGTCATTTTGGTTCGCGACAGTGGTCACAGAAACGCCTGAGCGTATTCCGCCCCCAGGAAAGCGTCGAAGCCTTGCGCCGGCTCGGAGTGCCGATGCACAGCCTGAAGTGGATTCGCGCCGGCTTCACCGACAGCGGGCTGGCCGAACGGGAGTCTGAACTGACCCAATTCATCGTCCGCTACCTGCGCCCCGGCGATGTGGTGTTCACCACTTGGCGCGAAGACGGTAACCTCGACCACGACGCCGTCGGCCGCGCCAGCGCCAGGGCCGCAGCGCTGGTCGGTGCGACGCTCAACGAAATACCGGTTTGGGCCTGGCACTGGCCGACACGTGAGCATGGGCTGATCCCCTGGGATCGTGCGCGCAAGGTACGCCTCGACACCTGGACCGTCGCGCGTAAAAGCCATGCCACCTACGCCTACGCCAGCCAACTCGACGGTGAGCCGATAATCGGTGTCGCCCCGTCAGTGCCCCAGGTGCTTCTGGAGCGCATGCGTTTGCCGTATGAAATTGTGTTTGTCTGAAACCCTTGCAGCAAAGCTGCGTTCGGCTTGTAGCAGCTGTCGAGCTAGCGAGGCTGCGTTCGGCTGCGTAGCAGTCGTGAATTCAGCATCTGTGATTTATCTGACGAACCGAGCAGCCTGATTTTACGACTGCTACGCAGCCGAACGCAGCCTCGCAAGCTCGGCAGCTGCTACGGGGTTGCGATGGATGTGTTACGACAATCAACTGAACTGCTCGCCCATGCACCAGTCGCATGCATACATCAGCCTGATTCAGAGGAGTGAACGTGACCAGCGATGCCGAACGACAGGCCGTCGAATCCATGCCACCGAACACGCCTGCGGCGGTTCATCGACTCAGAGTGCTGACGGTCAACACCCATAAAGGCTTCACTGCCCTCAACCGGCGTTTTATCCTCCCGGAGTTGCGTGAAGCGGTACGCAGCACGTCGGCAGACCTGGTGTTTCTGCAGGAAGTGGTCGGTGAGCACGACCGGCATTCTTCCCGCTACAACGACTGGCCACAGACCTCGCAATACGAGTTCCTGGCCGACAGCATGTGGAGCGATTTCGCTTATGGTCGCAACGCGGTCTACCCCGACGGCCACCACGGCAATGCCCTGCTGTCGAAATACCCGATCCGCGAATTTCGCAACCTCGACGTCTCGATCACCGGCCCCGAGCGGCGCGGGTTGTTGCATTGCGTACTGGATGTGCCGGGGCATGCCGAAGTGCATGCCATTTGCGTGCACCTGAGCCTGTTGGAAAGCCATCGACAACTGCAGCTGCAGTTGCTCTGCCTGTTGCTCGAATCGTTGCCCGATGACGCCCCGGTGATTATTGCCGGCGACTTCAACGACTGGCAGTTGCAAGGCAATGCCGCCCTCGCCCGGCGCGACTACCTGCATGAAGCCTTCGAACGCCATCATGGCCGACCGGCGAAAACTTACCCGGCACGTTTTCCCCTCCTGCGCCTGGACCGGATCTACCTGCGTAATGCCAGCAGTCATGAACCGCGAATACTTGGCCACAAACCCTGGACGCATCTGTCGGACCATTTGCCGCTGGCGGTGGAAGTGCGCCTGTAACACCGTCAAATGACAGTCGCCAAGGATGCCATCGCTGACAGAAAAAATGACAGCAATGGCGCGCCGACGCCGTTTGTTTATCCTGCACTGGATCAGCCGCCAAACAACCGATAGCCCCCTACCAAACGCGTCTGGCCCGCGCCTTTCTGGATGATTTTTCGCACAAACAACAACTTATATACGCGCCAAAAATCAGTCACTTACAACACCTAAAATAGCCATACCGCTTATCGGCCACTTTCTTGACGCAGTGTCAGCAGTCTTCTTAGCTAGTGCTTACTACCCCCGGAAATCCATCAGGGGCAAGCCACCAGACTCCTGTAAAAAAAGGCGGGTCTGACCCTGCCCCAATCCATTCGGTCGCCCCTCATTCGGGGTAGGAGAGACGCCAAAGCGAGATACGCATGCCATTGCAAGGTAGACCTCCATGAAAACTTCATTCACTCCACAAGAGATCAAAATCACTTTTTGCACCGTCACGAGTTCACTCCTGCTGTGCTCATCCATGGAGGTGCAGGCCTCGTCTGCCGAGGATGAACCAACGCTTTGGTATAACCAGGCACTGCCGACCCTTACCTTGCCCACCGGCTCCGTCACGTATCCCGGTCGTTCACGCTTCAATCCAGACTTGCAAAGCTCACGCCTTACGGTCGAAGACGCCGCGCCTTCGGCCTGGGACCACGTCTATGGAAAGACTTCACGGCAGGCCCAAACCGACTATCTGGCCCAGGGCTCCTCCATCCCCGGCGCCAGCGAATTCAAAGGCCCGGCGCTGCTGACCGTCCAAAGCAACAGCGGCCATACCCAGCGGGTCGGACTGATCGGCGGCACCACCCAATTCCAGGGCAATGACAACGGTCTGCTGACCAGTCGCGCCCTCGCCGACCCCGGCCATGACACGCTCAACCTTCAAGGCCAGAGTCTCGGCGCCTACTGGAGCCTGACCGGTCCAAAAGGCTGGCACGTAGACTTGAGCGCCAGCGGCGGCCGGGTCAACGGCTACAGCCGCAATGACCAAGGCGCGCGACAAGCCACCGAAGGCAGCGCGGTGACGCTGTCGGTGGAAGGTGGTTTCCCGATTGGCCTGGGTAATAACTGGGTGATCGAACCCCAGGCGCAGTTGATCAATCAACGCATTACGCTGGATACGCCCTATGCCGGCTCCGGCAACGGCTCCTCCAGCGATATGACGTCCTGGAGCGGTCGGGTCGGTGCGCGCTTGAAAGGCAGTTACGATATCAACGGCCTGCCCGTCGAACCCTATGTGCGGACCAACGTGTGGCACACGGTATATACCGGTAATACCGTGAGCCTGGATCAGGTCGACAAAATCAGTAGCAGCCGCAAATCCTCGACCGTGGATGTGGGTTTGGGGCTGGTCGCCAGAGTGACGCCTTTGGTCAGCCTGTACATCAGCGCCGATTACAGCAGCGATGTGGATGACAATGATTTGAACGGGTTGATTGGCAGTTTGGGGGTGCGGATGCGGTGGTGAGCGCATGACACAAGAAGCGCTTTGTTCGATCTGGCCTCTTCGCGAGCAAGCCCGCTCCCACATTGGTGTTGTGTACGACGACAATCCAATGTGGGAGCGGGCTTGCTCGCGAATGAAGCGACGCGATTTTAGATCAACCCTCCGGACGCAGGATCAACACCCCCAACGGCGGCAAATTCAACTCCAGTGAGAGGGCCTGGCCATGGCTCGGTTCTTCGTCGGTGAACACCCCGCCACCATTGCCGTAATTGGACCCGGCATAAGTGTCGGCGTCGCTGTTGATCAACTCAACCCAGCGCCCGGCAAACGGCACGCCGACACGGTAGGACTGTCGCGGCACCGGGGTAAAGTTCGCCACTACCAGCACTGGACGTCCGTCCTTGCTCCAGCGCAACCAGGCATAGACGCTGTTGACCGCATCGTCGCCGATCAACCACTGGAAGCCTTGCGGGGCATCGTCCTGATCGTGCAGCGCCGGTTCTTCGCGATACAACCGATTCAGGTCACCGACCAGTTTGCGCACCCCCTGGTGTTCCGGGTATTGCAGTAAATACCAGTCCAGTTGCTGATCGTGATTCCACTCACGCCACTGGCCGAATTCGCAGCCCATGAACAACAATTTCTTGCCCGGATGCGTCCACATGAAACTCAGATAAGCCCGCAAGTTGGCAAACTTCTGCCAGCGATCCCCCGGCATCTTGTCGATCAGCGAATGCTTGCCATGCACCACTTCATCGTGAGAAATCGGCAGGATAAAGCGTTCGGACCAGGCATACACCAGGCCGAAACTCAGCTCATTGTGATGATGGGCGCGGTACACCGGATCCTGCTGAATGTAATGCAGCGAGTCGTGCATCCAGCCCATGTTCCACTTGTAGGCAAAACCCAGCCCACCCTGTTGAGTGCTCTGGCTGACACCCGGCCACGCCGTGGATTCTTCGGCAATCACCAGCGCCCCCGGTGCTTCCAGGGCCACCACATCGTTGAGATGGCGGACGAAATCAATGGCCTCCAGATTCTCCCGACCGCCGTGACGGTTGGGCACCCACTCGCCGGCCTTGCGCGAGTAATCGCGATACAGCATCGACGCCACTGCGTCCACGCGCAGGCCATCGACGTGGAAATGCTTGAGCCAGTGCAGCGCCGAGGCCAGCATGTAGCCGTGCACCTCGGTGCGGCCCAGGTTGTAGATCAGCGTGTCCCAGTCCTGGTGAAAACCTTCCTGCGGGTTGCCGTACTCATACAGCGCGGTGCCATCGAACTGCGCCAGGCCGTGGGTATCGGTGGGGAAATGCGCCGGCACCCAATCGAGGATCACGCCAATCTCGGCCTGGTGACAGGCATTGACGAACGCGGCGAAGTCATCCGGCGTGCCGTAACGGGCGCTCGGGGCGAATTGCGACAGCAGTTGATAACCCCAGGAACCACCGAACGGATGCTCCATGATCGGCATCAGTTCGATGTGGGTGAAACCCAGCTCCTTTACATAAGGAATCAGCCGCTCGGCCAACTCGGGCCAGGTGTACTGACGGGCGACCTCGCCCAGGTCATCCAGCTCGCATTGCCAGGAACCGGCGTGCAATTCGTAGATCGACAGCGGTGCGCTGGTTCGCTGCCGCTCGCCCCGCGACTGCATCCAGTCGTGGTCCTGCCAGTCGATTTTCAGCGGCGCGGCGACTTTCGATGCAGTGTCCGGTGGCAAAGCGGTGGCAAGGGCCATCGGGTCGGCCTTGAGCGGCAGAATGCCGTGGGCGCCGAGAATTTCGTATTTGTAGGCTTCCCCCGCTTGCAGGCGCGGAATGAACAACTCCCAGACCCCGGAAGGATGGCGCAGACGCATCGGATGACGACGACCGTCCCAGACGTTGAAATCGCCAACCACCGAGACCCTTTTGGCATTCGGCGCCCACACGGCGAAGCGCACACCCTCCACGCCATCGACCGTCTTCAGCTGCGCGCCGAGGCAACTGCTCAAGTCCCGGTGATTGCCCTCGGCGAACAAGTACAAATCCATCTCGCCGAGTAACGGGCCAAAGCTGTAAGGGTCCTCGGCGAGTTGCTCGCCACCGGCCCAACGGGTTCGCAACAGATAGGGTCGGGCCCGCTCGAAGTGCCCGACGAATAGCCCCGGGGTTTGGGTGGTCTCAAGGCTGCCGAGCTCTTCCCCGGATTCCTTGTCCACCACTTGCACGCTTAAGGCATCCGGCAGATAGGCGCGAATGAATTGCCCGCCAGCGCCATCGCCGTGCGGGCCGAGAATTGCGAAGGGATCCCGATGCTCAGCGCGTACCAACGCATCGATATCCCGTGCCCTGGGCAGCAGCGCCTGTTCCACGTGCCCCTGTTCCTTGTTCGAGATACTCATGACTACTCTCCACCAAGATCGGAAAAGGGTTTGAGCCCACTCAATAACCCGTACAGACCGTGCAACGGCACGGGCAGCCAGGTGGGGCGATTTTCAGCCTCATAGGCCACTTCATAAGCCGCCTTCTCCAGACCGAACAACGCCAGCGCGGCGTCCTCGCCTTCAGGATCTTGCCATGCATGAGCAAGACTAGCTGCCGCCAGCCGATAAGCGTCGACAAATGCTTGCCGCGCCTCTTTCAGATAACGATCGGCGACCCGTTGACGCGCCGCTTGGGCGTCGGCAGTGTTATCGACGTTGTGCACGTTGATCGTCATCGCCGCCGCATAATCGAAGGAGCGCAACACGCCGCTGACATCTTTATAAGGGCTGTGTTTGCCTCGGCGCTCATGCAGCGGCCGCGCCGGCTCGCCCTCGAAATCGATCAGGTAGGCATCGCCCTTGATCACCAGCACCTGCCCCAGGTGCAAGTCGCCATGGACGCGAATGCGCAGGCCACCAGCAGCCTTTTTACCCAGCTCCTGGACATGGCTGAGGATGGCTTTTTTGTTGTCCAGCAAGCGACTGACCAATGCCTGGTCCGCCGCGCTCAGTTCAGTTTGATGCTGCTTGAGCAGCTTCAGGGCATGTTCCAGTTGCGCCGTCACGTCCTTGGCCGAGGCCAGGGCATCTTTCTGGGTAGTGATTTGTGGCGCGAAGTCCGGGTTGGTGCTCGGGGCCGCCAACACCTGATGCATTTCCCCCAGGCGCTGGCCGAGCATGCCGGCAAAATCCTTCAACTCGCCGAGGGCGTTGTAGTGCTGCTCCTGTTCGGACATAGCATCAGCGAGTTCGTCGCGAAGTGCCCGTTCGAGGTTGTTCTGGGTCCACTCCCACGCGTCGCCCTGATTGCTCAAGTAGCCTTGGGCGATCATCAACAACGTGTCCTCGCCCGCCGCATCGCGACGAATCACCGCGCCCAGCAGCGGCGAAATATTCTGGAAACCGGCATGGGTCAAGTACGCACTCATTTCCAGCTCCGGGTGCACGCCTGACGCGACCTTGCGGATCAATTTCAGCACCAGGCTGCTACCAATCACCACCGAACTGTTGGATTGCTCGGCGGACAGGTACCGCACCTCCGACTCGGCCGTCAGGCCAAGCCTGTTCAGTTCGTCGGTCGGCTCGAAACGGATCTCGCCACCGTCCGACGGCAACACCATGCCAGCCTGCATGCTCTGCAACACGGCATGAACAAAGCTGTCGAGGCTGAAGGCATCGGTGATCAAACCGACCTGACGCCCGCGCCGGACCCGGGCCAGTGCCAATTGCTGCGGCAACGCCGCGCCGACCTGTTCCTCGGAGATAAAACCGAATGGCAACTGGTAACGGCTGGTCTGACCGCCGCTGGTGACGTCGATCTCACCCAGCAGCACGGGATGCTGCGGGTCGCCGAAACGCACGCCGTAAGCGAGGTTGACGTTGTCGATGATGCCGTCCTTGCCGGCGTACCAGCGGCGGTTCTGCAACCAGCTCGGCAGAATGCCCTGCTCCAGGGTGTGGCGGGATGGCGCTTCGAGCAGCTCTTCCATGCGTTTCTTCAGCACCAGAGTGGTGAAGTCCGGCAGGCTTTGCGCCGGCTCCACGTGCCAGCTCGGCATTTGGTTTTCCGCCGCCAGCCCGAACCAATAGAAGCCATAAGGCGCCAGCGTCAGCAGGAAATTCAACTGGCCGATGGGCGGGAACGCATTGCCGCCGAGCATCTCCACCGGAACCATGCCGACATAAGCCGACAGATCCAGCTCCGCCGCCTGCGCGCTGCGGGACACGTTGGCCACACACAGAATAATCTCGTGCTTGCCGTCAGGGCCGGTGAATTCGCGGGTATACGCCAGGATCCGTCGATTGCTCGGTGAGAGCATCTTCAGCGTCCCACGACCGAAGGCCTTGGACTGCTTGCGCACCGCGAGCAGGCGTCGGTTCCAGTTCAATAACGAATGAGGGTCACCGGCCTGGGTTTCGACGTTGACCGACAGGTAGCCATAGAGCGGATCCATGATCGGCGGCAGCACCAGGCTGGCCGGGTCGGCGCGGGAGAAACCGCCATTACGGTCGATCGACCATTGCATCGGCGTGCGCACACCGTCGCGGTCGCCGAGGTAGATGTTATCGCCCATGCCGATTTCATCGCCGTAATACAGGGTCGGCGTGCCAGGCATCGACAGCAGCAAACTGTTGAGCAATTCCACGCGGCGACGATCACGTTCCATCAACGGCGCCAGACGCCGGCGAATCCCCAGATTGATCCGCGCCCGACGGTCGGCGGCGTAGTAATTCCACAGGTAATCGCGCTCCCGGTCGGTGACCATTTCCAGGGTCAGCTCATCGTGGTTGCGCAGGAAAATCGCCCACTGGCAATTGGCGGGAATTTCCGGGGTCTGGCGCAGAATGTCGGTGATCGGGAAACGATCTTCCTGGGCCAGCGCCATGTACATGCGCGGCATCAACGGGAAGTGAAAGGCCATGTGGCATTCGTCGCCGTTCTGGCCGTCGGCAGAGGTGTTGCCAAAGTACAGCTGAGTGTCTTCCGGCCACTGATTGGCCTCGGCCAGCAGCATGCGATCGGGGTAATTGGCGTCGATTTCGGCGCGGATCTGCTTGAGGACGTCGTGGGTCTCGGGCAGGTTTTCATTGTTGGTGCCGTCGCGCTCGATCAGGTACGGGATCGCGTCCAGCCGCAGACCGTCGATGCCCATGTCGAGCCAGTAACGCATCACCGATAGCACCGCTTTCATCACTTGCGGGTTGTCGAAGTTCAGGTCCGGCTGATGGGAATAGAAACGGTGCCAGAAGTACTGACCGGCGACCGGGTCCCAGGTCCAGTTGGACTTTTCGGTGTCGAGAAAAATGATGCGGGTTCCGTCGTATTTCTGATCGTCATCGGACCAGACATAGAAGTCGCGGGCCGCCGAACCGGGCTTGGCCTTGCGCGCGCGCTGGAACCACGCGTGCTGGTCCGAGGTGTGGTTGATGACCAGTTCGGTAATCACCCGCAGGCCGCGTTTATGGGCCTCGGCAATGAAACGCTTGGCATCGGCCATGGTGCCGTAGTCAGGATGCACGCCACGGTATTCGGCGATGTCATAGCCATCGTCGCGTCGTGGCGAGGGGTAGAACGGCAACAGCCAGATGGTGTTGACGCCCAGATCGGCAATGTAATCGAGTTTGGCTATAAGGCCGGGAAAGTCGCCGATCCCGTCGTTGTTGGAGTCGAAAAAAGACTTAACGTGAACCTGGTAGATCACCGCATCCTTGTACCAGAGCGGGTCTTTGATAAAGGTGGCTGACCTGGGTTTCTTCGCCATTTGTAACTCCTGTTGATACTAGAGAACGCCTTGGCCTGGATCGTTCCCACGCTCTGCGTGGGAATGCATCCAGTGACGCTCTGCGTCACAGCGGCGGACGCAGAGCGTCCAGGGCGGCATTCCCACGCAGAGCGTGGGAACGATCATGACGGTCAAGAAGTAGTAATCCTCCAAATCCCGAACGGCAGATGCCACGGTTCGATCCGCATGAACTGGTACTTGCCGTGCCAGGTCCAGCGGTGGCCGTTCATCAAGTCTTCGCCCTGAGTGACGGCATCATCGGGCAGGCCCATCTCCCACAGCGGCAATTCGAAGTTTGCCTCCTGGGCGTGATGCGGATCGAGGCTGACCGCCACCAGAATGAAATTGCTGCCGTCGACGCTGCGTTTGCCGAAGTACAAAATATTGTCGTTCCACGCGTTGTAGACCTTCAGACCCAAGTGCGTGTGCAACGCCGGGTTCTGCCGGCGGATGCGGTTAAGCTGGGCGATTTCGGCAATGATGTTGCCCGGCGCATTGAAGTCTCGTGGGCGGATTTCGTACTTCTCGGAATTGAGGTATTCCTCCCGGCCCGGTACCGGCGCCGCTTCACATAGCTCAAACCCCGAATACATGCCCCACAGCCCGGAACCCATGGTCGCCAGTGCGGCACGGATGAGAAAACCGGCGCGCCCGGATTCATGCAGGAACGCCGGGTTGATGTCCGGCGTGTTGACGAAAAAATTCGGCCGGTAGCATTCACGCCACGGCGACTCATTGAGTTCGGTGAAGTAGGTCGCCAGCTCGGTCTTGGTGTTGCGCCAGGTGAAATAGGTATAGCTCTGGGAGTAACCGACCTTGCCCAAACGCGCCATCATCGCCGGGGTGGTAAAGGCTTCGGCCAGGAAAATCACATCGGGGTACAGCGCCCGCACATCGGCGATCATCCATTGCCAGAACGGCAACGGCTTGGTGTGAGGGTTATCGACGCGAAACAGCTTCACGCCCTCCTCGACCCAACCCACCACAATGTCACGCAGTTCGATCCACAGGCCGGGAATTGCGTCCACGGCATAGAAATCGACGTTGACGATGTCCTGGTATTTCTTCGGCGGGTTCTCGGCGTATTTGATCGTGCCGTCCGGCCGCCAATTGAACCAGCCCGGATGCTGTTTGAGCCACGGATGGTCCTGGGAACACTGAATCGCAAAGTCGAGGGCGACTTCCAGCCCGTGCTCGGCGGCGGCCGCGACGAGCCGGCGAAAATCTTCGCGAGTACCCAGTTCCGAGTGAATCGCCTCATGCCCACCCTCTTCGCTGCCAATAGCGTAGGGGCTACCCGGGTCGTCCGGGCCGGCGATCAACGAATTGTTCGGGCCTTTGCGGTAGCTGCGGCCGATCGGGTGGATCGGCGTGAAGTACAGCACGTCGAAGCCCATGTCCTGGATCATCGCCAGCCGCGAATGCACGTCGTTGAAGGTGCCATGGCGGGCCGGATCGTCGGTGATCGAGCGCGGAAACAGTTCATACCAACTGGCGAACTGTGCCAGCTCTCGCTCCACGTCCACCGGGTATTCAGGGCTCAGGCTCAGGAAGGGACGATGGTCAGCCTGGGCCATCAAGTCCGCGCTGCGTTGGTGCAGAAACAAGGCGACCTGCTCGGTTTCGAGCAGACCGGACAGCTCATGGTGCAACGCCGCCAGTTGTTCACTGAGCGGGCCTTCAGAGCGTTCGGCTGCCTGTTGGACGTGGGTGCGCCCTTCCTGCAACTCCAGGCTGACTGAGACGCCGGCGTCGTGCTTTTTTTTCAGCTCATAACAAAAGCTGGCGAACTGATCGATCCAGGCTTCGAGGCAGAACACATAACGCCCCTGCTTGTTGACACGAAACTGGCCCTGCCAGCCGTTATTGCCCAGCTCGGCCATCACCTCGCTCTGCCAGTCTTCGTCGCCGTCGGCACGCCAGCGGATGCGCACGGCCAGTTTGTCGTGACCGTCGGCAAACACTTTGCTGGTCACCACCACGTCCTGATCAATCACGGCTTTAACGGCGAATTGCCCGCCATCGAGGGTCGGCATGGTGTTTTCGATCACGATCCGCGGTAGCAGTAACGCCTGCGACAGCGGTATATGCGGGTTGTAGCTCAACTCTGTGGGTTTCTCAGCGGTCATCGAGCATCTCTCCTTAACGCCCCAAGGACGCTCTTGTGCCTGGTCGTCGTTCACACGAAGCGATCTGCCCCGACATGAACTCACTTAAGTTCCGAACAGCAGGCGTCGGTAAAAGTTCAGAGGGATTTGCCAAGTCTTTCGGGGAATCAAATTCCCTGTGTACGGGTCAACCAACTTAAGCACGACTCACGCCATCTGCCACTGGAGACTGTATCGATGAGTATTCCAATCCCGGCCGAGACACCCGATCCGAACATTGATGAGCCGACGGTACCGCCGATACAGCCAACACCGCCGACCGAGCCCGCCCCCGTCCCCGAACAGGAACCGCCGGGCACCAACCCGCCACCGCGCGAAGAGCCACCGACTGTTCAGCCACCGGAAATCGTCACCCCTGAGTGATCAGTCGCGCGGGGGGCGTTCCTTTTCCAGCTGGCGCACCACGACCGGCATCACACCGAGAATCACCAACGCCAGCAACGTACTGAGCACCGCCGTCGCCTCGCGGCCCATTCCGGCCGAAACACCAATGGCCGCCGTCATCCACAAACCGGCGGCGGTGGTCAGGCCTTTGACATGGCCCTCATCGCCATCAGTGTTTTTCAGGATAGTCCCGGCGCCGAGAAAGCCGATGCCGGCGATCACGCCCTGCACCACCCGGCTCATGGCGTCGGCCTGGGATCCTGACATCTGCGGCACCAGCACAAACAATGCCGCGCCGAGCGCCACCAGCATGTGGGTGCGAACCCCGGCAGCCTTGCCCTTCTGTTCACGTTCGAAACCGAGAATGCCACCCAGCAAGGCCGCCATCAGCAAACGCACGGTAATGCGCGTCAGTTGTGAAGCATCGCCAATGTCGGCGAACTCCGCTTGCAGCGTCACCCAAACCTCGTGCCACCAAGCGTCCATGGCGCAGTCCTTGTGAAGATTTAATGACTCGATAGAGGATGGACCGCCACCACCATTAATCGGTTGCACAGAACGATGACCGGCGGATGCGTCCTAACACTTCAGAATCCGCCGAAAAAGGACGCCTCCATGACCGTGCGCATCGAAAACCAGACCTGCTTCTTCATCACCCAAAACGGCGAAGAAATCCGTCTTTGCCCCGACGTGACCATCATCACCGACGGGGAAAAATCCATGTCGGCGGTCGACCTCGACGGCCAGCGCATCTACATCACCGAAGCAGAAGCCGATGCATTGACCGTAGCAGGCGCAGTGGACAGTCGCCGACATCTGAAGGCCACGGACAGTGATTCGGTGATTTGACTGACCCGCATCAACACACCCCACAAACAACTGGCATAGGTGTTTGTGGCCAACCATTGCGGGTGCATCAAGTTGTCGCAGGCGGGTGCGGACAACTCATCTGATCCGCTTTTTATTGCTTTAGCTGAGTCTGTTATGCAAACAGATCGCTGGTCATAGTGCTCAGGCCTGATGGAGGCTGATGAGCGAAAGACCATGAGCGATAGAATCCCCGTCCGAACCGTTGAAAATGCCTCATTTTTAAAAAGCAATGAACCTTTGCGTCCAAAGATAAAGGCCAAATCCAGCGACAACCTGATCCATACCCGCAGCTTCACGGGTGTGTTCCGCACCCTGCGCATGAGTGGCGCGGGGGTTCTGTTTCTGCTGTTCTTCGGTACGGTGTGGCTGAACTGGGGCGGTCGCCAGGCAGTGCTCTGGGATCTTTCCGAAAGCAAATTTCACATCTTCGGCGCGACCTTCTGGCCACAGGATTTCATTCTGCTTTCGGCGCTGCTGATCATCGCTGCGTTCGGCCTGTTTGCGATCACCGTGTTCGCCGGCAGGGTCTGGTGCGGTTACACCTGCCCGCAGAGTTCCTGGACCTGGATCTTCATGTGGTGCGAGAAAATCACCGAAGGCGAGCGCAACCAACGGATCAAGCTGCAAGCCGCCCCCTGGGGCCTGAACAAACTGATCCGCCGCTCGGCCAAACACACCCTGTGGCTGGCGATCAGCCTGCTCACCGGCCTGACCTTTGTCGGCTACTTCACGCCGATCCGTCCGCTGGCCGAAGAACTGCTGACCTTGCAAATCGGCGGGGTCAGCCTGTTTTGGGTGCTGTTCTTTACCGGGGCTACTTACATCAATGCCGGTTGGTTGCGCGAAGCAGTGTGCATGCACATGTGTCCGTATGCGCGGTTCCAGAGCGTGATGTTCGACAAGGACACCCTGACCATTTCCTACGACGTGGCCCGCGGCGAAAACCGTGGCCCGCGCAAACGTGACGTCAAACCCACCGAGGTCGGGCTGGGTGATTGCATCGATTGCCAATTGTGCGTGCAGGTCTGCCCGACCGGCATCGACATTCGCGACGGTTTGCAGATGGAATGCATCGGTTGCGCCGCGTGCATCGACGCCTGCGATTCGATCATGGACAAAATGGGCTACGCCCGTGGGCTGATCAGCTACACCTCGGAGCATGAACTGCAGGGCGGCAAAACCCACCTTCTGAGGCCGCGACTGATCGGTTATACCGCCGTGCTACTGGTAATGATCGGCGCCCTCGCCCTGGCGCTGGTGGAACGGCCAATGGTGTCGCTGGACGTGAGCAAGGACCGTGGCCTGTTCCGCGAGAACAGTGAAGGCCAGATCGAAAACATCTACAGCTTGAAGGTCATCAACAAGACCCAGCAACGTCAGGATTATCGATTGACGCTGGTCGATGGCGATGGCTTCCAGCTGCAAGGCAAGACCGAACTGAGCCTGGCACCGGGCGAGATTGTGGATGTGCCGGTGTCGGTGGCGATGACCACGGAACGGCCGAGCAGCAGTTCGCAGACGATCAGTTTCAAGATTGTCGACAGTGATGAGCCGGACATCTATAGCGTGGCCAAGAGCCGGTTTGTTGCGCCGATGAACCGTTGAGCCATTAAGATGCAATCCTTTGTCAGATGCGGTCCTCTGTCAGATGCGATCCTCTGTCAGATGCGATCCTCTGTGGCGAGGGAGCAAGCTCCCTCGCCACAAAAGGGCACCACATGAATAACTTCAAACCGGGCACTCGATGAAACGCTACGAAAAATTCGCCGACGACATCGCTGAACTGATCCGCTCCGGCGTCCTCGGTCCCGGCCAGCGGGTGCCGTCGGTGCGCTACGCCAGCCAGACTTACGGGGTCAGCCCGTCCACGGTGTTCCAGGCCTATTACCTGCTTGAGCGCCGTGGCCTGATCCGCGCCCGGCCGCGCTCCGGTTACTTCGTCAATACCCATGCACCGAGCCCGTTTTCGGAGCCGGTGATCAGCAGCCAGGTCAACGAATCCACCGAAGTCGACGTCAGCGAACTGGTGTTCTCGGTGCTGGACTCGATCAAGGATCCGAACACCGTGCCCTTCGGCTCGGCCTTCCCCAGCCCCACGCTGTTCCCGCTGCAGCGGTTGTCCCGCTCACTGGCCAGCGCCGCCCGGGAAATGGACCCGCGCATGGTGGTCACTGACATGTCGCCTGGCAACCCGCAACTGCGTCGGCAAATAGCCCTGCGCTACATGGTCGGCGGGCTGATGTTGCCCATGGAAGAATTGCTGATCACCAACGGCGCCCTCGAAGCCCTGAACCTGTGCCTGCAAGCGGTCACCGAACCCGGCGATCTGGTGGCCATCGAAGCCCCGGCGTTCTACGCCAGCCTGCAAGTGCTGGAACGGCTGAAGCTCAAAGCGGTGGAAATTCCGGTGCACCCGCGCGATGGCATTGACCTTGGTGTGCTGGCCCAGACCCTGGAACGGCATCCGATCAAAGCCTGTTGGTGCATGACCAGTTTCCAGAACCCGATGGGCGCGACCATGCCCGAGGCGAAGAAGCAGGAACTCGTGGAGTTGTTGCGCAGTCACCAGGTGCCGCTGATCGAGGACGACGTCTACGCCGAGCTCTACTATGGGCAACAGGCGCCAAAACCGGCCAAGGCTTTCGATACTGAGGGTCTGGTGATGCACTGCGGTTCGTTCGCCAAGAGCCTGGCCCCCGGTTATCGCATCGGCTGGGTCGCGGCCGGGCGTTATGCGCAGAAGATCGAGCGCCTGAAGCTGATGACCTCACTCTGCGCCTCGATGCCCGCCCAGGCCGCCATCGCCGATTACCTGCAACACGGCGGCTACGACCGGCACCTGCGCAAACTGCGCTACGCCCTGGAAGAACAGCAAAGCGCCATGCTCGCCGCCATCGCCCGCTACTTCCCGGCCCAGACGCGCGTCAGTCAGCCGGCGGGAGGGTACTTTCTGTGGCTGGAGCTGCCGCCGCAGATGGATTCGTTGAAGTTGTTTCAGATGGCGCTTGCGCAAGGGATCAGCATCGCCCCGGGGCCGATCTTTTCACCGACCCAGCGGTTCAGGAATTGTATTCGGTTGAATTACGGCAGCCCGTGGACTGAGGATTCAGAGAAGGCGATGGAGACGTTGGGGCGGATTGTGCGGTCGTTCTGAGGGTTTGATGTTGTCTGGGCTATCGCCTTCGCGAGCAAGCCCGCTCCCACAGGGGTTCGGTGGTGTTCACAAATTTGGTGTGTAGACACCGTCCCCCTGTGGGAGCGGGCTTGCTCGCGAAGAGGCCAGAACAGACAAAGCAAATCCTGAGGATTAACGCCCACCACCCAGATCGACGAACGTCCCGGTCGCATAAGAAGCCTTATCCGACAACAACCACACTATCGCCTCCGCCACTTCATCCGGCCGCCCACCCCGGGCCATCGGGATTGCCGACTCCAGCTTGCTGACCCGGTCCGGATCGCCGCTCAGTGCATGGAAATCGGTGTAGATGTAACCCGGCCGCACGGCGTTGACGCGAATACCCTCGCCCGCCACTTCCTTGGACAAACCGATGGTGAAGGTGTCCAGCGCGCCTTTGGACGCTGCGTAGTCGACATATTCGCTGGGGGCGCCCAAGCGGGCAGCGACCGACGACACGTTGACGATGCTGCCGCCCTGACCGCCATGTTTGGGTGACATGCGCAGGATCGCGTGTTTGGCGCAGAGGATCGGCGCCAGGACGTTGGTCTTGAGGATTTTCAGAATACGGAATTCGGACATTTCGTCGATCCGCGACTTTTGCCCGACAGTGCCGGCGTTGTTCACCAGCGCCGTGACCCGACCGAGTTCGGTATCTACGCGGTGGAACAGGCCGATCACCTCGTCTTCGATGCTGACATCGGCGCGTACCGCAATGGCTTGGGCACCGAGTGCGCGGACTTGTTCCAGCACACTGTGCGCCGCCTGTTCGTCGGACTGATAGTTGATACAGATCCGATAGCCCTGCTCTGCGGCCAACAGGGCCGTGGCGGCGCCAATTCCGCGGCTGCCGCCGGTGATGACGATGACTTTGTCCATGCTGGCATTCCCCCGTTTCAAGCGTAAGCAGTCGGGGCCAAGAATAACCGCCATTGCGCGGTTTTGCATGGGTTGTGTGGCGGCTGTTCAGACACCTTCGCGGGCAAGCCTCGATCCTACGGATTGATGGTGATCTGTAGGAGCGAGGCTTGCCCGCGAAGAACGATAACGCGGTCCCTCAGCCCGCCGCCAATTGCTCCCCACGGTGAATATCGGCCATGAAGCGATCGGCCGGCAGCGGATGCCCCAGCAGGTAACCCTGCAACGAGTCGCAGCCCAATTGGGTCAGGAAATCTTGCTGGACACCGGTTTCAACCCCTTCGGCGACAATCCGCAAGCCCAGCGCCTGGCCGAGGGCGACGATGGCCGAGACGATGGCCGCGTCGTCGCTGTCGTGTTCCAGATCGCGGACGAAACCCCGGTCGATCTTCAGTTCATTGGCCGGCAGGCGCTTGAGGTACATCAAGCTCGAATAGCCGGTACCAAAGTCATCGATAGACAGGTCGACGCCCATCTCCGAGAGTTCCTGCAGCACCGTCATGCTCGCGTCGGCATCGCTCATGGCGGTGGTTTCGGTGATTTCCAGGGTCAGGCTGTTGGCCGGCAAATGATGAGTGGCCAGGGCCTTGGCGACGCTCTGGACCAACCCGGCATGGCAGAACTGCAAGGCCGAGAGGTTCACCGCGATGCGCCAGTCGGTGTAACCGAGCACGTACCACTCGCGCATCTGACGGCAGGCTTCATTGAGCACCCACTCGCCGATCGGAATGATCAGCCCGGTCTTCTCCGCAAGGTCGATGAAGCTGTCCGGCTGAAGCATGCCCTGGGTCGGGTGTTCCCAGCGCAGCAACGCCTCGGCACCCACCGGTCGGCCATGGCCGGCGTCGAACTTGGGCTGGTAATAGAGGCTGAATTGCTGCTGATCCAGGGCGTTGCGCAAGTCCTGAAGCAATTGCAGCTGTTTGCGCGCGTTGCTGTTCATCGAGGCGTCGAAGAAGCTGTGGCCGTTTTTCCCGGCACCCTTGGCGTGGTACATCGCCGCGTCGGCGTTCATCAGCAACTCCTCGGCAGTCTGACCGTTGCCCGGATAGAGCGCGATGCCGACGCTGGCGGAAATCTGCAAGTCATGCTCCGCGACCCGGAACGAGCGCGCGATCAGCCCCACCTGTCGCGCCGCCAGGTTCAGCGCGTCATTGGGCTCGGCGAGTTGCACCAGCAACACAAATTCATCGCCGCCGATCCGCGCCAGGGTGTCCTGGCTACGCAAATCTTCACGCAAGCGCAGGCCGACCTCACGCAGCAACTGGTCGCCCATGTGGTGCCCAAAAGCATCGTTGACCGGTTTGAAACCATCCAGATCAATGAACATCAACGCAAAACAGCCACCCTGCTCCTGCACCCTCGACATCGCCTGATCGATACGGTCGGCCAGCAACACTCGGTTCGGCAGCCCGGTCAGGGTGTCGTGCAGCGCCAATTGGGTGAGTTCGCGATTGGCCTCGGTCAGCGAGTGGGCCAGGTCCGCGGTGCGAGCCTCCAGGCGTGCATCGAGGATCGAGGTCAGCAAGGCAATGCTCAATACGGCAAGGGTGGTGATCAGAACAAGATTGTCCAGGCCCTCGCCGTTCAGGCCATCGGCCGCCGCGCCACAGAAACTGCCGTCGGCAAAGCGTGCCGCGGCCATGCCGGTGTAGTGCATGCCGACGATGGCGATGCCCATGATCACCGCAGCACCGCCGCGGATCAGGCGAACATAGGGCGCATGCCGACGCAGGCGGAAAGCGATCCACAATGCCGCGCCCGACGCGACGACGGCAATCAGCAATGAGGCGCTAAACAGTGCAGGGTCGTAATCGATACCCGGCTGCATGCGCATGGCGGCCATGCCGGTGTAATGCATCGCACTGATGCCAGCGCCCATCACCAGCGCGCCGAACGCCAGTTGCCAGGCTGGCAGTTGTGGCTGGCTGACCAACCACAAGGCAAAACCGCAGGACAGAACCGCAATCAATAGGGACAGCGCCGTAAGGGAAACGTCATAGCCCAGGTCGATCGGCAATGTGAATGCGAGCATGCCGATGAAATGCATCGACCACACGCCAACCCCCATTGCAAAAGCGCCGCCCGCCGTCCACAGATGCACCGCCCGGCCTGTGGCCGTGGCGATGCGACCGGTGAGGTCGAGCGCGGTATAAGAGGCAAGTATCGCCACACAAAGCGATATGAAAACCAGCGTAAGGGAATAACTACCAATGAGCATGGGACTTCTCGCGACCGCCCCCGCCGTGGTGCATTCATTCTCGGGGAGCAAAGTCGGCGATTGTACTGATTCCGCGGACGAACGCACTCACAAAGTCATCAAAAGGCCATCAAGGTGATGAAGCATTTGTATGACTGCTGCACAAGTCCCCTGTAGCAGCTGCCGAGCCTGCGAGGCTGCGTACGGCGGCGCAGCCGTCGTAAATCAGCTATCGCGGTGTGTCAGGAAAACCTTGCATGTAGGGTTTGCGACGGCTGCGCCGCCGAACGCAGCCTCGCAGGCTCGGCAGCTGCTACGGGCTACAAGTTCGCTATTTGTCGCTCACCTGCAACTGCCCGTCCCACCCGCCGCCCAGTGCGGCGATCAATTGCACGCTGGCGATCAAGCGGCTCTGCAGCAAGCTCAGCACGTTGCGCTCGTTACTCAATGCCGTGGCCTGAACCACCACCACATCCAGATAGGCAATCAGCCCGGCCCGGTACTGATTCCGGGTCAAACGCAAGGATTCGCGCGCCGCCTCCAGGGCTTCCTGACGCACCTTGGCTTCGTCTTCCAGCACCTTGAGCTGCACCAGATAGTTTTCCACTTCACGGAAGCCGTCGAGCACGGTCTGGCGGTATTTAGCGACGGTTTCGTCATAGGCCGCTTCGCTGCGATCGACTTCCGCCGAGCGCTGCCCACCGTCGAACAGGGTCATGGCCAGTTGCGGGCCGACTGACCAGAAGCGGTTCGGCACGCTGATCCAGTTGTTAGAGGTGCTGCTGCTATAACCGCCGTTCAGGCTCAGGGTCAGGTCTGGGTAGTAGGCGGCTTTGGCCACGCCGATATTGGCGTTGGCGGCCATCACCGAGCGCTCGGCGGAGGCGATGTCCGGGCGGCGTTCCAGCAACTGCGAAGGCAGGCTCAGCGGCACCTGCGGCAATGCCGGGATATCTTTGGTTTCAGCCAGCCTGAACTCGGCCGGCGGCAGACCAATCAGTACAGCGATGGCGTTCTCGAACTGCGCGCGCTGCCAGATCAGGTCGACCATCTCTGCCTGAGTGCTTTTGAGCTGCGTGGTGGCCTGCGCCACAGCGTCCTTGCCGGAGACACCGGCGCGGTACTGGTTTTCGGTCATGGTCAGCGAGCGCTGATAAGCCTCGACCGTCGCTTCCAGCAGGCGTTTCTGTTCGTCGATCACCCGCAGTTGCAGGTAGTTCTGCACCAGCTCCGATTGTTGGCTCAGGCGCATCGCCGCCAGGTCGGCAAAACTCGCCTCGGCGTTGGCGGTGTCAGCTTCCAGGCCTCGGCGCAATTTGCCCCAGACGTCCGCTTCCCAGCTGACCCCGGCCTGCGCGGTGTAAGTGTCGCGAATACCGCTGGAGGAACTGCTCAGGCTCGAGCTGCTGCTACCGGTGCCCTGGCTGGAACGGGTTTTCCCCACGGTCAGGTCCACCGTCGGGAAAAACGCCCCCCGGGCGCTGCGCACCAAGGCCTGGGCCTGGCGGTACTGGGCTTCGGACTGAGCGACAGTCTGGTTGGCGCTGTTGAGTTTTTCGATCAGGCCGTTGAGCTGCTGATCGCCATACAGCTCCCACCAGGCACCACGGGCCAGAGAATCGCTGGGATTGGCCTGACGCCAGCCAGCCGCTTCCTTGTACTGTGCTGGCGCGGCGGCTTGCGGGCGCTGGTAATCCGGGCCGATGGCGCAGGCACTGAGCATCGCCACGCACAGCGACAGGCTCAGCAAACGCGAGCGCTGCGCCGTGAACAGCGCCGTGATCAGCGGTGCAGCCAGGTTGATAAGCGAACGGTCAGTCATAGCGGAGTTTCCAGAGCAGCATCGGTACGCACTCCACGCCAGCGGTTGAACCGATGGCGCAGATTGTCGAGATAGAGGTAAACCACCGGGGTGGTGTAAAGCGTCAGCACCTGGCTGAAGACCAGCCCGCCGATGATGGTCAGGCCCAGCGGCTGACGCATTTCCGCCCCTTCGGCACGACTCAGCAGCAACGGCAAGGCGCCAAGAATTGCCGCCAGGGTGGTCATCAGAATCGGTCGCAGCCGTTGCAGGCAAGCGCTGCGGATCGATTCCAGCGGCTCCAGGCCTTGATGCCGTTCCAGTTGCAGTGCCAGATCGATCATCAGAATCGCGTTCTTCTTCACCACGCCAATCAGCAGGAACAGCCCGAGCAAGGAGATCAGGCTGAACTCGCCGCCCAGCACATAGATCGACAGCAACGCTCCGACCCCGGCCGACGGCAAGGTCGAGAGAATGGTCAGCGGGTGGATGTAGCTTTCATACAGCACGCCCAGCACCAGATACACCGCCACCAGCGCGCCGAGAATCATCCACGGCTGGCTCTTCTGGGTCGCGGCGAACGCATCGGCGGTGCCGGCCATTTTCGCGATGACGTCTTCCGGCAAACCAACCTTGGCAATCGCCCGCTCAATCGCCGCCGAGCCCTGCTCCACCGTCACGCCTTCGGCCATGTCGAACGCGATGCTTTCCGAAGCGAACTGGCCTTCGTGACTGACCCGGTCGTCTTCCAGGCTGTTTTCATAGTGCGCGATGATGGACAGTGGAATCCGCGCACCATCGGCGGTGATCACCTGCACCTGCTTGAGCGTGATCGGGTCTTGGGCGTATTTCGGGTTGACCTCCATCACCACCTGATACTGGTTGAGGCTGTCATAGATGGTCGAAATCTGCCGCTGGCTGTAGGCGTTGTTCAACACCGAAGTGACCATGTCCATGTCCACGCCCAGACGCTTGGCCTGATCGCGATCGACGATCAGGGTCACTTGCTGGGCGCCACGGCCTTCGCGTGCGTCGATTGCCGTCAGTTCCGGCAGCGCCTTGAGGGCGGTGACGACTTTCGGATACCACTCGCGCAACGCGCCGAGATCGCCGCTTTGCAGGATGTAGGAATATTGCGAGGAGGTTTGCTCGCGGCCGCCGCCAAATTGCAGGTCCTGATCGGCCATTAGCATCAATTGCGCACCGGGCATCTTGGGCATTTCCTTGCGCAGGCGTTCGATGACTTTCTGCGCGGACAGGTTGCGTTCCTTGATGGGCTTGAGCCGCACCAGCATGAAGGCGTTGTTGGTGCCGTTGCTGCCACCGATGAACCCGGCGACGCTCTCCACCGCCTCGTCCTTGAGCACGGCGCGACGGAAGATTTCCATCTTCGGCTGCATCACGCTGAATGACAGCCCATCGTCGCCACGCACGAAACCGATCAACTGGCCGGTGTCCTGCTGAGGTAAAAATGTTTTAGGAACAATGATATACAGCGCGATGTTCACGCCAATCGTCACGAACAGACTGAGCAGTGTCAGCCTACGGTGACGCAATACCCAGTCAAGGCTGGTGGCGTATTTGCCGACCATCCACTCGTTGGTCCGCTGGCTCCAGCGCTGCAGGCGGTTTTCCTGCCCCGGCGTGTGCGGCTTGAGCCAGCGCGCGCAGAGCATCGGCGTCAGCGTCAGCGACACCAGCAACGACACCACAATGGCCGCCGCCAGGGTGATGGAAAACTCGCGGAACAGGCTTTCGATGATCCCGCCCATGAACAGGATCGACAGAAACACCGCCACCAGCGAGACGTTCATCGACAGCAGCGTGAAGCCGACTTCCTGGGCCCCGAGGTAGGCAGCCTTCATCGGCGGCACGCCCTTGTCGATGTGCCGGGAAATGTTCTCCAGCACCACGATGGCGTCGTCCACCACCAGCCCGGTGGCCAGGATCAGCGCCATCAACGACAGGTTGTTCAGGGAGAACCCGTAGAGGTACATCACCGCAAACGTGCCCACCAGAGAAACCGGTACCGCCAGGGTCGGAATCAGCGAGGCACGCAAGTTACCGAGGAACAGAAACACCACCAGAATCACCAGCGCCACGGCAATCAGCAAAGTCATTTCCGCTTCATGCAGGGTGGCCTTGATCACCGGCGAACGGTCCATCGCCAGGTTCAGCTTGACGCTGGCTGGCAGCACAGCCTGCAGTGCCGGCAATTGCGCCTTGATCTCGTTGACCGTCTCGATGATGTTGGCGCCAGCCTGGCGGTTGATCACCAGCAACACCGCCGCGTCGTCGTTGAAGAACCCGCTGTTGTAGCGGTCCTCGACGCCGTCACTGACCTTGGCCACATCTTTCAGGCGCAGGGCCGCGCCGTCCGCGTAGTGAATGATCAGCGACTCGTAATCCTTGGCCTTTTCCAGCTGATCGTTGGCCTGCACCTGCCACAGCCGCTGGCTGTCTTCGACCGAGCCCTTGGGCCGGCGCACGTTGGCGTTGGCGATGGTGTTGCGCACATCGTCCAGCGCCACGCCGTATTGGTTCAGTGCCTGGGGCTCGAGTTCGATGCGCACCGCCGGCAGCGAACTGCCACCGATCTGCACTTCCCCCACGCCCTGCACCTGGGACAGGCTCTGGGACAGGATCGTCGAGGCGAGGTCGTAGAGCTGGCCTTTTTCCAGCACATCCGAGGTCAACGACAGCACCATGATCGGCGCCTGGGACGGGTTGACCTTTTTGTAGGTCGGCATGCTGCGCATCCCGCTCGGCAGCAAATTGCGCGAGGCGTTGATCGCCGCCTGCACTTCCCGCGCCGCGCCGTTGATGTCGCGGTCCAGGTCGAATTGCAGAATCACTCGCGTCGAACCCTGGCTGGAACGACTGCTCATGGTGTTGACCCCGGCGATGGCGCCGAAGGAACGCTCCAGTGGCGTGGCCACGGTCGAAGCCATGACCTCCGGGCTCGCACCGGGCAAACTGGCCTGAACCACGATCACCGGGAAGTCCATCTGCGGCAGCGGCGATACCGGCAACAGGCCGAAGCTCACGCCGCCCAGCAGCATGATCGCCAGGCTTAACAACATCGTTGCGACCGGGCGCTTGATAAAAGGTCCGGACAGGTTCATGGCTGTTCTACCGGTTCCACAGACTCGGACTTACGGCCCCAGCGCCGCCCGAGGCGATCGAAGTACAAGTAAATGACAGGCGTGGTAAACAGCGTCAGCACCTGACTCACCAGCAAGCCACCGACCATCACCAGACCCAAAGGCTGGCGCAGTTCCGCGCCGGAACCGGTGGCCAGCATCAATGGCACCGCACCGAACAATGCTGCCAGGGTGGTCATCAGAATCGGCCGGAAGCGCAGAAGCGCGGCCTGATAGATCGCCGTTTGCGGGTCCATGCCCTGATTGCGTTCCGCCTCGAGGGCGAAGTCGATCATCATGATCGCGTTCTTTTTCACGATACCGATCAGCAGGATGATGCCGATGATCGCGATCATCCCCAGGTCATTGCCGCTCAACAGCAACGCCAGCAAGGCGCCGACCGCCGCCGAGGGCAAGGTCGAGAGAATGGTGATCGGGTGAATGTAGCTCTCGTAGAGCACGCCAAGCACGATGTACATGGTCACCACCGCCGCCAGAATCAGCAGCAAGGTGCTCGACAGCGACGCCTGGAACGCTTCGGCCGCGCCCTGGAACTGGGTCTGCACGCCGATCGGCATGCCAATGTCTTTCTGTACCTGATCGATGATCTGCACCGCATGCCCCAGTGCCACGCCCGGTGCCAGGTTGAAGGACACCATCACCGCCGGGAACTGGCCGATGTGAGTGATCGCCAGTTGCGCCTGACGTTCCTCGACATGCGCCAGGCTGGACAGGCGTACCTGACCGCCATCGGTGGTCTTGACGTGAATCTGGTTCAGCGCATCCGGGCCGATTTTCTCGCCGGACTGCGACTGCAACACCACGCGGTATTGGCTGGCCTGGGTGTAAATGGTGGAAATCTGCCGCTGACCGAAGGCGTCGTACAGCGCGTCGGTGATGTTCGACACCGATACGCCGACCCGCGATGCCGCATCACGGTCGATCACCAGATAAACCTGCAAGCCCTTGTCCTGCAAATCGCTGGCGACGTCGGTCAGCTCCGGCCGTTGGGCCAGGGCTTCCACCAGACGCCCGCTCCACAGGCTGAGCAACTCGGAATCCGGCGAGGACATGCTGAACTGGTACTGCGTGCGGCTGACCCGATCTTCGATGGTCAGGTCCTGCACCGGCTGCATGAACAGGCGAATGCCGATCAGCTTGTCCAGTTCCGGTTGCAGACGCGCAATCACTTCGGTGGCACTCAGGTCGCGATGGCTGTGGGATTTGAGGTTGATCAGCAGCCGGCCACTGTTCAGCGTCGAGTTGTCGCCATCGACCCCGATATAGGACGACAGGCTCTCGACGGCCGGATCGGCCAGGATCACCTTGGCCAGTTCCTGCTGGCGCTCGCTCATCGCCGCAAAGGAAATCGACTGCGGCGCCTCGGAAATACCCTGGATCACCCCGGTGTCCTGCACCGGAAAGAAGCCCTTGGGCACCATCATGTACAGGAACACGGTCAACGCCAGCGTGCCGATGGCCACCATCAGTGTCAGCGGCTGGTGCTTGAGAACCCACTTTAACTTGCGCCCGTAAGCCGCGATCATCCAATCAATTGCGGCGCCACTGGAGCGGTAGAACCGGCCCTGTTCTGCTTCCTTGGGCTCACGCTTGAGCAGCCGCGCGCACATCATCGGCGTCAGGGTCAGGGAGACGACAAGGGAAATCAGGATCGCCACCGCCAACGTGATCGCGAACTCGCGGAACAAGCGCCCCACCACGTCGGCCATGAACAGCAGCGGAATCAGTACCGCGATCAGCGACAGGGTCAGGGAAATCAGGGTGAAGCCGATCTGTTTGGCACCCTTGAGCGCGGCTTGCAGTGGGCTGTCACCCTCCTCGATGAAGCGGGAAATGTTCTCCAGCATCACGATCGCATCGTCCACCACGAAACCGGTGGCGATGGTCAGCGCCATCAGGGTCAGGTTATTGACCGAAAAGCCTGCGAGGTACATCACGCCGAAGGTGCCGATCAACGACAGCGGCACGGCCACCGACGGAATGATCGTGGCGCTGGCCCGCCTCAGGAACAGGAACGTGACCATCACCACCAGCGCGATGGCGATCAGCAGTTCATGTTGCACGTCGGTGACCGAGGCGCGGATGGTCTGGGTGCGGTCGGTGAGCACTGTGACGTCGAGGCCGGCCGGCAGGTTGTCGGTGATGCTCGGCAGCAAGGCCTTGATCCGGTCGACCACTTCGATGACGTTGGCGCCGGGCTGGCGCTGGATGTTCAGGAGCACAGCCTGGTTTTCATTGGCCCACGCCGCCAGACGTTCGTTCTCGGCTCCGTCGACGATCTGCGCCACGTCCTTGAGCCGCAACGGTGCGCCGTTGCTGTAGGCGAGGATCAGGTTGGCGTAGTCCTTGGGTGACGTCAGTTGGTCGTTGGCGTCAAGCATCGACACCCGGGTCGGGCCGTCGAAGTTGCCCTTGGGCTGATTGACGTTGGAGGCGCCGATCAACGTGCGCACGTCCGACAGATTCAGGCCGTTGGCCGCCAGGGCCTCCGGGTTGACCTTGATCCGCACCGCCTGACGCTGGCCGCCGGCAATGCTGACCATGCCGACGCCGCTGATCTGGGCAATTTTCTGCGCCATGCGGGTGTCGACCAGATCATTGAGTTTGGGCAACAGCATCGTTTTGGAGGTGATGGCCAGCGTCAGCACCGGGGTGTCCGCCGGGTTGACCTTGTTGTACACCGGCGGTGCCGGCAAATCCTTGGGCAGCAAGTTGGTCGCGGCGTTGATCGCGGCCTGCACCTGCTGCTCGGCGACGTCCATGTTGATGTCGAGGCTGAACCGCAGGGTCAGCACCGAGGCGCCGCCGGAACTGGTGGATGCCATTTGGGTCAGCCCGGGCATCTGCCCGAACTGACGCTCCAGCGGCGCCGTCACGGCGCTGGTCATGACATCCGGGCTGGCGCCGGGATAGAGCGTCATGACGCGAATGGTCGGGTAATCCACCTGGGGCAATGCCGACACCGGCAGCAGCCGATAGGCGATCACACCGGCCAGAATAATGGCCAGCATGCTCAGGGTCGTGGCGACCGGGCGAAGGATGAACAGCCGCGAGATGTTCATGCGCCGCCCTTTTTCGCCTTGTCGGTGGTCGCGGGTTCAGTCGCATCGGCCGCCGATTTGCCTTGCAGGTGCTCGGTCGGGGTGGTCGGCACATCCTTGCTGTCGTTGACGACTTCCACTTCGCTGCCTTCTTTCAGGCGGTCGGTGCCTTCCAGCACCACCCGATCACCAGCGGCCAGGCCCTCGGTAATCACCGTGTTGTCACCGTCACTGGCGCCGACTTTCAACGGGCGGATGGTGACCTTCTTGTTGCCATCCATGGCATAGACGAACGTGCCGTTGGTGCCGAACTGGATCGCTGCCGAAGGGGCAAGCACCACACCTTTGAGGGTGTCGGCCAGCAAGTGGACGTTGACGAACTGATTGGGGAACAGTGCTTGATCACGGTTCTCGTAACGGGCCTTGAATTTCAGGGTGCCGGTGGTGACGTCGATCTGGTTGTCCAGACTCTGCAACACGCCAGTGGCCTGCAATTGGGTATCACCACGGTCCCAGGCTTCGGCGGGCAGCTTGGCACCGGTGCGATAACGGGCCAGCACGGTGTCCAGGCTGTTTTCCGGCAAGGTGAATGCGACGCTGATCGGTTGAGTCTGGGTGATGATTACCAGCGCCGTGGTGTCATTGGCGGCAACAAGGTTACCGACGTCCAATTGACGCAAGCCCACACGCCCGGCGATCGGCGCGCGAATTTTGGTGAACTCCAGGTTGAGCTTGGCGTCGTTGACCGCCGCCTGATTGGTCTTGACCGTGCCCAGGTACTGGCCGACCAAGGCTTCGGCGGTGTCGAGGGTTTGCTTGGCGATACTGTCTTCGCGGTACAGGCCGCGATAGCGCTCGACATCGACTTGGGCATTCTTCAGTTGTGCCTGATTCTGCAGCAAGGTGCCTTCAGCCTGGAGCAAGGCGTTCTGGTAAGGGCGCGGATCGATTTCGGCCAGCAGGTCGCCCGCCTTGACCATTTGCCCTTCTTCAAACGAAATCTTGATCAGTTCGCCGCCCACCCGGCTGCGCACATTGATGGTGTTCAGCGCGGTCACGGTGCCCAGCGCCTTGTAATACAGCGGGAAATCGCCTTTGACCGCTGGCGCCACACGCACCGGGACCGGACCGGTCGCCCCGCCGAACCCCGGACGCATCCCCCCCGACCGGCCGGTGTGTCCGGCAACGGCTTTCTGCCCTGCGCCCTCCTTCGGGCTGCTGCCTGCGGGCCAGAACTTCCAGCACAGGCCAGCGATGACCAACAGGACAAGCAGGCCAAACAGCCAGCGACGGGGACTACGGGAAGCGGAGGATTGCATTGAGTGATCAACCATTGGGCGCGTGGGCTTTTTTACATGAGGCTGAACGATAAGCACTGGCGGGTCTGAAGCAAAGCGCCTTTACCGGCAATTTACCTTCGGCTTACGTAACAGAAGATTTATCTAAGACACTGAAGCACAAATGAAAACGGCCTGGACAGGGCCAGGCCGTTAACAATTGTAAAACTTCGCTTATTTCAGAACGGCGAGCGCTGCGTCGTAGTTCGGTTCTTGACCGATTTCGCTGACCAGTTCGCTATGCAGAACCTTGTCGTTCTCGTCCAGCACCACGACGGCACGGGCGGTCAGGCCTTTGAGTGGGCCATCGGCAATCGCCACGCCGTAGTTCTCGATGAACTCGGCACCGCGCAGGGTCGACAGGTTTTGCACGTTTTCCAGACCTTCGGCACCGCAGAAACGAGCCTGGGCGAACGGCAGGTCAGCGGAGATGCACAGCACGACGGTGTTGGCGACGTCGTTGGCCTGGGCGTTGAACTTGCGAACCGAAGTGGCGCAGGTCGGGGTGTCGATGCTTGGGAAGATGTTCAGCACTTTGCGCTTGCCGGCGAAATCCTTCAGGGAAACATCCGACAGATTGCCGGCAACCAGGGAAAAGGCTGGCGCCTGGGAGCCGGCTTGTGGCAATTGGCCGTTGACTTGAACCGGGTTGCCTTTAAGAGTGACTTGAGCCATGAACGGAGTCCTTCTGAACGTTGGTGTAGAGAATTTTGACGAGGCCGAAGTTAACCACGAAATGGTCTGGCGACCTATGGCCAGATACAAATTGTGATGTTTCGTCGCACAAACTGGATACAAGCGTTTCAACAAAACTGATTAACACTGCATGACCCTGTGGGAGCGGGCTTGCTCGCGAAAGCGGTTCAACATTCAACAATGATGTTGGCTGAGGTCCGTCTTCGCGAGCAAGCCCGCTCCCACAGGACCGTATACGGGCTGCTTAACCGAGCAAGCGCAACATATTGCGGTGCCGCGCTTCGAAAATCCGCTGCATGTAGGCATTGACCACCAGCCACTCCAACGGCGCGCCACCAATGGCCGCATAGGTCACACGGTCGGTGTACAGCGTACCGCCCTCACCCGCCGCCACCCGATGTTCATGACGAAAGGCAGCCATTGGCCCCTCGAGCATTTCATCGATGAAATGGTGCTCTCCCACCTCGCGGATCACCACCGTCCAGCTCGACGGGATCAAGTTGAACATCCAGTGCCGAAAGCGAAACTGGCGACCGGCTTCGATGCGCAGGTTACTCAAATCGATCTCGCTCAACAGCGTGACTCGCTCTGGAAAGATCTTCGGGAAGTTCACGCCTTCCAGACAGAAGTCGAGGACTTGCTCGGGGGTACGATTGGGGATCAGGGTGGTGAGTTCCAGTACAGGCATAGACCGTAACATTTCCTTTGTTTGGCGGGATGGCTGATTGGGCAGCCGTGTTAACACGACACCGTGCTAGGGCTTTGCTTGAGCAACGGTCATTTCGGGGTATTCGTTTCGGTCTCTGAACATGATGTAAAGCGGGTCCAGGCCAGACGCTGGCGGGAAGACAACGACGTAGTCATCGAAACGAATCGCGGCCATGTCGTTGAAAGCCTCCAGCAAGGGCACAGGTGAAGACCGGAGGAATCCCAGCCGATACTCGGGGGCTGGCGCCAGGGTCGATGTGGCGTCAAGGGGCGCAGGCTCGCTCCAGCTCACAATTGCCGGGGCCGGCCCGTCAGCGGTAAAACAATAGGTCTTCATCTGCTCATTCCAGACAGCAGCTCGCACCCTCACCCTGGAGGACAATACGTTGCCATTAGTCGGCGTAATGGCCACCTGTAGCAACGTGTTTATTTCTCTCAGGCCTTGGGACATCGTCCTTGGTGGAACGGCGTACGTGCCGCTGCTCATCCTGAACGGAAGATCGACTTCGGCCCCCGTCGCGGCCAAGTCTTGCCAGTCCTGGCCCTCGATCGGCAGCAACTCGAGCAGCGGAACGCTGAGCCCATACCTTCCCACTTCGGCCCGGCTGGTGAATTCGAATTGCAGCACGGCTGCGTATTGACCTTGATGGTCCTGGGCTCCCGAGGTGATCTGCCAGGTAAACTCCGCCACCGCCGAGCGTATGGCTTTTTGCAGTGCTACCCGATGGGTCTCCAGGGGTTGCGAAAGGCCGCCATCGAGGAAAATACCCGGTCGCGCATTGGCAAAGGCAAGCGGCGCAAAAAGCAGCTCGCCCGCCTGGGTAGGCCCTGCTCCCTGTTGATAACGCTGATCAACGAGTTGTGTTTGCGCGACTGCCAGCAGCGCTTCAGCATCCACTTGAAAACGATGGAGACGTTGATTGATTTCATTCAACTTCGCCAGATAACGGTCGTGAGTGGCATTGATCTGCTGGGCGATACTTTGCCACTGCGCGAGTTCGGACCGGGCGTAGGATAGCTCGCGCCGGGCGCTGTCTCTTTTGAACCCGATGCTCATTTTCCAGAATTCGTATCGGCGGGCTGCCAGGCGCGCTTGAAATTCAGAAGTCTCCAGAGCACGGATGTCCGCCTCGCGCCCACGGATGTCCACTAGGGCGTTCTGGCGCTGACGCAGGTGTTTGATTCGTTGCTCGAATACACTGAGTGCCGCTTCTGCCGCCCGTTCTGAGTCCGCCAGATCTACAGCGACTTTCTGTACGTCAGCCAGGTTCCGGGCGATACGTTGCTGCGTCATCTGCGCCAGGGTCAACGGTGCTCCCGGTCTTGCAGCAACCGGACGAGGAACAGGAACACCCTCCCCTTTGAATGCGGCACGCCCCTGTTTGTGGTGCCAGTCTTTGACGTAGTACACGACCGAGCCCGATGAATAAGTGTTCGTATCGTCCTCTGGCGGATAAAACAGCAGGTCTGCCCCTTTGGGATCACCGACGATGCGGTCGAAATGATTGATCAGTCGGTCGTGGTCCTGTTTCGGCAGATCGACGGCCCAGATTCTGTTCACCAAGGTCTGGAATTCCGATTCGGTGTAATCCTTGAGTGTTGTTTTAAGTTCCATCTTTATTGCTTCCTTGTTTCTGGCACATGACGACTGCCAGTTAACGGCATCTGCTCATATTGTGATGAGCAGATGCCTTTGAGTTGTTTGCGTTTCAAGCAGGGCAGTTACTCTGGCTTGAAACCGGGTTTGTTATTGAGTGCGCGCCATTCTTTAATGACCCTCAGCACGTCTTCCGGGGTACTTTCACACCCTTCCTTAGGTTGGAAAATTACACCAGATCGATCTGGATGTTCAGTCACCTCCTCGAAGTGCAATACACCCTTGACTATAAAGTCATCAAATGCATCAGCGGACAAATCATCTCTCTCTTCATAAAGCCCGCGCAGAAATTCTAAAAATTCAGCCTCGGTGTAGTCTTCAAACTTCTCTTTAAAAACCATCATCAATTTCCTTTTCCATGAAAATCAATATGCCGTTTAGGCGTCATCACCACCAAATTATCCATATCGTAAACAGCCCCTCCTTGTGCAACTTCTACAAGATGATGAATTTCGAATTTAATTCGACCTCCATTTCTATCTTCTGGTAACGGGAAAGGAGCCTTACCCATTTTCATTAAGTGCAAATCGATAGGCGTAAATTGAGCCCTCAATTCCACATCCGCCGCAACAGCCCTCCAAAACGCCCGCCTGAATCCATGGAAATTACGAAATTCCATCGACCGCAACTTATCCGCAATCTGCTCGGGAATCGGCGCCCCCTCCGCTCGTGCCGCATCCCCCAACCATATTCCTGAAACCGACTGCCCAAACCCCATCGCCACACCCGGATCATCACGCCGATCCAGAAACAGGACATCCGACGAAGGCAACTCCATATCCGCCGGATACCCAGGAATACTGGCACCGATCTGCCCTTCGTCAACAGCCGGAAACGTCTCGTTTTGCGGTAGGACCGGGATGATCGGTGTGCCGGGATAAACCGCTGGAATCGACGGTGTAATCGGTGAAGTTGTAGGACCGAGGTGTTCGATACCCGGCGGCACCAGAGGTGTCCAGGTTCCGACGCCGACCGGACGAATCGGCCAGGGCAGGACCGCAGGAGTGATCCCCAGCCGTCCCTGGATGCTTTGCGGCGTGGTGATGCTGATTTTGTCGAGGTTGAAAGGATTGGCGCCGAACTCCGCCCGTTCCTGATAGCGCAGTTCGAACTCGCGTCGCTCACCGACCCAGGTACTTTTCGGCGCGTACGGCGCGAAGCCTTGTTCGATGCGCTTTTTGTTCACCTCATCGAATTGAGCGATGAGCGTCGGATGCTCGCCGAGCGTTCGCCACAGCGCTTCGTCGAAGGCGGCAAGCGAGTTGAATTCACGACCACGAAACTGGTCGCCTATCTGCAAGGGAATGGCAGCACCTTGTGCCTGGCTCGCGGTTTTCCACCAGTCATTCGCCGCCGGTTTACCGACCCCTGTGACGACGCCCGAGCCTATCGGTGGCAGATTGAAGGTGAAGTAAATCGGCGGCTGATCAGGCACGCACACAATGCAATCGCTGATACGCAGATCGACGCCCGCCGCGATGGCCTCGACCTGGGGTGTCAACACGCTCAGCCCGGGCTGACTGGCAGTGGCAACCTGAGTGGTGTCCGGGGTGAATTGCAGGTGCCTGGCTGGCGATCCGGGAATCTCGGCGCTATAGAGGCCGGTCAGCGGGTCAGGCACCGCATTGATAACCGGCACCTCAGCACCAATGGCATCGCCCGTAGCGACAGCGATGATCGCGGTGCCTTCCGGCACGGTTTCAGGTTTGAGTCGGTACGCGACCTCCACTGAACCGCCCGCATCGGCGATCGATTGCAACGCTTGGCGGTCAGTAAGGCCCAACGCTTGCGCCGGCACCCCGACAGCCTGAAACAAACGCCGACGTTGCTCAGCGCTCAACTCACCATTGCCAAGGGTTGGCGAGTACACCATCGCGGTGACGAACACCGGTCCCGTTTTTGCGGCAATCCGCCCGAAATCGATGAGGGTATTGACGGCAGACTGGACAGCCATTTCAAGCACTGCAGCGCCTTGCTGCGCAACGAATATGCCATCGCGCGTCAAAGCCATCCCGCCAGCGGTCAGCGAAGACACCGGGACTGTCAGCGTGTTGGCCTGCCTGACCCGCTCAACCCGTGCATCTTCATCGGCCTGCTGCTTGAAGCGAACTCGAGCTTCATGCTGCTTGGCGTACTGGCGTTGGGCCTCCCAGACCGCTTCCCTTTCGCGCCAGACAATCGTCTGCTCGGCATGACGCCTGGCCAGCACGCTGGACTTGTCAGTGAGTGCGCTTATCTGTGTGGATAGCAGCCGCGCTTCGTGGGCAGCGTTGTAGGCGTTTTCCCAGATCTGGTGGCCGTCGTTGAGTGCCTCGCCGAACTGCCCCAGTCGCGTCAGGTAATCGTTCGATGTGCGGGTGAATGGGTCGTGCCCATCGAATGAGCGAGCGACCGCGTTCCTGATATTTAGCTCGGTGGTTTTGCGGGCGATGAGCCCATCGATTTCGTTTTTTTCTTTGGTGATCAGGTAAAGCTGCCAGCGTTCGCTCGAGTCGGTGGTGGGCGCCCGTCGTGCAGCCGAGATTTCTTGTTCAAGAGATGGCGCGAGTTGCCCGGCCCTGTCGGCAAAACGACGGTCCACCTCACCCCTGATAGCGTCATGACGCTGCGCCAGCCCCGCCAGAAACTGGTGAAGAGCCTGAGTTTGCGCTGCGGCTGCCTGTGCTTGAGCCGCCTCGGCTTGCGCTTTGGCCTCGGCCTGCGCACGCTCTTTTTCCTTCTTCTGACGATCAGCTTCTATAGCCCGCCTGCGGGCCTTTTGTCTTTTCTTGCTGGTTCTACCGAATCCGCCTGAAACCCCTGCGCCGCCACCAAAACCGCCGCCTGAGCCACCACTCGAAGCGGGTGGTCCGGACGTGATGACAACACTTCCTGACGTTCCATCGTAATGTGTTTGTTGTGCCATACAGTCTCTCCTTGTCTGTAGGCACAGCATGTCGATGCAACCGCAGTCAGGTGCGGTACATAGTTATCGGTGTGGATTTAAATCAAGGTGCTATTTGAGGGAATCAGTCACCCACACAGGTAACAAATTCACTTCTTTTGCGGTCTTTCGTTAGAGGTAGTGTCGATTCGGGCGACCGCCATTCGACTAGACAGTGAGTCACTCACATCCAGCGGAGACAAAACCATGCGATTCATGATCATTGTGAAAGCCAGCCCGGATTCCGAGGCTGGTGTGATGCCCAGCGAAGAACTGATGGCCGCGATGGGCAATTTCAACGAGGAACTGGCCAAGGCCGGCATCCTCATCGATTGCGACGGCCTGCAGCCCAGCAGTAAAGGCGCCCGCGTACGTTTTTCGGGTGACGAGCGTACGGTGATCAACGGCCCGTTCGCTGAAACCAAGGAGCTGATCGCTGGCTATTGGTTGTGGCAGGTGAAGTCGAAAGAGGAAGCGATCGAGTGGGTCAAGCGCTGCCCCAACCCGATGCCGGGTACAGAGGCCGAGATCGAGATTCGCCAGGTGTACGAGGCCGAAGACTTCGGGGCCGAGTTCACACCGCAGTTGCGCGAGCAGGAAGAACGAGTACGTGCGCAGGCGAAGCAGCACTGAAGCAAAACTGATGCACCTGACATACCTGATGCACTTCTGATGCACCTGATGCCGCTTGATGCGTCGTAGGAGCTGCCGAAGGCTGCGATCTTTTGATCTTGTTTTAGCGGCCCTGGGAAAGAGCAAGATCAAAAGATCGCAGCCTTCGGCAGCTCGGTATCGGGATTGCGGGGGGAATTAGTGGTACCCGGAGACCGCTTTCGCGAGCAAGCCCGCTCCCACATTTGATCTCTGGTGTACACAAAATCTGTGATCGAAACAGAATCAATGTGGGAGCGGGCTTGCTCGCGAAGAGGCCCTCAGCCCCGCCGCATTACTTGGACTTGAGTTTCAGATACGACTGATGCATATCCGATGCCCAGCCATCGATCACGTTTTTCACGTCACCGGCCTTCATCACCTGATCTGAGTTTTCCAGCGGTTTGCCAATGCCCTTGCGCACCACTTGGGCCACGACTTTGTTGTTGCCACCATCGAGAAACACCGCTTCGGTGGCCAGATTGGTTTCCTGGTCGCGAATGCCGCTGGCTGTACTGACTGCCGCCGCTACCAGGGCGATCGGGATCACTTCATAAGGCTGGAGGCTTTCGGTCTTGCTGGTAACAGAGGTGATCGCCGCACGCACCACCATCACGCCAGGGCCGGGACCGTTGGCCAGTGGCAGGGATTTGCCTATTTCGCGTTTAAGCGCCTGATCGTAGTAACTGGTGATGCCGTTCAGTGTGGTTTGAGGGATTTTCGCCGTCGGTTGCGGTTTGGGATAGAGCTGAGTCGGTTCGATGTAGACACTGGTGAATTTGTTGATATCAAGCTTGGGGTCCATCCAGCGCATTACCACAGCGCCCGATGGCGACTTGGCTTCCTTCAGCTGACTGTAGTTCTTGAGAAAACCGGAATACTGGTCCGGCTCGACGACTTTGCTCGAGCAACCCACCACCCCGATCGAGGCGATGCACAGTGTGCTCATCAGTAACGCAAGCTTCATGCTGTAACTCCTGTCAGAAGGCCGGGCAACAATATTGAATACGGGAAATACAGGTATAGCCAATGCCCGGCACTTTGTTATCAAAAAGCACAATATTCATCTATTGCTGAAGTGATCGCGGCCATATTCAAAGACCCTTCGCGGGCAAGCCTCGCTCCTACAAGTCCGGGTTGTATGAACCAAAACCCTTGTAGGAGCGAGGCTTGCCCGCGAAGACATCAGCTCAAACAACACAAAACCTCATTGGAAAAACCTGGTCAATCACCACGAAGATCCGCTTTTCGCCGCCAATTCCCGCCGACTATTGGCGCGCATCGCCTTGATCAGCGACACCGTGCCCACCAGGATGATCACCGCCGCGAACAGGAAGTCGATGCTGTACAGCTGGAAGTCGTTCAACGGCCCCACCAGAAACACCCGGATCGCACCAATACTCACGAGCGTCGCGAGAAAATCGATGCCCGGCTCATCGCGATAAAACACGTGCAGCAGCGGCAGGCACATCACCAGCAACAACAGCAGCACAATCACCTTGAACGAGCCCTTGCGCTCGACACTGAACGCGCATTCGTTGGCGCCGTAGGGCTTGTAATCCTCCTCGCGAATCAACGAGTTTTTCTCGTTGATGTACTCGACACGGTTGTACTTGCGGATTGGCGTAAAGGTGTTCGACATCTCCATGCCAGTGGTGATGTGCCTGAATTTCAGGTCAATGCGCTCATTGCCCTTGAGGATGTACAGCACCGGTTTGTAGCCGTGGCGATAGGTGTCGAACGGAAAGTCCGTCGACCGCCCCAAGACCCCGATGGGTCTGGACTCAAGTTCCGCGTAGGCACTTTTATCGGTCGAAGACAGGTTGCGGCTCAGGGGCTTGATCCTGACCTGCTCCATGAGAATCGGCGCAATGCCGTAGGACCACTGCAGGGGTTCCATGCGCAGCCGCAGTTCGTTGCGGCCCAGGTCATAGCGATCAAAGGTTCGCTCGGAGACGATCACCGCGCCCGAGAGCATGAACTCGCCATGAACGTTGTTGGTGATATGCAGCGACAGTCGATCCCTGCCCGAGCCTGTGGCATCGCTGGCCGGTGGCGTGCCACACCAGGCGTAGCTGCTGAAGGTCTCCCCGAGCTGGCCGGTACGGTTCTCTTTGAACACATAAAAGTAACTGCCCCACAGGGCCGCCATCAGCAGCAACGCGAAAAGCCCTAAAATCTTCTTGCCCACGCTCAAACCAGACTCCTTTCTTTGCTGACTCCCTATGAGGCGCGGACTCTATCAAAATGCCATCATTGGCCCAAGTAAAAATCCCCGTACACAGAAGATCCTTGTGGGAGCGGGCTTGCTCGCGAAAGCGGTGTATCAGTCGACATCAATGTTGAATGTCAGTCAGCTTTCGCGAGCAAGCCCGCTCCCACAGGGGTTGCGCTAACTGACTGGGATTTGAGCCGGGAAAGCTTCAGCGCCGCCGAAACAACGGTCGCGGCTCAATCACCGAGCGTCCGTACAACACGCTCATCCCCGCCAATCCCTTCAGCGCATCTTCAGCGGATTTATCTTCACGCACGGCGAAACTGTCGAAACCGCATTGGCGCATGTGGCTGAGTTGATCGCGCAGCACATCACCAATCGCGCGCAATTCGCCTTGCCAACCGAAACGCGTACGCAGCAGATAGGCCTGGCTGTAGGCGCGTCCGTCGCGAAAACTCGGGAAGTCGAGGGCAATCAGCGGCAGGTCGGGAAACCACGGGGTCAGGTTTGTCACTTCCTCGTTAGGCCCCAGCCAGACGCCTTCGAGCGCTGATGTCCTGTCGGCATTAAGTGCCAGCCACTGGGGTAACGGCAGTATCAGCGGTCCGGCCGGCAACTCATCCGTTGCTTCACGAATCAACTGCCACGGATCATCGCGCACCCACTCGGCACCGCCCTCTTGCAAACGCAGCAGATTATTCATGCCGACACCTCCAGCATTTTCGGGTAAACCCGTTCCTTGAACGGCTCCAGACCGATGCGCGCCAAGGTATCGACGAACAGTTCCTCGCTCTCGCGGTAGCGGACAAATGTAGCGATGATCCGCTCGATCACCGCGGGCACTTCGACGGCGCTGAAGGACGGGCCGATGACTTTGCCCAACGCGCTGTTCTTGCCTTGGGCACCGCCAAGAGTGATCTGGTACCACTCGCTGCCGTTTTTATCGACGCCAAGAATGCCGATGTTGCCGATATGGTGGTGACCGCAGGCGTTCATGCAACCGGAGATATTCAGACTGATGTCGCCCAGGTCATGCAGGTAATCCAGGTCCTCGAATCGCGCCTGTATCGCTTGTGCGACGGGAATGGATTTGGCGTTGGCCAACGCGCAAAAGTCACCGCCGGGGCAGGCGATGATGTCGGTCAACAAGCCGATGTTGGCGCATCCCAGGCCTTGCTCGCAGGCCAGGCACCACAGCGGGTAAAGGTCAGTCTTGGGCACGTCCGGCAGGACGACGTTCTGTTCATGGGCGATGCGAATTTCGCCGAAGCCGAACTGTTCGGACCACTGGGCCACCGCCTCCATTTGCTCGGCCGTGACATCCCCCGGTGGCGCGGCGATGCCCGGTTTGGTCGACAGCACCACGCTGGCGTAACCCGGCACCTTGTGCCGTTGAACGTTGCGCGTCACCCAACGGGCGAAGGCCGGGTTCTCGGCCAGGCGCGTGCCGAAATCCAGGTCGGTGCCGGCCAGTGAACGGTAATCGGGGGGCACAAAGGCACTGGCGACACGCTCATACTCGACGTCGGTCAACTGCGCCGGACCGTCCTTGAGGTATTGCCACTCCTCCTCCACTTCCTTGGCGAACGCTTCGATACCCAAAGCCTTTACCAGAATCTTGATCCGCGCCTTGTATTTGTTATCGCGCCGCCCGTGGCGGTTATAGACCCGCAGCACCGCCTCGACATAGGACAGCAGGTGCTGCCACGGCAAGCCATCGCGAATCTGCAAACCGAGAATCGGCGTGCGCCCCAACCCGCCACCCACGATCACCCGCAAGAGCATTTGCCCGCTGTCATCGCGATAAAGATAGAGGCCGATGTCATGCATCATGATCGCCGCGCGGTCCTGCTTCGCCGAGCAGATGGCGATCTTGAACTTGCGCGGCAGGAACAGGAATTCCGGATTGATGGTCGACCATTGCCGCAGGATCTCTGCCAGTGGGCGCGGGTCCATCAGCTCGTCCGCCGCGACGCCGGCGAAGGCTTCGGTGGTGATGTTGCGCACGCAGTTGCCGGAGGTCTGGATCGCGTGCATTTCGACTTGGGCCAGACGTTCGAGAATGTCCGGCACCTGGGCCAGTTCGATCCAGTTGAACTGCATGTTCTGCCGGGTGGTGAAGTGGCCGTAGCCACGATCGTAGTCCCGCGCAATGCTCGCCAGAATGCGCATTTGCTTGGCGCTCAGCGTGCCGTAAGGAATTGCCACGCGCAGCATGTAGGCATGTTTTTGCATGTACAGGCCGTTCTGCAGGCGCAGGGGCAGGAACTCTTCTTCACTCAACTCCCCGGCCATGAAACGTTCGACCTGATCGCGAAACTGCGCAACACGCTCGAACACCAGGGCCCGGTCATAGTCATCGTATTGATACATGTGGCTGCCACCTCATCAGGATTATCGGGCTCTGCGGCTAATGCCAGTCAGTCAGGCGCAGAACCTGTGGGAGCGGGCTTGCTCGCGAAGAGGCCGTCACATGCAACATCACCGGTGACTGACACTCCGTCTTCGCGAGCAAGCCCGCTCCCACAAGGATTGCGGTGTTCAATTCCTTAACTGGTCGGCATCAGGCTCTGCGGCTCGTTCTTGAGGTGGCGACTATGCACCTGCAGCGCAGCACGTTACAGATTCAGCTAAACACTAAAAAACCGTATCAGGGCGCGGCCTATGGCCGCAGGCCCGCATCACATCTGATCCGCATAAACTCGGTTTTTCTGAGTCTGTTTTGTCTGCGGCAGGGTTTCTACAGTTCATGCATGCCAGACCGGGTGGCCTGGCAAGTCTTTGCAACCGTGGAAGAATTGACCATGAGCACAGCAACAATCGGACAGGCCTATAACTACAAGGTCGTTCGCCAATTCGTCGTGGCAACCATCGTCTGGGGCGTCGTCGGGATGGCGATGGGGGTGTGGATCGCCTCGCAACTGGTGTGGCCGGAGATGAACCTCGACCTGCCGTGGACCACCTTCGGCCGCTTGCGCCCGTTGCACACCAGCCTGGTGATTTTCGGCTTTGCCGGCAGCGCGCAATTCGCCGCCAGTTACTACGCGGTGCAACGCACCTGCCAAGTGCGGCTGTATTCCGACAAGCTCGCCGCGTTCACCTTCTGGGGCTGGCAATCGGTGATCGTGGTGATGCTGATCACCCTGCCGCTGGGCTACACCACCACCAAGGAATACGCCGAGATCGAATTCTCCGGCGCGGTGTGGATGACGGTGGTCTGGGTCGCTTACGCCATCGTGTTCTTCACCACTGTGGTGCAACGCAAGACCAAACACATCTACGTCGGCAACTGGTTTTTCGGCGCGTTCATCGTGGTGATCGCCATGCTGCACGTGGTCAATCACCTGTCGATTCCGGTGGACTGGTTCAAGTCGTATCCGGTGTATTCCGGGGCCACCGATGCCATGGTGCAGTGGTGGTACGGGCACAACGCGGTGGGATTCTTCCTGACCACCGGCTTCCTCGGGATGATGTATTACTTCGTGCCGAAACAGGTCGGCCGGCCGGTGTATTCCTATCGGTTGTCGATCGTGCATTTCTGGGCGCTGATCACCCTGTACATCTGGGCCGGCCCACACCACTTGCACTACACCGCACTGCCAGACTGGGCGCAGTCGCTGGGCATGGCGATGTCGCTGATCCTGTTGGCGCCGAGTTGGGGCGGCATGATCAACGGCATGATGACCCTGTCGGGCGCCTGGCATAAATTGCGCACCGACCCGATCCTGCGCTTTCTGGTGCTGTCCCTGGCCTTCTACGGCATGTCGACGTTTGAAGGGCCGATGATGGCGATCAAGACGGTGAACGCCCTCTCCCACTACACCGACTGGACCATCGGCCACGTTCACGCCGGGGCCCTGGGCTGGGTGGCGATGATCACCTTCGGCGCCGTCTACCACATGGTCCCGAAAGTCTTCGGCCGCCCACAGATGCACAGCATCGGCCTGATCAACGCACACTTCTGGCTGGCGACCATCGGCACCGTGCTGTACATCGCCTCGATGTGGGTCAACGGCATCACCCAGGGTTTGATGTGGCGCGCGATCAACGACGACGGCACGCTGACCTACTCCTTCGTCGAAGCCTTGCAGGCCAGTCATCCGGGGTTTGTGGTGCGCTTCGTCGGCGGGGTGTTCTTCCTTAGCGGCATGTTGCTGATGGCCTACAACACCTGGCGCACGGTGCGGGTGTCGGACGTGAAGATGGCTGAACTTGAAGCGCAGATTGCCTGAGGCAAGGAGCCTGACATGATCGAGATGGCGCTGAATCTATTGGGTGTTCTGGGGCTTTGGCTGGCGGTCGAATACTGCCTGAAACAGCAGACGGCCGAGAGCCTGGACGATGCCAGCCTGATTCCGTTCGCCGATGATCCCGAGGTGGCGCGGCGGGTGGAATTGGCGACGGGTAAGACTGTGAAAGCAGTGGCGCCGGAAGAGGTGAAGCCGGGTTGGGGCAACCTCGAAATCTGAGGTGCAACCAATACACTGTGGGCTTGCCCTGGGCTACACAGTTTTACTCTGTCACGCAGCTTTGAACTTCGACCATTCATCAAAAAACCGTTCCCCCTATCAGATCTGACAGTAGCCATGTTCGTTGAACTGCTATTTGATGACTCCAGTCCATTGACCATCGTGCAGGAGCCTCAGACATGACCACCCCCGAATCCATCGACAACACCGTACTGATACTATCCCTGCCCCGCGTGCTCGGCGCCACCCGACCCGTTGAGGGGGCCAATATCGGCGTCTCTTTGCTTATTTACGATCTGGCCGACGAGGGAGCCACTGTCGAGGTCGATCCGCCCTTGTCAGGCACGATGGATCCCGGGGATGTCATGCAATTGTGGCTGGAGGATGACCACACGCTCCTGGACAGCGAGATCATTGTGGACGTGAATGCCAAGACAACCTTGCGCATCCCCAAAGACCGGCTGCATCCGGACCGGATCAACGAGTTGTACTACACCATCACCCGTAACAGTCAAAACATCGGCACCTCCACGCCGCCGTTGACCATGCTCTACAACAAGATCCGCCCTGGTCTGAAGGACACCCATCCTGAGGATGGTCATTCGGAGCTTAAGTTGTTGCTGCCCGATGTGATCAGGAATGGTGTAGGCCCCGATTTTGTCAGCGCAAGGGTGTGCGTGTCATACCCGTATTGCCGGGCCTATGATGACGTCAGCCTGAAATGCAACGGCGAGCTCATGACCTATCAGGTCAGCAAGGACGAGGCCCCGGAACCGCCCAACCCGGGCTCGGCGATCCCGACCACGGTGTACTTTACCGTGACCCGCAACTACCTGAAACAAGCACAAAGACCGGGCAATAAACTGGTTTTTTCCTACACTGTCACCGACCAGATCGGTAACGGCCCAGACACCAACGCGGTGTGGTCGGCGTCGCAAGAAGCTGAAGAAGACCTGGACGGTCTCTCCTTGCTGATGCCAATCCTGCGTGAAATTCAGAGTGATGTTACGGATGATCCGGGCATCATCGATTTGGAAAAGCTTGGCCCTAATCCGCTGTGGTTTATTGCACTGACCGACGACTCGCGCATTCAGGTGGGGGACACGATCAACGCTACCTACACCGCGACAATCGAGGGCCAGCCGGACGTCGTGGTGTCGCCCAGCGGGACGGTGGAGGCGGATGAGTTCGGGCAGAAAAACCCCTGCATCCTGCAGATTCCAAACAACAAGGTCATCACCGGCAGCAAAGTGACGGCGACATACGGGCTGTTCAGGGGAGGGGTTGAGATCGGCAAATCCAGGACGGCCACGGCAAAGGTGATTGGTCCAGAGCTCCACCCAGAGATCACCTCGGTGAGGGATTCCAAAAACAATGAAATCCCGAATGGCGGAAGCACCGTTGATGTCACTGTCACGCTCAGCGGTAACGGCCGTAACGACCAACGAGTTGAGGTTTTTGATAACGCGAGCTCGCAAGGGATTGCACTCGTAGATAGCGACGGTGACTGGAGCAAAACGGTGACAGGATTGGTAGAGGGCACTCACAGTTTCATCGTCAAATCCCTGTATGGCAACGGGCTGGAATCGTCCCCATGGAGCCTGACCCGGCGCGCGCCATTGGAAGTTGCAGACCCAAACGTTTCACTCAGGGGCACCCAAATTATTTCAGCCCCAGTTCCCTACAATCCTCAGTTTTCAAGAACAAAGTATGTGATTCCCGGAACCACCGATGTACGAATACCCACGGGAGGGAAACCACCCTACACTTACACATCAAGCAATCCCAATATAGTGACCGTAGAGCAGACAGGCGTCATGAGTTCCACAGGGAACGGTAGAGCAACGATTACCATCAGAGATAGCGTGGGAGACAGTGTGGTGATCCAAGTGCAATGCGAGAACGTATACCAACTCCTTGCAGGCAACTTACTATATACCTTCAGTGCATATGAAGAATGGCTAACGGGAACTGACTGCGTGCCCCCAGGCGCTTCCCGTTACTTCAACGCGATCCAGTTCGCATATGAGGGATTCCCAGCCGATGCATTCCCTTCCGTGTACTGGTCCCTCAACTCCCCCAACTACCCAGGCAAAGCCTACCGGATAAAAACATCCGGAGTCCCCATCGGCGAGCCACCTTACCTGCAAGGAGTCATACAAGAACATATAGAACAAGGGACAATCAGATTAAAGCCGCTAGGAATCCGACCAAAAACCGGCTTTTAACTCTGCCAGAATGGGATTGAATCTGTTGGGCGTGCAGGGGCTTTGGCTGGCGGTCGAGTACTGTTTGAAGCACCAGACGGCCGAGATGCTGCAGTGAAGCCGTCTTTTGCGAACGCCGTAAATCAATGTGGGAGCGAGCCTGCTCGCGATAGCGGAGGGTCAGTCAACCATACATGTTGATTGCTAAACCGCCATCGCGAGCAGGCTCGCTCCCACAGGGAATGCGCAATGCTCAGAGCATTCAGCCGCGCTCACGGGGAATCAGGCTCTGCAGTTGCTGCGCCAGGAAGTTCGCATCGAAGGCAAAGGTATCCGGGTCTTTCAAACCATTGGTCTTGCGCCATTGCCAATTGCTGGAGGGCGGCAGGCACACCAGCGAAATGCTGCCATAACGCGCGGCGGTCAAGCCCATCACTGCCAGGGAAATCTGCCCACCCGCGCCCATCACGTCCGGCACGAACTCCACTGGTTTACCGGCAATCACAACAGACAGTTTCTCGGTCTTGAACGGCGACGTCTCGAGCGGCACGCTCGGCCCCGACGCGACATACGCCTCGCGACTCACTTCCAGCAGATTCGGCGTCAGGATCGGAGCCAGCCACTGCTGGATCTGATCGAACAACTCACCAATGCGCGTCGCCCACACGGCCGATTGCGACTCAAACAGTTGCTTCTTGTGCGCTTCGCTATCTGCATAGTGGCGAAGCATCTCGCCCAGTTGCTGTACATCGTCCATTGCGGTGTTCCTTTGGTTGAAGCGTTGCTGCGGACTTTGAGCATGGCAGATGCGCGCCACAGACGTACGACTAAAAGCGTGAACGGTATTGGCGAGGGGTCATGCCCAGGTGCTTGCGGAAGGCACTGCCCATATGGGACTGATGGGCGAAACCGGCATCCAGAGCGATACAGGCCAAGGATAGATCAGTGCATTCGATCATCCTTCGTGCCGCCTGAAGGCGCATTTCAATGAGGTAAGCGTAGGGTGTCAGGCCGATAGTCTGGGTGAAATCGCGCAGAAAGCGCAGCTCGTTTTGCCCATAGGTGGCAGCCAATTGTTCCAGCGTCAGAGGCTGCTGGAACTGCTCGCTGATCTGCTCCATGACGCGAGCGAAGGCCCGGGGCGCCGCACGCTGCGTGATATCGGCTTTCCAATTCGCTACGCCAACCAGCGCCACGGCACATTGCTCAAGTGCCAGCAAGTCGGGTTGCGTGGCGAGCAACTGACGCCGTACCTCTCGCGCCAGAGACAACGCTCGTCGATTGCCGCAAGACTGCACGCGGTGGGCGACGGAGGGTAACTGTTCGCTGGCTAACTGCTCGTCCAACTGCATCAGCAGATACTCGCCACCGGTGGCTGATTCGGAAAACACCTCCACGCCGATAGGCGTATAAGCCAATACACCCGCAAAGGTATCAAAATCTGTCCGTCGGTCAGAATCGATCGCATGCACGCCTTGCTGACGTTCCAGTGTCACCCCTAGCGTTTTTGACTGTGCCGGATCGCGCGCGCTGTAGGCCGCACGAGGCAAGAGTTGCAGGCAGATTTTGCCACCCGGCAGGCGCTGGCTCAGCACACTGGGCATGTGAAATTTCCTGATAGATCGCCATGAAGACCCACGGGATACTCTCGAATAAAGAGCACCCTCGCAAGGGTTTGCCACTACAGGAGCACAACATGCGCACCATCGGCCTTATCGGCGGCATGAGCTGGGAGTCCAGCGCCGAATATTACCGTCTCATCAACCAGCAAGTACGCGACCGCCTCGGGCCGTTGCGCTCGGCGAAACTGTTGATGTACAGCGTCGACTTCGGCCCGGTCGAACAGGCCCAGCATGCCGGGCGCTGGGACGATGCGGCGGCGATTCTGGTGGATGCGGCCCAGCGTCTGGAAGCAGGTGGCGCCGAGTGCGTGGTGCTGTGTACCAACACCATGCACAAGGTGGCCGGGCAGATTCAGGCGGCGATCGATATTCCGTTCCTGCACATTGCCGACCCGGCCGCTCAGGCGGCACTGGACGCCGGTGCGCTGCGGGTGGGTTTGCTGGGTACTGCGTTCACCATGGAGCAAGACTTTCTCAAGGCACGTCTGACGGCCAAGGGCCTGACAGTGCTGGTACCGGAGGCTGAGGAGCGCCAGGCCGTGCACCGGATCATCTATAACGAGTTGTGCGTCGGGGTGATCAGCGAGGCGTCACGTCAGGTCTATCAACGGGTGATCGAGTCGCTGACCGAACGCGGCGCCCAAGCGATTATCCTCGGCTGTACCGAAATCGGCCTGCTGATCAAACCCGAGCACAGCGCCCTGCCCTTGCTCGACACCACCGAACTGCATGCGCAGGCGGCGGTGGCGTTCGCGTTGGACGACTGACTCGCGCAGAACCTGTAGGAGCGAGCGGTGCGTCGATCCGACTTGCCCGCGAAGAATGCACCGCGGTTTTTCAGGTATTACGCGTCATCGTTCTTCGCGGGCAAGCCACGCTCCCACAGGATGTTCGTCGCTCACATTTCTTGACTTATCGGCGTTGGGCCTCGGGCGTGCGACGCAGGCGCGCCATGCTCAGGGTATCGACCAGCCGACCGTCACGCACGGCGTAATCGCGGAACAGGCCTTCGGTCTCGAAACCGAATTTCTGGTACAGGCCGATGGCTGCTTCGTTGTCGGCGTACACCGAGAGTTCGACCCGTTGCAGGTTCATCCAGTTGTCGGCGACGTCCAGCGCTGCTGCCAGCAATTTCGAACCGACACCCTTGCCCTGCCACGCCACGGCGACACCCATGCCAAAGCTGCCGGCGTGGCTGCGGCGGATCCGCGAAAACTGCTCAAGGCCAATGTTGCCGATGACCGATCCCTGGTGCAGCGCCACCAGTTTCACCGCGCGCTCGTTGTCCGCCATCAGGCGCTGGCGCCAGACCTCGGTGGACTGAAACGGCATTTGCAGCACCTGCCGGGCCACGGCGGGGTCGTTGTAGAGCGCGGTGATGCCCTCGATGTGGGATTCGCTGAAACGTTCGAGGTGAATGGCGGGGTCATGGTCGGGCATGGCGGTGTTCGTCCTTGATCGGTGTGTGACCGGTCACTCTAAACCGCGATCCCCATGAGTGGCGAGATCAAAATGTGGGAGCGGAGATTCGGGCGCGGACCTGACGAAAACAAAGTCAAAAGATCGCAGCCTTCGGCAGCTCATGCATTGATCGTGTGTACCCGTCATTCAGCGGGTGTACCCAATCTCTGTAGGAGCTGCCGAAGGCTGCGATCTTTTGCTCTTGATGGCAGGCTGTGGCGGTGTTTTGTGTCCGTTGCCGGTTGCCGAGATGCGTGCTGCATGCAGAGCGGCATGGCTAGACCGTTGACGCGACAACCACCTGCTAGAGTAAAAAACATACCCATCGACTATCCAGCACCGGAGTCGTGCACCGCCACCTGGACGTTCGACTTGAGAAACGACGTTATTCGCCGGACTGAATGTCACCTTTGGAAAATGAGGAAATTTCTATGAAAGGTTTGCTTCGCGCCGCAGGATTCAGCCTGATGGCGTTTTTCGCAAGTTGTGGTGTTGGTGCTCAGACAGTGCACAGTCATGCTGCGCCGCCTGCCTTCCCCGCCACACCGGCCGATATCCAAGCGGATAGCCAAAGAAATTGATCGTTCTCATGTTCCACGGAGGGCTTGGGGACGGGCTTGCTCGCGAAGGCGGTGTGTCAGTCGACATCAATGTTGCCTGACGCACCGCCTTCGCGAGCAAGCCCGCTCCCACATTAGTTAGTCGTCAACTCTCGAACCACTCCCGCCGCTCGCTGAAGGTGTTGTGGATCAGTTCGACGATCCGCTGCACCTCGGTCTCATTCCGGGAATCGGCATTGACCGCCATCCACACCTGGCGCTGCATCGGTTGCTTGAAGAGCCCGGGTAACGCCACCAGCCCCCGGTCGAATTGGCTCATGTACTGCGGCAATAAACCGATGCAGGCGCTACAGCGGATCATCTCTAGCATCAGCTCATAGGCATGCAGTTGCACCACCCCCGCCAGGCGCTGCTCCACCAGACTGTTCCACGCACCAAAAGCGCTGACATGACGATCGTGCTGCCATTGCACCAGCATGAAATCGGCCAGGTCACCCAGGCTGTCCGGCCGCGCCGCGACCCGTGAATACCGTTTGGCGATGTGCGGCAGATAGTCCAGCCGTGCCAGTCGCTGGGGTTCGCTGATGGCAAAACTGGGGCCTGGCGACGGCGAATCGGTGCCGGCCAGCCACACCACCACATCGGCACTGATCGCTCGCAGGGACAGTTCGCTGTCCAGGGAAATGATGTCCAGGCGCACACTGGCGTTGCGCCGCAGCAGCGAGACCAGATCACGGCCGAGGATGTCGTGCAGGATCGATTCGGCGACGGCCAGGCGAATCAAGGGCTGTTCGATCACGGGCAAGTCGCGTTCACGGGCCAGGGCAATCAACTGCGCCTGAAGCCGCAAGCCGTCACGACTGAGTGCAAAGCCATTGCCCGAGTGGCTGAACAGCGAACGCCGCAGTTGCGCTTCAAGTTGTGCCAGTTGTTTACGCAATTGGGTCGATTTGATGTTGAGGCTGCGGGCCGCTTGCATGAAACAACCGCAACGGGCGCAGACCCGGAAAGACTGCACCAGCACCGGATCGATTCCGGCCAGTGAGTGTAAGGATTGGTTTTGTTCTACGGGCCAACGGTACTCGGTCACACCCTGACGATCAGTGGGTTCCATGAATGACATTGATGACTCCCTGTCGATCTGTCCTTGAGCGTTTTATCCTGCTGACTGTTTATGAACTTGATGTGACGGCCGCACAAAAAGCGAATCAACCACCGGGCGTTTGCCGAAAGCTCACCGCCAGGCGGTTCCAGCTGTTGATGGTGCTGACGGCCAGGGTCAGGTCGACCAGTTCACCGTCGCTGAACTGCTCCCGGGCCTGAGCGTAAACGTCATCCGGCACGTGGCTTTGCGAAAGCAGGGTCACCGCTTCGGTCCAGGCCAGGGCCGCCTGCTCCCGAGGGTTGAAAAAGTTGCTGTCGCGCCAGACCACGATCGCGTAAAGCCGGCGATCGCTCTCACCGAAGCGGCGCGCGTCCACCGAATGCATGTCGGTGCAGAAGGCGCAGCCATTGAGCTGCGAGGCGCGGATTTTGATCAGGTTCAACAAGGCCGGTTCGATGCTCAGGTCGCGGGTCAAGGCCTCCATGGCGATCATGGCTTTCATTGCTTTGGGCGATGCGCTGTAGTAATCCAGACGGGAGTTCATGGGGCGACCTCGGGGATCGGATAGGTGACTCCAAGGTAGAGGCTGATCCGCGAGCGTCACAGGTCCAATTCGTCGAAAAAACCATGGACCGCCCGGCAGCAGGCCAATCGCAGGTTTTTCGCCCACGCAACTTCTGCGCAGCCGTTCATGCGGGTAATCTGGCGCGACGCACAGTCGCCTCAACCGCCCCAGGAGCCCCGCCGGTATGGAACTTCATGTTGTCATCAACGGCCGCAAGGACCTGGCAGGCCAGTTGTACCGGCAACTGCGCGACGCCATTGAATCCGGTCGCCTGACAGCCGGGACGCAACTGCCGCCCAGCCGCTTGCTGGCCGAACAACTGGGGATCTCGCGCAAGACCATTTCCGACACGTATGCGCAATTGACCTATGAGAACTTCCTCACCGGGGTGATCGGCAAAGGCACTTACGTCAATGCCCGGGCGGCGAAAATCGTCCACAAGCAGAGCCACTCGGAGCTGGCGAGCTTTGAGGTCATCGAACGCTGGCGCAACCTGCCGACATTCTTGCGCCACCCGACGCTGGAAGGTTCGTTGCGTTACGAGTTCATTGGTGGCGCCACCAGCAAGGGCCAGTTCCCGCAGGACGACTGGCGCCGCTGCACTTCCCATGCCTTGCGCCAGATGGCCGGTTCCAAAGGTTTCTATAGCCTGCCCGAAGGCCTGCCGGCGCTGCGCAATGCCATCGCACAGCACATCGCGTTTTCACGCGGGGTCAACTGCCAGGACGAAGACGTGGTGGTGTGCAATGGCGCCCAACAGGCGCTGGACCTGATTTCCCGGGTGTTGACCCAACCGGGCAGCCTCGTCGCCATGGAAGACCCCGGTTACCCGCCGGCGCGTCTGTTGTTCGGGAGCCATGGCGCAACGGTGGTCGGCGTGCCGGTGGATGCGCAAGGCATTCAGGTCGAGCACATTCCCGATGGCACCCGGCTGATTTACGTCACCCCGTCGCACCAGTTCCCCTTGGGCATGCCCATGAGCCAGGCCCGGCGCGAAGCCCTGCTCGCAAGGGCCTATGAGCTGGGGGCGATCATTATCGAAGACGATTACGACAGCGAATTCCGCTACGAAGGCCGGCCCACCGACTCGCTGCAAAGCCTGGATGAGCGCGGCATCGTCGCCTACGTCGGCACTTTTTCGAAGACCTTGCTGCCGGAACTGCGGCTCGGGTACGCGATATTGCCGCCGGCGATTCTCGAAGCGGTGATCCGCGCCAAGCAGCTCACCGACCTGCATACCTCCACCCTGCCCCAATGGGCGCTCGCCAAGTTCATCGCCGAGGGCTGTCTGCTCAAGCACATCAGGCGCTGCCATACGATTTACGCCGGGCGCCGTGAACGGATCCTGGCGCGCATGGCCGGCGACCTTTCGCCGTGGTTTGAAGCGGTGCCAACCACGGCCGGGTTCCACATGGCGGTGCTGTGCAAGGTGCCGGTCGATATGCCATTGGTGATCGAATTGGCAAAAAAAGTCGAAGTGGGGCTCTATGCCCTGGACAGCTTTTTTTACCAGCAAGCGCCGCGGGCCGGGCTTTTCCTGGGGTTCGGCGCGATCGAAACCCTGGACATCGACATCGCCCTGGACCGGTTAAGGGATATCTTGCAGCAGCTCGGCTGAGGGATTGGTCTGCGGCTTTATCCGGTGATTGGCTATTGGCGATCTGGGGGTGCAGGCCTATCCTGATTGGGCGTTATCCCTCAATGAGCAGGATTCGTCCGGCCTGATTCAGGAGTGTGAGCAATGTCCAACGAAGTGATTACCACCGTAAAGGTGCAGGCGGCCGCCGGCCGCTCGGACGAACTGGGTAAGCAACTGCAAAAGATTGTCGACACCCTGCGCGAACTTCCGGGCTGTGACTCCTATATGGTCGACCGCTGCCCCGAGGACGACACCCGCTGGACAGTCAGCGCCCGCTGGCAATCGGAAGCGGCCATGCAATCGCATTTCAACTGCCCCGAAGTGCAAGGCTTTATCGGCCTGATCGACAGCCGACTGGCCAACGCGGTCGACTTCAACAGCTTTCCGATCGTTTAAATCAAGACACTCTGGTGATGATCGTTCCCACGCTCTGCGTGGGAATGCAGCCAGGGGCGCTCCGCGCCCCAAAAGCGGACGCAGAGCGTCCGGTGAGGCGTTCCCACGCAGAGCATGGGAACGATCAACGGGTAACGTAACTTCGGTCATTGGTCATCAGACAAAAAAAAGCCCCATCTCTTTCGAGACAGGGCTTTTTCATTCAACGCTTATCAGGCAGCCGGTTCCAGCTCGGTGCTGACAGCGACAGCCGCAGTGGCAGGCACCACCGCTTGACCGCTCAACGCCAGGTCCAGCAGTTCGCGGTTGGCCACTGCGTACATGGCGTAGTCGGTGCCGCTGGCGGCACGGATTTCCACCAGCATGGCGCGCCAGCGTTCGATCATGCCTTCGTGCTCTTCCATCCACAGCGCCAGGCGTGTTTCCACGTCCTGGGTGCCGTCGCCCTGTTGCAGGACAGAGATGGTGATCGCACGTTGTTGCCAGTCGACGTCATCACGGAACGCTTCACGGGCCAGGGCCTGCCAGTTGTTTTCAACCGGCAGAGCGCTGATCTGTTGCAGGTACCAGGTGATGTCCAGCGCACTGCCCACGGCGAAGTAGGCCTTGGCCACGTCCGCTGCGTTCTGGCCGGTCACATCCGAAGCTTCGATGATCGGCAGCAAGGTGTACAGATGAGTGGTGCCTGCAACCATGCGCGCCAGCAACTCAGGCACGCCAGCAGCGACGTAAGCCTGGTAGCGGGTCTGCCAGCCTTCGCGGGTCGGGCCTTCCAGCAGCTCGTCGAGCTTGAGGCCCAACGCCGCCAGGTGCGGACCGAAGTGCGCGACGTCACGGGCAGCGTTCTGCTCGTTGCGACGGCTGCGCAGGAACCAGCGCGTAGCGCGGCGGCCCAGACGCATCAGCTCGTCCATCAGCTCCAGTTGTACGTCAGCGGAAACCTGGTAGTCCAGGGCTTCGATCTGCCGGAACCAGTGCGGGAGGTGGAAGATGTCACGCACGATCACATATGCACCGGCCACGTTCGCCGGGCTCATGCCGGTCGACTCTTTGAGTCGTTGAACGAAGGTGATGCCCATGTGGTTCACCAGATCGTTGGCGATCTGGGTGCTGACGATTTCACGCTTCAGACGGTGACGGCGCATGGCATCGGAGAACTTGCTTACCAGCGTCGGCGGGAAAGCGGTTTCCATGTCGCGGGTCAGGTAGTCGTCGTCCGGCACCAGGGAGTTGAGCAGCGCTTCCTTGAGGTCGATCTTGCTGTAGGAGATCAGCACCGACAGCTCGGCACGGGTCAGGCCATGGCCTTCCGCGAGGCGTTCGTTGATCGCGTCTTCAGCCGGCAGGAACTCGATGGCGCGATCCAGCTTGCCGCGGCCTTCCAGATCGTTCATCAGACGTTTGTATTCGGCAATCCGCACGAAGGCACGACGTGCCGCCAGGGACAGAGCCTGAGTCTGCTTGTAGTTGTTGCCGAGCACCAGATTACCGACTTCGTCGGTCATGCTCGCCAGCAACTGGTTACGTTGCTTGTCGGTCATGTCACCGGCGTGTACCACTTCGTTCAGCAGGATCTTGATGTTCACTTCGTGGTCGGAGCAGTCCACACCACCGGCGTTGTCGATGAAGTCGGTGTTGGAACCGCCGCCATTGAGGCCGAATTCGACACGACCCAGTTGAGTCATACCGAGGTTACCGCCCTCGCCCACGACTTTGCAGCGCAGTTCGTTGCCGTTCACGCGCAGTGCATCGTTGGCCTTGTCGCCGACATCGGCGTGGCTTTCGGTGCTGGCTTTCACGTAGGTGCCGATACCGCCGTTCCACAACAGGTCTACCGGTGCCTTGAGCAAGGCATTGAGCAGTTCGGTCGGGGTCAGCTTGTCAGCCTGAATGTCGAAACGCTCTTTCATCTGCGGGGAAATCGCGATGCTTTTTGCGCTACGGGAGAAGATCCCGCCGCCTTCGGACATGATGCTGGTGTCATAGTCCGACCACGCCGAACGCGGCAAGTCGAACAGACGCTGACGCTCGGCGAAGCTGTTGGCAGGCTCCGGGTTCGGGTCGATGAAGATGTGCAAGTGGTTGAACGCAGCGACCAGTTGCAGCTTGTCGGACATCAGCAAGCCGTTACCGAACACGTCACCGGCCATGTCACCGACGCCCACCACAGTGATGCTGTCTTCCTGGACATTGATGCCGCGCTCGCGGAAGTGGCGTTGTACGCCGACCCACGCGCCCTTGGCGGTAATGCCCATTTTCTTGTGGTCGTAACCCGCCGAGCCACCGGACGCAAAGGCGTCGCCGAGCCAGAAGCCGTAGTCGATGGCGATGCCGTTGGCGATGTCGGAGAAGGTCGCAGTGCCCTTGTCTGCCGCCACTACCAGGTACGGGTCATCGTCGTCATGACGCACGACGTTGGCCGGCGGTACCAGTGCGCCGTCTTTCAGGTTGTCGGTGATGTCCAACAGGCCCGAGATGAAGATGCGGTAGCAGGCGATGCCCTCGGCCGCGATCTCGTCACGGCTGCCGCCCAGCGGCAGGCGACGCGGCAGGAAGCCGCCCTTCGCACCCACCGGCACGATGACCGAGTTCTTCACTTGCTGGGCTTTTACCAGGCCCAGGACTTCGGTGCGGAAGTCTTCTTCACGGTCGGACCAGCGCAGACCACCGCGAGCAACGTTGCCAAAGCGCAGGTGCACGCCTTCGACGCGAGGCGAGTAAACGAAGATTTCGAACTTCGGAACCGGCTTGGGCAGCTCCGGAATCTGGTGCGGGTTGAACTTGAAGCTGAAGTAGGACTTGTTCTGACCGTGGGCGTCGGTCTGGTAGAAGTTGGTCCGCAGGGTCGCTTTGATCAGGTCCAGGTAACGACGCAGGATGCGGTCTTCGTTGAGCACCTGGACATCGTCCAGTGCTGCCAGAATCGCGTGTTCCAGGCGTTGCTGCTTGTCTTCCAGATCGTCGCTGGCAAGCTTGCGCGCCAGGTAGAAACGGGTCTTGAATAACCGGGTCAATTCACGAGCGATGTCGGTGTGGTTGTTCAGGGTGCTGGCGATGTAACCCAGGTCGAAGCCCAGGCGGATCTGCTTCATGTAACGAGCGTAGGCACGCAGCAGCGCCACATCGCGCCATGGCAGGCCGGCGGTCAGCACCAGGCGGTTGAAGGCATCGTTCTCGGCATCGCCACGCACGATGTGGACGAAAGCGTCCTGCAAGGTGTCGTTGAGTTGCTGGATGTCGAGTTCCAGGCCTTCAGCGGCGGTGAACGCGAAATCGTGAATCCAGAATTCGCGGCCGCTGTTGTGGCGCAGGCGATACGGGAACTCACCCAGCACGCGCAGGCCGAGGTTTTCCAGGATCGGCAACACGTCGGACAACGCCAGCGGGGTGTCGGCGTGATACAGCTTGCAGTGCAGCATGCGCTGACCGGAGACCTGGGCCAGCGGCTGATAGAAGCTCATGACCAGCGGATTTTTTTCGCTCAGGCTCAGCAGGTGCTGCATGTCGACCACAGCTGAGTGGGCGGCGAAACGCTCGCGGTAACCAGCCGGGAAGCCTTTCGGGAAGTCGGCCAGCACGTTGGTGCCCTGGGCTTCGCCGAAGCTCTCGACCACCAGGCTCGCGTAGTCGTCCTGCCAGCTGCGGCAGGCCTGTACCACTTCTTTTTCCAGCAGAACCGGGTCGATGTCCAGACGGTTCTTCGGATCGACCCGCAGAATCAGTTGCACACGGGCCAGCACAGACTCGGAGAAGAAGGTCCAGAACTCGCAGTCCGAGGCTTTCAGGCGATCCATCAGCACTTGCTGGATCTTCTGCCGCACTTCGGTGGAGTAGATGTCGCGCGGCACGTAGGCCAGGCAGTAGCAGAAACGGCCGTACGGGTCTTTGCGCAGGAACACACGGATCTTGTTGCGTTCCTGGATCTGTACGATCGACATCACGGTGGTGAACAGCTCGTCCACCGGGGTCTGGAACAAGTCATCGCGGGGCAGTACTTCGAGTACCTGGGCCAGTTCCTTGCCCAAGTGAGCCTTGGCCTGGAAACCCGAACGCTGTTCGATGATCTCGACCTTGCGACGGATGTAAGGAATGACCCGCACGCTTTCGCCATACACCGACGAGGTGTACAGGCCCATGAAGCGGCATTCCTTGACGACCTTGCCATCGGCATCGATCTGGCGGATCGATACGTAATCCGGGTAAGCCGGACGGTGGACACGGCTTGGGTGCGCAGCCTTGGCGAACGACAGCGGCGTCGGTTCGCGCAGGTAGTTGACGGCGTAGTCTTCGATGCGCAGGTCGTCGACGGTCAGGCCGGCGCGCAGCAGTTTGGTCAGGCCGAGGAACGAGTTCTGGTCATATTCGATGTGACCGCCGTTCTGATCCTCGCCCACCACGAACTCTTCGTAGCCCAGGAAGGTGAAGTGGTTGCCCACCAGCCATTCCAGGAAGCTCTTGATTTCGGACTTTTCGTCGGCGTTGATGATGAACTGGCTGTTGTCGATGCCTTCGATCAGCTCCTGGACCTTGGCCTTCATCGGTTCGAAATCGGCGACCGCGACGCGGACTTCACCGAGAACCTGCTCCAGCTCTTTGGTCAGGACGTTCAGTTCGGCCGTGTTGGCGCAACGGTCGATTTCCAGGTACATCAGCGATTCTTGCAGAATGCCTTCGCCCTGGGTGCCTTTGGGCAGGATTTCCAGCAGCTCGCCCTTGCTGCCGCGACGCACGCTCAGCACAGTGGTTTGCAGGGTATGAATGCTGTAGCCGCGACGGTTCAGCTCGGTGCGCACCGAGTCCACCAGGAACGGCAGGTCGTGGTGCAGCACTTCGACCGCGGTGTGGGTCGACTGCCAGCCGTGGCGTTCGTAATCGGGGTTGTAGACGCGCACTTGCGGATGCGCGTGATCGAAGCGCTCAAGCAGGCGCCACGCAGAAAGGGTGCAGCCGGCGAGGTCGGACAACCGACGCTGGGTCAGCTCGTCCAGGGAAATGATGCCGAAGAATTGTTCAGCGAACAGCGCCACTTGTGGCAGTGCCTGTTCACTGATGTGCTGCGCCAGTGCCGCTTGCAGTTGGTGCTGGAAGTCGGCTTTGCTGGCTGCGGTGAAGAACGCCATCTGTGGTACTCCGCTTGGGCTTGTTATTGATGGAAGCGTCGCGTGCAAACCCCTTTCGGGGCAATCCGTCACCCTGTTCCTGATTCTCGGGCAGAGGAAACAGGATGACAGGTGGATGAAGCTGGACGAGACACTCAGGTCACATTCACCTTCCAAGAATGGGCATCTGCAAAAACGACTGCCAAGGCAACAGGCAATGCCTTTACGGGTGCTCATCCGTTGCGCAGCTTAACGACTGCGGCAAGGGCCATGCTTGCAGCGCTGCGACATATTCGGTCAACGGTACGCAGCGCGCGGCAGGTGCCTCGAACAACATTAGCAGCCGTGTCGCAAAACGGGCGTTTTATGCCCGGTTTTACGGTACATGCGTGCCAATAATGACCAGTAACACCCCGAATGTTCACGACACATCTTCTGACACTCAGCCGAGCAGAAATTCCCCAGGGCTGGCAGAATTGCTTTTTGTAACGTTCACCATGCTCGCCGAGCCAGGATTTTCCCCATGCAAATGACAACTGACCTCTTGATCGTCAACCCGTGCGACGAAGAAGAAGACAACTTGGCCATGCTCTGCTGCACCAGCGCTGACGGCGAAATGTTCCTGATGAGCCGCTTTCCGGACGAGGATGAGCTGGAGATCATCTTCCACGACAAGCCTTCGGCCCTCAACGGTGTGAAAGTCACCCTCAGCCCCGACCGCCTGCTGATCGAAATCGCCGCCGCGGACGCCGATGTGCTCGATGGCGAAGATTCGCTGGAAATCCTGCACAGCACCGATGCGCAGGATCTGGCTGAGGTGGAAGAAACCTTGCAGAACATCCTCAAAGGGACTGGTACCTATATAAGCCAGCTCTGAGCCTCGGAATCTCAGTGCCTGAACGGACGCCTTCGCGAGCAAGCCCGCTCCCACATTCGATTGCATTTTTCCTGGAAGAACGCGGTTAACTGTGGGAGCGGGCTTGCTCGCGAAGAGGCCAGCCAAATCACCACCCTGCCCCTTGTCTACAAAATTCCAACAATTTTGCCCATCAATTCCCGCACTTTGCACAAAATGCCGTTAGTCGCCGCCCCCCGCGATGGATTAAAGTAACGCCCCCAGCCCTGGCGTTATTCGAACGTCTTCGGTCACCCTTTCCAGGAACAGTCATCGATGGAACATCGTGAAGCGCTGCTCGCGCTGCGAACCTTTCTTTCAACGCAGATTCTCGGCCAGGAAAAACTCATCGAGCGCTTGCTCATCGCCCTGCTCGCCGACGGCCACATGCTGGTCGAGGGCGCCCCGGGCCTGGCCAAGACCAAGGCCATCAAAGAGCTCGCCGAAGGCATCGAAGCACAGTTCCATCGCATCCAGTTCACCCCCGACCTGCTGCCAGCCGACATCACTGGCACGGAAATCTATCGCCCGGAAACCGGCAGTTTCGTATTCCAGCAAGGCCCGATCTTCCACAATCTGGTGTTGGCGGACGAAATCAACCGTGCCCCGGCCAAGGTTCAGTCGGCCCTGCTTGAAGCCATGGGCGAACGCCAGGTCAGCGTCGGGCGCAGCACCTACGACCTGTCGCCGCTGTTTCTGGTCATGGCCACGCAAAACCCCATCGAGCAGGAAGGCACCTACCCGCTGCCCGAAGCCCAGCTCGACCGTTTCCTGATGCACGTGAAAATCGGCTTCCCTGATGCCGCCGTCGAGCGCCGGATTCTGCAACAGGCCCGCGGTGAAGCGCTGCACGGCGAAACCAAGCCCGAGCGCCGGGTCAGCCAGCAGGCGATTTTCGCCGCGCGCAAAGAAATCCTCGGGTTGTACATGGCCGACGCCGTGGAGGAATACCTGGTGCAACTGGTCATGGCCACGCGCATCCCCGCCAAGTTCGACCCGGAAATGGCCGAATGGATCGCCTATGGCGCCAGTCCGCGCGGCTCCATCGCCCTGGACCGTTGCGCCCGGGCCCACGCCTGGCTGGCCGGTCGCGATTTCGTCAGCCCGGAAGACATTCAGGCGGTGCTGTTTGATGTGTTGCGCCACCGCATCATTCTTTCCTTTGAAGCCGAAGCCGCTGGCATCGACCAGGACCGGGTGGTCCAGCGGATTCTCGACGTCGTAGCCGTCGCTTGACTCCGATGAACGCCCTCCTGCCGCCCGAGCCGGGCATCCGTGTCAGCCTTTCCGAGCTGATCCAGATGCGTCATCGCGTGCGCGAAGTGCAGTTGTTTTCCACGCCGAGCCAGCGCAGCCCGCTGATCGGCCTGCACCATTCCAAACTGCGCGGGCGCGGGGTGGACTTCGATCAGGTGCGGGTGTATCAGGCCGGCGATGACGTGAGGAGCATCGACTGGCGCGTCACCGCCCGGACCCAGGAGCCCCACACCAAGCTGTTCCATGAAGAACGCGAGCGACCGATTTTCATCATGGTCGAACAGAGCCGCCGGCTGTTTTTCGGCTCCGGACTGATGTTCAAATCAGTGCTGGCCGCCCAGGCGGCGAGCCTGATTGGCTGGGCCGCGCTGGGCCATAACGACCGGGTCGGCGGGCTGGTGTTCGGCGATGACGAGCACTACGAGATCAAACCGCGACGCAGCAAACAGAGCCTGCTGCAATTGCTCAACCGACTGGTGCGGGTCAATCAGTCGCTGCACACTGAACGCGAGCCGGATCGCGACGCCTTCGGCATTGCCCTGCGCCGCGCCCGGGAAGTATTGCGCCCTGGCAGCCTGGTGATCGTGATCTGCGATGAGCGCGCCTTGTCCGACGGTGCCGAGCAACAGTTGAGCCTGTTGTCACGTCATTGCGACCTGTTGCTGCTGCCCGTGTCCGATCCGCTGGATCATGCCCTGCCCGCTGCCGGGCTTTTACGCTTTGCGGAACGGGGAGCGCAACTGGAACTCGACACATTGAATTTCGACTTGCGCCAGGCCTATCGCGCACAAGCGGAAGCGCGCATCGCCCGTTGGGAGTTGCTGGCGCAGAAACTGCGGGTATTGCTGATGCCTTTGAGCACCCAAAGCGAAATGGTCGAGCAACTGCGCGAATACCTGAACCCGCAGCGTCCGGGAAAAAGTCGATGAGCAGCCTCGATCAACTGCAACCGCTGATTTCCCCGCCACCGATCGGCTTCTGGCCGCCGGCACCGGGCTGGTGGCTGCTGCTGTTATTGCTGCCATTGATCGGTTTCGGCCTGTGGCAGTTGCGCCGTTTCATTGTGAACAAACGTCCTGTCGTGCGCGCCGAACAACCGCTGGACCCGGTGCGTCTCGCGGCCTTGGCCGAACTCGCCCTGATGCCCAAACCCTACGACGGCGCCCCGGCTGGCGCCTGGCTGCAGCAACTCAATGGCTTGCTCAAACGCCTGTGCCGCAACCATTACCCATACAGCCAGAGCCACACCCTTAACGGGCGCAAGTGGCTGGCGTTCCTTGACAACCGCTGCCCGGCCGCCGGCCTTACGCGCTGGATGGTGCTGGTGGAAGGCGCCTACAAACCCGAATGCAAACTCGACGACAAGGCCATCGCCGGCCTGACTCAAGCGGTCGACACCTGGATTCGCAAACATGTTTGAGTTCACCTGGCCGTGGATCTTCGCCCTGCTGCCACTGCCCTGGCTGATGCGGGTGCTGCTGCCGGTGGCCGACAGTGGCGAACCGGCGCTCAAGGTCAGCTTCCTCAGCGAACTGGAAGGCCTCGCTCGCCGCCGCGCCCGGGCGAATCTGCCGGCGTGGCGCCAGCAAGCCCCATTCATTCTGCTATGGCTGTTATTGCTGATCGCTGCCGCACGCCCGCAATGGCTCGGCGAGCCCCTGCCGATTGCCGCCAGCGGCCGCGACTTGCTGGTAGCGGTGGACGTGTCCGGCTCCATGGATTTCCCCGACATGCAGTGGCAGGACGAAGACGTCAGCCGACTGACACTGGTGCAACATTTGCTCGGCGATTTTCTTGAAAGCCGCGACGGCGACCGGGTCGGCTTGATCCTGTTCGGCAGCCAGGCCTATCTGCAAGCGCCACTGACTTTCGACCGGCACACCGTGCGCGTATGGCTCGACGAAGCGCGGATCGGTATCGCCGGCAAGAACACCGCCATCGGCGATGCCATCGGCCTGGCCCTCAAACGCCTGCGGCAACGTCCGGCACAAAGCCGCGTGCTTATTCTGGTCACTGACGGCGCCAACAACGGTGGCGAAATCGATCCGTTGACCGCCGCACGGCTGGCAGCCAACGAAGGGGTGAAAATCTACCCGATCGGTATCGGCGCCGATCCGGAACAAAGCGGCACCCTGGGATTCCTGGGCATCAACCCGAGCCTGGACCTCGACGAACCGGCCTTGAAAGCCATCGCCCAAGCCACCGGTGGCCAGTACTTCCGCGCCCACGACGGCGAGGAATTGCAGGCGATCAAGCGCACCCTCGACAAACTGGAACCGGTGACCCAGCAACCCACTCAGGCCCGCCCGGCCCAAGCGTTGTATCACTGGCCTTTGGCGATGGCGCTGCTGTTGAGCATGCTGCTGGTGATCCGCGAGCGCTGGCCGGACAATCCGTTGCAACGGCTGCTCATCAAGAAGCTGTTTACCAAAGAGCGGTTTCTACAAGCGCAACTACCCGACTGGCGTCAGCGGCTTAAACGCCTGCATCTGCGGAGGCGCCGATGATTGCGCTCTGGCCGCACTGGTTCCGCCCTTGGTGGCTGCTGTTGCTTCCTTTGCTGGGCTGGTTGCTCTGGCAACTCTGGCATCGGCAGAAACGCGCCGGGCGCTGGCAAATGATTCTGCCGCCGGCCTTCCATGCCGCGTTGCTCAGCGGTGGCAGCGGTCGCGAAAGCAAACTGCCATGGGTCGCCCTGGGCCTGGCCTGGGTGCTGACCGTGCTGGCCCTGCTGGGGCCGAGCTGGCAGCGCGTCGAACAAACCAGCCAGAAACCCGCCGACCCGCTGGTGGTGTTGCTTGAGCTGACCCCGGAAATGCTCGCCACCGACAGTGCGCCGAACAGGCTGGAACATGCCCGGCGCAAACTGTTCGACCTGCTGCAAAACCGCAGCGACACGCAGACAGCAATCATCGTCTACGCCGGCAGCGCCCACACCTTGGTACCGCTGTCGGATGATCTGTCGACCAGCCGCAACCTGGTGGATGCACTCAAGCCGTCGCTGATGCCCCTGGCCGGTCATCGTGCCGATCTGGCGGTGGCCAAGGCCCTTGCGCTGCTGGATCAGGGCGCCCTCGGCCAGGGTCGGATCCTGCTGATCGGTTCGTCGCTGACGGAACAGGAGCGCCAAGGGATTCGTCAGGCGCTGGACGACAGGTCCACGCAATTTCTGATGCTCGGTATCGGCACCGCCGAAGGGGCGCCGGTCGCGCAGGATGACGGCAGTTTCCTCAAGGATGACCTGGGCGCCATTCTGGTGCCCCGCCTGGACGGCCCCAGTCTCAAAGCCTTTGCCAACGGCCTGGGCGGACGTTATCGCCAGGCGCGTCTGGACGATGCCGACCTGCGCGGCCTTGGCCTGTTCGATGGGCCACGGGATCTGCGCAACGAAGGCCAGACATTGCGCCTCGACACTTGGGCCGATCAGGGCTATTGGCTGCTGCTGCCGCTGTTATTACTGGCCGCCTGTGCCGGGCGCCGCGGTTGGCTGTTCTGCCTGCCGCTGCTGTTCCTGCTGCCGCAACCGAGCTACGCCTTCGATTTCGAAGACTTGTGGCTGCGTCCCGATCAGCAAGGCCTGCATTTGCTCAAACAAAAGCGCCCGGCCGAGGCCGCGCAGCATTTCGAAGACCCGCAGTGGCAAGGTGTGGCGCTCTATGAAGCCGGCGACTACAGTGGCGCCGCCCAGCGGTTTACCCAAGGCACCGACGCCCACGCCCACTACAATCGGGGTAATGCCCTGGCCAAAAGCGGTGAGCTGGAAGCAGCGCTGGATGCTTACGATCAAGCGCTTGAACGTCAACCGGATCTGCGCCCGGCCCTGACCAACAAGGCATTGGTGGAAAGCCTGCTCAAGCAGAAAACCTCAGCGCCGCCCGTCGAGCCGGACAAAACCGCCGATGGCAAAACCGAAACCATCACCCAGGAACCGCCGCCGGGCAGCGCCACCCAACCCAGCAATGGCGAGCCGAAATCCGACGCTGAGCAGACCACGCCGGACGCCGGGCAGCCGCCCACGACGACACCGCAACCGGGTGCCAATGAAGTCCCGGGCAGCGAGTTGGGCGATGAGCAAAGCACCACGCCACCACGACGCCCGGCCAGCGACACGATTGAAGGCGAACAGCGCCAGGCGCTGGAGCAATGGCTGCGCAAGATCCCGGATGACCCCGGCGAATTGCTCAGACGCAAATTCTGGTACGAACAGCAACAACATCAGGATCAGGAAAAAACTCGATGACCCGCTTCACCGCCTTCTTGCTCGCATTGTTGCCCGCCCTGTTGCTCTGCACCGTTCAGGCCCAGGCTGTGGAGCTGGTCGCCAGCGTCGATCGCAGTCGCCTGAATTCCGGCGAGACGGTCGAACTGACCCTGGAGACCAGCGACGTGACCCAGTTCGGCAAACCCGACCTGTCCCCGCTGGAGCCGCTGTTCGAAGTGCGCGGCACCCGCCAGGTCAACCAACTGAACACCCTTAACGGCGACACTCAGGCGACCACCCGCTGGATCATCACCCTGCTGCCTCGGCAAAATGGCAGCGTGGTGATCCCATCGCTGCAACTGGGCGACGTTCAGAGCCAGCCGATTACCGTGCAGGTGATCGAGAGCGAAACCCAGGACAGCAGCAACACACTGGCGCCGGTGTTCATCGAGGCCAGCCTCGACCAGAACAGCGTCTATGTGCAGGCTCAGGCGATCCTGACCTTGCGCATCTACCATTCGGTGTCGCTGTACGACGACAGCAGCCTGACCCCGTTGCAGATTCCCGATGCGCGCATCGAACAGCTGGGCGAGTCGCGCACCTACGAAAAAGTCATCAACGGATTGCGTCATGGCGTGATCGAAATGCGCTACGCGATCTACCCGCAGCACAGCGGTGAATTGACCATTCCGGCGCAGATGTTCAGTGCCACGCCGGTCGATACCCGGCCATCCCAGGACGCAACACCTCAAGGTCCGAAACCGGGCAAGCAGATGCGCGTCAAATCCGCCGAGATCCCGCTGACGGTCAAGGCCAAACCCGACACGTATCCGGCCGATGTTCCCTGGCTGCCGGCCCGCAGCCTGAGCCTCGGCGAAAGCTGGAGCCCGGAACCGGATCATTTGCAGGTCGGCGACTCGCTGACCCGCAGCCTGACCCTGAACGCCGAAGGCCTCGCCAGTTCGCAACTGCCACCGCTGCCGGCCACCGAGATCAACGGCCTGCGGCGCTACCCGGATCAACCGGTGCTGGGCAACCAAAGCAGCGAGCGCGGTTTGATCGGCAGTCGTGAGGACCGTGAAGCCCTGGTGCCGACCCGCACCGGCAACATTGACTTGCCCAGCGTTGAAGTGGTCTGGTGGAACACCTTCGAGGATCACCTGGAACACAGCAGCCTGCCGGCCCGCACGCTGCAAGTGGCGAGCAATCCAAGCCTGATCGTCGATACCCCGACGGGCAGCCCGCAGGTGATGTCCGATGCCAACAACGAAGCCCTCTGGTGGAAACTCAGCACCGTGATCCTGGCCTGCACTACCCTGCTGGGCTTCGGCCTCTGGTGGCGCGCCCGCTGGCAACCGGCGATCCTGCGGGCGGCGCAGACCGGCCCGAGCCCACGCACCCTGCTCGACGACCTCAAGCGCGCCTGCCAGGCCAACGACTCCCACGCCACTCGCCAGGCCCTCGACGCCTGGGCCCGACAACAACCGGAAACCCTGGCCGACATGGCGGCGCGTTTTGTACCGCTGTCCGATGCACTGGACGGCCTGAACGGCGCGCTGTACAGCGAAACCGGCCAGTACTGGCAGGGCGAGGATCTCTGGCGCGCGATTCGTGCGATCCCGACGGCCGAGGGGGTTCAGGATCTGGTTGGCGATACCGGGTTGCCGCCGTTGTATCCCAAATAAACACCAGCCAAAACCAACACCCCATCCATGTAGCAGCTGGCGAAGCCTGCGTTCGGCTGCGCAGCAGTCGTAAATACTGTTTGCGCGGTATTCCTGACACACCGCGAGTTCTGGTTTTGCGACTGCTGCGCAGCCGAATGCAGGCTTCGCCAGCTGCTACAAAGAGTGCATTGGCCACATCCAACGTGTTTGCCAGTAAACTCTCCCCTCTTTAGCCGCCACCCTTTTCCTCGCGGCCATCACCTTATTTTGTTGCGGAGTACGCCTTGCGCCTGTTTCACACCTCCGACTGGCACCTTGGGCAGAACCTGCACGGCCAGGAGCGCGATTTCGAGCATGCCTGCTTTCTTGACTGGCTGCTGCGTCAGCTGAAGCTGGATCAGCCTGATGTACTGCTGATCGCCGGCGATATCTTCGACACGGTCAACCCGCCGGTCAAAGCCCAGGAGCGCCTCTACGACTTCATCGTCAGCGCCCACGAGCAGCAGCCGTTGCTGACCATCGTGATGATCGCCGGCAACCACGACTCCGGCTCGCGCATCGAACTGCCCGCGCCGTTGATGCGGCGCTTGCGCACTCACGCCCTCGGTCGCGTGCTGTGGCTCGATGACGGGCAACTGGATGCCGAACGCCTACTGCTGCCGTTGCCGGATGCCAGCGGCGAAATTGCCGCCTGGTGCCTGGCGTTGCCGTTCCTGCGCCCCGCCGAAGTGACCGGCGCGCATTTGGGCGATAACTACTTGCGCGGCATCGGCCAGGTTCATGAATGGCTGATTGAAGCCGCCAATGCCAAACGCAAGTCGGGCCAGGCGCTGATCGCCATCAGCCATGCGCACATGGCTGGCGGTTCGGTCTCGGAAGATTCCGAGCGCAGTTTGATCATCGGCAACGCCGAAGCCCTGCCCGCCAGTTTGTTCGGGCCGAGCATCAGCTACGTCGCCCTCGGGCATTTGCACAAGCCGCAGAAGGTCAACGGTGAAGAGCGCATCCGCTACTGCGGCTCGCCGATTCCGTTGTCGTTCTCCGAGATCAATTACCAGCATCAGATCCTCGACATTCAGCTCGATGGCGAAACATTGGTCAGCGTCGAACCACGCCTGATTCCCCGTTCCGTCCACTTGCAACGCCTCGGCTCCGCGCCGTTGGCGGAAATCCTGTTGCAACTGGCCGACCTGCCCAACATCGACCTGCTCGCCGATATCCAGCGTCAGCCGTGGCTGGAAGTACGGGTCCGTCTCGACGAACCGCAACCGGACCTGCGCCATCAAGTGGAAACCGCTCTGCAAGGCAAGGCAGTGCGGCTGGTGCGGATCGCTGCCGAATACGCCGGCAATGGCAGCCGCGACGGCATCGATGACGGCACAACCTTGATCGAACTCGATCAGCTTTCGCCCCAGGAACTGTTCAGCCGCGCCTGGCAGGACAACTACGGCAGCGAGGTCGACGAGCAAACGCTCAAGGACTTCGCCGAGCTGCTGCAGGACGTGCAGATGGAGAGCGAACAACCATGAAAATTCTCGCGATCCGCCTGAAAAACCTCGCCTCCCTGGCTGGGCCGTTTGAAATCGACTTCACTGCGGAGCCCTTGGCCAGTGCCGGCCTGTTCGCGATTACCGGGCCGACCGGTGCGGGCAAAAGCACGCTGCTCGACGCCCTGTGCCTCGCACTGTTTGGCGCTGTGCCGCGCCTGAACAACACCGGCCGCGACGCCAAGGTCCCGGACGCCGATGGTGAAATCGGCACCGGCGACCCGCGCACCCTGCTGCGTCGCGGCACCGGCGAAGGCTATGCCGAAGTGGATTTCGTCGGCATCGACGGTCGCCGCTATCGCGCTCGCTGGGAGGCCAATCGCGCCCGGGAAAAGGCCGGCGGCAAACTGCAAGCCAGTCGCCAGAGCCTGCGTGACATAGATCAGGATCAACTGCTGGCCAGCCAGAAAGGCGAATACAAAGCACAGCTCGAAGCCGCGCTGGGCCTGAACTTCGAACAGTTCACCCGCGCCGTAATGCTGGCCCAGAGCGAGTTCAGCGCCTTCCTCAAGGCTGACGACAACGACCGCAGCGAGCTGCTGGAAAAGCTCACCGACACCGCGCTCTACACCCGTCTCGGTCGCCGCGCCTTCGACAAGACCAAAGAAGCCCGCGAAGCCCACAAGTTATTGCAGGATCAGGCCTCCGGGGTCACCCCGCTGTCACCTGAAGCCCGGGCCGAACTCGATGAGCGCTTCAACGACGCTCAACAGCAACTCAAGAGCCAGCAGGCGCAGCTCAAACAGTTGGAGTTGCAACACACCTGGCTCAAGGACCTGCGCCAGGTGCAGGACGCGCAACAAAGCGCCACCGAGCAACTGCAATCTGCCCGGCAACACTGGAACAGCCTGGCCGGCGAGCGCTTGAAGCTGACTCGCCTGGAGCAATTGGCCCCGCAACGGCATCAGTTCGCGCGCAAGACCGAACTGACCGCCCAGCTCACGCCGCTGGCGGCGCAGATTCAGCAACACACGCAACAGCAAAGCGAGCTGAGCGAGCGACAGGCTCAACTCGAACAGAGCCTGAGCGCTGCGCAAACGGCGCTGACCCAAGCGCAAAGCCAACACACCTCCAGCGCCCCACTGCTGCGCCAAGCCTTCGAAGAGCAAAGCACCCTCGCCCGCCTGGTCAAGGACGCCAGCCTCAGTGCCGACCTCAAGCAGCAGGCAGAACAGGCCTGCACTCAGGGTCAGGGCACGATTCAGGGTTTGCTCGAGCAACAGAAACAGGTCGCCGAACGGTTGCAGCGGATTGCCGGGGAGCTTGAGCAGAGCACCCATCTGGCGCCATTGAGCGATGCCTGGAACGCCTACCGCGATCGCCTGCAACAACTGATGCTGATCGGCAATCGCCTGAACAAGGGCCAGGCCGAACTGGCCGCCCTCGAGCAAAGCGCCGCTCGCGCCGCCGACGAACTGACCACACAACGCCAGAGCCTTGAGGTGCTGTACAAAGAAGCCGGTGCCGAGCCTGAAGCGGTGGCCGAGCAGATTCAGATCCTCGGCAGTTTGCTGCAGGACAACCGCAAGCAACTGCGGGCCGTTGAAGAGCTGACCCGGCTATGGGCCAGCCAGCAGGAACTGGACAAACGCGGCGCCGAGCTTCAACAGCGGCAACTCGCCGCTCAGCAAGACCGCGATCGTCTGACCCAGGACGGGGTGAAGACCAAGGCCGAACTGAGCGTCGCCGAACAGACCCTGACCGTTACCCGCGAACTGCTGGAACGTCAGCGTCTGGCGCGCAGTGCCAGTGTCGAAGAACTGCGCGCGCAGTTGCAGGACGATCAGCCGTGCCCGGTTTGTGGCAGCCCGGATCATCCTTATCATCAGCCTGAAGCCTTGCTGCAAAGCCTCGGCCGGCATGATGAAAGCGAACAGGCCAACGCTCAGAAAGCCGTCGACCTGCTCAAGGAAAAACTCACCGATCTGCGTGCCGAAGTCGGCGGTTTGATTGCCCAGCAAAAGGAATTGCTGCAACAGCAGGAACAACTCGCGAGTCAGCAACAAGGCCTGACCCCGAGCCTGGAGGCGCACCCACTGTCCGCGCAACTGTTGGCCCAGGACGCAAGCAAACGCGATGCCTGGCTAACGCAACAAAGCAGCCAGTTGAACCAGAGCATCACGCAGGATGAGCAACGGCAAACCGCCCTGCTCACCCTGCAACAGGATGCCGCGCGCCTTGCGCAACAACTGCGCAGTGCTGAAACGGCGAGTCAGCAAGCCACACAGCACCTGATCAACCAACAACGTGAATTGAGCAGTGATCGCCATCGTCTGGACGAAGAACTGAAGGCGTTCAGCACTCTGCTCCCGGCCGACACGCTGGAGGCCTTGCGCAACGAACCCGCCGCGACCTTCATGCAGCTCGACCGGCAGATCGCCCAGCGCCTGCAACAACTCGACCAGCAGCGCGAAGAACTCGGCGAACAGCAACAGCGCCAGCAGACGCTGGAGAAAGAACAGTACCAACAGCAGACCCGCATCCAGCAACAGGAAGCTGCGCAGCAGCAGTTCACGGCGCTGACCGGGCAGCAACAGGCTTGCCAGGAAAAACTGACGCAACTGCTGGGCGAACATGCCAGCGCCGAACAGTGGCAGCAGCAACTGGATCAGGCCGTCGAGCAGGCGCGCACTGCCGAAGCGACGGCCAATCAGGAACTGCAAACCGTACGCACGCGCTTGGTGCAACTGGCCGCTGAACTCAAAGCGCAGCAGGAACGTTCGCAGGCTCTGGAAACCGAAGATCGCGAGCTGAGCGCCAAGATCGCCGACTGGCGTGCGCAGCATCCAGAACTGGACGACGGCGGACTGGAAGATTTGCTCGGCATCGACGACCAACAGGTCAGCGAACTGCGTCAACGATTGCAGCAGAGCGAAAAGGCCATCGAGCAAGCCAAAGTGCTGTTGCAGGAGCGCGATCAACGCTTGCTCGATCATCAGGCGCAGCACAACGGCAATCTCGACGCCGAACAACTGGCCACGACGCTGGTCGAGCTGCAAAACCTGTTCGCTGCCAGCGAGCACCGATGCGCCGAATTGCGCGCCGAACAGGCCGAGGATCAGCGTCGACAGAATGCCAATCAGGCGCTGGCGCAGCAGATTGCCGACGCCTACGCCGAGTACCAGCGTTGGGCACGTTTGAGTGCGCTGATCGGTTCCGCCACCGGCGACACCTTCCGCAAGATCGCCCAGGCCTACAACCTCGATTTGCTGGTGCATCACGCCAACGTCCAGCTGCGCCAACTGGTGCGGCGCTATCGCTTGAAACGCGGCGGCAGCATGCTCGGGTTATTGGTGATGGACACCGAGATGGGCGACGAACTGCGCTCGGTGCATTCGCTGTCCGGAGGCGAGACGTTCCTGGTGTCACTCGCCCTGGCGCTTGGTTTGGCGTCGATGGCTTCGAGCACGCTGAAAATCGAATCGCTGTTCATCGACGAAGGCTTCGGCAGTCTCGATCCTGAATCCCTGCAACTGGCCATGGACGCTCTCGACGGTTTGCAGGCGCAAGGACGCAAGGTCGCGGTGATTTCCCACGTGCAGGAAATGCATGAACGGATCCCGGTGCAAATCCAGGTTCACCGTCAAGGCAACGGCCTGAGTACGCTGGAGGTGAAATGAATACGCTGTATTCGTTCCGCCGCTGCCCCTACGCCATGCGCGCACGCATGGCGCTGCGCTATTCGGGGGTTGCGGTGCAGATCGTCGAGGTCAGCCTCAAGGCCAAACCGGCCGAAATGCTCGCACTGTCGAGCAAAGGCACGGTGCCGGTGCTGAGTGTGGATGGGCGGGTGATCGATGAGAGCCTGGACATCATGCGCTGGGCGCTGGCGCAAAACGATCCGCAGGACTGGTTACTCAAGGATGATCCGCAAGCACAGCAACATAGCGCCGCGTTGATCGAAGAGAACGATCAAGTGTTCAAGGTGCATCTGAATCGCTACAAGTACGCCGAGCGTTATCCCGAGCAGCCGATGGCGTTTTACCGGTCTGAGGGCGAGGTGTTTTTGCGCAAGCTGGATGAATTGCTGGAGGGGCGCGACTACTTGCTGGCCGGGCACCCGAGCCTGGCGGATATCGCCCTGATGCCGTTCGTGCGGCAATTCGCCCACGTGGATCGCGAGTGGTTCGGGCAGACGCCTTATGTGCGGTTGCAGGCGTGGCTGCAGCGCTTCATCGACTCAGATCTGTTCACATCAGTCATGGTGAAAACTCGGTCCCCGTAGGAGCTGCCGAAGGCTGCGATCTTTTGACCTTAAAAATCAAAATCAAAAGATCGCAGCCTTCGGCAGCTCCTACATTCATGCCAAGACCGCGCACATCCCCAACACCGAGCAATCCACCTGGAATGGCCCGAAGAATTCGCCATTGGATTTGATCGGCGGATTGCCCACCAACAGCTCCAGAGCCTTGGCGGTCTGAATGTTGTGGGCGATGTTGTGGTTGCATTCGATAGCCCGCGCCACCGACCCCGCCGAACCCTGCCCGATCCCAAGTAAAGAAGCGCCATTGGTCATGAACGCCAGGAAGGCGATGACCCAGAGCTTGCGTCCTTTCATGCCCCCACCACTCCCGCCACGTCGGCATGATCGAGCAATACGTTTGGCGCGCGGTGTTCGAATTGAATGGCGGGATAAGCGACCTGGATCGGTGCTTGAACGGTTTGTTGCGATTGAGCCGAAAGGCTGACGGCCAACACCATGGCCACGTAAAGACCGATGGCCAGGTAGGCGCCGTATTTGGCAGAAGTAATGATTGCGCTGGCCATGGGTTCTCCGTGGGCATGTTTCAGTGCCCACAGAATCGATCAAAAAACAGAAGTTAACTAGCGACCTTTATGCATAGTAGCTATCAGTTTTATTGATCATGAACCCAGCGTGTTTCAGTCCTCGATAAAACTCATCAAGCGCTCGCGGGCCGCATCCGGCTCGTTGGGAACGGGCTGGGCAGCCGACAGAATCGGGGTGGAATAGAGAAACAGGAGAACCACTGCCAGACGCATCGCCATGCTGTCGATCCTTTTAGGGAAGGAGTCAAAAAATCAGCGTCAAATTTAAATTAATGGCCATGTGATATCAAGCAATACATTGATAGCAATATGATGCTGTCGTAAACGCGTTATGCAGGAGCGACATCACTTCGGGGCTTTTCGACGCCTATGGGCCGATCGGCAAGTGACTTCGCTCCTGCATAAAAGGTGCAGGGTTCAGATTTCAGTGTTGGGTTTTGTGATCCAGCGCGGCGTAGAAGTTGGCGCTCTGTTGCAGGTATTTCTGGGTGTAGCTTTGGGTGTGGGATTTTCTGTCGCTGATTTCAACGTTGGCGCTGGCAGGCAGTGCAACAGTGGCAGAGATAGCGGAAGCGGCGATGACAGAGAAGACATTGAAGTTCATGGCGGTATTCCTCGGGTTCAGTTGGCTTGCTTGCCCGGTGGGGCCGTGAAGCAAACTTAACTCCCGAGGGTCGACGCCTTGAAATGCTTTGTAGCATTAGCCGATATCAGTCTCATTAATAGAAGGTTGCAGGCCCCATCAACCGGGGCCTGCGGTCTATTGACGCACCAGGAACTTGAGATCGCTGGGGGCATCCATCGGCAGTTTCTGCACGGTTTTGCCCAGCAGCCCGGTCTTGGCGTCGCGCTCGACGACGACAATCTGGTTGCTCTTCTGGTTGGCAATCAGCACGAACTTGCCACTCGGATCGAGGCTGAATTCGCGCGGGTGATCACCGTCCACGGAGCGACGCTGAAGCTCCTTGAGCTGCCCGGTCGCCGGGTCGATGGCGAACACCAGCAACTGATTGGTGGTGCCACGGTTGCTGACGTAAAGGAACTTGCCGTCGGCCGAGGCGTGAAGCGCAGCCGCAGCCTTGCCCGATGTAGGCAGGCCCGCCGCCAGATCGACCAACTGCGTTTGCTCAAGCTTGCCGTCGCGGTAATCGAACACTGCGACCTGCGCGCTCATTTCCATGGTCAGCCAGGCGTGCTTGCCATCGGCACTGAACAGCAAGTGTCGCGGCCCGCTGCCAGGTGGCAACTGGACGGACGCAGGTTTAGCGGCGGTCAACGGTCGTTCCGGATTGGCCTTGGGATCGAAGCGATAGACGAAAATCTTGTCCGCTCCCAAGTCGTTGGAAAACACGTATTGGCCATCCGGCGATGAAACCACCGAATGCACGTGTGCCGTCTTCTGCCGCTCAGGGTTGACCCGGCTGGACGGATGACTGCTCATCTGCACCACGGGTTTTAGCTTGCCGTCGGTGCCCACCGGTAACACCGCCAAGGTGCCGCCCGGGTCTTCAGCCACCGAGTAGTTGCTGACAAACACGTGACTGGCATCGCCGCTGACGCTCGAGTGCGTCGGCTCGTTGCCCAGGGTTTGCACCTGACTGATCAGGTTCAATTCATTGGTCTTCGGGTCAATTGCATAACTGCTGATACGCCCTACCGGATCCGCCTGCCCCGGGCCATTTTCGTTAACCGCGAACAGGCGCTGTTGATCCTTGGATACGGCGAGCCAGGACGGGTTGGCGCTCTTCACCACCTGCAGGGGTGTGGCGTCGATCTGCCCGGTGCGGCTGTCGAAACCCAGACGATAAATCCCCTGGCTCTGGCCGGCGGTGTAGGAGCCCACCAGCAATTCGTAACTGTCGACCGGGGCCGCTTGCACGCCCATTGCGCCGACGCTGCCAGCCATCAACAGTGGCCAGAAGTTACGCATCCTCATTCGTTTCGTCCTCATCGTCACCACCGCCGAACGCTTCCATAGGCACCAGCCGGTGCTCGCCGGAATCGCCGGTAATGATCCAGCTCTTCAAGTCGGGATCGAACGTCGCCGCCGCGATCTGGGCCATGCTGAACTCCCAGCGCTTGAGCGCCCGACCGTCCATGCATTCGATGTGCAGGTTATCGTCTTCATCGAGGGAGAAGTCGAACGCGTGCAGCCCGTCGATTTCAAGCATGTCGCAGTGTTCGAGGGCATTGATCAAGGTGTTGCTTACGGCAGTCATGGCAGTCAATCTTTGAATGGGAAAGGCGCAATGATAGCTCATCACACCGCAATGATCGTTCCCACGCGCAGCAAAGGAATGCAGCCAGTGACGCTCTGCGTCACATCAACAGCCGAACGCAGAGCGTCCGTTGAGGCATTCCCACGCAGAGCGTGGGAACGATCAGTTCCAGCGGACCGAGCCAATCAGTTGTGGGCGGCTAGAGAGCTTCGCGCGATGGCTTGCCGTCGACCAGGCGCTGGATGCGCAGCGGATTACCATTTTTCAGCGCTTCCGGCAGCAGGCTGTCGGGGTAGTTCTGGAAGCACACCGGGCGCAGGAAACGGTCGATGGCCAGGGTGCCCACCGAGGTGCCGCGCGCATCGGATGTCGCCGGATACGGCCCGCCATGAACCATCGAGTCGCAGACTTCCACGCCGGTCGGATAGCCGTTAAGCAGGATTCGTCCGACCTTCTGCTCCAGCAATGCCGTCAGCTCACCGAATTGTTCGAAGTCCGCCGGCTCACCGATGATCGTTGCCGTCAGCTGCCCATGCAGACCGTTCAAAGCGGCATTGAGTTGCGCCTGATCCGCCACTTCGACGAACACCGTGGTCGGGCCGAATACTTCCTCTTGCAGCACTTCATCGCCATCGAGCAACAGGCTCACATCGGCCTTGAACAGTTGCGGTTGCGCCTGATTGCCTTGTTGCGGACTGCCCGCCAAATGCTCGATCTTCGGATGCGCGAGAAGCTTCTGCAGGCCCTTGCCATAGCTGCTCAAGGTGCCGGCATTGAGCATGGTTTGCGCCGGTTGATCGCCAATCAGCCCCGCCACCTGCTGCACGAACGCGCTGAACTGCGGCGAACGAATACCGATCACCAACCCCGGATTGGTACAGAACTGCCCACAACCCTGCACCACCGACGCCGTGAGGTCTCGGGCGACGCTTTCAGCACGAGCTTCCAGCGCTTGAGGCAGCACGATCACCGGGTTGATGCTCGACATCTCGGCGAACACCGGAATCGGCTGCGCACGTGCCGCTGCCATGTCGCACAGCGCACGGCCACCTTTGAGCGAACCGGTAAAACCGACTGCCTGAATGGCCGGGTGCTTGACCAGCGCTTCGCCCACTCCGCCGCCGTAGATCATGTTGAACACACCGGCCGGCATGGAGGTTTTCTCGGCGGCGCGAATCACGGCATTGGCCACCCACTCAGCAGTGGCCATGTGGCCGCTGTGCGCCTTGAACACTACCGGACAGCCAGCGGCCAATGCCGAAGCGGTATCGCCGCCCGCCGTGGAAAACGCCAGCGGAAAGTTGCTCGCACCAAACACCGCGACCGGCCCGAGGCCGATGCGGTACTGACGCAAATCCGGACGCGGCAATGGTGTGCGTTCAGGCAGCGCCCGATCAATCCTTGCGCCATAGAAATCACCACGCCGCAGCACCTTAGCGAACAGACGCATCTGGCCGCTGGTGCGACCACGCTCTCCTTGAATACGACCGGCCGGCAACGCAGTTTCGCTACAGACCACGGCGACAAAGTCATCACCCAACGCGTCCAGTTCATCGGCAATCGCATCGAGAAATTGCGCACGTCGTTCGGCGCTCAGGCTGCGATAGGCCGGGTAAGCGGCGGCGGCAGCCTTTGCGGCGGCGTCGACTTCTTCAAGGGTGGCCTGATAGAAGTCGTGAGGCAAAGCCTCGCCAGTGCTGGCGTCGATGCTCTGGAGTTTGATGGTGCCGGTAGCGCTGCGCTGACCGCCAATGTAGTTGTGACCAAGAATCTGGGTCATGGGTGTCTCCTTAAAGTGTGCCGACGGTGCCGGGTTCGAACGCCGCTTCAACGGGTTCAATGCCGTTGATCAAGGGTGCGCCGAACTCGGCCTGGCTGATCTCGAACACGTCACCCGGTTGGGTGCGAATGCCATCGGCGAAGGACAGGGTCGCGGTGCCGAAGAAGTGAATGTGTACGTCGCCGGGGCGCAGGAACTGGCTGTACTTGAAATGGTGGTACTCGAGGTTTTCCAGGCTATGGCACATGTTCGCTTCACCACTGAGGAATTCGTTCTGCCATAACACTTCACCGTCACGCAGGATGCGGCTGGTGCCGGCCAGATGCGGGGGCAATTCGCCGACCCGAAGCTCCGGGCCATAGCTGCAACTGCGCAGTTTCGAATGGGCCAGATACAGGTAATTCTTGCGTTCCATCACGTGATCGGAGAACTCGTTGCCCACCGCGAAACCGAGGCGATAGGGTTTGCCGTCGTGGCCGATCACATAGAGACCGCTGAGTTCAGGCTCCTCCCCGGCATCTTCGGCAAACGGCGGCAGCGGAAATGGTTTGCCCGGTCGCACAACGATGCTGCCGTCGCCCTTGTAGAACCATTCCGGTTGCACGCCGGCCTGGCCGGTCGCGGGTTTACCGCCCTCCATGCCCCACTTGAAGATGCGCATGGTGTCGGTCATGGCGGTTTCATCGCCGGCCTGTTGATGCATTTTGTCCCGGGCCGAAGCGCTGCCCAGATGGGTCAGGCCGGTGCCGCTGACCAGCATGTGCGCCGGGTCCGGGTGATCCAGCGGCGGCAGGATCTGCAGATTGGCCAGTAGCGCTGAATAGTCATGGCTGATGCCCAGCCCCAGGGTTTGAACCTGTTGCTCAAGATTGACCCCCGCCTCGATCGCCGCCAGCGCCAGATCCCGCACCGAGCGCGCATCCCGCACTTCGCGCACCAGGCCGTCCTCGACCACGCCAACGCGGCGTTCGCCGTGACTCAATTCGAACTGAACTAAACGCATGATTTTTCTCCTGTTAAAGCAAAACTTCAAAACAACGCAGGACCCTGTGGGAGCGGGCTTGCTCGCGAAGAGGCCGCCACATTCAACATCACCGGTGACTGACACTCCGCCTTCGCGAGCAAGCCCGCTCCCACATTTGGATCGTGTTGACCTCAGGTACGGGTAGCGCCCCGGGCGCTGGCGGCGAACTGGTCGGCCGGCAGCACATGCTTACGCTCCAGCAACCGATAAACCACACCCGTGAGGACCAGGCCGAACACCATCACGCAGGACAGGAAATACAACCCCGACGCCAGGTTACCGGTGTATTCCTTCAGCGCACCGATCACGAACGGGCCGATGTAGCCACCAAGGTTGCCCACCGAGTTGATCAACGCGATCCCCGCCGCCGCACTGGCGCCTGCGAAGAATCGGCCCGGCAAGGTCCAGAACACAGCGGTGCAGGAAAACAGCGCGAACGCCACCAGGCACAGCGCCGCCAATTGCAGCACCGGCACGGTCAGCCAGGCGCTGAGGAACAGGCCGATGGCGCCCAATACATACAGCACCGCCAGATGGCCGTAGCGATCATTCAAGCGATCGGAACTGCGCGGAATGATCAGCAAACCGATGATCCCGAAGATGTACGGCACCGACGACACGAACCCGGTCATCAGGTCAGTGCCACCGAACTGCTTGATCAACGTCGGCAGCCACAAACCGAGACCGTAGATGCTCAGCGTCACCGGCAGATAGAACAGCGCCAGCAGCAACACGCGTTTGTCCTTCAGTGCGTGCAGCGGATTGCCGTGGCGAGTCTGGCCGTACACCTCCAGGTCCTTTTTCAGCTCACCGGTCAGCCAGTCTTTCTCAGACTGGTCCATCCATTTCACTTGTTGCGGGCCGTCCGGCAGGTAACGCAGCACCGGCCAGGTCAGCAAGATCGCGGGTGTGCCGATGACGATGAACAGCCACTGCCAACCGTGCAGCCCAAGAATGCCGTCCATGCCCAGCAAGCCGCCGGACACCGGGCCGGTGATCATCATCGCGATGGGTTGGGAAAGGATGAACAACCCGAGAATCTTGCCGCGATGGCGGATCGGGAACCATTGGGTGATGTAGTACAGAACGCCCGGGAAGAAACCGGCTTCGGCCGCGCCGAGCAGAAAGCGCATCACATAGAAGCTGTTCGGTCCCTGGACGAACGCCATGCCGATGGTGATGGCGCCCCAGGTGACCATGATCCGCGCGAACCAGCGCCGGGCGCCAAAGCGGTCGAGCATCAGGTTGCTGGGGATTTCCAGCAGGAAGTAGCCAATGAAGAACAGCCCGGCACCCAGACCATAAGCCGCGTCACCCAGACCGATGTCGGCGCCCATGTGCAGCTTGGCGAAACCTACCGCGGAGCGATCCACATAGGCGATCAGGTACAGCAGGATCAGGAAGGGAATCAGTTTCAGCGTGATGCGACGGATAAGCCGCAATTCCTGGCTCATGAGTTCGGTCTCCGATTGTTGTTGTTATAGAACCTCGGGGGACGCCTCTCGCAGAAAACTGCCAGGGCCATCCCTCCGTTGAAAATGACTATATAGTAATACTATTTAACCAACAACCCTTCCAAACAGGCGAAATTGCGCTTATGTTACGCCAGAGCTTTAACAATATAGTCATACAATAAGAGAACCGATCATGTCTGATAAGAAACCCACCCTGCGCTCCGCCCAATGGTTTGGCACCGCCGACAAGAACGGCTTCATGTACCGCAGCTGGATGAAGAATCAGGGCATCGCCGACCACCAGTTCCACGGCAAGCCGATCATCGGCATTTGCAACACCTGGTCGGAACTGACCCCATGCAACGCGCATTTCCGGCAGATCGCCGAGCACGTCAAACGCGGGGTGATCGAAGCCGGCGGCTTTCCAGTGGAATTCCCGGTGTTCTCCAATGGCGAATCGAACCTGCGCCCCACCGCCATGCTGACTCGCAATCTGGCGAGCATGGACGTCGAGGAAGCGATTCGCGGTAACCCGATCGATGGTGTGGTGCTGCTCACCGGCTGCGACAAAACCACCCCGGCGCTGCTGATGGGCGCGGCCAGTTGCGACGTGCCAGCAATCGTCGTCACCGGCGGGCCGATGCTCAACGGCAAGCACAAGGGCCAGGACATCGGCTCGGGCACGGTGGTCTGGCAGCTCAGCGAACAGGTCAAGGCGGGCACCATCACCCTTGACGATTTCCTCGCGGCCGAGGGCGGCATGTCACGCTCTGCCGGTACCTGCAACACCATGGGCACGGCCTCGACCATGGCTTGCATGGCCGAAGCACTTGGCACTTCCCTGCCCCACAACGCGGCGATTCCGGCGGTCGATGCGCGCCGCTATGTATTGGCGCACATGTCCGGCATGCGCGCCGTAGAGATGGTGCGCGAAGACTTGAAACTGTCAAAAATCCTCACCAAGGAAGCCTTCGAAAACGCCATTCGGGTGAACGCCGCCATCGGCGGTTCGACCAACGCGGTGATCCACTTGAAAGCCATCGCCGGGCGCATCGGTGTCGAACTGGACCTGGATGACTGGACCCGCATCGGTCGCGGCATGCCGACCATTGTCGACCTGCAACCGTCAGGGCGCTTCCTGATGGAAGAGTTCTACTACGCCGGCGGCTTGCCCGCGGTGCTGCGTCGCCTCGGCGAAGCGAACCTGATTCCGAACCCGAATGCCCTCACCGTCAACGGCAAAACCATCGGTGAAAACACCAAGGACGCGCCGATCTACGGCCAGGACGAAGTGATTCGCACCCTCGACAACCCGATTCGCGCCGATGGCGGCATCTGCGTGTTGCGCGGCAATCTGGCCCCGCTGGGTGCGGTGCTCAAGCCATCCGCCGCGAGCGCCGAATTGATGCAACATCGCGGGCGTGCGGTGGTGTTCGAGAACTTCGACATGTACAAGGCACGGATCAACGACCCGGAACTGGACGTGGATGCCAACTCGATTCTGGTGATGAAGAACTGCGGACCGAAGGGTTATCCGGGCATGGCCGAAGTCGGCAACATGGGATTACCGGCCAAGCTGCTGGCCCAGGGCGTGACCGACATGGTGCGGATTTCCGACGCACGCATGAGCGGCACCGCTTACGGCACCGTTGTTCTGCATGTGGCACCGGAAGCGGCGGCTGGTGGGCCTTTGGCGACCGTGAAGGAAGGCGACTGGATCGAGCTTGATTGCGCCAACGGGCGTTTGCACCTGGACATTCCGGATGCGGAGCTGGCAGCGCGCATGGCGGATCTGCAACCACCGCAACAGTTGATCGTGGGCGGTTATCGTCAGCTGTACATCGACCATGTGCTGCAGGCGGATCAGGGTTGCGACTTCGACTTCCTCGTCGGGTGCCGAGGGGCCGAGGTGCCGCGTCATTCTCACTGACACCATTCATCTAATGTGGGAGCGGGCTTGCTCGCGAAGGCGGAGTGTCAGTCAGCATTGATGTTGAATGTGACGGCCCCTTCGCGAGCAAGCCCGCTCCCACATTTAATCCCCATCTGCTTCAGGACTGTGCTTGCTCTGGCGACCGTCCTCGCCGCGCCTGCTATCATGCGCGGCACCCCATCGCACAGGATCGCGCCGTTCCCCATGGATTACCGCAAACCCTCCGACCGCAAAAGCATGCACTCGCGCATCGTCCAGGAATTGGGCATGCAGATCGTCTCGGGACGGTTCAAGCCGGACGACAAACTGCCCGCCGAAGCCCTGCTGTGCGAGGAATACGCGGTCAGCCGACCGGTGCTGCGCGAAGCCACTCGCGTATTGGTGGCCAAGGGCCTGGTGTATTCCCGTCCGCGGGTCGGCACGGTGGTCAAGCCGCGCAAGGAATGGCACATGCTCGACCCGGACGTGCTGCACTGGCTGATGCAAAGCAGTCCGCAAAATGAATTCTTTGATCTGCTGACCAGTGTGCGCAGCATCATTGAGCCGGCCGCCGCCGCGTTGGCCGCGCAGTTCGCCACCGACGAAGACATCGCCTCCATCGGTGAAGCCTACCAACGCATGGAAGCGGCGCCGACACCTGAAGCCTTGCTGCAACCGGACCTGGATTTCCACAGCCGGATCGCCGACGCAACCCATAACGACTTACTGGCGAACCTGTGCAACATGTTGTCGGTGGCCATTGCCGAGGCCTTGAAGCATTCCAACCAACGGCCGAATCTGCATGAACTGGCACTGCCACGGCACAAGGCGATCCTGACCGCTATCGAAAACCGTGACGCCCTCGGTGCCCGGCATGCAACGCTGGTGCAACTGGATGATGCGCGCAGTGCGCTAAGCACGGTACTCGGTCAAGTCTTGTAACCACACGCCATAACCCATTGCGCACAGGCGGTGACAGAATGAATTTTCCTGCTCAGGGCCGATGATCCGGCCCAGAGGCACGGACGCTATGACAGCGCCGACCTATAACACGAAAAGGATTTCGTCATGCTCACCCCTGTTGCACCGGTATCTCCTCCATTCAGCCAACTGCCCGCCCGGGCGGTTCAGCAGCGATTCGCCAGTCGACCGACACTGCTTTCTGCGATTATCAATGCATTACGCGACAGGTTGCTGGAGCATTACCCCACACTGGATTTCGATCCGATAAAGATCAAGCTGGCCAGCCCCGCTGTCGGTGGCCATTGGGATCTGAAGCCGTTGAGCCAAGTGGTTATCGACCATCTGATCAACCCGCAGATGCTGGACTTTACCCCACAGGACTCAAGGGCGTTTTTCCTCACGCAAGTACCACCCAAACGCCTGGACACCGCAGCCAAGCCTCACGTGGACATGCAAATCATTGCCAGCATCATTGCTGAGCTGCCATCGACGCTTTACCTCGATTATCAGCAGGCATTGGCTGACTACTGGAGCCTGACCGACGACAGCGGCATCAGTCGCTGGCAATGTTTCAGCGAGTTCCTCCATGACCAGTTGAAAGCCGCAGCCTTATACGCCAAGAATCTGAGTGACGAACAGCGAGACATGGTGCGGCAGGTCACGGACTGGCCCGACAGAGTCGAGCGCTCGCCCAAGACCAGCAAAACCGTTTACGCCTGCTTTCTGGAAACGACACTCGGCAACGACGATAACGAAATACTTCTGCTCGGGCCTGAAATTCTGTTGATGCGTGAGAAACAAGTGTTGCTGTGCAGCGTTGACGGCCACGTCCAACCTTTCGATTCCCTGGATGACTTCGGCAGCGCCTGGGGGAAGAAGATGCAAAGCGAGTTTTTGATCGACCGTCTGACCTGGAAACGCTATGAGCCCAATGGCAACCTGTTCGAGCTCCAGGCGGGCCTGATCCTTAATCGGCAGCTCGAAAACCTGACCGCATTGTCATTTTCCAGTTACCCGAGCGAGCAGGACCTGGCGCAACGTCTGGACACCCTCACGGATCCGGCAACGCTGTTCATCCGGCAATCGACAGCGCCACCAACGATGCTGGCACAGTTGCACTCGCAACTCCCCGACTGGTTGAAACAGGCTTCGGCCACTGATCGCTTCGCCTATCGACAGCACCTGCTCGACCTCGCAAACGTCACCGCTCAAAGCCATGGACAGTCATTTAATGAAGGCATCGAAGATATCCGAAGCTTCAGCCGCGAGGCGCTGCGAGCGCAGATAAAGCAGGATCACGACGTCGACTACAACCCCGACGATCTGGTGCTGGACTTCGCCGTCGCTGCCGGCTATCCGGGAGGTGCCGGTTTTATCGAACATGTGCGCATGTCCCTGACTGATCTGGCCCTGAAGAATCTCGCCGGCAAGCCCCGTGGCCGCCTGCGGGTTTTGCGCAAGGACGGACAGACTCCCGAAGACTGGTTGAACGAGGACTATATACTCGGCAGCAAAGGCCTTATCCAGCGCGTCGACATCGGTACGGTCTATCCGCAAAGGATCAAGACGTTATTACTATCGGACACCGTGGATGCCCGGCGCCGAGAAGCCCTGTTTACCCGCGAACTGCGAGTCCAGTTACCGATGCGCGCGCTGGAGTACAAGGTCAGAAAACAATATGGCTTGACCGACAAGGGTTATCGCTACGTCAAGGCGCTTATGGGGCAGACACCTTCGGAGCGCAAAGTCGACGAACAGAACATCGTCATCCGCCCGTTGGCGTTTCACAGAAAGCCCGGCGCCAAACCCGATACGGTGGACAACATGTTCCTGATCGAACCCCTTGATCCGAACGTTGGCCCACATCTTCTTTATCGTCCGTTGTACGCCGAAGCCCTGCTGGAGTACCCATCGCGCCAGGCCGTCCTCGATGCCATCGCCGAATCCGGCGCGTTGCAAACCAGCGTGCTTACATGGATGGCGGATAACGTACGAGACATTTACGACAATGACGGATTCAAGGAACCGCACATTGTTCGCTTTCACTTGGGCGACGAATTCGAACGTCCACGAAAACCTGCCCCCACAACCTTGGCCAGCAATGAGGGTGCAGAAGTATTGCGCCAGTCGCTGCACGACGGTCGACTGCTCAACTACCTTTTCACCAGCACCGCTCGCACCTTGGTCGATCTGGCCGAGCGTGAGTCGGTGTCCAACAGTGAAAGCCGTTGGGCCGTTCTCATGGAGGGTGCATGGTTACTCTTCAATACGCTGCTGCTACCGCTGACGCGAGGGCCGCTGATGCTTGCCGGATGGATGACGGTACTGATCACCAGCCTCAAACAGGACCTGCCCGCCCTCGACAGCGACGATCCGAAAGCCAAAGAGTTAGCGCTGATTGATCTGCTACTCAATACCGCGATGGTGCTGTTGCACCTGGGAGCCAGCTCGGAGAGCGCCCATCAGCGGCCATTGCCATCGAAACTCCCTGAACAAACCGCCCCGCGCCTGAAACCCTGGCGCAGACTGGCAAATCACGCAGAACCGATGCCTGCCGCCCTCGTTCATCAAGGTTCGCCGGGCATCCCACAGGGACCGGTAGATGGCAGCCATACGGTGCTGGATTTCACCAGCTCCATTGCCACCTCTAAAGCGGCCGACAAGCTGCTCAATGCCTTGTTGGACTTTCACGTGCCATGGCCGCAGAAGTTGCCACCGGCCGAGAAAAACGGGTCCCTGAAAGGACTTTTCCGGATCGACGATACCTGGCACGCCAGCATTGGCGGACTTTTTTTCCAGGTCAGCGTCGTGCCCGGCTTCGCAGAGGTCTACCTGGTAGATCCGGCCCATTCCGATCGCCCCGGCTTCAAACTCGCCAGCGACGGCAAGGGGAACTGGCGACTGGATCGGGGATTGAAGCTTGAAGGCGGCATGAGGGGGCGACTCCAGGCGGTACGCGATGAAAACCGGCTCCGGCTACATGAACTGACCACTCATAAGGATCGTCTGAAGCAGGCTCTCGCGCCATTGGTACTCTCTCAATCAGAGGCGAGGAGATCATTGTTTTCAGCGAGGGAAATACTCGACGCACAAAAGAAAAAGCTCAGGATCGTATGGGAGTTGCTCGGCAAGGCTACACCAGAGCAGAAGGTCCAGCTGACCTCGCGTCATAGCCAGGAAGTGCTCAAGACAGCAGAGGCCGCCGCTATACATGACAGAGAGCTGAATATTTACAAGGAGCGCATTGACACGTTGAACGCAGAAATGCCGAAGTTGACCGATGCGTACAACGCCTTGATCGAAGTCGACAGAACCAGGCCTTACGAGAGCGAACGTGATAATGGGCTTTTACTCATCTGGGACGCTCTGGATATCGTTCATGAGCAAACAAAGCTGTTGGGACGCGATCTCCTTCAGACCAGGAATGGGGAATACCTCAATGAACTCCTCGCCCGTTTTCCTGAAGAATTGGGTCAGGAAATAACGACAGCCTATTTCGAATTTGTCGACAACCGGCGGGCAGAAATCGAGATAACCAACAGGCTCATCGAGTCCGCCAAAACACTTGAAACGACTCAGGAACAGGCAGGTGAAAAACTGCGCAGTCGAAAAATAGTGAAGCACTTGTTCAATGCCGAAAACTACCTCCCTGCTTTAATCAAGTTGCATCAATTGCTGTCGCTTAAAGAATTGGTTCTGGAACGCAGTTGCCGCTCCAGAGATCCGGCAGAGTATCCCTTTGTAATGCGACTCGTCGGCTCTTCAATGGAGAGCACAGTGCTGTCCCACATGGAGATCTGCAGTAGCTCCGGCTACGCAACCGCCGAGCAGATAGCCGTCCTTGAAAACATCCTCAAGCACTACGAAGAAATCGATAATGCTGTTCGTTCGTTGAATGAAATGGCATCTGGCTTTGTGCGCACTGAATATCAAACACCGTTTCTGAAGCAACTCAATGAAGCGCACGTCAGCGCCGAAGAGCAACTGGCTGCACTGATTCGAGAAAACGAAGGGGTCGCGCCCCAATCCGCACATACCAAACCGATCAGGACCAGGCCGTCCACCAAAAGGGTATTCAAGTCCCGCAACAAAGGCACCCTGATCGGCGACATCAGACCCTCCCGGGAAAACAATCAAGGTCGTTTCATCGATGTTCAAGATCCGATTACCGAACAGAAGATTGCCAGCTACATGGAACACCCCGAGGAAGGTGTCTGGGTTGAAGTCGTGCAGGGCACGCCCACTCAACCAACATTGCCGCCAGGGTCGCGACCTTTATCGGCAATAAAAAAGGAAATGCATACGCTGATTGGCCAACGGGCAGGTATCGAAAACTCGATACGCTTCCAACAGAAAAAGCTACAGGATCCTGGTCGGCTCGAAAGCCTCAACCCCTTGGACTGGAATGACATGCTGATCCAGCATGCCGAAAAACTCGACGCCCTGGCCTATGAAATTGATAGCACCCACCCTACCGAGACCGAGGCAGCACAACTGAGCAAAACCCTTCGTGACGAGGCGCTCATAACAACTCGCCAGGCACGTCTGTATTGCAGCGAGGGCTACAAAAAACAGCTGCCCAAGGCAGAAAACATCCACTACTTATGGAAGAACGGTTTCGTTGACATCAATCTGGTGGGGCGTTTGATACCGACGGCTGCCGGAGACTATCTCACCGAATATGCGGTCCGCGAAAAGAACACATTTAACGTTTTATGGTATGCGCACTTTCATTACGCCAGCCTTGATATGCCTCGACCGGACTACAGCATTGGCCATTTAAAACTACCGGAGCAGCGCTTTCTGACACGCAAGGATCTTATCCGGCAGGCCGCCGCCGACAACCGTGCCGTGGCCAATCTGGAGAAATCGCTGATCAAACCGCCGCTGGATGAAACACTGTTCTTAAAACTCTGAATCCAGTTTCCGGCCTGAACAACACACGATAAAAAAAGCCGCAACCCATGATTGCGGCTTTTCTGTTTCAGCCAGGGATCAGTGAGCAAACAGCGAGTTGCCCTTCTGCCCTGCCAGTTTCTCCGGTTTGATCAGGAACCGCGCCAGCGCTGGCAGCAGCCACAACGCGCCGAACATGTTCCAGAGCAGCATGAAGGTCAGCATCAGGCCCATGTCGGCCTGGAACTTGATCGCCGAGAAGATCCAGGTGCATACGCCGATCGCCAGGCACAGGCCGGTGAACAGCACGGCTTTACCGGTGGACTTCAGCGTCTGGTAGTACGCCTCTTGCAACGGCAGGCCGGCACGCAGGAAGCTTTCCAGACGGCTGTAGATGTAGATTCCGTAGTCCACGCCAATCCCCACCCCGAGCGCCACTACCGGCAAGGTCGCCACTTTCACGCCGATGCCCATGAACGCCATCAATGCGTTGCCGAGGACCGAGGTCAGTACCAGCGGCAGCACGATGCACAAGGTCGCCGCCCAGGAACGGAAGGTGATCATGCACATGGTTGCGACGCAGATGTACACCAGGACCAAAATGGTCAGTTCGGAGCGTTTGATCACCTCGTTGGTGGCCGCTTCGATCCCGGCATTACCGGCGGCAAGGATGAATTCCAGGCCTTCCTTGTTGTTCTCTTTGGCGAAGTCCTGCACCGCATGCACCGCCCGGTCCAGGGTTTCGGCCTTGTGGTCGTTGAGGAATACCAGCACCGGTGCCAGGGAGCAATTGTTGTTGTACAGGCCATCGGCACGGGCGATGGAGTTGTTCAGCACGTCCGGGTTGCGCGACAGGGTTTCCCATTTCAGGTTGCCCTCGTTCATGCCCTTGATCATCTGCTTGGACACGGTCACCAGGGAAATGGCCGACTGCACGCCCTCGGTGTTCTGCATCTTCCACATCAGCTCGTCGATCGGCGCCATGGCCTCGTAGCGCGAGCAACCTTCAGACTTGGTCTTGACCATCACCACCAACACGTCGGAACTGGTGGAGTAGTTATTGATGATGAAGCTGTTGTCCTTGTTGTAGCGCGAGTCCGGACGCAGTTCCGGCGCGCCCTGGTCGAGGTCACCGATTTTCAGGTTCTGGCTGTACCAGAGGCCACCACCGAAAGCGATCAGCGCCAGGGCAATAGAGATCGGGGCGACTTTGGGGCTGGCAAAATTCGACAGCAGGCGCCAGAAAGGATGCTCGCGGTGCGCGTCTTTCTTGCTGCGTTCGACCGCGCGTTTGCTGATACCGACGTAGGAAATCGCCACCGGCAGCAGGATCAGGTTGGTGAACACGATCACCGCCACGCCGATGGACGCGCCGATGGCCAGCTCACGAATCACCCCGATGTCGATGATCAATAGCGTGATGAAGCCCACCGCATCCGCAAGGATCGCGATCATACCCGGCAGAAACAGCTGACGGAATGTGCGCCGCGCTGCGGTCAGAGCATTCTCCGCCTCGCTGGACTGCAAGGCGATACCGTTGATTTTCTGCACGCCGTGGGAAATCCCGATGGCGAAGATCAGGAACGGCACCAGCATCGAGTACGGATCAAGCCCGAAGCCGAAGAAGTGCATCAAGCCCAGCTGCCAGACCACCGCCACCAGCGTCGTGCTCAATACCGCAATGGTGCTGCGCATGCAGTTAGTGAACCAGTACAGCAGGATCAGGGTAATGACGAAGGCTACGCCGAAGAACATCACCACCATGACCAACCCATCGATCAGGTCGCCGACTTTCTTGGCGAACCCGACAATGTGGATCTTCACATTGGGGTTTTGGGCTTCGAACTTGTTGCGGATCTTGTCTTCAAGTTCGTGGGAGAACTTGCGGTAGTCCAGCGCCAGCAACTTGCCCTGATCCTGCGGGTCCGGGTAGGACTCCAGCAGCGGGATGTCGACGATGCTCGACTTGAAGTCGTTGGCCACCAGGCGCCCGACTTGCCCGGACTTGAGCACGTTATTACGCAGCAGGTCGAGGCTTTGCTGGGAGCCGTTATAGCTCTGGGGAATCACTTCACCACCGGCGAAGCCCTCCTCCGTCACCTCGGTCCAGCGCACACTCGGGCTCCACAGCGACTTGAGGCCGGAACGGTCGACGCCGGAAATGTAGAACACCTCGTCGTTGATCTGACGCAGGGTCTCCATGTACTCCTTGGAGAAGATGTCGCCGTCGGTGGCTTCCACGGAAATCCGCACCGTGTTGCCCAGGTTCGCCAGATCGTTGCGGTGCTCCATCATTTTTTCAATGAACGGATGCTCGAGCGGGATCATTTTTTCGAAACTGGTGGACGGCCGGATCAACGTCGCCTGCCAGAACAGGAAAACACTGACCAGCAGGCAGATAACGATGACTGCCGGGCGGTTGTTGAAAATCAGGCGCTCAAGAAACGTCGCCTTATCCTGATGAGGAGTGCTTAAGGATGTCATAGACCCGCCTTCTTATTATTTGCCCGGCTCATTTGGACGACCCGTTTTTTCCATTCTCTGCTCCGGTGGGCGAAGTGACGCGAACGCCACCCTGTCCGGCCAGAATCAGATTGCCGTTGCCTGCCGCAGTCACCGCCGAAACGGAAATGCGATCCGGACGGTTGAACACGCTGAAGGTTTCGCCGTCGTCGGTGCTGCGAATCACGCTGCCGCCATTGCCGACGATCACGATGGAACCGTCATCGAGCAGCGTGGCGCCAGACAGGCCGAATTCCAGTGTGCCACGTGCAGCCTTGAGCTCGACCTGCTCCCAAGTGCTGCCGAAATCCGTGGAGCGGTACAGATTGCCGCGCAACCCGTAGGCCAGCAGCGTGGCCGGTTGCGCGGTGCCAATCACACCGAACAGCGAGCCTTCATAGGGGCCTTCAAGCTTTTCCCAGGTCTGCCCATCATCGGCGGAACGGAACATGCTGCCCTGTTCACCGACGATGAAAATGCCGGAATCCTTGACCGCCGCAATAGCGTTGAGGTGGTACTGGTCTTCGTTGTCGAGGCGATCGCTGACGTTTTCCCAGTTTTTACCGCCGTCGGTGGTTTCCAGCAAGGCACCGTAAGCGCCCACGGCAAAGCCGCTGTTAACGTCCTTGAACCAGACGTCGAGCAGCGGCGATTCGCGTGTCAGGTCTTCGAATTGTTTGCTCCAGGTGACGCCGCCGTCTTCGCTGGCGAGGATCTGCGCGTCATGGCCAACGGCCCAGCCGTGTTTGTCATCGACAAAAAACACTGCCGTCAGCAGTTGCCGGGTCGGCACCTTGGCCTGGGTCCAGGTCACGCCCTGGTCATCGGAATACAGAATGTGCCCGCGATCGCCGACCGCCACCAGGCGTTTGCCCGCGTGTACGACATCGAGCATCAGGCCTTTGCTGGCCTTGGCGGATTCAACGGAATAAACCACATCGGAGGCCGACGCGGCAGCGGCCAGCGCAGGCGCCGACAGCACGGTACAGCCCAACAGCGAGAGCGCTGTAGCCAGCAACGCGAACCGGCGTAACGCTGGCGGGCGGCAAATACTCACACCCATGACAGGCTCACTCATAGACCTTCCCTCACATTATTATTGTTAGGTCGTTCAACCCTTCAGGGCGCCGTAAGGGATGCGCATCGGGATTGACCTATTCAGGAGCATAGTCCTGAAACCCGCAATCCAGAGCCCCTTCGGAAGCTGGCTTATCCTATCGGGGTTTGGAAAGGTCTGACAATCGACGCCACGTTATGTTTTGTTAACTGGAGGGGATATGGGTTGTGGGTGAATGAGGAGGTATTCGGAGGGGTGATTGGGGTTTGGGGTTTGGGGTTTGGGGTTTGGTGTACATATCCGTTTCTGCGGTAGCGCAGAAACGGATATGTACACCATCAAAAATCCCGGTCGGCTATCAGGCCGCCATCGCAGGCAAGCCAGCTCCCACAATTGAACGACGTCGATTACCCCGCCGCCAACCCCTTCCCCGCCCGCTCCAGATTGCGCCACAACCAAACAGGCAACACATCAGGATCCAGACTGTCGATCAGATTCTTCAACGCCAGCCCAAGTTCGGTATCACCCTCAATCACCAAACGCCGGCGAAAGAACAGCGTATCTGGATCCTCCTGACGACTCGCCAACAGTAAAAACTCCCGCCAGTTGCCACTGATCGTCACATGCGCCACGGCCTGCTCGGCAATCCGCAACCCTTTACCGCTAAGGGTCAGGTACCAGGACAACCCCAGATCGGGAATCCGCAAGCACAACCAACGCCCACGTAAAACTTCAAACTCACCATCGCGCAACGGCCCGGCGAGGCAGCGATTCAGCGCCTGTTGCAACGCCAGACGCTGCACGGCAAAAGGCACCCGGCGCACCAGCGGCAGTAACCGGTCGGCACCTTTCAACAGCCACTTTTTTCCATTCAACACAGGCCGACCTCCTCGACGCGCAGCATGCCGGCCTGGCCATGCCAGTAACCATTGCACCCTTCGACAAACAGCGGCGGTGTCTCGCCCAGACGAACCCGTTGATAGGCGGCAATCACTTCGGCCATGCCCTGAGCGCGAGGGCTCAAGCGCAACAGATCGGCACCGCAGGCCACCAGCCCGGAATAATCGGCCAGCAGATTGGTCACCTCGGCCGACATTGTCTGAATACCGTTGATGGTGAACAGCGCCTGCCCTTCCTGGCTGGTCAGCGCCAGGCCGTCGGGGTAGTTGATGCAACAAAACTGGCAGTCGTCCTTGGGCCGGTTTTCCGCTCGGGCCGTAAAGCAGCGGGCGGAATAGGCCAATGGCAAATGCCCATAGGCGAAGATTTCAACTTCCGGCACTGCACGGCCCAGTTCGCGTACCTGTTCGATCACATCACCAATCAGCGCCGCCGAACACTCCACGGGGGGCACCCAGCGGGTCATGCCGCAGTCAAGCAATTGCGCCAATGAGTGACCGTTGTACAGATTGAGGGCCGGGCCGCCCACGAACGGCAACTTGCGTTCGGCCAAAAACTGCACCGCGCCCATGTCGTTGGCTTCCACCAGCAATTGGCCGTTGTCGCACAACCGGCGCAGGCTGGAGAGTTCGGACGCCGCTTCGATCAGCGTCAGGCTGGAAAGCACCAACTGCGCCTGACTGCATTCCTGCAACTCGCGTCCCAGCCCCAGCCATTGATCCAGCGAAAATGCCCGGCGTTTCGAGCACACGGTTTCTCCCAGGTAAATCACATCCAGGGGCAAGGCCGACATCTCGGCGTAAAAATTGCTGAGTTGCTCCTTGTCCCAATAAAACAGGACCGGTCCCAGGCTGAGTTTCATGTCGAATCCCTCATTGCCATGATCGATGATAAGCACCCAGGGTGGTCTGGCTGCCTTCGGACAAACCGGCCAACACCTGACGCCATTCCTCCTTGACCCGAAAACTGCCCGGTGCGCCACGATGGGCGTCCAGTGCCGCACGCCAGACGCGGGTGACTTGTTCGACATAGGCCGGGCTGCGTTGGCGGCCCTCGATCTTCACGGCTTCGACGCCGATGGCCGTCAGTTCCGGCAGCAAGTCCAGGGTGTCGAGGCTGGTGGGCTCCTCCAGCGCATGAAAGCGTTTGCCGCCGACCAGGAAACGGCCCTTGCACAAGGTCGGGTAACCGGCCGGTTCGTCAGGGGTATAGCGATCGATCAGCACTTCGCTGAGACGCGCGCTCAAGCCTTCGGCGTCCTCGCTCCAGCGCACCGCCTTGGCAGGCGAACAGACACCGCACAGGTTCGGCGACTCGCCGGTAATGTAGGAAGACAGATGGCAACGCCCTTCGGCCATGATGCATAAGCTGCCGAAACCAAACACTTCGATGGGAACCGGGCTGCTGGCGGCGACCTGGCGTACTTGCGCCAACGACAACACCCGCGGCAGCACCGCGCGGCGAATGCCGTAGCGCTGCGCATAAAACTCCAGCGCGGCGGCATGGGTCGCCGACCCCTGGACCGACAGATGCAACGCCAGATTCGGGTGACGCTGACTGGCGTAGTTGAGCACTCCGGGGTCGGCGGCGATCAGCGCATCGACGCCGAAATCGGCGGCACGATCCACCGCCCGCTGCCAGCGCTCCCACCCCTTGGGCTGCGGGTACGTGTTGACCGCGACGTAGAGTTTGCGTTGATGCTGACGGATATGGGCGACCGCGGCGTCGAACTGTTTGTCGTCCATGTTCAGCCCCGCGAAATGCCGGGCATTGGTGTCATCGCGAAAGCCGACATAGACGGCATCGGCGCCTTGGCGCACCGCCGCTTTAAGCGCAGGCAGGTTCCCTGCCGGGCAGACCAGTTGCATGGGTAATCCTCATGAAAAAACGCATCCGGGCCATCGCCTGATGCCCATGACGCGAAGGTCCGGGGTGATCGAAAAAGGCGCTGCCAGTCTAGCGAGACCGGCAGGCACGGCCTTGACGGCAATCAATTGCCATCAATGCATCAGGTCGGCGAAGGACAGGAACATCACGTTGTCGTGCTTGAGCACTTGCTGCTCGCACTCGATCACCGCCAGCCCGTCGGCCCAGCACGCGGCGGTCAACATCGCCGAGCTTTGCTGAGGGTGCAGTTCCACACTCAACTGGCCATCGGCGCCGGGCGTCAATCGGGCCCGCAGGTACTGCCGACGCTTGTTACGCTGCAACCAGTCGAACCCGGCGGGCACGGCCAACGGCACCGGCAGTACGTCAGTCACGCCTTGGGCCCTGAGCAGGAACGGACGCACCACCACCAACGCGGTGATCAGCGCCGCCGAAGGATTTCCCGGCATGCCGATCCAGGGTTTGCCGGCCACTTCACCAAAGGCCAGTGGCTTGCCCGGCTGAATGGCCAACCGCCAAAAATCGACGTTACCCAGTTCCTCGATCGCCTGTTTGAGGTGATCTTCCTCGCCCACCGACACGCCACCGGAACTCAACAGCAAGTCGCATTCCGAAGACGCCAGGCTCAAGGCATGCCGGCTGGCCGCCAACTCATCGACCATGACGCCATAGTCGTGCACCTCGACGCCCCAGCCGCGCAATAACGCGGCAAGGCAATACCGGTTGCTGTTGTAAATCTGCCCCGGCGCCAAGGGATCGCCCGGCTCACGCAGTTCATTACCGCTGCTGAGCAGGCACACCTGCAACGGCCGATAGACCTCGACCCGCGCGATACCAGCGCCAGCCAGCAACCCCAGTTCTTGTGCGCGCAGGCGTTTCCCGGCCTTGAGCAACAGATCCCCGCGACGAACTTCCTCACCCTCCTTGCGCACGTGATCGCCCACGGACACGGACGGGAACCAGACGCGCTCGCCCTCGACCCGGCAGCGCTCTTGCGGCACCACGGTATCGGCGCCCGGTGGCAATGGCGCGCCGGTAAAGATCTGCACCGCCTGCTGCGCGAGCAAGGGCATGCACGCTTGATCCCCCGCCGCAATGCGCCCGCCAATCGATAAACAGCCACCCGCCTGGGGCAAGTCAGCCGCCCTGAGGGCATAGCCGTCCATGGCACTGTTGTCCCAGGCCGGCAGGTTCACCGGGGAATGAATGTCCGCCGCCAGCACCCGCCCCATGGCTTGATCCAGACGCACCATTTGCGCCGGGGGCGGCGGCGGTGCCTGGTCCAGCAGACGGCTGATGGCCTCGTCCACGGGCATCAGGTTGCCGATGTCGCACACCCGGCCAGTCATGTGCGCGTCTCGCAGGCGTCGATGACCCGCTGCGCTTGCGGTTTCAGATGCGGGGCGAAATTGCACGGACCGGTGCGACTGTCCAGTTGTTCGAGCAGGATCTTGTTCCAGGCAGTCCGGCAGGCACCCGGCGAGCCGGGAACGCAGCACACCAGCACGCCGTTACTCATGCCGGCCAGTGCCCGGGACTGCAGACTGGACATGCCGATTTCCTCCAGAGACACCTGGCGGAACAGTTCGCCGAAGCCTTCAACGTGCTTGTCCAGCAATGGCAAGACTGCTTGCGGTGTGTTGTCGCGAGCGGTGAAACCGGTGCCGCCGGTCATCAACACCACTTGCACCTTGGGGTCGGCGATCCATCGGGAAACGGTGGCGCGGATCTGATAAATGTCGTCCTTGACCAGATCACGATCGATCAACACATGCCCGGCTGTTTGCAGCAAATCCGTCAGGGTCTGTCCCGACGTGTCGGTGTCAAAGGTGCGCGTATCGCTGATGGTCAGCACGGCGATGTTCAGGGGTTCAAACGTGCGTTGCGCCAGATGGGCCATATCCAGGTCTTCCCGTAGATGAGGGTATGGCCCGAAGCCTGAACTGGAATAGCGAGCGAGCCTATTCCTCCAAGGAGGTACCTCGTCGGGGACATAGAGAGAATGTGCCGGACACAAAACCTGTGGGAGCGGGCTTGCTCGCGAATGCGGTGTGTCAAACAACATTAATGTCGACTGACACACCGCATTCGCGAGCAAGCCCGCTCCCACACTGTCCTCCATCGCTACAGGTCCCGCGCAATGGGGCTCAAGGCGCCAAGCGATTTCGTTGCCATGCACCATCGCGCAAACGATAGTCGACACGATCATGCAAGCGGTCAGCCCGCCCCTGCCAGAACTCCAGACGCTCAGGGTGCAGGCAGTAGCCGCCCCAATGTTCAGGACGCGAGACGGCCTGGCCAACGAAGCGTTTGATGGTTTCAGCCAGCATGGATTCCAGCGCTGCGCGACTGGCCAGCGGACGGCTTTGCGGTGAAGCCCAGGCACCCAGGCGACTGGCCATGGAACGAGAATCGAAGTACGCATCCGACAACGCTGGGTCGAGCCTGGACACCTGCCCTTCGATACGCACCTGACGCTCCAGCCCCGGCCAGAAAAACGTCATCGCGGCATAGGGATTGGCGACCAGTTGCTGCCCCTTGTCGCTCTGGTAATTGCCGAAGAACGTAAAACCTTCATCGCTCAACCCCTTGAGCAGCAGAACCCGACAGTGCGGCCGTCCTTCAGGGTCGACCGTCGCCAGCACCATGCTATTGGCCTCGACAGGCGCGCACTCGGTGTCGCGGGCCTGTTGCAACCACTGCCGGAACATCGCCAGCGGATCGTCCAGCGCCGCCTCATCTTGCAGACCATTAAGGGTGTAGTTACGGCGCATCTGAGCCAGGGAAAGCGGCATGACGGTGATCTCCGGAAGGTTTTACGCAGTGTGCGAGGCACTGCGCAAAGCCACCTTGACCGCCATCAACACTGTCGCCTACTTGAGACGCAGCCGCCGTGCCAGTTTGTGCAGGTTGCTGGGGTCAACTTCGAGGATTCGCGCGGCGCTGGCCCAGTTTTCCCCGGACAGGCTCAGGGCCTGGAGGATTTTCTTGCGCTGGTAATCGTCGACGGCTTCGCCCAAGGGCTGGAACGGCAAATCAGCCGTAACGTCCGGGGATGGCTCGACCACCGCCCCCGATGCCGCCATCGCGCTGTCGAGATCGAGAATTTCAGGCTCCAGCGTCATGATCAACGCGCGACTCGTACCGCGACTGAGCTGCTTCAACGCAGCCCGACTGATCACGTGTTCCAGTTCGCGCACATTGCCCGGCCAGGTATAAAGCAACAGCGCGCGTTCGGCCGCCGGCGAAAGGCGCAAACCACGCAGGCCGAGCCGCGCCCGATTGAGTTCAAGGAAATGCCCGGCCAGCATCAACACATCGTTACCGCGCTCGCGCAGGGGCGGAATCGGCACCGGGTACACCGAGAGCCGGTGATACAGATCGGCGCGAAAAAAGCCGTCGCGGATGCTGTCCGGCAGATGCCGGTTGGTGGCGGCGATGATCCGCACATCCACGTGCAGCGGCTTGTCAGCACCGAGGCGCTGGATCTCGCCGTTCTGCAAGGTGCGCAATAACTTCGCTTGCACGCTCAAGGGCAACTCCCCGACTTCATCGAGAAACAGCGTGCCACCGTTGGCGGCATCGAAGCGTCCGGCACGGTCACTGGTGGCGCCGGAAAAGGCGCCTTTGACATGCCCGAACAACTCACTCTCTGCCAGCGACTCCGGCAAAGCGGCGCAGTTAACGTGTATCAGCGGTTTGTGGTGGCGCCTTGAAAGACGATGCAAACGCCGGGCGAACAGCTCTTTGCCAACGCCAGTCTCGCCCAACAGCAATACCGGCAGATCGGAGTCGGCCAGTACGTCCAGCTCATTGAGCAACTGATGCAACACCTCACTCTGCCCGAGGATCTCGCCCTCCTCGACCGGCATTCGCAAATCCTGGGGATCGCTGCGGGACAGACGCAAGCTGCGGTTTTCCTGCTCGAGCCGGGTGACCCGCACAGCGGCTTCAATCTGCAAGGTGCAGCGTTTGAGCTCTTCCCGCGCCCGGCTGTCAAAGGTCCCGGCGTGCAGCGCATCGAGGGTGATCGCGCCCCAGATCCGCCCTTCGACATACAGGCTCACGCCCATGCAGTCATGCACCGGCAGCGGTTCGCCGACGTGGTTGTCGAGCAAGCCGTCATAGGGATCTGGCAGGCGACTGTCGGGTTCGAACCAGGTCGGCTCGCGCGACGCCATGATCGCCGCCAGCCGGGGATGCTGGGCGATGACGAACCGGCGCCCCAACGCTTCATGAACCAGCCCCACCGTCGCAACGGGCCTGAGGCTGTCATCATCCAGACGCAACAAGCCCACGGCGCCACTGTTGAAGTATTCGCGCAGGGTCTGGACCAATCGTTGCAACCGCACGGCATTGGGCAACTCGACGATCAGGTCGGCTGCCAGGCTTTCTCGCAGCATGGTAGTAATCACCCTCTATGGTTGGATTCACCCTAAAGCGTCAGGGTGCCTATCACCACAACTAAAAATTAATCCATGTTTTTCAATCACTTAAATATGGCATGCCGGATGCAATGAGCCTGGGGAACCGTCGAAACCCAAACAAGGAACCCTGATGAGCCAGACCCTATTGGAACAAAGCCTCGGCCAACTGGCCTGCGACATTCCCGGTGCCACCCGGATCTTCCATACCTTCAAACTGGACTTCTGTTGCGGCGGGCATAAAAGCCTGCGTGAAGCGGCCCTGGGTAAAAACCTCGATCCGGTCCTCATTGCCGACGCCCTGAACATTCTGCAAGACGCCGGCGAAACCCAGCACGACTGGCGCAACGAACCTTTGGAACTGTTGATCGCCCACCTTCTGGCGCGCTACCACGCCCGTCACCGCGAGCAATTGCCGGAACTGATCCGCCTGGCCCGCCGCGTCGAGCAGGTCCATGGTGCGCGCAGCAGCTGCCCCAACGGCCTGGCCGATCTCCTGACCGACATGCAGCAAGAGCTCGAAGGCCACATGCTCAAGGAAGAACAGGTGCTGTTCCCGATGCTGCAACAGGGCATCGGTGCTCAAGCGGCTCCGCCGATCCAGGTGCTGCGCTTCGAACATGATCAACATGGTGAAGCACTGGAGAAAATGCTCGCCCTGACCAATCACATCATCCCGCCTGCCGATGCCTGTAACACCTGGCGCGCTCTCTATCGCGGGCTGCTGGAATTCAAAGACGACCTGATGCAACACATCCATCTGGAAAACAACGTGCTGTTCATCAACGCCCTGAACCCTCGTCATTGATCGATCGCCAGTCACACCCAACCCGCGTCAGCCCATCGGTTGGCGCGGGTTCTGTTTATCCTGGACTGCTTGTGATCAACCATGCCAATAGAACATCGCCTTGGCCAGGATCACGATCAACACCATGTGCCCGAGGATGCTGCGGCGAATCCAGCTGGCGCGAGTCGTGGTCAGGCGCGAATGGGTCAGCCAATAGGCCAGCAGCAAGTAATGGCCGATGATGCTCAGGGCCAACAGGATCTTGAGGCTCAGCAACAGGCCAAAACTGCTGGCCAGCGGCTGACCCAATGCGCCCCGGTACTGCCACGCCAGGCCGATGCCGGCGCCATACAACAGCAACACCACGCCATGCAGTACCTTGCGCGAACGCACGGCAATCGCCTGATCCGCCGTGGATTGCGCGGTATCCGCCAACTGCTGGCGTGCGCGATACCAGATGACCACCTCGAAAAACAGCGTGCCGATGAAGACAATCGCTGCCAGCAAATGCGTGACCAGCAAAAAGGGATACATCAGCGCCAGCCTCTGTCAGTTCGCCTGCTCATCCCGGATGACCGTCCACCCGGGCCCGCAGCAGCATCGGCCCATAACGCCAGGCATACAGCGAAAACGCCAGCGCCCAGCACAGACCGGCCAGCCACAATGCCGGCAAGGGAAAGAACTCGATCAACACGACCCGGCTCAGACACGCCAGATTGAGCAAGATGAACGCCAGGGTCATCCCCGACGGCGGCTCCAGCGCACGGCCGGTATGCCCAAGGCTGACTCGCGCGATCATCGCCAACACCAGGCCGCCCATGGCCCCGATCGTCAGGCAATGCACCGCCAGACTCGGGTTAATCGGCGCGCCGAAATGCCACAGCGCCATCCCGAGACAGGCCACCGCCAACCAGCCATAAGCCAGGTGCAGCGACCACAGCAACGGTACGTGCCAGAGTGCCCGGTCATGCCAGCGCACCAGTCGCACCAGATGTCCCGCCGCCAGCACCGCGAACAGCAGGCCCACCCAGGCATTAGGGTTGAGCGCAGGTCCTGCGGCATATAACAACGCCACCAGCGGCGAGCCCACCAACAGCAATCGATCCAGCCAGGGCCAGGCTGCAACGCCTTCCACCCGACCAAGTCCACGCTGGGTGAAGAATGGAATCACCCGCCCGCCAATCAACCCCATCATCGCCGCCACCAGCCAGATACCCGTCAGCACGCCCTGGCGCTGCCAGCCTTCATGCCCCTCGACCAGCCCGTACAAAGACAACCCGTCGGCCACGGCCAACAACAGCAAGACCACCACAATCGGGTAGTTACGTTTCTGCCGCACCTTCCACAAGGTGAAGCCCATGAGCACCGCCACCGCCAACGGGAACGCTATTTCCAGCACCGCGAGCAACGGCCACGGCGCGTTGGCCAGCCAGGCCACTCGCGCCAATAACCACAGCAACGCCAGAGCGGCCAACGGCTTGCCGCTGAGGCCGGGGCGACCGGTCCAGGTCTGCACGGCCGTCAGCAAAAAGCCCGCGATAATCGCCAAGCCGAACCCGAACAGCAATTCATGCCGATGCCAGCCCAGCCAACCGCCTGCCGGCTGCCAGTCGGACATCGAACCACTAAAAGCCGCCAGCCACAGCGCAATGGCCAGCACCGCCAACAGGCAGCCAGCGAGGAAAAACGGCCGAAAGGCCAGCCGTAACAGCGGCGCGATGGCCATCGCTTTACGGCGGTCAAGCACTTGCATAAAGCCACTCCTCTACCTGTTTGCTGACCTGGCGCCAACCCGTACGCGCCGAGGTAAATCCAGGGCCAATCATCGGCTATTACCGATTCATTGCCTTTGTCGCAGATCAAGTGTGCAAGGGACGTGCCCCCGATGCTCATTCGAACCCCTGTAGCGAGAGGACTTACCCTTGTGGGAGTGAGCCTGCTCGCGATAGCGGCGGTACATTCAGCATCAATGTTGGCTGACCCACCGCTATCGCGAGCAGGCTCGCTACCACAGGGGTGATCGGATCAGGGTACAAATGACCCTTTGATGGTCATTTAAACCCTATAGATCACGGTACTTTTAACCCTGATCGATGACACCCCCAATAAACAAGGCCCTCCAAGCCTGGCCCGCGTCTTGCTCTGCATGGGCAACCTTTTAGAAATCCTGGATCCCTTTCGATTACCCGGAGTCGTCATGAAAAAAGTCATCCAGCCACTGGCCTGGTTTGTTGTGTTGACCTCAATCCTGGCCCTGGCCAGCGGCGTCTCCCTGGGTCTCGTCTGACCTGATCCTCCTTTCTCTCTCTTCAGGATGAATTTTCATGGTGCTTCATCGCGTCCATCACCAGATTCTGCGCAGTCATCACTTGTTCGAGCCGTTGAACGAAGAACAGCTGGATGAACTGATGAGTACCAGCCACTTGCTGAGCATCGACAAAGGCGAGCCGTTGTTCCGTCAAGGTGAGCCGGCCGATTCGTTCTATTTCATCATTGCCGGCGCGGTGAAAATCTACCGGCTGACACCCGATGGGCAGGAGAAAGTGTTCGAGGTCATCAGCGATCGGCAAACTTTCGCCGAGGCGATGATGCTGATGGACACCCCGAACTATGTGGCCTCGGCCGAAGCGATCTGCCCCACCCAGCTCTACCGGTTATCCAACAGCACCTACATGCGCCTGCTGCAGAGCAACAGTCGGCTGACCTTTGCGCTGCTGGGCAAGCTCTGCGTTCGCTTGCATCAACGGGTCAACGAAATCGAAACCCTGTCACTGAAAAACGCCACCCACCGGGTCGTGCGTTATTTGCTGACGCAACTGGTACGCCAGCAAACCGTTGACAGCCAATTCGAGCTGCCGATGGCCAAGCAGCTGATTGCCGGTCATCTGTCGATCCAGCCGGAAACCTTTTCGCGGATCATTCGCCGCTTGATCGATGAAAACATCATCACTCAAGACGGCCGTCAGATCGCCATTCTTGATCGTCTGCGCCTGGAACAGTTCGAGTGAGTGCCATGCCCGTCTGCCTCTATTGCCAACATGCCAACCCACCACAAGAAGTCGAGTGCCGCCAATGCGGCATGTCCCTGCCGGCATTGGCTGCACAGGCGGGGGAACGCCGGCAGCGCCGATTCATGTGGTTCTGCGTTGGCCTGACGATCTTCTGCGTGACGATGTTTTTCTGGCTGCCGCGCAGCTGAAGACCGCATATATCCCCTGTAGCAGCTGCCGAAGGCTGCGTTCGGCTGCGAAGCAGTCGTAATCCTGAGCCCACGGTACTACTGAAACACCGCAGTGAATGGTTTTACGACTGCTTCGCAGCCGAACGCAGCCTTCGGCAGCTGCTACAAGGACGCAGGTGGTCAAGGACATTACGGTTGAGTCAACTGCCGATACAACTGCGGCAAGCGCAGCGGTAACTGCTCAGGCTGGCGGATCAAGGTGTAGCCATTGGCGCCGAACATGTACGGCAGGTAATCCCCGGCTTCGCGATCGATCGTGATACAGAACGGCGTCAACCCCTGACGCCGCGCCTGCAGCACCGCCTCGCGGGTGTCTTCAACACCGTAGCGCCCTTCATACAGATCCAGATCATTCGGTTTGCCATCCGTGAGCAGCAGCAACAGTTTGCTGCGCCGCTTGCTCGTGCCCAATAGTTGCGTGGCCTGGCGAATGGCGGCGCCCATGCGCGTGTAATACCCCGGCTTGAGACCTTGAATGCGACCTCGGGTGGTGTCGTCATAACGCTGGGTGAACGCCTTGAGTTCCTGCATGCGCACTTGCTGACGGCGCAGCGAGGAAAACCCGTAAAGGGCGAAATCATCGCCCAGCACCGACAAGGTTTCGCCGAACAGCAGCAGACTGTCGCGGATGACGTCGATGACGCGGTGCTCATCGTTAAGGTGGGCGTCGGTGGACATCGACACATCGGCCAGTAACAGGCACGCGAGATCGCGGCGGGTCTGCCGCTGCTCCATGAACAGACCGCGTTCGGCACACTGGCCATGCTCGCGCTCAACGTGAAAATCCAGCCAGGCCTGCATGTCCAGCTCAGAGCCTTGGGGTTGCTGGCGTAACCATTGGCGGTCATTACGCAGGTGCTCAAACTGGCGCCGCAAGCGGTGCGCCGACGCCTTCAGCCGTAATGGCAACGGCTGTGCCTCACAGTCGCGGGGCACCATCATTTGCAGATTGACGAAGCTGTCCTGCATTTGTTGTTTGCGGTAGTCCCACTCCGGCAACTTGATGCCCTCGCCCAGGGGAATATCGTCGACATCGGCCGGTGGCAAATCCAGGTGCAGCTTCAGACCGCCGCCCTTGCGCAGACGGGTGCGAGATAGCGTCAGTTCATCCAGGTCATCGGCAACTCGGGCGGCGTCCGGGTCTTCGCTGTCGTCCGACCAGCGATCCAGGTCCACGTGCTCGGTCCAGCTGAACAGGTTCTCCAGACGCACCACCAACAGCCCGCCTTCACGGGTGCTTTCATCGATCCGCGTCGCGCGTTTACGCCCGCTTTTCTGTTCGCCGGGCGGCGTGGTCAAAGACTCTTCGGATTCATCGCCCAGATCCGCAGCCTGCGGGCTGGCGAGGTTTTGTGGTGGGTACAACCACAGCGGCAGCGGCCACGCGGCCCGTTCGCTGCGAGGAAAATACTCGACACTGCCGGGTTCGCGCAGCGCCTGGCATAGCGCCCGTTCGAGTGCCGCTTCGCTGGCGTTCAACGAGGCCGGATCGGGGCGCAATTGCAGATGGGCATCGACCAGTCGTTTGTAACGAGCACGCAGCGCGGGATAGCGCCGCAACAGCTGTTGCGTCCAGCGTTGATTGTCCCGACCCCAGTGACGCATCTGGCCGGCCTGTGCCGCCAGCAACGCGAGCCAACGATAGAGTTCCTCGTTCAATGCAACTTCAGGAAACACCGCCAGGCTCGATGGCAGCCGCAAATGACTCGCGTCACACCACGCCAACGGCACTTGTTTGCAGGTGCCGGCGATTTGCTGCAACACGTTTCGGCGCAGCAGCAGATCGCGGTCGCTGGCCGCTTCCACACCGATGCCATTGGCACCGCCCATGGCGCGAAACAACAGCGCCAGCGGGCGTTGCTGGCTGGCCAGTTCAACCCGTGCTTCAGGGAAGTCCGGGCTGGCACGCCGGGTGATGAAACGATGCCAGACACTGCCTACCCACTCTTCCAGTTCGACGGTAAACGCCATGATGCTTGCCCTTCCCGGAAACCAAAAAAACGGCCCGCTGTATCAGCCGGGCCGACCTTTTCTAGCTGTTGCACTCGCTCATGAAGGTACTACCGCAGCCGGGGCGCGCAAGGCGGCGCGGCTGCGTTGCTTGAAGCTGAGCAGGTAACAGAGCAAGCCTGCGAAGAAGCCGAGACCGGCGCCCAGACGCGCCCAGAACAGCACCTGCAGATGTTCGACCGTGGCCATGAATGGCAACGCGATCCCGTCGGCCTGCCAGCGTTGCAGGTAAACCTGGACAACACCGGCAGCGGTGAGGAACAGCGTGATCATCACCATCGACAGGGTCATCAACCAGAAGCCCCAGATTTCCAAGGTCTGCGAACGCTCATCAGCGGCTTCACCCAACCCGCGCAATCGCGGCATGGCGTAGCTGATCAAGGTCATCACGATCATCGCGTAAGCACCGTAGAAGGCCAGGTGACCGTGCGCCGCCGTCAGTTGCGAACCATGGGTGTAGAAGTTGACTGGTGCCAGGGTGTGCAGAAAACCCCAGACACCCGCACCGAAGAACGCGGTGACTGTGGTGCCCTTGGCCCACAGTGTGGCGGCGCGGTTCGGGTGTTGCCGGCGACGGTTCTTCACCATGCTGAAGGCGAAGATCACCATGGCCAGGAACGGTAGCGGTTCGAGTGCCGAGAAGATCGAGCCGACCCACAACCAGACCTCAGGCGCACCGATCCAGAAGAAGTGGTGACCGGTGCCGATGATCCCGGTAATCAGCGCCATGGCGATGATCACGTACAGCCATTTCTCCACGACTTCCCGGTCGACGCCGGTGATCTTGATCAGGACAAAAGCGAGCATCGAACCCATGATCAGTTCCCACACACCTTCCACCCAAAGATGCACCACCCACCACCAGTAGAACTTGTCGCGGGCCAGGTTGCCGGGGTTATAGAAGGAGAACAGGAAGAACACCGCAAGGCCGATCAGCCCGGTCATCATCACCATGCTGACGGTGGTCTTGCGACCTTTGAGCAGGGTCATGCCGATGTTGTAGAGAAAGCCCAGGCACACCACCACAATGCCCATCTTGGTGATGGTCGGCTGCTCCAGGAACTCCCGGCCCATGGTCGGCAACAACTCGTTGTGGGTCAGTTTGGCCAGGCCCGCATAAGGCACCAGCAGGTAGCCCAGGATCGTCAGCACGCCAGCGGCGGCGAATACCCAGAACAGAATGATCGCCAGTTTCGGACTGTGCAGTTCGCGGTCGGCCTCTTCCGGAATCAGGTAGTAGGCAGCGCCCATGAAGCCGAACAGCAGCCAGACGATCAGCAGGTTGGTGTGCACCATCCGCGCCACGTTGAAGGGAATGATCGGGAACAGAAAGTCCCCCACCACGTATTGCACACCCATGATCAAACCGAACAGCACCTGACCGAGAAACAGCATCAGGGCAAACACGAAGTACGGTTTGGCCACGGCTTGCGAGGCGAATTTCAGATGCGGATTAGCCATGCTCATCTCTTAGCCCTCCTTGTTTGGCGGCCAGCCATTGGTGTTGATGTTCGAGCTCCATTTGAGGAACTCGGCGATGTCATCCACCTCTTGCTCGCTCAACTTGAACTGCGGCATCGCGCGCCGGCCCGGTACGCCCAGCGGCTGCATTTTCATCCAGGCATGTAGAAAGGGTTTGAAGCCCGCCTCCCCGCCACGCCGCTGGAACACGTTACCCAGCTCAGGCGCAAAGTAGGCGCCCTCGCCCAACAGCGTGTGGCAGCCGATGCAGTTGTTTTGCTCCCAGACCGTCTTGCCGCGGATCACTGATTCAGTTAACTGCGCTTCATTGCTGCGCTCTGGAAAGGTCTGTTCCGTGTGATAGGTCAAGGCCAGGAATATCAGGAAGAAGAAGATGCTTCCCCCGAAGTAGATATTCCTGGCCATGCCTTTGGTGAAGGTCTCTGACATGGTCGCTTCCTCTTTGCTTGGCGTGCCCATGATAGAAAGCGAAGGGTTGAAACCTGCTTGATGGCGATCAAGAAAGGCAGATGGTTTTGGTCGGGTAATACGCTTAAGTCGTACTCGGTCCATGTAGCAGCTGGCGAAGCCTGCGTTCGGCTGCGCAGCAGTCGTAAATCCTGCCGCCTCGGTCCATCTGAAACACCGCGGTGGCTGATTTCACGACTGCTGCGCAGCCGAACGCAGGCTTCGCCAGCTGCTACATGGATTGGTTAACCGATTGAAGCCAGCGTCAGCCCTACAACGGCGGCCAACACCACCCCCCAACTCACCATCAACAGGCGCCACAATCGCGGGGCATGGCGCATTTCCATAAAGCCATCGGCAATCAGCCAGGCCTTGCCGACCGCCACCAGCAAAATGGCCACCGACAGCAGCCATGTCGCGCCCATCTGTGCCAGCACCACCGTGCACACGCTTAACGTGGCCAGCGCTGCCCAACAGACCAGCAAAAACCTGGAAGCCAACATCAGAACCCCCGTCAATTCAGAACGTAGACCAGCGGAAACAGCACCACCCAGATCAGATCGACCATGTGCCAATACAGCACACCCGATTCAAGCCCGCTGCGGTTGGCGGCGTTGTACAAACCACGACGGCAGCGCTCGGCGAGCCACCCGAGGATGACCATGCCGAGCAGTACATGGAGAAAATGAAAACCGGTGAGGATCCAGTAGAGGGTGAAAAACGTGTTGTGCTCCATGCCCAGCCCCGAGGCCAGCAAGTGCCGGTATTCCGTGATCTTCAACACCACGTAGACACTGGCGGCGAGCAACGCTGCCAGCAGGTAGACAGCGCCGTGGCGAGACCGGGAGCGCTTGACTTGCTCTTGAGCCAGCGCGGCGAACAGCCCGGCGGTGAGCAGGCTCAGGGTCATCGCCAGGCCGGTAGAGGTGTTGAGCAACTGACGGCTTTCACCGAACAGTTGCGGTTTGAGTGCCTGGGTCACGGCGAACGCCAGAATCAGAATGGCGAACACCGACAGCTCGGCCAGAATGAAAAACCACATCGCCAGATCGCCTGGCAAGTGCCCCGGCGCAACGCGTCTGGCCTCAGCCGAAGTGGACATCAACCACGCCCATCAGCGCCGCAACCGTCAGCGGATCATCGCTCAGCGGCTCGGCCAGGCAGGCCATGCATGCCTCACGCGGGCTCATGCCGGAGCGGATCATTCGCGCGGTGAAAATCAGCAGCCGCGTCGAGGCGACTTCCTCCAAATCATGTTGATCCAGCCGGCGCAGTGCCTGCCCCAGCCTCACCACTTGCGCCGCCAGCGCGCTGTCTACCTGCGCTTCCCGGGCGACAATGCGCTCTTCGTCGGCCACCGGCGGATAGCCGAAACGCATCGCCACGAAGCGTTGTCGGGTGCTGGGCTTCATGCCTTTGAGCAGGTTCTGGTAGCCGGGGTTGTAAGACACCACCAGCATGAATGACGACGGTGCCTGCAGCACTTCGCCAGTGCGCTCCAGGAACAACTCGCGACGATCATCAGCCAGTGGATGCAACACCACCACTGTGTCCTGGCGCGCCTCGACCACTTCGTCCAGATAACAAATACCGCCTTCACGTACCGCTCGGGTCAATGGCCCGTCCTGCCACCAGGTGCCTTGGGCACCGATCAAATGACGGCCAATCAAGTCGGCGGCGCTCAAATCATCATGGCAGGCCACGGTGTACAGCGGCAGTTTCAACCGATGGGCCATGTGCTGGACGAAGCGGGTCTTGCCGCACCCCGTCGGGCCTTTGATCAGCACCGGCATGCCGTGTCGCCAGGCTTGCTCGAACAGCACCTCCTCATTATTGAGCGGTTGATAGAAGGGTTCGCAAGACTGGATTCGGTCCATGGGCTGTCTGTTCCAAAAGCGGATTCAAGCCACACGCTACGGGCCCCTGCGACAACCTGGCAAGTGACATGGCCGGCAAACTTGATCGCGGTCAAGCGAGCATTGGCCTGCTCGGGCATAGCCTTGCACGGCACTAAGAACCTGCGTTCTGCGCTGCCGTTTCAGCACATCGCAAAGGTCTTGCCTGAGGAGAAATGGAATGCTGATCAGCAATAGAAAAACGTTTGCTCTGACTGTCGCCACATTGTGTTCGACGCTGGCCCTTGCGGTGACTCATGCGGCCCGGGCCGACGAGCCCGCTGCCGCTGCGGCCAGCCCGCTGATGGTCAAAGCCGCCGGGGCGCCCGACATGAGTCAGGCCGAGTTCGACTCTTCCAAGGAAATTTACTTCCAGCGTTGCGCCGGCTGCCACGGCGTTCTGCGCAAAGGCGCCACCGGCAAGCCACTGACACCGGACATCACCCAGTCCCGCGGGCAACCGTTTCTGGAGGCGTTGATTACCTACGGTTCACCGGCGGGCATGCCGAACTGGGGGACGTCCAATGCGCTGACCAAGGATCAGATCACGTCAATGGCCAAGTTCATTCAGCACACGCCGCCGACGCCGCCGGAATGGGGCATGGCCGAGACGCTGAAAACCTGGAAAGTGCTGGTCAAGCCTGAGGATCGTCCGAAGAAGCAACTGAGCAAACTCAACCTGCCCAATCTGTTTTCGGTGACGTTGCGCGATGACGGCAAGATTGCCTTGATCGACGGTGACAGCAAGAAAATCGTCAAGCTGATCGAGACCGGTTATGCGGTGCACATCTCGCGAATCTCCGCCTCCGGTCGCTACCTGCTGGTGATTGGTCGAGACGCGCGGATCGACATGATCGACCTGTGGCCGGTGGAGCCGACCAAGGTCGCCGAAGTCAAAGTGGGCATCGAGGCGCGCTCGGTGGAGACCTCCAAGTTCAAGGGCTACGAAGACAAATACACCGTCGCCGGCTCCTATTGGCCGCCGCAATTCACCATCATGGATGGCGAAACCCTGGAGCCCAAACAGATCGTCTCGACCCGAGGCATGACCGTCGACAAGCAGGAATATCACCCTGAACCCCGGGTCGCAGCGATCATCGCCTCCCACGAATGGCCGGAGTTCATCGTCAACGTCAAGGAGACCGGCAAGGTCATGCTGGTCAATTACCAGGACATCAAAAACCTCACCATCACCTACATCGATGCCGCGCCCTTCCTGCATGACGGCGGTTGGGACAGCACGCACCGCTACTTCATGACCGCCGCCAACAACTCCAACAAAGTCGCTGTGATCGACTCCAAAGATCGCAAGCTGGCAGCGTTGGTGGAGGTCGGCAAAACCCCTCACCCGGGGCGCGGCGCCAACTTCAACCACCCGACCTACGGCCCGGTCTGGGCCACCAGCCATCTGGGTGATGACGGCATTTCCCTGATCGGTACCGACCCGGTCAAACACCCGCAATTCGCCTGGAAACAGGTCGCCTCACTCAAGGGCCAGGGCGGCGGATCGCTGTTTATCAAAACCCACCCTGATTCCCGTCACCTGTATGTCGACACCACCCTCAACCCCGACGCCAAGCTGAGCCAGTCGGTGGCGGTGTTCAACATCGACAAACTCGACGCCGGCTACACCGTGTTGCCCATTGCCGAGTACGCCGGCATCAAGCAAGGCGCCATGCGGGTGGTACAGCCGGAATACAACAAGGCCGGCGATGAAGTCTGGTTCTCCGTGTGGAGCGGTCAGTCAGAGGAATCGGCGCTGGTAGTGATCGACGACAAAACGCTGAAGCTCAAATCAGTCATAAAGGACAAACGACTGATCACCCCCACCGGAAAATTCAACGTCTACAACACCCAACACGACATCTATTGAGCTCCATCAATGCAAGGAATCCCCATGAAAAATATTCTGTTTTCACTGTTCGCCCTGACCGCTGCGCAGAGTGTGCAGCCGGCCATGGCCCAAGACGGCCAGGAGCTGTTCAAGAGCAAACCCTGCGCCGCCTGCCATTCCATCGACACCAAGCTGGTCGGCCCGGCGCTCAAGGATGTCGCGGCCAAGAACGCCGGCGTGGCCGGGGCCGTGGACACCCTGGCCAGCCACATCAAGAACGGTACGCAAGGCAACTGGGGCCCGATGCCAATGCCGGCCAACCCGGTGACGGATGAAGAAGCGAAGACACTTGCAACCTGGGTCCTGAGTCTCAAATAGCCAACTGGAGGGCGTCATGAAGGTTTATCGACACGCTACGATTCTGGCGGCCCTCCTCCTCATTTGCGCAACCACGGTTGCCGCGCCCGACGCCAAGCGTCAGGCACAACTCGAACACCTGCTGGCCCAGGACTGCGGCGCCTGCCACGGACTGCACATGACCGGCGGGCTGGGTCCCGACCTGACCCGCGCAACGTTGGCGGGCAAGTCCAGGGACAGCCTGATAGCCACCGTCAGCCAAGGCCGGCCCGGCACGGCGATGCCCGGTTGGGCCCCGCTGCTCAGCCCGGATGACATCGGTTGGCTGGTCGATCTTCTTCTCCAGGGATATCCCGCACCATGATCCGATCAATCCTGCTTTTAGCGGCGACCGGGCTGTTGTTGTCCGCGTGTATTCAGCCACCGTTGCGCGGTACCGGCGATCTGGGGGTGGTGGTGGAGCGTGCCACCGGCAGCGTGCAAATCATCGAAAGCGACACCCGCACGGCACTGGTCCGACTCGAGGGTTTGGGCGATCTGTCCCATGCCTCGGTGGTGTTTTCCCGCGACCAGCGTTATGCCTATGTGTTCGGCCGCGACGGCGGGCTGAGCAAGATCGACCTGCTGACCCAACGCATCGATCAACGGGTGATACAGGGCGGCAACAGCATCGGCGGCGCGATCAGTCAGGACGGCAAACTCATCGCCGTGTCCAATTACGTGCCCGGCGGGGTCAAGGTGTTCGATGCCGAAACCCTGCAACTGGTGGCCGATATTCCGGCCACGCCCCTGGCCGATGGCAGCAAGCGCTCACGGGTGGTCGGCCTGGTCGACGCGCCCGGTCAGCGGTTTGTGTTCAGCCTGTTCGATACCGGCGAGATCTGGACCGCCGATTTCAGTCAGGGCAACACGCCGCAAATCAGCCGATTCACCGACATCGGCCAGCAACCCTACGACGCGCTGGTTACCCCCGATGGTCGCTATTACATGGCGGGACTGTTCGGCGAAGACGGCATGGCGCAACTCGACCTCTGGCATCCGGAGCGCGGGGTGCAGCGAGTGCTCGGTGATTACGGACGCGGCCAGGCGAAATTGCCCGTCTACAAAATGCCGCATCTGGAAGGCTGGGCCGTCGCCGATCACCAGGCCTTCGTGCCCGCCGTTGGCCGGCATCAGGTGCTGGTGATGGATTCGCGCACGTGGAAGCAGACCGCTGCCATCCCGGTGGCTGGCCAACCGGTGTTCGTCACGTCCCGACCGGATGGTCGGCAGCTGTGGGTCAATTTCGCCTACCCGGACAACGATCGGGTTCAAGTCATCGACAGCGAAACCCATGCCGTGGTCGCCGATCTGCGGCCAGGGCCGGCGGTGCTGCACATGGAATTCACCGCTCGCGGCGATCAGTTGTGGTTGTCGTTACGCGATGGCGATCAGGTTCAGGTCTGGGACCCGTACAGCCTGAAGCAACTGAGCACCCTTCCCGCCACCGCGCCGAGCGGCATCTTCTTCAGCAGTCGTGCGCAAAAAATGGGCTATTGAAATGAACCTCGACCTGCTCAGCCGCCAACTGATCGACCGCTTCCAGCACGGCATGCCGCTGTGCGCGGAGCCTTACAAGGAGATGGCGCGGATTCTCGGTTGTCGCGTAGCCCAGGTGATGGCTTGCCTGGAAGAAATGGATCAGGCCGGCACCCTCTCACGGATCGGCCCGGTGTTCGAACACAGTCGTGCCGGGGCCAGCACCCTCGCCGCCCTCGCCGTGCCCGCCGAACGCTTGCAACAGGTCGCCGAGCACGTCAGCCAATATCCCGAGGTCAACCATAACTACGCGCGGGAGCATTTCTACAACCTGTGGTTTGTGCTGACCGGCCCTGATCGCCAACACATCGAACGGGTTCTCGAACAACTTGAGAAAGACACCGGCCTCATGCCGCTGGATCTGCCGATGTTGACCGCTTACCGCATCGACCTCGGTTTTGCCCTGGGAGAAAGCTCATGACGCCGGGGTTGAGTCCCAAACAGGCACTGGCACTGCGTCGGCATCTGGAAGGCGGGTTGCCGCGGGTATCGCGCCCCTACCTGGCCCTCGCCGAACGGATAGACGCCGACGAAAACCAGGTGCTCGCGCAAATGCATCAGTGGCACGAACAAGGGCTGTTTCGCCGGATCGGCCTGGTGCTCAACCATCGCGCGCTGGGTTTTACCGCCAACGCCATGCTGGTGCTGGATGTTCCGGACGCGCTGATCGACGAAGTCGGCCAGCGCCTGGGCCGGGCGCACGGCATAACCCTCTGCTACCAACGGCCGCGGCGCCTGCCGCAGTGGCGCTACAACCTCTTTTGCATGGTTCATGGGCGCCAACGCGCGCAGGTCGAGGCGCAGATCCAGGCGTTGCTGGAAGAACACCTGCTGAGCGACCTGCCCCACCAACTGCTGTTCAGCACTCACGCATTCAAACAGTGCGGCGGACGCTTTACCCCCTCACCAACTGGAGCCCCCACCCATGGATGACCTCGACCGTCGGCTGATCAACCGCCTGCAACTGGGCCTGCCGCTGGTGCGCCACCCGTGGCAGGCACTGGCCGCCGAACTGGAGAGCAGCAGTACCGAACTGCTCGACCGCCTTCATGAACTGCTGGAAGACGGCATGCTCACGCGCTTCGGCCCGATGTTCGACATCGAACGCCTCGGCGGCGCCTTCACCCTTGCCGCATTGGCGGTGCCGGAGGAGCGTTTCGAAGACGTCGCCGAGCAACTGCATGCACTGCCTGAAGTGGCGCACAACTACCGACGCGAACACGCCTGGAACATGTGGTTTGTGCTCGGCTGCCCGACCGAACAAGGTATCGCCGAAACCCTGCAGCACATCGAAACCCTGACCGGCCTGCCGCTGCTCAACTTGCCCAAAGAGGAGACCTACCATGTCGGTCTGTACTTCCCGGTCTGAAGACACCCTGGCTCAGCGTCTGATCGAGCTGACCCAGGCCGGCCTGCCGTTGCTGGACGACCCGTGGGCCTGGCTCGCCGAACAGCTGGAGCTGAGCATCGAATCCACCCTGGATTTGCTCAAGCGCTTACAGGCCGAGGGCGCCATCCGGCGCATCGCCGCCGTCCCCAACCACTATCGCCTGGGTTATCGCTACAACGGCATGACGGTCTGGGATGTGCGCGACACAGATATGCCGCGCCTTGGCGCACTGATCGGTGCGCAGCCCTTCGTCAGTCATTGCTATCGGCGCCCGCGACGAACCGCGTGGCGCTACAACCTGTTCGCCATGATCCACGGTCGCAGCCGCGAGGAAATCGACAGCTACCGCGAGCACCTGCGCTACTTGCTGGGCGACGCCTGCGCCGCCGACGAGATGCTGGTGAGCAGCCGCATCCTGAAGAAAACCGGTTTGCGCTTAACGCCGGTCAGTTCAACGCATGCCGTGTAGCAGCTGGCGAAGCCTGCGTTCGGCTGCGCAGCAGTCGTTAAATCAGGCAGTGCGGTATGTCAGACACATCACGCACGCAGGTTTTACGACTGCTGCGCAGCCGAACGCAGCCTCGCAAGCTCGGCAGCTGCTACGGGCATCAGGTTTGCGTTTACCACCCGCTTCGCGCTGAACACACCCCGACTCAAGGAGATTTGCATGTTGAGGATCAGCCAATACCTGCGTGCCCTGACCGGCCAGGCGCCTGCCCCCAGAACCAGCCCACCGGGCAGCAACCGGCCGCCGGTGGTGATCTGGAACCTGCTCAGGCGCTGCAACCTGACCTGCAAACACTGCTACGCCACGTCCGCCGACAGCGTCTTTTGCGATGAACTGGATACGCCCGCCGCACTGACCGTAATCGACGATCTGCACGACGCCGGGGTGAAGGTGCTGATTCTTTCCGGTGGAGAACCCTTGTTGCGCGACGATCTGTTTGTGCTCAGCGCCCACGCCCGCACCAAGGGTTTCTTTGTGGCGTTGTCCACCAACGGCACGCTGATCGATGAGCAGAACATCACGCAGATCCGCGCGGCGAATTTCGATTATGTCGGGATCAGCATCGATGGCCTGGAAGCCACCCATGATGCGTTCCGCCAACTCAAGGGCAGCTTCGCCAGTTCCATGCGGGCGATTCGGCTCTGTCGTGAACAAGGCATTCGCGTCGGCCTGCGCACTACGCTGACCCAGGAGAACCATCAACAATTGCCGCAATTGCTGGCGCTGATGCGCGAGTACGACGTGCAGAAGTTTTATCTGTCGCACCTCAACTACAGCGGTCGCGGCAAACGCAGCCGCAAGCTCGACGCCCGGCAGCAGATGAGCCGCGAAGCGATGACACTGATCTTCGAACGGGCCTGGGAAGACATCGAGCAGGGTCGCGACAGCGATTTTGTCAGCGGCAACAACGATGCCGACGCGATTCTCTTGCTGCAATGGGTGGGCCTGCATCTACCCGAACATTACCCGCGTCTGGAACACATGCTCCGCGCCTGGGGCGGCAACGCCTCGGGCAGCGGCATCGCCAACATCGACAACACCGGCGAAGTGCACCCCGACACCTATTGGTGGCAGCACTCGGTGGGCAACGTCCGGCACACGCCGTTCCGCACGCTCTGGCTGGACCGGCCGGACGCCTTGTTGCAGCAGTTGCGCGCGCATCCGCGCGCCGTCGGTGGCCGTTGTGGCCAATGCCGCTGGTTGAACATCTGCAACGGCAATACCCGCACCCGTGCCTGGGCCGAAGGCGACCTCTGGGGCCAGGACCCCGGTTGTCACCTCAGCGATGAAGAAATCGGTATGCCTCCATTAATCACCATCCCTTGCGTCATGCACTGAAGCACCCGCCTGGCGAGCCATCTGGCAAAGGATGGGGCCGGCCCACCTGATGAAGAACCAAGGACGTCCCATGCACCCATCGATTGTTTTACCGGCCGCACTTGCGTCCCCGTTCAGACCGGGCGAAGTGGCCCTGGTCGGCGCCGGCCCCGGTGATCCACGCTTGCTGACCTTGCGTGCCTGGAGCCTGTTGATGCAGGCCGACGCCGTGGTTTACGACCGCCTGATCAGCCCCGAGCTGCTGACGCTGATCCCCCTCACCTGCGCCCGGCATTACGTCGGCAAGGCCAGCGGCTGCCATAGCCTGCCCCAGGAACAGATCAACGAACTGCTCGCCGACCTCGCCGATCAGGGGCAGCGCGTGGTCCGACTCAAGGGCGGCGACCCGTTCATATTCGGCCGTGGCGCCGAGGAGCTGGAGTATCTGCTGCAACGCAACATTGACTGCCAGGTGGTCCCGGGCATTACCGCCGCTTCCGGCTGCAGTGCTTACGCCGGCATCCCGCTGACCCACCGGGACCTGGTCAACTCCTGCCGCTTCATCACCGGTCATTTGCAACGCGATGGTGAGTTGCAACTGCCCTGGAGCAGCCTCGCCGACAGTACCCAGACCCTGGTGTTTTACATGGGGTTATCGAACCTCGGAATTATCGCCCAGCGCTTGATCGAAGCCGGAATGGCCGCCGATACACCGGCGGCGCTGATCAGCAATGGCACGCGTCCCGACCAGCACGTCGCCCGAGGCAAGCTGCACCAGTTGCCGACCCTGGCGCTGGATTGCCCACCGGGCATTCCGACGCTGACGGTGATCGGCAAAGTGGTCGATCTGTTCGCCACCCAACAGCAGGAATACCCGGCGCGCTTTTACTCCGCTCCCGTGTTGCAACGCCACGGCAAGGTGGCGATATGAGGCGCATGCTGCTTGCCCCATTGTTATGGATCAGTGCAGCCCATGCCGGTGCAGCGCTTCCATCCTCCGACGCGGCCGCCGACCTCTACCAACAACATTGCCAGCGCTGCCATGGCGCCAACCGTTTCGGCGGTACGGGGCCGGCCTTGCTGCCGGAGAGTCTGAGCCGGATCAAACCCGATGAAATCCGCAGCGTCATCCAGAACGGCCGCCCCGCAAGCCAGATGACCGGGTATGCCAACCTGTTCAGCCCGGCACAGATCGACGCGCTGGTGGACTATCTTCAGCAACCCCCCGCCACCCCGCCCACCTGGAATAACGACGACATTCGCGGCAGTCATTCCATCCTCGCCGACATCAGTAAACTGCCCGACACGCCCCAGCATGGCGCCGATCCGCTGAACCTGTTTGTGGTGGTGGAAGCCGGCGACCACCACATCGACATCCTCGACGGCGATCGTTTCGCAGTGCTGGCGCGGTTTGCTTCGCACTTTGCGGTGCATGGCGGGCCGAAGTTCTCCCCGGATGGACGCTTCGTCTACGTCGCCTCACGCGATGGCTGGGTCAGCCTGTACGACCTGCACAACCTGAAGCTGATCGCCGAGGTCCGCGCCGGGCTCAATACCCGCAACCTGGCGGTGAGCAAGGATGGCCGCTGGGTGCTGGCGGGCAACTATCTGCCGGGCAATCTGGTGGTGCTCGATGCCCGCGATCTGTCACTGGTCAAAACCATCCCCGCAATCGGCCAGGACGGCACCGCGTCTCGGGTCAGCGCGGTCTACACCGCCCCGCCACGGGACAGTTTCATCGTGGCACTCAAGGATGTGAAGGAAGTCTGGGAGTTGTCGAGCGCCGGCACACCGGACTTCGAACCACGACGGATCCAGGCCGAGGATGTGCTGGACGACTTTTCCTTTTCACCGGACTACAAGCAACTGCTGGCCACGTCGCGCAAGGCCAAGGGCGGCCAGGTGATCGACCTCGACAGTGGCAAGGTGGTCACCGACATACCGCTGCCAGGCATGCCGCATCTGGGGTCGGGAACCTACTGGAAACGCAACGGTGAGTGGGTGTTCGCCACGCCGAACATCAGCAAGGGACTGATCTCGGTCATCGACTTCAAGACCTGGAAACTGATCAAGGAAATTCCGACCCTGGGGCCGGGGTTCTTCATGCGCAGTCATGTCAACTCGCGGTATGCCTGGACCGACGTGTTCTTCGGGCCGGACAACGATGCGATCCACTTGATTGACAAACAGACTCTGGAAATCGCCCACACCTTGCGCCCGATGCCTGGCAAGACGGCTGCCCATGTCGAGTTCACTCGCGATGGCCGCTACCTGCTTTTGAGTATTTGGGCCAACGATGGCGCGTTGATTGTGTACGACAGCAATACCCTTAAGGAGATCAAACGCCTGCCGATGAACAAGCCGTCGGGTAAGTACAACGTGGGGAACAAGATTGAGTTTGTGGAGGGGACTTCGCATTAGGGCTTGGGTTTGGGTTTGGGTTTGGGTTTATATCCGTTTCTGCGGTAACGGCTGCTATTGGTTCCGCTCTTACAGCGGGTTACTTGGAAAAGCGCCAAGTAACCAAGCGCTTTTGCCCCTGTCGTTCGGTGCCTCGCCCAGGCTCGGCATGCCCTCGCTCCGGTCCTGCTCCGTGGGCCCGCCGCGATCGGCCATCCATGGCCGTGCGCGGCTAACCCGGCATCCATGCCGGGTTGCCCACTGCGCAGAACCTCCGCTCGGCCTCTCGAGGGGGCGAGTACCACAAAAGCACCGCGAGGCGGCCTACCGGCCGGCCTGCGTCCTCAACACCTGCGCGTACACCTGATCGTTCCCACGCTCCGCGTGGGAATGCATCCCGTGACGCTCCGCGTCACCAGTGCGCAGGACTCAAGTCTTGCGTCGCGAGCGGAACGCGGAGCGTCCCCGGCGGCATTCCCACGCAGAGCGTGGGAACGATCAGTGTGGGAAAGACTCCTGTTGCTTTGGCTTTGGCTTTTGATCTTGATCTGCCCCGTCGGAAGGCCGAGCGCAGGTTCTGCGCAGTGGGCACCGCGGCATGGATGCCGCGGTAGCCGCCCCCGGCCATGGATGGCCGATGGTGGCGGGCCCACGGAGCAGGACCGGAGTGAGGGTACCCTGAGCCTAGGCGAAGGGCCGTACGTCAGGGGCGAAAGCGTTTTGGTTACTTTGGCGCTTTTCCAAAGTGACCCGCCGTAAGGGCGGAACCCTAAGCAGCCGTTACCGCAGAAACGGATATGTACGCCGAGCTCACCCATCACCTCAACGTATAACCGTTATCAACCTTCCAATCCTGCCCATAGACACCCCGGGCGCCTTGGGACAGTTGAAAAATAATCACATTAGCCACCGCCGACGCATCGAGAAAATGACCGGGCAGCAGACGTTTGCCCAAGGTGTCAGCGATATCATCGAGCTCCCCATCGCTCAACCCCAGGTTGTCCCACATCGAGGTCGCGGTCGGCCCCGGCGAGACCAGATTGATGCGCACGTCATAACGCGCAAACTCCACCGCCAATGTGCGTGCCTGAGCCGCCAGCGCGGCCTTGCTGGCAATGCAGGCGGCCAGACCGGGAAAGCTCGAACCGGTCAGGAAACTACCGACAAACACCACCGAAGCCGGGCTCGCCAACTCACCGCGCAACGCCGCCAGGGTGTTCAACGCCCCGGCCCCATTGACCGCCCATTGGCGCTGGAAGGCCGGCATGTCCAGGCTGTCGGCCATTTCGGCAATGCCCGCGTTGGGCACCAGATAATCCACCCGCCCCAGCGCCGCTGCCCTGCGGGCCAGCCCTTGCAAGTCTTCCTCGCACGTGACGTCCCCGGCGCACCATTGCAGCCGTTCGCCGTAGATCTGCTGCAAGGCTGGCAAATCACCGGCAGTGCGTGACATCGCCAGCACCTTGACCCCACGCGGCAACAGCGCGGCGCACAACGCCAGGCCAATCCCGGAGCTGGCACCGGTGATCACCGCCAGACGATCCTGAAACTCGGTTTGCATCATGTTCTCCTGGGCATCGTTAATGCCAAGCACTGGGGACGTTGTGAGCCCCTATCTTTGAACAGACGCAGAAATACTGACTTGACGGCGATCACTTTTCTCGATGGCGCGCCGCTCAATGAGTCGAGTGCGACATCGCTGGCTGCTGCTGAAGTACCGCCTGATCGATCTCGCTGAACCGCAGCACACGACCGCCCTGGTCGGCGGCCAGTTTTTCCGCAGCCTGCTGACTGGAGAAGGACGCCAACACCACACCCATTGCCCCCTTGAGCTGGGTGCCGACCACGTAAAACGCATCCTTGGCATCGATCAGATGGGCATCATTGGGTGCGTTCCACGGGCTGCGGCCCATGTCGTGGACATACAACCGGGCCTCGCCATGATGATTTTCCGGTTGCAGCCACCAACCGATCATCTCCGCCGTGGAGCAGAATTTCTTGATGCCGCTGCGCTCGACCACTTCGCCCTTGGGCCCGGGGAAGCCGTCGATGATCATGCCGCAAACATGGCATTCATCACTGGGATGGAAGGCAGCGGCGGCGTCGCTGTAGGTGGCTTGCACGGGTTTGTCACAGGCCGCCAGCAGCAGGCCGAACATCAGGCCCGCCACGGCACGTACCGTCGTCGAATACAGATTACTCATCGTCAGATGCTCCAAAAACCAGGGTGTGAATTCATGTCGCCCGTCGACGGAACAGCAACCAGGCCAAGCCCAAAGGCACCGCCACCCACAGCAACAGGCACAACCAGAGCATCGAGCCCGGCACAGGCAAATCGCTGCCAAGGGTCAGCACGCCAGCGCTACCGGCGCCGGGCTCGAAACCGGAGAGATTGATCAGGCGATAGACGTCGGCGGGGTTGAGTAGCAGTAACCAGGGCAATACTTTCGGGTTGAACTGCCCTTCGCTGAGCACCAGCAGTGCCAACAGCGCCAGGTCGAACACCAGCACGAAGAAGAACCACACCCCCAGCGCCAGACCGGCGGCGGTGGATTTCTCGGCAGACACACTGCTCAGCACATAGGCCAGCCCTAGAAAGCCCCAACCCAGTAACGTCGACGACAGCATGAATCGTCCAAACGCCCAGAGCAGCAGGTTCAGTTCGACGTCCTCCACCAGCACCGCAATCGCGAGCATCGCGCAGCCGAAACCGATGAGGGTCGCCAGCGCCAGGATCAATCCGTGGCCGACGAACTTGCCGAGCAGAATGTGCCCGCGCCCCAGCGGATAGGTCAGCAACAGCAATAACGTGCCGCTTTCGTCTTCGCCGACGATGGCGTCATAGGCCAGCAGCAAGGCAATCAACGGCATCAGGAACGTCGCCAGGCTGGCCAGGCTGGCGATCGTGGCGGGCACCGAGGTGAAGCCCAATTGCCCGGAAGCCGCCGCCCCCAACCAGGCGATGCCGGTCGCCAACACGGCGAACAACAGGCTGATCGCCAACAACCAGCGGTTGCGCAAACCGTCATTGAATTCCTTGCGGGCCATGTTCCAGATCGGGTTCATACGGTCTCTCCACTGGGGGTCGCACCGACCCGGCCCATGTAATAGCGGTAGATGTCCTCCAGGGACGGTGGGTCGATTTCCACGTCGGCCGGCTCGTGTTCATTGAGCAGTTGGCGCAACAGGTCCAATTTGTTGCCATTGAGCGCAGCCACTTCAAGGCCCTCCACGCCCCAGCGCTGAGTGACATGCCCGGCGTTGTTCCAGGAGCGCTGCAACGGCCCGGCGTGCTTGAGCCCGTTGGCGCGAATCAGCGTCGGCAACCCGGCTTCCTCGCGCAGGCTGCGCAGACTGCCGAGGGCCAGCAGGCGCCCCTGGGTCAGAATCGCGGCACGGTTGATATGCGCCTCGACCCCCGGCAATACGTGGGAACAGAGAATGATGCTGGTGCCCTGGCTGCGTAGCCGGTCGAGTAACCGATAGAGGTCTTGAGTGGCGATCGGATCGAGGCCGACGGTCGGCTCGTCGAGCAATAACAAACGCGGCTCGCCAAGCAAGGCTTGCGCCAATCCCAGACGCTGGCGCATGCCTTTGGAATAGGTCTTGACCCGTCGATGCGCCGCGTTCGCCAAGCCGACTTCCTCCAGCAGCACGTCCACCTGCGCGGGCGCTGCGCCTTTGAGTCGGGCGAAATGTCGCAAGGTCTCCAGGCCGCTCATCTGCGGATAGAAGGTCACGTTCTCCGGCAAATAGCCCAGCAAACGCCGAACCTGCGGATCACTGGGCGTGCGGCCGAACACCCTGACCTGCCCTTCACTGGCCTGGAGCAGGCCAAGCACCAGTTTCATACTGGTGGTCTTGCCCGCGCCGTTGTGCCCGAACAAGCCGAGCACTTCGCCTTCGCCCAGGCTCAGGTTCAACTGATGCAACACGGTGGTGTACCCATAGCGCTGGCTGACGCCTTCCATGTCGATGACGTTCATGCGGTGGGCTCCTGGGTCAGGGGTTGGGTGGTGGGATTCATCAGCGGATGGCTGTCCAGGACGCCTGGCGATTTCATCACCGGAAAGGCCCGTTGCACCCAGCGCAGCAATTCGATCCCGGGGCTGTTCATCAACAGCCGCACCTGCGGGTACAGCCACAGCAAGCGGTCGACGTTGTCGTTGGGTTCGTAGGCGATATCGCCCAGGCCATCGTTGTTGCGATCCCAGCCCAGGTAATCGCTCCAGTAATTGCCCCGGCCATCCGCCGACCATTCCTGCAAGCGGGTGGCGACATACTTGACCTGTCGTTGGTTGCCGACAAAGGCGTTGTCGGCGATGCGGTTGTCTTCGGAACCGGCGGTGAGGTGAATGCCCACGGCGCTGTGCTCGAAGTGGTTGTGTTCGATGCTGTTGAACAGCGAGTTGTAGATGAACAACGCCTTGCCCTCGGCGCCGCTGATCATGCTGTCGCCGGTCGAACCGTCGCGCACGTCCGTGACGAAGTTATCGCGCAAGGTTGAATAGGTGATGTAGTTCATCAGGAAGCCGTAGTTCTGATCCTGTTCGGAGCGGTTGCCAATCACCGTGAGCTTGCGGCTTTGCATCAGGGCGTAGCCGGTACGGGTACGGCGGGTGGTATTGCCGATCAACCGGTTGTCGTTGGCGAACATGTAATGCACGCCGTAACGCAGGTCTTCCAGGGTGTTGCCCTGCAGCAGGTTGCCGTTGGAGGTGTCGATGTAGATGCCATCGCGGGTGTCGCGCACCTGGTTGCCGATGACCCGGGCGCCATGCACCGCATACAAGTGGATACCGTTGCCGCGATCCTGGGAGCGCAGCGCCGGATCCCCCTGGATACGGTTGTCGATCAGGCTCGCATCCTGCGTCCCGTCGACCCAGATACCGAAACCCTGGCCTTGCAGGCGATTGCCTTTGATCACCGCGCCACGGGCCGTGGGCTGGAGGAACACCGCCGAATTCATGGCCGTGAGGTCGTGCCCCCAGTCCAGAAAGGTACAGCCCTCGATCCGCACATCAGGCGCGCTGACGATCACGCCGTTACCCTGCCCTTGCGCTTGAAACACCGCGCCGGGCTCGCAGAGAATCTGCATCGGTTGATCGACGCTGAACGAGCCACGGTACTCCCCCGCCGGCAAGTGCCAGCGTTGTTCAGCGTCAACCCGCAACGGCAACGTGGTGATGGGTTGCACCGCCGCCAGTGCGCCGCCTGACATCAACAGGAGCACAAGGGCAATGGCCTTCACCGGACTTTCCTTGATTTCGGTCATCGGCCCGCTCCCGTCGATTGGCAACTGTCAGGCCCGCTCGACCTTCATGCGACCGACCATTTCCATGTGCAGCGCATGGCAGAACCAGCTGCAGTAGTACCAATGCAGGCCGGCCTTGTCGGCGGTAAAGGTGATGGACGAGGTTTGCTGCGGGCTGATCTCCATGCTGGCGCCATGGTTGGTCATGACGAAACCGTGGGACACGTCCTCGATCTGGTCGATGTTGGTGATGATCACGGTGACCTCGTTGCCTTGCTTGACCGTGAACTCGGTCAGCCCATAGGCCGGGGCCATGGAGGTCATGTAGACCCGCACATGATTGCCGTCGCGGATGACCTTGTTGTCGGTCTCCAGGTTGATCCCGTCTTTCTTGGCCAGTTCCACGGTGGCGGCGAAGAACGGGTCGTTGCGGTTCCAGATCTTTTGGGTCTTGATCTGGTCCCGACGCGCCAGGATGCAATCGTGGGGTTCGGCAAACGCAGGGCCGTCATGCACCAGCTTCATTTCGTCGCCGGAAATATCGATCAGCTGGTCGTTCTCCGGGTGCAGCGGCCCGGTCGGCAGGAAGCGGTCCTTGGAGAATTTGCACAACACCACCAGCCACTTGCCGTCCGCTTCACTGGTTTCGGTCAGCGAGGCGTGGTTGTGGCCGGGCTGGTAATGCACGTCGAGCTTCTGCTTGATGTAATTGACCTTCTCGCCCTTGTAGGCGCGTATCGCTTCCTCCATGTTCCACTTCACCACCTGACTGTCGATGAACAGCGTGGTGTAAGCATTGCCGCGACCGTCGAAGGTTGTGTGCAACGGGCCCAGGCCCAGTTCCGGCTCGGCGACGATAACCTCGCGCGGATCCTTGAATTTATCGGCGAACAAGTCGTCCAGCCGGTCGATGGCAATCATCGAGACCGTTGGCGACAGCTTGCCGTTGGCAATGAAGTACTTGCCATCGGATGAGGTGTTGAGGCCGTGGGGGTTCTTCGGCACCGGGATGTAGCGAGTGAACTCGGAGTCCTTGCCGTCGGTTTTACGACCGTCGACCACCGGCACTTTCGAGTCTTCCAGGGTGATGAACTTGCCGGCCTTGATCGCAGCCTCGATGCGCGGGATGTTGAACACCACGACCCAGTCGCGCTCGTTGCGCATCATGCCGCCAAGGTCGTAAGCCTTCTCCGAGTTGTAGCAGGTGGACGCGGCGTACTTGCCGGTGTAATCGGCGTCGGAGTTGTCCAGGTTGCCGTCGACGATCACCTGGAAGGCCATCTCCATTTTCTCGGCATCGATGGCGTTGAACATGGTGAAGCTGTTCTTGTCTTGCAGATCGAACGTGCGGCCGTCATTGGGGTGCGGGATGACGAATTCAGCATTGGCGAACACGTACTTGGTGTAGGGCACTTTTTGCAGACGCAGGCCGTGGATGGCCTGCACGTTCGGCACGGTGAGGATCTTGTCGCACTTCATGATGTCCAGGCGGATGCGCGCGACCCGGGAGTTGGCCTTGTCGTTGATGAACAGGTATTTGCCGTCGTACTTGCCATCGGTCATGGAGATATGCGGGTGATGGCAATCGCCGTTCTGGAACTTTGCACTGTCGCCCAGGATCCGTTTGCTTTCGTTGGTCAGGCCCCAGCCGGTGGCCGAGTCGACGTTGAACACCGGAATACGCATCAGCTCACGCATCGACGGCACGCCGAGCACCCGCACTTCGCCCTGATGACCGCCGCTCCAGAAGCCGTAATATTCGTCCAGCTCACCGGGGCCGACATGGATTTTCGCCTGCGCATCCTTGACCGCCGCGGCCCACGACTCGCGGCTGAACACTGCGCCGCCCAACGTCGTCGCACCCGCCAGCACCGCACCGGTGACGGCGCTGCTGCCCAGAAAACCGCGACGGCTGAGTCCCGCGTGTTCTTCTTCCTGCACGGGTTTTGTGGATTCTGTGTCAGTCATGTTGCGTACTCCTTGAAGGGATAAAACGGTCACTGCGCAGGGGCGCTCGCGAGCTTCATTCAGCCGCCTGCACTTGCACGACGGGTATCAGCTGCACCGCCACGGGTGCCGGTTTGCCGCGCTTCTTGCGCTTGTTGATCAGCGGCGGGCATTTGTCTTCGTTGTGGTAGGTCATCTGGCAATCGAGGCAGTAGTGGCACTCGTTGGCATTGATCCGGCCATCAGGGTGAATCGCCTGGATCTCGCATTCCTTGGCGCACAACTGGCAGGGGCTGCCGCATTCCTGGCGGCGCTTGAGCCAATCGAACAAGCGCAATTTGGTCGGGATCGCCAGCGCTGCACCCAACGGGCAGATGTAGCGGCAATAGACTTTGCGCGTGAAAATGTTGATCACCAGCAGCGCCACCGCGTAGAGCACGAACCACCATTGGCGGTCGAATTTGAGGGTGATGGCGGTTTTGAAGGGTTCCACCTCGGCGAACAGCTCGGCGGCGGACATCGATTCCAGGGAGATGCCGAAAAGCAGCAGCAAGATGATGTATTTGATCGCCCACAGCCGCTCATGCACCGCAAAGGGCAATTCGTACTGGGGGATTTTCAACTTGCGCGCGGCTTCGTTGATCAGTTCTTGCAAGGCGCCGAACGGGCACAGCCAGCCGCAGAACACCCCACGGCCCCACAGCAGAATGCTCGCGGCGGTAAAGACCCAGAGCATGAAGATCAGCGGATCGGTGAGAAACAGCTCCCAGCGAAAGTGCTCGAACAGCGCATGCACAAAGGTCAGGACATTGACCACCGACAACTGCCCCAAGGCATACCAGCCCAGAAAGACCACGGTAAAGAGCAAGTAACCACGACGCAGCCAGTGCAGAAAGCGTGGCCGGCGTGTGAGCTTGTCTTGCAGGAACAGGATGGCCGTGAGCAGCAACAACGCGCTCGCGAGGACGGCGATCTGGAAGTGTTTCTGGTACCAGATGTTCAACCACATCGGCCGGCTGGCTTCCTCGATGGCCGCCCGTTCTTCGGCACTGGGCGCAGGTCGCTCAAGGTAGGGTTCGGGCAGTTGATAAGGCAGTTCGAAGCTGCTGAAGGTGCCGCTGACCGGTCCCGTCTGACGCCGCACCAGGAGCTCCAGGGACCAGGGCGACCCCGGATCGAAACCGGCCGGTTTGCGCACAATGAACACCGACATTTCAGTGAACTCGGGTATGCCCTTGGCAAATACGTCAGAGAGCCGCTGATGGTCCATGTCGCGAAAGCTGATGACGTTGCCGAACTGGCGCAATTGCACCCGATCGAAAATCCCTCCGCGCACATAACCCGAGCCTTTATAGGAAAACAGCCCACGCCCCAGCACCACGATGGCCTGTTCGCCGGGTTTGAGTTCCTGCATGAGGAAGCGATATTGATTGTCGCCCAGCAGCGCACGGCCAATGGTCGGTGGGTTCAAGTCGGCGGTGTACAGCTCGATAAAGGTGTCATCGACTTGATCCGGGCCGGCGTTGTCGACGCCTTCGGCGTCGGTGCCCTTGAAGGCGGCATCGACCTGCCCACGGGTCAGGTTCAACCGGCGAATGGCGCCGTTACCGGTCAGTTGCTCCCAGGTGGCGGGCTCGTAGAAATCCTGGCGCACGGTGGCAGGTTTGTTTACCACCCCGCCCCTGTCCTCGATCAGCTTCAACGATACGGCCACCTCATGGACGGCACGCATGATGACCTCATTGACCACCATGGCGGTGACGGTTGCGCCGGCGATGGCATCCACGGTGACCGCGCTCGGATCGCTGGAATGCCCGACGACGACCCGTTGGCTGACCTTGATCCCTTTGTATCGGGCGCTGAAACCGTGGAGTTTTTCTTCGGGGATGCCGATCAGCAGAATCGGTTCGTGGTGCTCCAGCACATAGGCGTCCTGAATCACCCCGGCGGTGTCGAGAATCACCTGGGTGTTGATGGGTTTGCCCGAGTAGGCCGGAATATCCACCACATCCAGGCTCTGGAATACATACCCGATGACCTTGCCGGCCGCCGACAGCGTGCGTACCTTGAACGTGCCTTCGGCGGCGGACACCGAATCGGTTTGAGGGAAAACCTTCTCGATGCGCTGCTGCTCGATGTCGCCGTATGACTTGGCCTGCACCGTCGCGAACGCGGCGATCATCAGCAAGACCATCACCGCCAGCCCGACGCTCCAGATGCGCGGATTGCCAGGTGTCGAAGGCTGATGGCTTGTCATGAGCACGCTGATTTCAAAGGGGCTTGCGGCCATGTTAGGGAGCGCTGTGTGCCTCGCCCTTGATTGAAATCAACTCGATAAAATTCCTCGAGCCAAACGTCCCGACGCTTCAAACGGTGCGGGAAAACCGGCCTTTTTGCTCCCCTCCCAGATAGGCGTCAAATGCCATCGCGGCACTGCGCATCATCAAATGCCCTTGCGGCAACAGCACCAATTGGTCGCTGTGAATCTGCAACAATCCGTCACGCACCTGCTCGTCCAGTTGCGCCAGCGCATCGGCAAAATACTCGGTGAAGCAAATACCATGACCCGCTTCGAACTTGGCGAAATCGATCCTGCCGTGGCACATCAGGTCGCTGATCACCTCACGGCGCAGCAAGTCGTCGGCGCTCAAGCGGTAACCTCGATGCACCGGCAACAAGCCTTGATCGATACGGGCGTAGTACTGCGAAAGCTCCTTGACGCTCTGGCTGTAGCTGTCGCCGACCTTACCGATCGAAGACACCCCAAGGCCGATCAGGTCGCAGTCGGCATGGGTCGAGTAGCCCTGAAAATTGCGTTGCAGAGTGCCATGGGCGCGGGCCAGCGCCAGTTCATCGTCCGGCAAGGCGAAATGATCCATGCCGATATAGACATAACCGGCCTCGGTCAGGCGGCGGATGGTCAGCTCGAGCAACTCCAGCTTGCGCTCCGGTGGCGGCATGTCCGCCGGACGAATCAACCGTTGCGCGCGCACCAGCTCGGGTAAATGGGCGTAGCTGTAGGCGGCAATCCGGTCCGGGCGCAGGGCGATGATCTTGTTGAGGGTGATGTCGAAACTCTGCACCGTTTGCAGTGGCAGGCCGTAAATCAGATCGACGCTGATCGACTTGAATTGCGCCTCACGCGCCGCCGCGACCAGCGCGTAAATCTGTTCTTCACTTTGCTGGCGATTGACCGCCGCCTGCACGTCGGGATCGAAGTCCTGCACGCCGAAACTCAAGCGGTTAAAGCCCAATTGACGCAGCGACTGGATCTGCTCGGTATTGATGGTGCGTGGATCGACCTCGATGGAAAACTCATGGTCATCGCTGTCGTCCATGTCGAACGCCTGGTGCAGGCAGTCCATCAGATCCGCCAGCTGCTCACGGGTCAGATACGTCGGTGTGCCCCCGCCCAGGTGCAGTTGCGTGAGTTTGCGCGTGCTGTCGAATAAGGCCGCCTGCATCACGATTTCACGTTTGAGGTACGTCAGGTATTCGACGGCCCGATGGGTTTTCCGGGTAATGATTTTGTTGCAGGCACAGTAATAGCAAAGGCTCTTGCAGAACGGGATGTGGATATACACCGACAACGGCTTGGGCACCGTCGCCAGGTTACTGTCGGAGGCGGCACGCTGATAGTCGTCGACGGCAAACGCCTGATGAAACTGCGGCGCCGTAGGGTAAGAGGTATAGCGCGGCCCGGGGCGGTCATACTTTTCGACCAGGGTTCGATCGAAATCGAATGCAGGTTTCATGATCAATCAACTCGCAGGTGGGTTAATGCCTTGCACTGCCCGAATCCTTTTCAAACAGGTTGCAGATGGCATCCACTTCCGGCCGGCCGGCGGGAAGAATGCTGATGAAACGGTCCGACAATTCAATCAACCCCTCACGACTCAATTGCTCCAGCAATGGCCAGACAGATGAAAAATACTGATGGAAAATCAGCCCATAGCGCCGCTCGATGGCGCGGATATCCAGCTCTTGATCACACGCCAGACGCTCCATGACCATGTGCCGTATCTGATCCCCCGCCTCGAAACGCCAGCCACGAGACGTCGGCAATTGACCCCGGTCCAGTTGCTGCTGATAGCGCTCGATTGCGTCGGTGTTTTGCGTGTACAAATCGTCGATCTGACTGATAGCCCCCAAACCGAAGCCGATATGGTCGCAATAGCCGTGACGGGTAAAACCGTCACACGTGCGACGTAACCGGCCGCGCTCCTGAGCGATCGCCAGATCATCGTCGGGCCGCACAAACTGCCCCATACCGATGTAGTGATAGCCCACGGCGATCAACTGTTCGAAGGCGATCTGGCGCATCGCGCCTTTATCGTCCTGGCTGCACAGTTCCCTGACCTTGTCGCCGAGCCTTGGCCGATAGCGGCGTGGTGGTCGGGCATAGTCGAACACCATCAGCCTGTCCGGCTCCAGCTCAATGATCGCCGCCAGCTTCAGCGCGAAGCTTTCTGGCGTTTGCCAGGCATGGCCAAAACCCAGATCGACATTGATCGATCGATAACCAAAGGTGCGGGCGGCATCGATCAGTGAATGAATGGGGGCCGGATTCTGATAGCAGGCCACCGACATGTCACAGTCGGTGTCGATATCCGGAATGCCAATGCTGACATGATTGAATCCCTGGTTGCGCAGCGCGCCCATGGTCGTCCAATCGGTATGGTGAAGGTCGACGTCAACGCTGTAGTCGCCGCACTCATGTTCGAGAAAGTTGAACCGGCCACGCAGATGACTCATCAGCCGCTCGAGATCAGCGCTGGTGGGTGTTCCGCCGCCCAGATGAAATTGTTCGACCCGCTGCTGCGAACTCAGGTGACAACCGACGAGGTCGATCTCGTGTTCCAGGCGCTGGAGGTACTGTTCGATGTCGCCATGCTCGCAGGAGGCATCGCGCGGGGAACAAAAGGATGGCTTGAGCCGGGAAGGCAGCTGCACGTTCAGGGCGATCGGGCGTCGTTTCTGGCGGCTGACGCGCAAGGCACGGAGCAAATCCAGAGAGCCGATGCCGTCATGAAACTTTTGCGTGTCGGCATGGCAGTTGGGGTCGAGTACGCCCTGATCGCACCGAGCGATCAGCTCGCCGGGGGCGTGAGAAAAATCGAGCATGACAGGTCTCCGAGACTGGCTGCGGATCAACAGTGTCCGGGATTGGCGATCAACGCTCCTTGACTTGTATCAAGCGCAAGCCAAGTGCTTGCAGGACAGACCATCGGTCAGAAACGGTCACCACGTCAGGTAAAACATCCCCTTGGCCAGCAGCACAATGACGACCATATGGCCGAACACACTGCCATGGATGAAATGCAGGTATCGAGCGTTCATTCGGCCGCTTTTGAACAAAAACATGGCGCCCAGGAAATGCAGCAGCACGCTCACGGCGACCATGATTTTCAACAGCAACAAGGTGCTGAACGATGAGGCCATTGGCGTTGCAAGAACGGGCAAATAGCGCAGCCAGACCATGCCCAGCCCCGCGCCGAACAATACCAGCAGCACCCAAGGCATCAGGGTGCGGGCGCGGCGGCCAATACCCTCCTCGACCAGCAGCATCACTTTGGTGGGCAACTGTTTGCGGATGCTTTCCAGAAAAAGGACTTCGAAGAACACCGTGCCGATAAAGATCAGGGCGGCAAACAGATGAAAGGTCAGAAACAGCGGATAGAGCATGATTTTTCGCCCTCGATTCAGCTGTCGGTTTCTCCGCAGAATACAGAGCAACTCGGCTCAGGCGATTGACATCAATCAAGAAACCCGCGAATCCCCAATGTGGCCTGGTCGCGTGTCGCAAATGACCCTGTTTTTTGAAGGCGTTACTGGTTAGGCAGCCTCAAAACTCACCTTGAAACTATTGTCTAAGCTTAAGCTTCAGCATGAGGGCTCAGCCATGTGCGGACGACTTTCGCAGTATCGAGGTATCCACGAGTTCGTGGCGGCGCTGAGTATGCCCAACGCCCTGGTCAACAATGCTGGCGACCAGCCGCTCGAGCTCTACAACGCCGCGCCGTCGACTCAGCTCGCCCTCTTCCACGAGGAAAGCGGCATGTTGCACGCCGACAGGGTTCGTTGGGGCTGGCGACCGCACTGGGCCAGGGATCACGCGACACCGATCAACGCCAGGGTTGAGAAAGTCGCCCACGACCCATTCTTCAAGGAGATATGGCCGCACCGGGCAATTATTGCCATCGACAACTGGTTTGAATGGGTTTACGAGGGCGGTCCGAAGAAACAGCCGTACCTGATCCGTCGCAAGGATCACGCGCCGATCCTGTGCGCCGCCATTGGTCAGTATCCAAGGTACGAAAAGGAGCCGGAAGAGCATGACGGCTTCGTAATCATCACCGCGGACAGTGAAGGCGGCATGGTGGATATTCATGACCGTCGGCCTGTGACGCTCAGTCCCGAACTGGCTCGGGAATGGATTGACCCCTACACGCCCAAGGAGCGCGCCGAACAGATAATCCTGCAGGAACGCGAACCCTGCGACGTCTTCGAATGGTTCAAAGTGAACATGGCCGTGGGCAACGTGAGGAACCAGGGCTCAGAATTGATAGAGCCGATCTCCGCCACCATGACGAGTGGAGGCAAAACAATCTGAACCCGCACTTCCCTTCCAAGTCGAAAAAATTGGCAGCCCTTAATCACAGAAGCATCACTTTAAAGGAGTCTTTTCATGAAGATTTCGGAAGTTATGACGAAAGATGTTTTAACAGCCAAACCAAGCCAGACGATCCAGGAGGCCGCGAATATGATGGCCAGGATCGATAGCGGCGCCATCATGGTTGAGGAGCAAGAGCGTTTGGTTGGCATGATCACGGACCGGGATATAGCCATTAGAGCCGTAGCCGAAGGACTCCCCGGCAAAACCCCTATCAGTAAAGTAATGACTGGCGGCATCCGCTATTGCTTTGAGGATGAAGACATAGAGCACGTGGCTAAAAACATGGCGGACGTGCAACTGCGCCGTCTGCCCGTGCTTAACCGGGACAAGCGTCTGGTGGGCGTCGTATCGTTGGGAAACATTGCCAGCACTCGATCTCAATCCGCCGCTGCGACGGTTTTGCGCGGAGTGGCACAGGCTCATCATTAACCGGGCCGCTAAGCGTTCATCAGGATTAAAACTCGCATGGATCTGGCACGCTCGCCTGGCCTGGAATCCTGTTCGAAACCCGTCTTCAGGGTCAGGCGAGTCCTTGTGCACACATCCACCGCAACCGTCTCGCAGAGATAACCTTCCCACACCCAGTCCGTCGTTCGCTGGGTCGCATGCTTATTGCACGACACATCAGTTTGGCTCGACGAGCAGGTCCTCGTCCTCCGCGCCTAGCGCCGGCTCTTTGTCTTCCAATTTGTCGGTTTCACGCTTCTTTTTCAGGCGGGCTCGAGCGCGCTCGGTGTCATAGATCTTTCCCTCGGCCAAGCTGCTCAGGGTTGTTGAAATCCGATAGAAACCACCGCACGGCTCGCAATGAATGCGCAAGCCACTCCCGTACGAAGAATCTTCCAGCGCATAAGTATTTCCACAAAGCGGGCAGTTCATAGCCACCTCCTGATCATTCAGCCATAGCCGCTTCAGCCCGCCATCAACGCTGACAACCTGGATAGGGAGAGTGACAAATAGCGGGGATGCTCTTCTGAAACTTGTTCCTCATCGACCTATCGTCCGATAGATCGAGCAAATGCCCGCGCTGACGGTGTTACAGCCAGGACCTAATCCGAAGTCTGCGGCTCCTTGGAGCGAATCGGCGCGATGACCGACCTCTCCTCGGTGTCGCGATGCAATAAGGCAACGTGGTAGTCATAGGTGGATATCAACGGCACCGGCTCATCAATTCGAGACATCTCAAGCCATCGTCTTGTGCGTTCGATGTCAAAGAACTCGTTCTTTAATTTCATTTTCGCCACAAGGTTCGCAGAGACCTTGTAGCGTCCACATCCGGCCGGGCATTTGATTTCTGACCAGTCGTCAGCCGCATGAACAGTATTAGAGGCCGCCTGACAAATTAGGCACTTCATGTTCGATCTCCGTATCCATGAACTACCAACTGTAGACGATCCGCGACCAAGGAGCGTTCACTTCGCAGAAAGATAAAAGCATCAAAAAGCGAAGAGCCCAGCGCAATGGCTGGGCTGCGGTTATCTTCTGTTTTCCAGCATCTTATCGGCGAGTGCTTTGGCCCTTTGGATTAACAGATTCTGCCTGTCTTCGTGGGTGGCTTCTCCTACCACCGGTGCCGTCAGATTGCTTTCGGCAATCAACGCGGCACAGAAGTATTGATCCCAAACAGCGCCTTGCTCCGACTCCTGTCTATTCATTTGGTCGGCGATCATATGCGGCTCCTTTTGATGAGGTAGCCCTTTAAGTTTACTCCCGAATCGTGGACTACCCGCGTCGCGAAGGATGACCGGCACCTCATTGCAATCCGTCGACTGGCGACAAGTCGTTTCCTCAACTAGGATTTTTAGCGCACAGGACTTCGCCCACTGTATTGTCGGGCGACTCATCAAAGGAGAGATAGATGACATCTACTCGAATTTCCGAGCAAACCTATCGTGGATGGTCCAACCCCATCTTGCTCGAACTCAAGGAGAGAGAACATCAGCTAAGCCCTTCGGCACGCCAGGCTCTGCAAAATGTCCTGGTGGAGAGAAGGCTTCTTGACACTGGCAATCCATCCGGCAGCGATCGGCGCAAGGCTGATCCAGTCGGGTAACGACAGGCATCAATAACGTTTGTCCACGCTCATCATCGACGCTGCTGGCTCTCTGCCGGCAGCGCGTTCGTAAGCCATTCCAAATTCCAGACAAAAAAAAAGCCCAGGCAGCTGATGGACGCCTGGGCTTTAAAAATGCATAAACCGTGGTGGTGAACGCGAGGCAATATTACCCAATCGCGCGACTTGTAACAAGATATTCTGACTCACTATCCAGTTACTAAATATCCTAACTCATTAAATATCCACACTATTTTTAAGTCATCTGCTGACTGTTCCACTCCCGACACCATCGCTTGTAGCGGAAAAAGCTCCCCGTGCATCGCGCACCAGCTCACGCCATTCGGCGTTGTTTATGAGCCCGGCTCCCTCCATTTCATCCGCAACTTTCAGCAATTTGTCGTAGTGTTCTTCACAATCCATCCCGACCTCCGGTTCTCTCAAGAGCCGGTACCAGGCATCGAGGGCTGCCTTTTTTCGATCATCATTCATGGCCAAACTCCCTGGGGCTGTCAGCTCTTGGAAGTTGATTCAGGAATGACCGTTCCTCAGTTCCGACATACGGCAGCTGCGGCGTTACAAACAATCCCGGACAGCCAGCGATGTCTCTAGAAAGGGGCTTCGCCCTGCCCCGGCTCAGCCCCCGAGCCGGACTCGGGATACGATCTCGCATTGAGGTACGTCATCCATCGCTCGTACGCTTCATGCTGCCATTTCATGACCCGCTCCCATTCCGGACCGCTCATCTGATGCGCCGAGATCAGTTTCATCATTTCCGTGGTGGCCGCATCCAGGTCAACGATCAGCTCATGTGCATGGTGTTTGAAATCATCGGTAGTCGTCATTTTCGAGATGGCCTCGCCCCAGCGAATAAATCACTACCTCAATACGACAGCAGAGCTGTTATCTCACGTTAATGTTCCCGACCAATGGAAGCACCTTCCATCACTATCCCTTCACGCAGACCACCTGCCGCAAAGTGTGCAGCACTTCCACCAGATCACGCTGTGCGTACATGACTTTATCGATGTCCTTGTAGGCCATCGGAATCTCATCGATGACCGCCGCATCCTTGCGGCACTCCACATGAGCGGTCGCGCGAATCTGGTCCGCGACAGTGAAGGTATTTTTGGCTTTGGTGCGGCTCATGGTCCGACCAGCACCGTGGCTGCAGGAACAGAACGATTGCTCGTTGCCAAGCCCGCGAACGATGAAGCTTTTGGCGCCCATGGAGCCGGGAATAATCCCCAGTTCGCCCTTCTTCGCCGACACCGCGCCCTTGCGGGTGACCAGGACGTCTTCACCGAAGTGCCGCTCTTTCTGCACGTAGTTGTGGTGGCAGTTCACTGCCTCCAGCGCGACCTCGAAAGGTTTGCGGATCACTTGCCGCGCTGCCTGAATCACCGCCTGCATCATCAATGCCCGGTTCTGCCGAGCGAAGTCCTGAGCCCAGCCCACCGCTTCGACGTAGTCATCGAAGTGCCGGCTGCCCTCCTTGAAATAGGCCAGATCGCGGTCCGGCAGATTGGCGATGTGCTGGCGCATGTCCGCTTGAGCCAATTGAATGAACAGAGTCCCGATAGCATTGCCAACGCCGCGAGAGCCGCTGTGCAGCATGAACCAGACGCGGTTGGCCTCGTCCAGGCAGACCTCGATGAAGTGATTACCGGTACCGAGGGTGCCCAGGTGCTGACGGTTGTTGGTGCTGGCGAGTTTCGGGTATTTGTCGGTGATCGCCTTGAACCGTGAGCTCAGCGCCGCCCAGGCTTGATCGGCCTGGTGTGGAACGTGGTTCCAGGCGCCTTCATCACGGCGGCCACGGCTCAACGTGCGGCCATGTGGCACGGCTTTTTCGATGGCACTACGCAGGCCGTGCAGGTTGTCCGGCAAGTCGTCGGCGGTCAGCGACGTGCGCGCGGCAATCATGCCGCAGCCGATGTCCACTCCCACGGCCGCCGGAATGATCGCGCCCACGGTGGGGATCACGCTGCCGATGGTGGACCCTTTGCCCAGATGCACGTCCGGCATCACCGCCAGGTGCCTGAAGATAAATGGCATCTTCGCGATATTGATCAATTGCTGCCGGGCTTCGCTTTCAACCGGCACTCCCTCGGCCCAGAGTTTGATCGGCTTGCCGTTGGCGACTTCCAGCAATTGGTAGACAGGTTTTTGCATGATTTCGACTCTCTTGCGATCAGACGAACATAACGCTCCAGACAGGTAAATAGGACTACTATTTCGTAGCGGGGAATTGCAGGAGGTCATCATGTGGCTTAACGAATATGAACAGCAACTTCGGCGCGACCTGCAAGGTGTAGCCTCGGACCTGAGGTGGTCGGCGGTAGAGCTTTTGCGCATCGCAGAGCAGTTGCGCCTGGCCGGCAATGATGTGGACGCAGAGGCAACACTAAGGCTGTGCGCGTTGTTCCAGGGCGATGAAGAGCGACTGGCGGGCTATGCTGAAGAAGTAAAGGCAAAATCCATCACTCGAACGAAAGCTCACTAGAGAGCGCTGCCATGAACAAGCGTCTATGCGCGCTGATCGCCGTGCTGGCGGCGTCAGGTGGCTGCAACACGGAATCACACATTTATCGAGACCAACCGCTGGTCGCCAAGGTCGAGACTGGCATGAGCAAGGAACAAGTCCAGCAGATTGGCGGCCAGCCTTTATCGATCACCAAGCGCACGGTGGAACCTGGTACCTGCTTTGACTACAAGCTGACCCAGGCCGGCCATCAGCAGCCGTACAACGTCAGTTTCGACAAGCTGGGCAAGGTCGACCACAAAAGCTTCATGACCTGTGCGCAATGGAGTCGTGCCCAACAAAAAGCCAGAGAATATTCCCCTTCCACAGGCGGGATGGGTGGCGGCGGCTACTGACCTGTAGCAGCTGCCGAGCCTGCGAGGCTGCGTTCGGCTGCGAAGCAGTCGTAACCTTGCATACAAGGTCATACTGAAACACCGCGCCGCCTGAAATCACGACTGCTTCGCAGCCGAACGCAGCCTCGCAGGCTCGGCAGCTGCTACAACGCACTATTTGTCTGGTTTGTGGCTACGCGACGCTTTACCCGACCGCGCTCTGTAGGCGGGAAGCGAAGCTGCATAAGCCAGCGCCTCCTCTCTGCTGCCAAAGGCTCCCAACCGGTCACCTTTGGTGCACACCCGCCAGGGGCCGTTATTCACGCTGAGTACGTCGTAGCCGTTCATGTGCATTTTGGTCAGCATCGGAACGCTCATAGTCACCTCCATTTCGGCAGTGATAGTCCTGGATCGACTCAACTACCTTACACCCGACCTTCACTGAAGTGCCAACCAGACGTCGCGTCAGGATTCCGGCATTTCATTGCACTTTCAGCCGGCCTGTCGACTCCAACCCTTGAAGCAGACACTTCTGCGGATTTCGGTCTGAATATTGCATTTTTATGTCTGTTTTGTGACAGATGGCAGTCGAGTAACCCATGAAAGTACGTGCAACCGTCATTTGCGAGCAGGATCGGCATATCCTCCTCGTGCGCAAACCCAGGGGGCGCTGGACCCTGCCGGGCGGAAAAGTCGAGCCTGGCGAAACTGCTGCGGGCGCGGCCACAAGAGAGCTTTACGAAGAAACAGGGCTTGAGGTCGACGACCTGCTGTACTTGATGGAATGGGAAACGACCAGCACTCGGCATCATGTCTACGAGGCGTTGGTCGTAAACTTGGCAGAGGCTCGACCACAGAATGAAATCTTTGACTGCATCTGGTATCCGCTGGACGCGGTACAAAACCTGAACACAAGCGACGCCACGCTCAAAATCGTCAAAGCGTTTCAGCGTCGCTTGTAGATCACAGGTATTAACCGCGCGACTGCAAGCCACTCAGCCCAGATCGCCGCCTCCGACCGGCATGACCATGCCGGTGATGTAAGAGGCTTCGTCGCTGGCCAGAAACAGGATAGCGCTCGCCTGCTCATCCAGCGTGCCGTAGCGCTTCATCAAACTGCTGTCGAGGGTCTGGTCGACAATCTGCTGATACCAAAGCTTTTCCTGAGCGCTCTGTTGCGCGGTGTTGCGTGGGATCAGGCGCGGTGGCGCCTCGGTGCCACCGGGGGCGGTCGCGTTGACCCGCACGCCACGACCGGCCGTTTCGAACGCCAGGCAAGCGGTCAGCGCATTGACCCCGCCCTTCGCCGCACCGTACGGCACGCGATTGACGCTGCGGGTGGCAATGGACGAAACGTTGACGATGGCACCGCTGCCTTGTTCGAGCATGAACGGCAGCGCGGCATGGCAACACCATAATGTCGGAAACAACGAACGGCGAACTTCGGCTTCGATCTGCGCCTCTTCATAGTGCTCGAAAGGCTTGGCCCAGATCGTGCCGCCAACATTATTGACCAGCACGTCGAGGCGACCAAAGCGTTCGACAGCGGTGCGCATCACGCGCAAGCATTCGCTGTATTGCTCAAGGTCGGCGGTCAGGGCGAGCACCTGGCTGCCCTGTCCTAATTCCTTCTGGAGTTCGAACACCAGCTCGGAGCGGTCGACCAAAATCAGTCGTGCACCTTCGCCGGCCATGCGTTCAGCCACACGCCGGCCGATGCCTTGGGCGGCACCGGTAATCAGCGCGACTTTTTCGTGGAATCTGTTCATGTGTACCTCGTGACGAAGGATGCCGGTCCGTTAGGACGTACCGGACGAAACACTGTCCTGTGGGAGCGAGCCTGCTCGCGATAGCTGTCTCACTGGCGACATCCCAGGTGAATGTTCCGGCCTCTTCGCGAGCAGGCTCGCTCCCACATTGGGATCTTTGCCGAGCACGGTATTTGTGTACGACTTCGCTCCCACAACAGCCCGGCTCAAGCCGCGCTGGCGGCAAATTTCTCGTAGTAGAAGTTCACCGGCGCAATGCCTTGTTCGCGGATGAACTGGCTGACCGCTTCGACCATCGGCGGCGGGCCGCACAGGTAGACGTCGACGTCGCCATCGTTCAAATGCCGTGGCTCGATGTGTTGGGTCACGTACCCCTTGAGCGGGTGCCGACTGTCGGGATTGGCCACGCAGGCACTGAAGCTGAAGTTCGCAATTCGTGCGGCGAAGGCTTCGAGGCGATCGAGTTCCACCAGGTCGAAATCGTTGGTCACGCCGTAGATCAGATGCAGCGGATGTTCGCTGCCCTGTTCGGCGATTCTTTCCAGCATCGCGGTAAACGGCGCCAGACCGGTGCCACCGGCCAGCAGCAACAATGGACGGCGGATGTCGCGCAGATAGAAGCTGCCCAAAGGCCCGGCGAGGCTCATGCTGTCACCGGCCTTGGCCATGCCGGTGAGGAAACTGCTCATCAAGCCGCCGGGCACGTTGCGAATCAGAAAGCTGACTTCGCCGTCGCGCTGCAACGAGCTGAACGAGTAAGCGCGGGTCTGCTCACTGCCGGGCACCCCGAGGTTCACATACTGCCCCGGCAGGAACGCCAGCTTGCTCAGGGCTTCGCCCTTGATCGACAGCGCGATGGTGCTGTCGGACAACTGACGCACGGCGCTGATGGTTGCGTCGTAACTGGCCTGACGGGTGCGGCAGACATCCGATGAAACCGGCACCCGCACCACGCAATCGCTCTGCGCCCGCATCTGGCAGGTCAGGACAAAACCCTGTTGCGCTTCGTCGGCGCTGAGGGCGTCTTCGATGTAGTCCTCGCCCAAATCATAGCGGCCAGCCTCGGCGAAGCACTTGCAGGTTCCGCAAGCGCCGTCGCGGCAGTCCAGTGGAATATTGATGCCCTGGCGATACGCGGCATCGGCCACGGTTTCCCCAGCATTGGCGTCGATGAATCGGGTGACGCCGTCTTCGAAATTGAATGCAATGGAATGAGTCATGACGCCGCCTCAGAGGTGGTAGACATCGATGACCTGGCGAACGTAGTCGTTCTTCAGGATCACTTTCTTGGCCTTGATCAACGGGTTCTCACCGCGCACATCCAGGGTGTAGAAACTGCTGCCGAAATAGCTGTCGACGGTCTTGTAGCGAAAGCTCAGGGTGTGCCAGTTGAAGCGCACCTTGCACAGCCCGTCGGCCTGTTCGAGCAGCTCGATATTGCTGAGGTTGTGCGAGGTGCGGGTGTCCGGCACGCTGGCACTGGAACGCTCGGTCTTGATGCGGAAGATGCGGTCTTCCAGGCCGGTGCGGTTGCCGTACCAGATCAGCGAGATTTCCCGCTGCGGGTCTTCTGTCAGCTCGTCGTTGTCATCCCAGGACGGCATCCAGAATGTCGCGTCCGGCGCGTACAACTCCAGCCAGTCGTCCCAATGTTTGTCGTCGAGGTAGCGTGCTTCGCGGTAGAGAAAGTCGCGCACCGCGTCATAGGTAATGGTCATTGCACGGCCTCCACTGCAATCAGTTCGGACTGCTCCGCGGCCAACGCCTTGAGCATCGTTTGCTGCCAATACTTGTGTTGCAGCACGAACAGGCCTTCGTCTTCGGTACGCACGCCGCTGAGCAGCGGATGCAGGTCGATTTCCTTGGCCGCGTCATCAGCGCCTTCGACCCAATGTTCGGCGCCACGGGACATGTCGTTCCACGTGGTGACGCTGCCCTGGTAACCCGTCTGACAGGAGCGAAACTCTTCCAGATCGTCCGGGGTCGCCATGCCGCTGACGTTGAAGAAATCCTCGTACTGACGAATCCGGCTCGAACGGGCGTGGTCGCTTTCGCCTTTGGGGGCGATGCAGTAAATGGTGATTTCGGTGCGGTTGACCGAGATCGGCCGGGCGATGCGGATCTGCGAGCTGAACTGGTCCATCAGGTACACGTTCGGGTACAGGCACAGGTTGCGCGAGTTCTCGATCATCCAGTCGGCGCGAGCCTTGCCGAAATCCCGGGCCAACTCGTCGCGACGCTCGTACAGCGGACGGTCCTCGGGGTTGGACCAACGGGTCCAGAGCAGCATGTGGCCCTTGTCGAAGGAATAGAAACCGCCGCCCTGCTTGGCCCAGGTGCCGGCGCTCATGGTCGGATTGCAATCGCCGGCTTCGCGCTGTTTGCGCTGGTTCTGGGTCGCCGCGTAGTTCCAGTGCACCGAGCTGACGTGATAACCGTCGGCACCGTTTTCGGCGGTGAGTTTCCAGTTGCCTTCGTAGATGTAGCTGGAGGAACCGCGCAGCACTTCCAGGCCATCGGCGGACTGGTCGACGATCATGTCGATGATCTTCGCCGACTCGCCCAGGTGCTCAACCAGCGGCACGACATCGGCCTTGAGGCTGCCGAACAGGAAGCCGCGATAGGATTCGAAACGCGCGACTTTGGTCAGGTCGTGGGAACCTTCGCAATTGAAGCTCGCCGGGTAGCCAGCCGCTGCCGGGTCCTTGACCTTGAGCAGCTTGCCGGAGTTGTTGAAGGTCCAGCCGTGGAATGGGCAGGTGTACGAACTCTTGTTGCCGGTCTTGTGCCGGCAGAGCATCGCGCCACGGTGGCTGCACGCATTGATAAAGGCGTTCAGTTCACCGTCCTTGTTGCGCGCGATGAAGATCGACTGACGCCCCATGGTGGTGGTGTAGAAATCGTTGTTGTTGGGGATCTGGCTTTCATGGGCGAGATACAGCCAATTGCCTTCAAAGATGTGTTCCATCTCGAGGTCGAACAGCCGTGGATCGGTGAACATCTCGCGCTTGCAGCGATAGATGCCCTGCTCAGGGTCTTCTTCAAGCAGGGAGTGAAGGTATTCGGGTCGCAGGGACATGGCCGCCGCCTCCATTGTTTTTATTCAGGCAGGGCCATGCTAGGACGAGAGGATGGGGCGGACTATCCGCAGGGTGCAGACCTGTATCCGTTTACTGCAATCCGTTAGTGCTGATGCCTGATCGTTCCCACGCTCTGCGTGGGAATGCAGCCCGGGACGCTCTGCGTCCCAATAGCGGACGGGGAGCGTCCGTTGAGGCATTCCCACGCGGGAGCGTGGGAACGATCAAACAGCGGTGGGGTGGCGTTTGCGAGGTCAATGACGGCGCTTGAGGGTGTCGGAAGGCAATTCGCCGAACTGTTTGCGGTAGCTGTCGGAGAACCGGCCCAGGTGCAGAAAACCGTAATCCATGGCCACTTGCGTGACGTTGCGCACGTTGCAGGTCGGGTCGCTCAGGTTGGCGTGAATGCGTTCGAGCTTTTTCTGCCGGATGTAGTTTTTCGGCGTGTCCCCCGCGTTGCGCTCGAACAACCCATACAGCGAACGCAGGCTCATCCGCGCCTGACGCGCCAGTTCTTCGCTGTCGATGTCCTGCTTGAGGTTGCACGCGATGTAATCGACCAGCGCCTCGAACGTGGCCGAGGGTGAGCCGGGATCGGTGCGCATGACGTTGGTCTTCATCAGGCCAAGCATCTTGCTGACAACGATTTGCGCATAGTGCTCCTGCACCCGGGGAATCTGCTCGGTGGCTTCCGCCTCCTGGCAAATCATCGCCAGCAGACCGACGAAACCTTCCAGCTCATTGAGCTGATAACGGTTCTCCAGAAACCGTACGCCCTGCCCCGGGTACCGCCAGCGCTGCTCTTCGCACACCGACTCCAGCAGCCGGCTGGGGACTTTCAGGATGAATTTTTCGCAATCACTGGAATAGGTCAGATCCACTGGATCGTCAGGGTTGATCAGCAGCAACTCGCCGGGAGCGAAGTAATGTTCCTGACCATGGCCACGCCACAGGCAGTTGCCGCGCAGCAGCACTTGCAAGTGATAGATGCTGTCCAGCGCATGGGACATAACCCGCACGCTGGCGCCGTAACTGATGCGGCACAGGTCGAGGCTGGCGAATTTGCGATGATCGAGGCTGGCCAGCGGCCGGCCGGCCCTGGGCATCCGCAGGCAATGATTGCCGACATGCTGATTGACGTAGCCCGACACCGCGTAGGGGTCGGCATGGTCGAAGACTCTGCTGCGATGACTCAACAATTGCGCTTGCATCATCGGATCACTCTCATTGTTGTTATCGATTGCGTCAGGCCATTCCAGGGCAGTGCTCATATCGATGTGTCAGTTGACCGACCTGTGGGAGCGAGCCCTGCTCGCGAAAGGGCCATCAGCTTCAACATCAACGTTGACTGACACTCCGCTTTCGCGAGCAAGCTCGCTCCCACAAAGGTTCGGCTGGTCGAGAGTATCAGTCCTCGAGCGCGCGAACCCGTTCGTGGCGTTGCTGCTCCTCAGGCTGGGCAGACGACTGCAGGGTGAAGTCAAAATCGATTTCGGCAAAGCGCCCGCTTACACCGTGGGCCGCCGCACGCTGCGGATCATCGCTGAAGGTGATCTTGGCGATCAGTTCGTCACGGGTGGCATAGGCGAAATCGTCATGCAGGTACTGATCGCCGTCGAGGTTGATCTGGGTGGTCAGGTGACGATGATCCGGCGCGGAGATGAAGAAGTGAATGTGCGCCGGACGCTGGCCATGACGGCCCAGTTGATCGAGCAATTGCTGGGTCGGACCGTCCGGCGGGCAGCCGTAGCCCGACGGCACGATGCTGCGAAAACGGTACCGGCCCTCGGTATCGGTAACGATACGACGACGCAGGTTGAATTCCGATTGAGTGGTATCGAAGTACGAATAAGTGCCGCCGGTGTTGGCGTGCCAGACATCCACCACCGCGCCAGCCAGCGGTTCGCCGGCGGTGTTGCGCACCTGGCCTTGCATGAACAGCACCACACCCGGATCGACGCCGTCATCCAGCCGCGCTTCGCCTTCCGATATTGGCGCACCGGCCACATACAGTGGCCCTTCAATGGTCCGCGGTGTGCCGCCGGCTTTGCCGGCCTGCTCGTCTTCGGCGTCCATCAGCAGGTCGAGGTAATGCTCCAGACCGAGCCCGGCCACCACCAACCCGGCCTCTTGACGCGCACCCAGCACGTTGAGGTAGTTGACGGCTTTCCAGAATTCTTCCGGGGTCACGGCCAGGTCTTCGATGATGTTCACCGAATCCCGCAGGATGCGATAAATCAGCGCCTTGACCCGCGGGTCGCCGGCTTCGTTATGCAGACCGCTGGCGTCTTCGAGAAACTTCTGGGCACTGGCAGTGTGGGAAATCTTGACGTTCATGGTGGTTCCTCATCTTGTAATTATTAGCGTAGCGAACTGAACAGGCTGGGTTCAGCGGTCATCCTCGCGAATGGAAGAAGGATGCCGGCACATCGCGGTGACTTCGATGGCCATGTACGGGTACAGCGGCAATTGCATCAGCAGGTCATGCAGTTCCTGAACGCTGTCGACATCGAACACGCTGTAATTGGCATAGAGCCCGGCGATGCGCCATAGATGACGCCACTTGCCTTGCTCTTGCAGGCGCTGGGCCAGGGCCTTTTCGTCGGCCTTGAGCTGAGCGGCGCGTTCCCGGTTCATGTCGACCGGTAAATTCACAGTCATTTTTACGTGAAACAGCATGATGCCCTCCTCAGGCTTGATGAACGGCAGTGGATATGGTCCTGGATACTTTGTCCCGACGGAAAAACGCCAGGCGCTCTTCATCCAGAACAAGGCCCAGCCCCGGTGTTTGCGGGACGTGCAGTTGGAAATCACGGTAGACCAATGGCTCGCTGAGAATGTCTTCGGTAAGCAGCAGCGGGCCGAACAGCTCGGTGTCCCAGCCCAGTGTGTTCAGCGTGACGAAGGCATGGGCCGAGGCCAGCGTGCCGATACCGCCTTCGAGCATGGTGCCGCCGTACAGGCCAATACCGGCCGCCTCGGCAATCGCGGCGGTTCGCAACACGGCACGTGGGCCGCCGTTCTTGGCGATTTTCAGGGCGAATACCGAAGCCGCGCCCTCCCGCGCCAGGTTGAAGGCATCTTCCACGCATTCGATGGATTCATCGGCCATGATCGGCGCCGGGCTCACGGTATTCAGGCGCACCATACCGGCGCGGTTATTGCGCGAGATCGGTTGTTCGATCAGGTCGATGCCGTTACTTCCGAGGATCCGGCACGCCCGCAGGGCAACCGCTTCGTCCCAGGCCTGATTGACATCGACCCGCACGCTGGCGCGATCGCCCAGTGCCTTTTTGATCGCAATGACGTGGGCCAGGTCGCGGTTGACCTCGCCTGCGCCGATTTTCAGCTTGAAGATCCGATGGCGGCGCAGGTCGAGCATTTGCTCCGCTTCGGCAATGTCCTTGGCGGTGTCGCCGCTGGCCAGGGTCCACGCCACCGAAAGCGCATCACGAACGCGACCGCCCAGCAGTTCGCTGACCGGCAGCCCCAGGCGCTTGCCTTGGGCGTCGAGCAAGGCGCTTTCGATACCCGATTTGGCGAAGGTGTTGCCACGAATGCTGCGCTCCAGGCGCAACATTGCGGCATTCACATTGCCGCTGTCCTGGCCGAGCAGCAATGGCGCGAAGTGTGTATCGATATTGGTCTTGATGCTGTCCGGGCTTTCGTTGCCATAGGCCAGACCGCCAATGGTGGTCGATTCACCAATCCCTTCAATACCGTCGGCACAGCGCACACGGATGATCACCAAGGTCTGGTTTTGCATCGTGTGCATCGCCAGCTTGTGCGGGCGGATGGTCGGCAGATCGACGATGATCGTCTCGATCGATTCAATGGCAGTTGCACGCATGTCGATACCCGTCAGGTTCTTAAAGTTCTGGAACGGATTCTCGTACGGCTTTTTCCGGGCGGCCAATATAGAATTGGTCTGGCTCGATACCTTAAAGGTATTTAACAGATCAGCGTCCGGAGGCCTCATGGAACTGCGTCACCTGCGGTATTTTCAGGTGTTGGCTCAAACCCTCAACTTCACCCGCGCGGCCGAACTGCTGCACATCGCCCAACCGCCGCTGAGCCGGCAGATCCAGCAGCTGGAAGACGAACTCGGGGTGCTGCTGCTGGAGCGCGGCCGACCGCTGAAGCTGACCGACGCCGGACGGTTTTTCCACGAACATTCCACCGCCCTGCTCGAACAACTGGGCAAGGTGTGCGACAACACACGGCGGATCGGGCTGGGCGAAAAGACCTGGCTGGGCATCGGCTTTGCGCCATCGACACTCTATGGCGTGCTGCCGGAACTGATTCGCCGACTGCGCAGCGGCGAACCTCTGGCGCTTGAGTTGGGGCTCTCGGAAATGACTACGTTGCAACAGGTGCAGGCGCTCAAGGCCGGGCGCATCGACATTGGTTTCGGGCGAATCCGCATCGACGACCCGGCGATCATCCAGACTGTTTTAACTGAAGACCGGCTGGTCGCCGCCCTGCCCGCCGGCCATCCATTACTGGCCGGACCGATCAGCCTTCGTGACCTGGCAAAAGAACCCTTCGTGCTCTATCCCGGCAACCCGCGGCCCAGCTACGCCGACCACGTGATCGCGTTATTCGAATCCTATGGCGTGCACATCAACGTGGCGCAATGGACCAATGAGCTGCAAACAGCGATCGGTCTGGTGGGCGCGGGAATCGGGGTGACGTTGGTGCCGGCCTCAGTGCAGTTGCTGCACCGCGACGACATTGGCTTCACCCCGGTGCTGGAAGACAACGCGACCTCGCCGATCATCCTCAGCAGACGCGTGGGCGATGTATCGCCGGGGTTGAATCATTGTTTGCAGATGATCGATGAACTGCTGCCGCGCGAAGGTTCGTAAATCAAGCCATGACTCCGGCAAACGCTCGGCGCCCGGCGCGCATTTCGGTGCGAAGTTCGCCGATCAGGTTGGAAATATCGCGGACACTGGTCAACTCGTCGGGCGATACGCCGGTAATCAACAGTTCAATCCGCCCGGTGCTGTGATCGAAGACCTTGATCCGCAATGTTTCATCGCGATTCACGGTGCATTCGCAGGACAACGGTTTGAAACCGGACTCCACAATGCTGCAAAGCTGGGGAACTGGAATCATGGCGAGCGCCCTCGGGGACGGTTTTCCGATTGGATCCACTCAGCGTAGATCAACTTGCGCAACTCGCCAGCGAGTTCTGTAGCAGCTGCCGAGCCTGCGAGGCTGCGTTCGGCTGCGCAGCAGTCGCGAATCCAGCTAACGCGGTTTGCCTGATACACCGCAAGTTCTGGTTTGACGACTGCTGCGCAGCCGAACGCAGCCTCGCAGGCTCGACAGCTGCTACACAGTTAATCGCCCGACATCGATCAGTGGGTATCTGCGCCCCATAACCAGTTCCAGATCCCTGGCAACTCAACCGCTTCTGAACTGTCACGGACAGTACGCGCCATGGCCGCCCGTTGCAGCGCTGCCGTATCGTCGTAAAACGCTTTCTGCGCCGTGGCCAGACCGGTGGCACTGGCACTGTCGAGGAGGATTTGCAGGTATTCCCGGGTATGCCGGGCGGTGTAGCGATTCAGGTCGTGAAAGGTCACCACCACCGGAATCACCCCGTCCACCGTCGGCAACTCGCCGAGGGCAATGCGCTCTCGGACTTCGGACAGTTGCCGCAGCATATTGGCCCGCCGACGGGGGCTGGCGTTGAAGCCCCAGATCTTGCCGTCATTGGCGCTCAGGTCGGTCAACAATACGTGCATGCCATGTTGTTGATAGGCCGCAAAGGTGCGCTTGTCGTAGTTCCAGAACGGCGGGCGCACCAGGGTCGGCGTGGTTTTGCTGATCGCGGTGATGTCTGCGCTGCCATCAGTAAGCGACTGTTCCAGCTCTTCCGGGTCCAGAGAACGATGGTTGGTGTGTCGGCGCGTGGCGGTGTGGAAGCCCAGCAGGTGACCTTCGGCGTGTTCGCGACGCATGATCTGTCGACCCGCTTCACTGCCGCCGGCGCGTGAGTCACGGGTCTGCACGAAGAACACCGCTTTAATGTCGGGTTGCAGCGGATTGCGCGCGAGGCTGTCGAGCACGGTGATGGTCGGGTTGTAAAAACCGGACGCGCTGGGCCCGTCATCAAAGGTCAGCAGAAAGCGGATCGGCGCTTGCTCGCGCAGACTTTGTTGCGTCTGCGGCGTCATTTCAATGGGCGCGGCAATGCAGCCCAGCAGGCCGACTGCGATGGCGAACGCGGAGAAAACCTTGACCAGCTGCTTCATGTTTTGCCTTGGACCAGACCTTGCGGTCATCACGTTTAATGGCAAAAACCCCTCGCCCATTCATCCCTCGACCGGCCCGCAGATCGCTGCAAGCCGAGGTTGGATAAGGGTACACAGTGTTTGGTTCCGGGGGGCGTCAAAAGGAAGATGAAGACTCTGTGCCATGTTCTGCAATTTTCAGGCATTGGAAGCTAAAAAGCCCCGCCATCAGTGGCAGGGCTTTTGGCAGGTGCAGATCTGTCAGGGCTTCAGCGGGCGCTCCTGGTCGCGGTCCGACAGTTCTTTACCGTCGTCGGGATGCTTCCAGTCAGGCGTCGAACGCCTCTGCCGCTCGAGCTCTTCCTCCGTCGGCTCATCGATGTCCTCATCCGGGTCCGGACGCTTTGGTTCAGTGGCCATGTCCACCTCCATTCCTCAAGGGATCAGTCATCTTCCTTAAGCGTAGAACAGTTTCTCCGGGGACGACTCAGAGCCACCACCGCAGCAAAAAGAAGAACCCCATGCTCAACAACATGCTGAGCAAGGTGTTACGGGTGTAAAGGACCAGGCCCACGGCCACCAGCGAACTGATCAGGTACGGGTTGTCCCACTGCAGGTTCAACTGCTTGTCGGGCATGAACACGATCGGCCCGCAGATGGCGGTAAGCATGCCCGGCACTGCGAAACCGAGGAACTGCCGGGCATTGCTGCTCAAGCGCACCGGCAGCCGAGGCTCGAGAAATACGTAGCGGTTCAGGAACACCAGCAGGCCCATCCCGATAATCACAGCCCAGACCATCATGTGCGCCCCACATAGAGTTTGTTGCAGATAAAGCCTGCGGTCATGCCCGCCAACCCCGACAACACCAGGGCCGAGCCCCATTGCCAATAGCTGAACAGCACCGAACAGAACAGTGAAACCGCCACGCAGACCACCGTCGGAACATTGCGCACCACTGGCGTGATCAAGGCGATAAAGGTCGCCGCGATGGAAAAGTCCAGCCCCAGGTGTTCCAGGCCCGGAATGCTGCTGCCCAGCACAATGCCCGCCAGGGTGAAGAGGTTCCACGCGATGTAAAACGTCAGGCCCACGCCCAGGGCATACCAACGATTGAACTGCTGTTTGTCATGCTGACTGGTCAGGGCGAACAACTCGTCAGTGAGCAAAAAGCCCAACCCCACACGCCAGCGACCCGGCAACGGGGAAATCACTGAACGCATGCTCATCCCGTAAAGCAAATGCTGGGAGGTCAGCAACAGCGTGGTCAACAGAATCGAAAAGACCCCGGCACCGCCCTTGAGCATGCCGATGGCGACCAGTTGAGCCGCGCCGGCAAACACGATGCTCGACAGCCCCTGGCCTTGCAGCGGTGTGAGATTGGCCTCGATGGCCATGGATCCGGCCAGCAACCCCCAAGGCGCGGTCGCCAGGGACAACGGCATGATGGCTGCGGCACCGCGAAGGAATGCACTGCGCGGCATGAGTGAGTTCGACATAACGCTCTACAACCAGGGAAAGACTCCAGACTGTGCCAGCAGTCACGGCCCATGGCTTGAACTATCTTGCGCACTTTTGGCGATTATCCGGCGCGAGTACCATGGAACGATTCACATAACGCGTCAGGGAATCGACATGCTTTACCGAATCGCCGCTGACGGGCTGGTCCTGTCTCACTTGTTGTTCATTCTGTTCGTGCTGTTCGGCGGGCTGCTGGTGCTCAAATGGCACCACCTGGCCTGGTGGCACCTGCCCGCCGCCGCGTGGGGCGTGATCGTGGAAGTTTTCCACCTGACGTGCCCACTGACCGATTGGGAAAACCTCATGCGCCACGCGGCCGGGCAAACCGGTTATGGCGGCGGTTTTATTGAACATTACGTGTGGCCGATTATTTATCCGGCCGGGCTGACCCCCACGATTCAGCTAGGGTTGGGCAGCGTGGTGCTGGCGATCAACGTGCTGATCTACCTGCGGCTGATCCGCTTATGGAAGCTGCGACATCCGACTCATTCAGGGCAATAACCGCTCTGGTTGAGTTCAGTTGGCAATGACGCTCATATTCCGGCCACTGGCCTTGGCCACATACAGCGCTTTGTCTGCGGCGCCGATCAAATCTTCGGGCTGGCTCTGCGCCGTCTGGTTGTAGGCACAGACCCCCAGGCTGACCGTGACGAGGCCTTCGGGGCTGCCGCTATGCTTGATGTCGATTTGCTGAACCGCGCGACGGATCTTTTCCGCCACCAGAAACGCCCCCACATAATCGGTGCCGGGCAGCACCACCGTAAACTCCTCACCACCGAATCGGGCAGCAAGATCGCCGGGGCGCTGGATGTTGTCGGTGATGACGGTGCTGATCTTGCGCAAACACTCATCGCCCGCCAAATGACCGTAGTGATCATTGAAACTCTTGAAATGATCGACATCGATCATCAGCAACGCAAGGCTGGTGTGGGTACGCCTGGCACGGCCCATTTCCGCCAGGATGAACAGGTCGAATTGACGCCGGTTGGAAAGGCCGGTCAGTGCATCCTCCAGAGCCAGCAACTTGAGGCTATGGTTGACCTCAATGAGTTTTTCCTGAGCCTCCAGCAATTCGTTCTGAATATTATTCTGCTGCTTCATGACACGGATCAGGCGATAGCCGAGAACGCTCACAAACCCCAGCAGCAATGCGACGATCCCCGCACTGAGCATTGACTCCTGCACCCAGCTGGCCAGGACTTCTTTTTTGTCGAGCGCGGCAAAAACGATAAGCGGATAACCCTCCACCCGCCGAAACCCCACCACCCGCTCCACCCCGTCCACGTAGGATCTGACGATTGCCGTACCGGAATCGCCCTTGGGCAACAGTTGGGTAAACAGCGGCCCCTTGGCGACGCTGGTGCCGATATCGGTTTCCTTGAACGGGCGGCGAACGACGATGGTGGCGTCGTCGGCGATCAAATTGACCACCCCGTTACTGCCCATGTCGATGCTGTTGTACAGGTCCAGGAAATGGTTGAGAAAGATCGAAGCCACCACCACGCCGGCAAACCGGCCATCGGCGTGATTGATCCGGCGTGACACGGTCATGATCCACTCACCGGTCGAGCGACTTTTTATCGCCGGACCGATATGAGGGCCGCGGTCGGGATGATCACGGTGGTAGATGAAATATTCACGGTCGGAATTATTGGCATTGGGCGGTATGACGTTAATGGCGTTGGCGAGCCAGCGTCCTTCTTCGTCGAATACGAATAACCCATGGATCTGCGCCAGCTCACTGCGCTGGGCGTGGAGCAAACGTTGCAGTCTGGGCATTTTCGCCGGTTCCATGCCGTCGATTTCGAGGCGATCCACCAAGGCAAACAGCAGCGTGTCGGCCTGCTTGATCGATGCCTGCGCCTGCGAGGCGAGGGTTTGCGCCAGGTTGGACATCTCCACTTCGCTGCCGCGCAAATGATACTGACGGGCATTCCAGCCTTCACCGATCACGATGGCCGTCATGGACAGGCACACCGCAACGAGCAGGAAGACTGCGTATCGAACCTTGAGTTTCGACTCAACCTGCCCGGGTAACCAAGGCGTGGCGAGTCGGGTGCTTTCGATACGATCTTTGACGGACGGATGCCCCATGACGCTCCCTTAATCCCTTATGACATGGCGAATTTTCCCGTTCGCCCTTTTAGCGCCAGCCAGCCGTGGCTGGCGCTCAGACCACTATGACTCATCAACGAATACGATAGGTGATTTGCGCGAAAATGCTCATCGCCAACAATCGCAAGGCTACATCTGCGTCTGTTTCACCGCCTCAAGCCAGGCCGGATTCAATTGCGTCTGTTCGGTCTCGATGCCCAGCGCTTCCATCCGCGCCTTGTGTTGGTCCATCTCACGGGTCAGCTGGCTATGGTCGCTGGAGTTGCCGTCCAACTGGTGCATCTGACTCAACCCCAAGTGATAAAAACGCAGCAGCTTCATGGCGCTCGGATCGCCCTTCTCCACTGCCGCCGTCACCTGGTGCATGACGTTGGTGATGCTCATCAGGCTGCGCTTGAGCTGCCAACCATAGACCGCTGGCGCCATCCATTCCTGGGTCCAGAACTTGCCGCGCATCAGCGCCGCCATCAGCAACAATGCGGCAAACACGCCGCCCACGTTGAAACGCAGATTGTCGCCGCCGGGCTCGCCGAACAGCGCCACCGCCGCCGTGGACAGCACCATCGCCAGCGCCAGGAACATCAGGGCGATGATCACCGTGCTGCGCCGCGTCTGGCGTCGATAGGTTTGGGCATTCATCGGCTGGATTTCGAACATCGCGACGGGATTCCTTACGTCAATGGAAAAGGCTCTGTGGCAAAAAGAGTGCGGGGCATTATCGCCTCCCCGAAGGATTTAGCTATGCTGGGGCTCCTTTTCATCTTTCCATCGTCAAACGGGGAACATGGCGATACAGCGCAGTTCGTGCCATCTTCTCCATGGATACACACTATTCGGATGCCATGCGCCTGCCGGCGGGTGACATCGTTTTAAGGATCATTGAATGACCCAACGACATGTAATCAACGCCTCGGTCAGCCCTAAAGGCAGCTTGGAAACACTGTCCCAACGTGAAGTACAGCAACTGAGCGAAGCCGGAACCGGCCTCACCTACACCCTTTTCCGCCAGTGCGCCCTGGCCATCCTCAATACCGGCGCTCACGTCGATAACGCCAAGACCATTCTGGAAGCCTACAAAGACTTCGAAATCCGCATTCACCAGCAAGACCGCGGCGTACGCCTGGAACTGCTGAACGCCCCGGCCGACGCTTTCGTCGATGGCGAAATGATCGCCAGCACCCGTGAAATGCTCTTCAGCGCCCTGCGCGACATCGTCTACACCGAAAACGAACTCGACGCCTTGAGCATCGACCTGAGCACCTCCCAGGGCATCAGCGACTACGTCTTCCACCTGCTGCGCAACGCCCGCACCCTGCGCCCCGGTGTCGAACCGAAAATCGTGGTGTGCTGGGGCGGCCACTCGATCAACACCGAAGAATACAAATACACCAAGAAAGTCGGCCACGAGCTCGGCCTGCGCAGCCTGGACATCTGCACCGGTTGCGGCCCGGGCGTGATGAAAGGCCCGATGAAAGGCGCGACCATCGCCCACGCCAAGCAGCGCATCCACGGTGGCCGCTACCTCGGCTTGACCGAACCCGGGATCATCGCCGCCGAAGCGCCGAACCCGATCGTCAACGAACTGGTGATCCTGCCGGACATCGAAAAACGTCTGGAAGCCTTCGTCCGCGTCGGTCACGGCATCATCATTTTCCCGGGTGGCGCGGGCACAGCCGAAGAATTCCTGTACCTGCTCGGCATCCTGATGCACCCGGACAATGAAAGCCTGCCCTTCCCCGTGGTCCTCACCGGGCCGAAAAGCGCCGCGCCGTATCTGGAGCAGTTGCACGCCTTCGTCGGTGCCACCCTCGGTGAAGCCGCGCAGCAACACTACGAGATCATCATCGACGACCCGGTTGAAGTGGCGCGGCAGATGACTCAGGGCCTCAAAGAGGTCAAACAGTTCCGCCGCGAGCGCAACGACGCGTTCCATTTCAACTGGCTGCTGAAGATCGACGAAGGCTTCCAGCGCCCGTTCGACCCGACCCACGCCAACATGGCCAACCTGCAACTGAGCCGCAACCTGCCCTCCCACGAACTGGCCGCCAACCTGCGCCGCGCGTTCTCCGGCATCGTCGCCGGCAACGTCAAGGACAAGGGCATTCGCCTGATCGAAGAACACGGGCCGTACCAGATCCGTGGCGATGCGGCGGTGATGCAGCCGCTGGACAAATTGCTCAAAGCCTTCGTCGCCCAGCACCGGATGAAACTGCCGGGCGGCGCGGAATATGTGCCGTGTTATCAGGTGGTGGCGTAACAATATTGATGTGAGCTTTAACATCACCCCTGTGGGAGCGGGCTTGCTCGCGAAGGCGGCGTAACAGTCGACATCTCTGTTGAATGTTAAGCTGCTTTCGCGAGCAAGCCCGCTCCCACACTTTGACAAGAAACCCCGCGTGCTGCGGGGTTTTGATCGTTCCCACGCTCTGCGTGGGAATGCCTCAACGGACGCTCTGCGTTCGGCTCTGGAAGGGACGCGGAGCGTCCCGGGCTGCATTCCCACGCAGAGCATGGGAACGATCATCCTCGCTAACCTCGCGGATCGAAGTTATCCAGCACCCGGTTCACCGCCAGCTCTCCGAGCATGACCACCGATTGAATCCCCAACATCATGTTGCGATGTGGCATGTCCATCAACCCGGCGAACTCACTGAGCATCATGCTCGCTGACGCCAGGGATTCGCAGGCGTTGACCAGCAGGGTTTCGTTATCGACCTCGGCGCCGACATGGTAAATGGTGCTGGGTTTGCGCTTGGTGTGTTTGGGGATGGGCGGTTTGAGGTAGTAATCGAGGGCGCGGTCGGCGGCTTCGTTGAGTTTTTTCGAATCGAGGGATTCGTAGGGGGATGTTGGATCGGTTTCCGGTGGGTTGGGTGTGGCTTTGAACATGGTAATGCCCCTTGATTAGTGGAGCCGCCACGGTTCGCTGCGAAACGAAGATAGGTGGCAGCTGTACGCAGGTTCGCAGACCGGGAATCAAGGAACCCGGCAGACCCGAAGATCTCCCGCGCACAGCCGCCATAACGCAATTCAGCGAACGAAAAACGTCATCTGAAAAGGAGCGGTGGCGCTGTGCGCCTTGATTGACCCGGGCTGCGAAACCCGATCGCTGATTCGTCAGCAACCCGGAAACGATAGAGCCCGGCCTCAAGGCGCACAAGCCGGCGGATTCTGGCGTAGTCGTAGGCAGCGGCGCAAGAATGTGTAGCCTGAGTGAGTATCTGGAGATGTCGATTAAACATCGCCTGTTTAGCGGTCTCACGTCGGGTTTTGCGGTGGATGGGCCGCCCCCTTCCGCCATAACTAATAGCGAATCCACTTTCCCGTACTTATTATTTCTGGACTATTACAATCCACCAAATAAAGCCATTCTGGATCATGCCCTACCGTACCTACCAAAACCCCTAGCGTGTCAGGATGATCGGGCATCGCACCGGTGTGAATTGCTCCAATATAACTATTTTCACCCTCGGGATTGTGCAGTTGAAAACGCAATGACCCGTCGGCATTGTAGATCGCAGCATTATCGGGAAAACCAAAAAACCAGGGAGCTTCAGGGCAACTAAATTTTGAAGGTTCTTTATCAAAAACAACCAAAACCCCAGTTCTATCAGGCAGTATGCAGGGGGTACCCGCAACAGGAAACTCGACAGCCGCCCCCCCTTCAGACACTACAAATTTCATCACCTTCACGACTGGACTGACCTTCACATACCTGAGGTGTTCCATTTCAACTTCAAAATCAGTTCTGCCACCCTGCCAATCATAGAACTCCTCGAAGACTGCTCCATCAGCATGAGTCACCACACTCCTTACACATGCAACAAGACCACTCATTTCAACAACCTCAAACTGCCAACATCAACATTATAGAATTCAGGATTTTCACGAGGAGTTTTATCCATAAAATTGACTTGATTTGCTCCACCCGGCAGCCTTATTTTTTGAGTGGCATCCCACATATCACCAGCAGTGCCCTCACGAACTCCGACACCTGGCCTTATAGTGAACTCAACTTTATACAAATTCCCGTCTTTAAATTCGCTGGAAATCGCCAGTTTATTTCTAACATCCGCTATCGAATTTACCGGAAAATCTGTAGCCCAGCCCCCTAGAGAAGAAGCCGGATTTGATCCGGTTTTTTCGCTATTACGCATAGCGTCGTATTGTCTCTGGTCTATAACCATAGTCATGGTACGCGGCTGCTCTAAAACCTTATCGGTCACTATTGTTCCTTCTTTCCAGGCCGCGCGCTGCGTTCCCCAATAGGGAGGTTTTACCCCACCCGCTTGCTCCGTCAAAAGCAGGTCGTTCGCTTTCTTCTCATCATCGACACGTGGAAGGCCATCACGGTCCGTAACCTGCCCTGCGTTGATGTTTTCCGCACGATGCTCCTTTCCTGGAACGAAGTCACGCTGCGCGGTCTGCCCAAACCCTTCAGCGTCACGAGTAGAGTTCAACTCGATGAGGCGCTTCTCCAATACCGTTTTCTCAGCTTTCGCCAAGGTATCCCGGGCGACCAGCTCCTTCAAAACCGCAAGAAGGCTGCCCTTGGCCATCTTGCCGGCCGGCATCACCTCAAGAAGCAACTCGAGATCAATATTCGAATTGACCCCGCCACTCGCCAGAACACGTAACCGGTCCATTTGCTCTGCTTGGGTCCCGGCATCGGCACTGAGCGCACCAATTTCAGGAAGCTTCCTGATAGCAATGGACTCTCCATATTGCTCAGCCCACTTGTCCGGTACTACACCCATGCCATCTGGGGCGTTGTTGTAGGTGGAGTTGCTCGAAGGATTGAAGAGACGCGAGTCGTTGTACTGCCTGTCCGTAGACGTGAACGCAACGACCTTGTCGCCGTTCGCGACGATGGGGCTCCCATCCGCCCACGTCAAAAGCACCTTCTCGTTCTGCAGTTGAGTGACCACTCCTCGGGCAACACGCAGATCGTCAGCCAAGTGCTGACCCTCTGGGTTATTCGGGCTATAGCCGGACAGAATTCCCTGTAGTTCATTGTTGGTCTGCTTATCGACCTCACCACCTGCTACGAATGTCAGTAGAGCGTTCCATTCGAAGCCAGATTGGCTTTTGCCAGTTGAGGCATCTAAATTCTTGGCCTCAAGAGCAAGTCTTTTCTCTTCTTGAACGTGTAATTTGCGGTTGTAAGACTGCGCATTCCCGGCGATTTCCGAGCCTAGAGAAACGTCGCCATCAACACTGGCTGCCGCCAGCAACCCCACCAGTTTGGACGCAGCGTTTACCAACCGGTCGTGCTCTGCGGGATCATCGCCACTGAGTAACGGTGTTTTATCCAAGGTCGCGATAAGCGCCTCATTAGCGCCCGCAGCGATCGCCCCCGTTTTAAAATCGCCACCCATTGCTTCTGAAAGCAACCCACCCACGACAGCATGCAGGGCGGTTTTACTTAGGCCGCTGTCTTGAAGTTTGAAGGCATCGCCAAAATCACCAACACCTGTGAAAGCAGTAGCCTGAAGCACATCGAAGACGCTGCCCTTCATTGCGTCCTTGAAGCTGCCTTGCCCAAGGGCTTCGGAAAGCGTTCCGCGCACCGCTCCGCCCGCCAATTGGATCGTACCGAACCGACCAATAGCTGCCGGGTCGTTCCAATGAGGTACTACGCTGGGACCACTCACTTTGTTAGTGATAGGGTCGCTCTGTGCGCCAAACCAGTTGCCACTGGCGTAATTCACAAATCCTGCTGAGGCGCCCGCGATCAGCGCTTGTTTCATGCTGTCGCTACTGAAGGTTTCCTTGAATGCGGCTCCCAGGTTGCCCTTGTTGTTTATCGTGCTGACCACGCCCGTACTGGCAAGGGAGGTCAACGACGCGGTGGCAATGATGTTTCCCAGACCTGCTGCCGTACCTGCGACAGCCGCACTGGTCGTCGTTGCAGCTGTGGCTGCCGTTGCCGCCGCCATAGTCGAGCCGGCGCCTGCAGCACTACCGGCTGCTGCCGCAAACGTACTGGCGGCACCTGCCGTCAATACCGTTACGACGATGATGATCGCAAGCATCGCCCCCTGACCAAGGCTGGAATGGCTGTACTTGAAGGAATCATGCAACTCCTTCACATGCCGCCAATCCACATCCCCGCGTTTCTCAGCCTCTTTCAACCAAGCCAATTGCGGATCAGCCTTCACCATCACATCAATGGTCTGGCTAACCGTGTTCTGATTAATCTGTCTGATATCAATCTTCAAGCCATCTACGGCCTTGATCGCCAACTGCCCCTGCGCCACCAACTCACTCTGGCGCAGCGTCTCGTCGGTATTGCCCTTGCCCTTGGCGCTGGTCCACGCCAGGTCACTCTTACTCTTCTCGTGACTCTCCTGATGCAGGTCCTTGACCGCCTCAAACGTCACCGCGCCGCCGCTGGCAATCGTCAGGTCGTTACCACTATTGAGCTTGGCCCGCTGATACAGCTGATCGCCACCACTGGCCAATGTCAGGTCGCCACCGGTCTTGATTTCTGTCCCTACGTTTGTGACGCGGGTAACTTCATCACGCTGGGTTTTCTTGGCGCCCCAGCCGCCTTTTTCTTTCATGTCGTAGAGGGTGTAGGTGCTGTTCTGCGCGGCCAGCAGGTTCAACCTATCCCCGCTGTACAGATACGCCTCATTTCCCGCACTGATCTTGCTCGCCACAATCGTCGTGTCGCGCCCAGCCTGGCTGGTGAAGTTCCTGCCCGCCGTCAGCACACTCGCCACTTGCGTCGTCTGATCATCCGAAGTCTTGATGCGCTTCTTGCCGTGCTTTTCCTTGCCCTCAACGTTGTGCATATCGCTGACCGACACGATGTTCAGGTCGCGCGCGGCCTGAACGTTCAGGTCTTTGCCGGCGGTCGCGGTGCTGCCGATAACGTTGACGTCTTGCCCGGCCTTCATGTTGAGGTTGCCGCCGACAGTAACGGTCGCGGCGAGGTTCTTCACGTCAGTGGTGATGCTCGACTTGTGGCCGCCGTCGCTGAATTCGTGTTTCTCGCTGGTATCGGTTTTGGCCGCCAGGTTGATGTCCCGGCCCGCCGTCAGGGTCGCGTTGCCGCCACTGCTCAAGGCGCCGTGGTTGGTCAGGTCGCGGCCGGCCGCAACGGCCAGGTTTTCCCGGGCGCTGATGCTGCTGCCCGCATCGGTCAGGGTGCGCATGCCGGCGCCGTCACGAACCTGAATCGCGGTGCGGTCGTTGATGATGTCGCCCTTGAGCGCGACAAGGCTGACCTGGCTGGCGCGGATCTCGCCGGCCATGGCGTTGCGAATGCTGTCTTGCGCCAGTATTTGCAGGTCGTTACCGGCCTCGACCAGCCCGCCCTGGTAGACGCTGCCGGCGCTTTGGACGTTGAGGTTGTTGCTCGCGCGAAGCGTGCCGACGTTGACCAGATCGCCGCCGGTGAACAGGTTCAAGTCCCGACCCTGGATCAGGCTGCTGCCGCGTACGTTGCGGCTATCCGCCTGGGCCAAGTACAGCACCGGCACGAGGACTTTTTGCCCGTCGACGATGCGGTTTTCCATCCAGACAATGTCATGGGTCAGCGCGCTGACCTGCTCGCCCGTCAACGAGACGCCAAGGCTCAGGCGCAGTGCGTCTTTGCTGGCGAGGGCGTTATCCATCAGGTAGCGGTATTGCTCGTAATCGCTGGTCAAACCGTCGGCGAGAAAACGCTGGCCGGTTTTCGCCAGCACCGCATCGCGAATCAGGCGCTGCTCGTAGAGGCCATCGCCGAGTCGACGCCAAGTGCTGTCGGCGTTGACGTTCAACAGCTTGAGCAGGTAGTCCGAACCAAAGAACTGCGACAGGTTCGTGAGGTTCGGGTTGGTCTCGATCAGGTAGCGGCTTGTCGGGTCGGGGTTCTTGATGAACAACCCGTAATCGCCCTTGGGCGTTTGGAAATTCGGCCCGGCCGTCGGGTCCACAGAGGTGAAAGGTAGCCCGCTGTAATCCACCGGTTTGAAGACGGTCTGTACGCTGCCATCCGCCGCGATACGCTCGATGGGTTGCACAGCGGCAGGCGTCACGGCGGCGGCACCGGTCGCCTGCGGGGTGAGGTTGATATTGACCTCACCTACCCCGACGCCGGTCTGGTCGTCGCCCAGCGTACCGGTCAGTTGTTCGAGCGTGTTCTCGTGCAGCGTGCCGTTTTGCACGGTACGCGTGACGCTGAGGTTGACGGTGGCGCCGGCTTGAATCGTGGCGGCGTAGGTCGGCTCAGGGTTGTCGGTCCAGACGGTGACATTGCTGCGCTCCTGGAAGCGGCTGTCGCTGGAACGCGATTTCAGCAGTTCGAAGCGGGCGTCGTCGTAGTTCCCGGCGGCAACGGCCGCGTTGAAGGCCGGGACGTCGACGTACTCCATCTGATCCCAATAACCGGTGGAAATGCGCCTCGGTGTACGGATCACGATGGTGTTCTGCCCGGTGCGAGTGGACGCGCCCTGGTTGAGCAGGTCATCGGCAATGATGGTCAGGTTGTTGTTGGCGGCCAGCAGGCTGTAGCGGTTCTGCACGCTTGAGGCCTGGATGTTGAGGTCTTTGCCTGCAACCAGGCGCGCCGAAGCAGAGTCTTTGATGGCGCGCTCGATGAACGTTTGGCCAATGGTGATCCAGCCGCGTTTGAAGGAGTCATGTCCGCCACAGTGTTGGCTGCACGCCCACTTCAAGGTGCCGCTCACCCGTTGTTGGTCCAGCTCGAATTCGGCTTTGGCATTTTCCAGCGAGACGGCGTGAAGGCTGATATTGCCTTGGCTTTCGACGGTCCCGGAGAGGTTTCTGAAACTTTGCGCGGCGGCGCCGTCGATGCCGGCGAAGCTAAGATTGCCGGCGCTGTAGAGGTCGCCATACCAGTTCAGCAGGCTACTGGCGCGCAAGCTCATGTCGCCGCCGCTGAACAGCAATGTATCGGCGCCGTTGGTGATGCCGCCGGTGGCGGTGAGGTCGACTTTGCCTTGGGCACCCAGTGTGCCGTGGTTGTCGATTTGCGCTGCGTCGATGCGCAGGTTCTGGCGGGCAGTCAGGTAGCCGAGGTTATCCAGCGTACCGCTCAGGTTGAGGCGTGTGTCGGTGCCGGCCCCCATGCGTCCACCGTTCTGGCGGACGTCATGGGCGGTGATAGTCAGCATTTTCTGTGCGGATAACCGACCGCTGTTGTACAGATCGCCCGTAAGGTTCAGCGTGAGGTCGCCATCGCTGAGCAGCTCGCCGCCGTTGCTCAGGCTGCCAAGGTTGAGCACCAGTGCGGTGCTGCTGGCCAGGCGATCGCCAGACTGAAGCGTCAGCGAATCGCTGGTGTAAGTCAGGGCCTCGTTGAGCTGTGCACGCCCCAGCCCATCCACCGCGCCAAAGTTCCAGTCGCCGCGGCCCAGGCCGGTGATATCACCACCGGCACCGGTCAGGCGATCGAGGTGCAGGGTAAATAACCCGGTGTTGGCGTGTTCGAGGGTCCCGGTACGGTTATCCAGCGTGCTGGATTTGAAACTGAACGACGAGTTACCGACCTCGATGGTGCCGTTGTGGTTATTGACGGTGTCGCTGAAATCGAGCGTGCTGATGTCGTCTGTCGAGACGTGAAGAGTACTGACGTTGTTGCCCAGCGCACGGATTCGCCCGGAAGCACTGTTGTCCAGCGTGCCGCCCTGGAGTGCAAGCCAGGTGTTGGATTCGATCAGGCCGCCCTGGTTGGTCAGTTGGTCGGCCGTCAGGTCAACGGTGTTGCCACTGAGCTGTCCACCGCTGTTGTCCAGCGTGGAGCCTTTGAACACCAGCGCGGTCTTGGCGAAGAGTTTGCCGGCGCGGCTGGTCAGTGAATCGACGGTCAGCTTCAGTTCACCCGCCAGGCTGGCGATCATGCCGGCCTTGGTGCCATCGCTGCTGTTATCGAGACTGCCGGCGGTCACCTCGACGGTGTCGCCCTGGATCGTGCCGCCAAGGTTGCCGATGCTGCCCTTGCCGAGCTTCAGGCTGGCAAGCCCACCGTCGGCGAGAATAACGCCGCCGCTGTTGTTCAGTTGGTTCCCGCGGTAGGTCAACCCACCGGACCCTGCGACCAGTTGCCCCTTCTGACCGTTGAGCAAAGTGCTCGCCTGAAGGTCCAGTCGCTGGCCGCGAATCGTGCCGCCCTGGTTATCGATCAGGCTCGCGCCGGTGACGGTGGCCGTGTTGTTACCGGCATCGATCACACCGGTCAGGTTGCTCAACAGGTTGCTGACATTCAGGACAACGTCGTCGCCATTGCTGACCAGTGCGCCCTTGCCGTTGTTGATCAGGCGTTGAGCATCGACCTGGATGGTTTTACCGAGCACTGTGCCCGCGCTGTTGTCCAGCCAGCCACCTTGCAGCAAAAGGCCGCCGTCGCTCTGAATGTGCCCCTTGTTATTGAGCAACTGCGCCTTGATGGCCGCCGGATCGAAGATCAGGCTCATGCCCTGGGCGCCTGCCGCCAGCAGCCCCGCGTTGCTGTTGTCGAGCCCCGAGGCGTTCAGATCAATGCGCTCGCCGACGATTTTCCCGCCGCGGTTGTCGACCTGCCCCCCCGGCGCGCGAATGCTGACCTTGGACCCCAGCACGCTGCCGAGCTGGTTATCGAGGCTCGAGGCTTTCAGATCGAGGTCACCGTTGACCGCCAGCAGCCTGCCGCCCTGGTTGATGACCTCCTGGCCCGTGACTGAAAGCTGGTTTTGCGCCTGGAGAGTGCCCGAAGTGTTATCGAACCTGCCGCGGGTGTTCACCCGCGCATTACCGGCGCTGGCAGAAAGCAGGCCGGAGCGATTATCAAGCGTGGTGGTATCGACAATAAGGCCGCCGGCGTCGATTTGCCCGCCATGGTTATCCAGCTGGCGAGCGGTGATTGTCAGGCTGCCGCCCAGCACTTGGATCAAACCTTCGCGGTTGTCCAGGCTGTCGAGTTGCAAGGACGCCGCCTGCCCCGCGCCAAAGCGGATCACCCCTGCCAGGTTGACGATGGCCGGTGTATTGATCACCAGCGACTGGTCACCGACGATTCGCGCAGCAGCGCCCTGATTGGTAACCCGGGCGCTGGTCAGATCGACCGCCGCGCCCTGAACCACGCCTTGATTGGTCAGAGTTGTGCTCGCACGGATACTCAACGAGCGACTGGCTTCAAGACTGCCGCTGTTGGTCACGGAGGGGCTGGTGATGCTCAGGTCGCCCGTGGTGTTGCGGCTGTTATCGGCCTCGATGCCCGCGGCAATCACGCCGGAGTTACTGAGTTTGTCGGCATTGATGTCGATGCGGTTGCGGGCGGCCAGACTCTGCCGGTTGACCAGCTCGCCGGGCGTACGTACATCGACGCTGCCGGCGTAAGCCTTGCCGGTCATCTCGACACTCTGCGCGTTGACCCGCAAGGCACCTTGGGCCGATGTCTGCGCCATGCTCAGATGGCCGCCGGCATCGATTTGAATATCGCCGGCACTGGCGGCCATGTTGCCCGCCAGCTTGACCCCGACGCCCTGCTCGGTGCCCACCAGTTTGATGGTGTTGGCATACATCCCGCCCAGCGCCGCCGCATCGATTGCCAGTTGAGGCTTGTCGGCATCACGGGCCGCGCGAGGGGTGGTGGCCAGGCTGTCGGCGTTGACGTTGTTGGCACCGGTAATGACATTCAATTGCCGGGCATGGATGTCTGCGTTGATCTTCGCCGAACGGGTAATCAGGTCGAATTGATCAACGTTGGCCGCATCAAGCCCCATGCCATCGATGGTGATGCTGCCGCCATCAACCTCGAAGTGATCAAGCTTGCCGCTGCCGTCGAGTACAGGCTTGCCGGTGCTGAGGGTCACGCGCGGCGTGTTGATGAAGCCGCAACCGTTACAGCTCACGCCGTAAGGGTTGGCGATGATGACCCGCGCTGACTGGCCTGCCACTTCGGTGTAGCCGTTGAGCTGGCTGGGGCTACCGCCGTTGACTTCGTTGAGAATGGTGCCGGCTGCCCGTCCACCGAGCTGGCTGTTGCCCAGGATGTGGCCGCCCAGTTGGGTGTTCTGCACTGCGTTCGTCGCGTTGTTGAGGATCACGCCCTGGCGACCGACGTTGTAATCCTTGAACTGGTTGTGCGAGAGCCCGGCACCGTTGGGCGCGGCAATATTGATCACCGGTACGCCGTTGCCGGCCTGCCCTATGCCGGTCTGGGTGTTGCCGCTGACGGCGATGCCCTCGGCCTGGGCCCAGATCGGCTGCCAGAACATGACGTTCGCCAACAGCAATGCCAGCAAGCGTTTGGGCATGCCCAGGAAGTGCGTGCGAGGGGCCACGGCAGCCGAAGGCTGACGGGACAGAAAGGCAAGCTGGTGAACGTCCATATTCAGAATCTCGACGCGATAACAAATGAATTAAAGAAACAGGTCGACCTGGAAGTAGATCGGCGCCTCGCGCTCGGTGAGCACGGTGGGGCGTTCCAGCGAGTGGGCGAACGTCACGCGAGTGGCGAGGTACTTGCCACGGGCGAAGAGTTCCAGAGAGTTGCTGGACATTCGGCCATGCACTTCGCTGTTGTATCGGTCATTGCTGATCACGCCTTGGTCATAGCCGACACTGGTGCCGTACTCGCTCAGTGCCGGGCGCAGCCAATCGACAGTCACCGGGCGGGTCCAGCGCAATTCGTTGCGCCAGTAGCCGCCGCTGTCCCCGGATAAAAACTGGTCTTTATAGCCACGCACCGATGAACTGCCACCCAGGCTGATGCGTTGCGGGCTGAACAACACGTCTTCACTGCGCTGGCCCGTGGCGAGGCTGCTGAACGTGAAGGACTCGCCCAGCCAGTTGAACGGCAACAGGTAACTGGCCGTGGCGGTGTACTTTCGATAGCGAGCGTTGGCGGTAAGATTGCCGGCATCATCACGACGCTGGTCGTTGCCTTGTGCATCCAGCGCGCCGATGCCCTGCTGCATGCCCAGGTCCAGGTTGACGAACGACTGGCCAATACGCCGGCCGTGGTTGATACCCAACTGGGCTTCGGTAATACGCTGGCTGCTGTTATCCAGGCGGCTATCTTCGATGTAGTTGTTAGTGCGCAGATGGGCGAAGCCGGCATTGATCGACGTTTTGCTCACCGCATCGCGATGGACGAGGCGCTCGGCGCGAAATTGATGATTCTCGCTGTCGCCGCTCTGGCTGAAGTTGAAACCATTGCCTTGGGCCTGGGAGCGGTATTCGCTCTGGCTGTAGGTATAACTGAAGTTCCACCAGCCCCAAGGCACGTTGTAATAGAGCATGGCGTTTTTCGAGGTTTTCTGGTGATCGCTCACCGCGTCATGGCCGCCGCGCAACATCAACTGGTCGGCCAGCCCCAGCGGGCTGTCCCACTCAAAGCCTGCGCCCCACTGCTGTTCACCGGTGCTTTTCTGACCGTCGTTGTTACGCGACAGGCTGGCACGCCAAGGCTTTTGCGGGTTGTTCTTGACCAGCACGTTACTGCCGCCGACCTGAACGCCGGGGGTCAGTTCCATTTGCGCCTGGTTGGAGGGCAAGCGGTTCAACTGATCCACCAGTTGTTCTATTTCACGAAGATTGAGCAATTCGCCCGTTTTACCGGGGAAGGTCATGGACAGTTCCCGATCGGAAATATGGCTGTCGTCAGCGCCCTTCAAACCCTCAAGTTTGCCCTCGACTACAAATACACTTAAGTGGCCGCTGGAGAGGTCTTGCTGCGGCAAGTAAGCGCGGCTGGTGATCATGCCCTTGCCGATGTAATGGTCGGTGATGACCTTGAGCAATTCGTTGAGTTGCGAGACGCCCAGGCATTGACCGATATAAGGCTTGAGCAAGCGCTCGCGGTCGGCAGCGGACAGACTGTCGGCGCCCTTGAGTTCGATGTCTTTGATAGGAAAGCAACGTGTATCTACTGGGCCGGCAGGTGTTGCGGGCAATGTTGGCTTGCCCGGCAGGTCCTTGAGTTCTTCCAGTCGACGCTGCTGTTCTTCAATCAGGCGGTTCTGGCGATCGCGGATCAGGTCCTGGTCGCCCGGCGTTGGCAGGCTGGCGCCATCGGCGCTGCTCTGTGTACCCAAGCCAAGCAATAGCGCGCACAGCACCGGCCACATCCGTGGGGAGATAAGCATAACGCTCCATGTCATAAGTGCTGAGGGCGTACATTGATGCCCGCAGGGGAAGGGTCGTGGTCACCCTGAAATTGATGCCAGAAATGCTGGCTAAATGACGCCAGCCATCACGGACGGTAAACAGACCCCACACATTTTGAAAAATTCAGCCGACAAGGAAATTAATATCAATTGTGTCAGACCAACTGAACCACGCGGCGGGCTCGATACAGCAGCGAGAGGCTTGCCCCCGTTGGGTTGCGGCCAGCAGGGTTGCGTTATCGACCTCGGGGTCAACGTGGAAAAGAGTGTCGTTTAAACAATGCTTGTTTAGTGGCCTGAGCGTTGTAGTGACTGTACTGGCCTCTTCGCAAGCCCGCTCCCACAGGGGATCTTCGGCGAACACACTATCTGTGTATGCCTGAGATCAAATGTGGGAGCAGGCTTGCTCGCGAAGAGGCCCGAAAAGCCCCCCTCCAACTTTTGGTCAAACCACCAATCGCGCCGCAAGAGACTTGGCCTGGCTCGCCACGTCGGTCACTGCCGTGCTCTCCCACCACATCCCGCGCAGCGGCGGGCCCATGGCGAACAAACGGTTGGCGACCAGCCCATCAGCGCCTGACACCGCGCCGTCATCCGCGGCGGCAATGCCCAACGCCAATGGCCCCGGCCGCACCAACCCGCGCGCCAATAGCTGCTGCGGCAATGGCCGCGCCACCCGCCGCCAGTCGTATTCGATGCCGCTGGAATTGATCAGTGCCGCGCCGTGCACCACGCAGGTTTCGGCCTCGCCACGGCGACGGATGCGGATACTCACCCCACCGCTCAACGAAGGCTCCAACCCTTTGAACGATGCAGCATGAATCCGCAACCGCCCTTCCCCGTGCAGCCGCGCCACCAACTCGGCACTCAACGGCGGTGAGCGATGGTGATGGCTCTCCCACCACGGCCGCACATGGCGCACGAATTGCCGGCGTTGCACGTCCGTCGCCTGATTCCACAACCGCCCGATGTGCGCCCGCACCGTGTCGAGTGGCGCTTGCCAGTCGATGCCTTGGGCGATGGCGGCGCGGCAATGCCGGCGCAATTCGCGCATCAGCTGACGCGGTGTGCGAATGCTGTGATCCTCGGCCAAAAAATCCGCCCAGGCCGGCGGCTGCCTACGCACGTGGGGCAACAGCCCATGCCGGGAAAACACTTCGATCGGCCCGCGATGCCCGGCCTGCTCCAGCGACACCACGGCATCGACCATGGTCAGCCCGGAACCGATGATCAGCACCGTGGATTGTGGATCGAGCTGGCGCATGGAAGCCACGTCCCACGGGTCGAGGGCGGCGGCGTTCAGGCCGCTGGATTCGGTCTGTGGCGTGCGTGCGGCGGGGAACATACCGGTGGCCAGTACCGCATAGGCGCCTTGCAAGCATTGCCCATTACTCAAGGTCAATTGCACTGAATCGTCCCGGGTTTGCAGGTCCACCACTTCGGCACGCACATGTTCGACGGTCGAACCGTGGCGCTCACCCACTGCCTGCGCTTCGGCCAGACGCTGCTGCACATAGACCCCAAACAGCCCACGCGGCGGGAACAATTCACTGACTGGCACATGTTGCTGATCCGACTCCGGCCAGCCACCCGCCGCAATGTGTTCGGTGAGCCATTGGGTCAAATCATCAGCGTTGTCGGGATCGACACTCATGCGCGCCGCGTTGCCGTTAAGCGTATGCCCCAGTTCGACCGCGCTATAGGCCTCGCCCCGACCGAGTTCGGCGCGGGGCTCGATCACCAGCACCTGACGCTTGCCCGGCAAACGCAACAACTGCGCCGCCAGCATCGTGCCGCTCAGGCCACCACCGATGATCAGGATATCCGCGTGGCGGATGGGTTTGGTCGCCTGTCCGCTTGGGGTGTCAATCATGGCGCTCTCACTGGTCAATGTTTACCTGAATGGACATCGGGCATATCGCCCCATGCAGTCACTCATCGGCGCTGCCGGACAGCCCAGCGTAGAAGAAAACACATCAACTAAAAAATGCAAGATGTTCCACTGTTGCCCCGCCAACAGCCTGGCCGGTCTCACCAACGCATCGATACGCCCAAATCGAGCACTTGGCTTTTATGGAATGGCTCTTCGACCCAATACCGCAGCTGCATTCCCCCCACCCACAGACTGTTAATAAATGCGCAAGCAGGAATCAAGAATGATGCTCGCCCCTCTTGAAGGGGAATCACTAATCTATTGGGAGTGTTGCCAACCTTGTATTCAAGGGTCACCTGCGTGCCCGGATAGACGTTCCGGTTCAATTCAATATCGACCCGGGCACCGGCAATGACATCTTCGACAAAGACATTGTCGCCGTAGGCCACTGGTAGTACGGGTGCAGGTAAAAGCTCTGACGGCTTTTTGTGATTAATAGACATGTCTGAATCCGATGTTAAGGAGTAGGCCGCCATTCGCCGGCGCACTCATCATTGTTGGATCCGAGGCACATCGTCTACTGTGAGAAGCAACAGGTATATACGTGTTTTACGCGACAGAATCGGCACCGATCAAATCACCACATTACGCACAAAGCGCGCCGCCACGTCCCCCTCATTGCGATAGGAATGCGGCTGATTACTGGCAAACATAAAGAACTCACCGGCCGCGATTTTCTGCGGCTCGTTGCCGAGCATCAGGGTCAGGCAGCCTTCAAACACATAAATCTGTTCGCTATAGCCATCGGCATCCGGCTCCGAGGGGTAATGCTCGCCTGGCTCAAGGCGCCATTCCCAGAGTTCCACTTCACGAGTGGCGGTAGCTTTGGCCAGCAACACCGCTTTACTGCCAGGGATCGTGCCGGTCCAGGCCAGTTCATTGATGCGGCTCGGGTCGTGGGCTTCAGGGGCCTGGATCAAGTCGCTGAAGGCAACGTCCAGCGCTTCGGCCACGCGGTCGAGGGTGGTCAGGCTGACGTTCTTCTCGCCGGCCTCGATGGCCACCAGCATGCGGCGACTGACACCGGATTTTTCCGCTAGGGCGCTCTGGCTCATGTCGGCGGCATGGCGCAGACGTCGGACGTTCTGGCTGACGTGCTGGAGGACCGACGCCCGTTGGGTGGAATCTTTGTGCACTATATTGCTCACTTGATGGTGTTGCGCAGTATACTGCCCAACTTCCGGCGCATTGTGCGTCTCCCTCAGGTAGCACGCAAGGCCATGACGTCGGTGAACTCCTCCCCTGCTTCCTCCCGTTTCTCACGGTTCAGCAAAGCTGAATGCGTGTTGGTGCTGATCACTATGGTCTGGGGCGGCACCTTTTTGCTGGTGCAGCATGCAATGACCGTCAGCGGGCCGATGTTTTTCGTAGGCCTGCGTTTTGCCGCGGCAGCGATTATCGTTGCCCTGTTCTCCTGGCGTCATCTGCGCGAACTGACCCTGTTCGAACTCAAGGCCGGGGCGTTTATCGGCGTGGCGATCATGCTCGGGTATGGCTTGCAGACCGTGGGCTTGCAGAGCATTCCCAGCAGTCAGTCGGCGTTTATTACCGCGCTGTATGTGCCGTTCGTGCCGTTGCTGCAATGGCTGGTGCTGGGGCGGCGTCCGGGGTTGATGCCGAGCATCGGGATCATGCTGGCCTTTACCGGGTTGATGTTGCTGTCGGGGCCGTCCGGCGCTTCGTTCAATTTCAGCCCCGGTGAAATCGCCACATTGATCAGTGCCGTGGCGATTGCAGCGGAGATCATTCTGATCAGCACCTATGCCGGTCAGGTCGACGTGCGCCGGGTGACGGTGGTGCAGCTGGCGGTGACTTCGGTGCTGGCGTTTCTGATGGTGGTGCCGACTCAGGAAGTGATTCCGGGGTTCTCGTGGTTGCTGTTGTGCAGCGCATTGGGCCTGGGCGCGGCGAGTGCGGCGATTCAGGTGGCGATGAACTGGGCGCAGAAGAGTGTTTCACCGACTCGGGCGACGTTGATCTATGCCGGAGAGCCGGTGTGGGCCGGGATTGTCGGGCGGATCGCCGGGGAGCGGTTGCCGGCGATTGCGTTGGTTGGCGCGGGGTTGATTGTCGCGGCGGTGATTGTCAGTGAGTTGAAGACCAAGGGTAAGGTGGTTCTTGAGGTTGAGGACGATCTGGATCGCGAAGCCGAGCACTGATCGTTCCCATGCTCTGCGTGGGAATGCAGCCCGGGAGCGTGGGAACGATCGATAGCGATCTGAAACAATGATAAACACGAATTTGCCGTTTACTTTGTAGGATTCTGCGACAGCTTGGCGTTTGGTGATCGGGGAGCTGGCACGTATGATGCTTCACAAACTTCCGCAGATTAGAAGCCTATGTCTCTGATAGTTCTACTGCTTCTGCCTTTTATCGGCAGTTGTCTGGCAGCCTTGCTGCCGCACAACGCGCGTAATACCGAATCGCTGTTGTCTGGCCTGGTTGCCCTGATCGGCACCGTCCAGGTCGCGCTCTTGTACCCGCAAATCGCCGATGGCGGCGTGATCCGCGAAGAGTTCTTCTGGCTGCCCAGCCTGGGCCTGAACTTCGTTCTGCGCATGGATGGTTTCGCCTGGCTGTTCTCGATGCTGGTGCTGGGCATCGGCACGCTGGTTTCGCTATACGCCCGCTACTACATGTCGCCGGACGATCCGGTGCCGCGTTTCTTCGCGTTTTTCCTGGCGTTCATGGGCGCCATGCTGGGGTTGGTGATCTCCGGCAACCTGATCCAGATCGTATTTTTCTGGGAGCTGACCAGCCTCTTTTCATTCCTGTTGATCGGCTACTGGCACCATCGCGCCGATGCGCGACGTGGCGCCTATATGGCGTTGATGGTCACCGGTGCCGGTGGTTTGTGTTTGCTGGCGGGGGTCATGCTGCTTGGCCATGTGGTGGGCAGCTATGACCTGGACAAGGTCCTGGCCGCCGGCGATCTGATTCGCACACATGCCCTCTACCCTATTCTGCTTCCCCTGATCCTGATCGGCGCCTTGAGCAAAAGTGCGCAATTCCCCTTCCACTTCTGGCTGCCCCACGCCATGGCGGCACCGACACCGGTCTCGGCGTATCTGCACTCGGCGACCATGGTCAAGGCCGGGGTCTTCCTGCTCGCACGACTGTGGCCGTCGCTGTCCGGCAGTGAAGAATGGTTCTACATTGTCGGCGGGGCCGGGGCCTGTACGCTGTTGCTCGGTGCTTACTGCGCGATGTTCCAGAACGACCTCAAGGGCCTGCTGGCTTACTCGACCATCAGCCACCTGGGCCTGATTACGTTGCTGCTGGGCCTGAACAGTCCGCTAGCCGCCGTCGCTGCGGTGTTCCACATTCTCAACCACGCTACGTTCAAGGCCTCGCTGTTCATGGCCGCCGGAATCATCGACCACGAAAGCGGCACCCGGGACATTCGCAAACTCAGCGGCCTGATCAAACTGATCCCGTTCACCGCCACCCTGGCCATGGTCGCCAGTGCCTCCATGGCCGGCGTACCGCTGCTCAACGGCTTCCTGTCGAAAGAAATGTTCTTCGCCGAAACCGTGTTCATCAACGCGACGGCCTGGATCGAGATGACCCTGCCAATCGTCGCGACCATTGCCGGGACGTTCAGCGTCGCCTACTCCCTGCGCTTCACTGTCGATGTGTTCTTCGGCCCGACCGCCACCGACCTGCCGCACACCCCGCACGAGCCGCCACGCTGGATGCGCGCGCCGGTGGAGTTGCTGGTGTTCACCTGTCTGGTGGTGGGGATCTTCCCCGCTCAAGTGGTCGGCCCTTTGCTCGCGGCGGCGGCATTGCCGGTGGTGGGCGGGACGCTGCCCGAGTACAACCTGGCGATCTGGCACGGCTGGAACGCGCCGATGATCATGAGCCTGATCGCCATGTCCTGCGGCATCATCCTCTATCTGCTGTTGCGCAATCAGCTCAAGCGCGGGCGTTTCTCGCACCCGCCGGTGATCAGCCACTTCAATGGCAAGCGCCTGTTCGAGCGCAGCCTGGTGATCATGATGCGCCTGGCCCGTCGCTTGGAGCGGCGGATCAGCACCCGGCGCCTGCAAACCCAACTGTTTCTGGTGGTGCTCGCCGCGGTGCTGGCCGGGTTGATCCCGATGCTGCACAGCAGCCTGAGCTGGGGCGACCGACCGAAGATTCCGGGCTCGATCGTGTTCGTGATCCTCTGGCTGCTGGCGATTGCCTGTGCCCTTGGTGCGGCGTGGCAAGCCAAGTATCACCGGCTCGCGGCCCTGACCATGGTCAGCGTCTGCGGCTTGATGACCTGCGTGACCTTCGTCTGGTTCTCGGCGCCGGATCTGGCCCTGACGCAATTGGCGGTGGAAGTGGTGACCACGGTGTTGATCCTCCTCGGCCTGCGCTGGCTGCCACGACGAATCGAAGAGGTGTCGCCGTTACCGAGCAGCCTGCGCAAGGCACGCATCCGCCGTATCCGCGACTTGCTGCTGTCGATCGCGGTCGGAGGCGGCATGGCGCTGCTGTCCTACGCGATGCTGACCCGCCAGACGCCCAACGACATTTCCTCGTTCTACCTCAGTCGCGCCCTGCCCGAAGGCGGCGGCAGCAACGTGGTCAACGTAATGCTGGTGGACTTCCGTGGCTTCGACACCCTCGGCGAAATCACCGTGCTGGTGGCGGTGGCCCTGGCTGTGTTCGCCCTGCTGCGACGCTTCCGTCCACCGAAAGAAAGCCTGCAACTGCCGGCCCAGCAGCGCTTGCTGGCGCCCGACGTGGTCACCGACCTGGTCAACCCGCGTCACGCCAGCGACACCGCGCTCGGTTTCATGATGGTGCCAGCGGTGCTGGTGCGTCTGCTGCTGCCGATTGCGTTTGTGGTGTCGGTCTACCTGTTCATGCGCGGGCACAATCAACCGGGCGGCGGTTTCGTCGCCGGTCTGGTGATGTCGGTGGCGTTCATCCTGCAATACATGGTCGCCGGCACCCAGTGGGTCGAGGCACAAATGAGCCTGCGGCCGCTGCGCTGGATGGGCACCGGGCTGCTGTTCGCCACGGTCACCGGGCTCGGGGCGATGGTGGCCGGGTATCCATTCCTTACCACTCACACCTGGCATTTCGCATTGCCGCTGCTCGGCGAGATTCACATCGCCAGCGCACTGTTCTTCGACATTGGCGTGTACGCCGTGGTGGTCGGCTCGACGCTGTTGATCCTGACCGCCCTCGCCCACCAATCGGTACGCGGTCATAAAACCAGCGCGCAACCCAAGCCCGTGGCCAAAGCAGCTGCCACGCAAGGAGCCATCTGATGGAAGAAGTCATCGCAATCGCCATTGGCGTGCTGGCCGCGTCCGGCGTGTGGCTGGTGCTGCGGCCACGGACATTCCAGGTGGTCATGGGCCTGTGCCTGCTGTCCTACGGCGTCAACCTGTTCATCTTCAGCATGGGCAGCCTGTTCATCGGCAAGGAGCCGAACATCAAGGATGGCGTGCCTCAGGATTTGCTGCACTACACCGACCCGCTGCCGCAAGCGTTGGTGCTGACCGCGATCGTCATCAGCTTCGCCATGACCGCGCTGTTCCTGGTGGTGCTGCTCGCCTCCCGGGGCCTGACCGGCACCGACCATGTGGATGGCCGGGAGCCTAAAGAATGAATCCGATGGCGCACCTGATCGCAGCCCCCATTCTGCTACCGCTGCTGACCGCCGCGGTGATGCTGATGCTGGGCGAAAAACACCGCCCGTTAAAGGCCAAAATCAATCTGTTCTCCAGCCTGCTGGGGCTGGGCATTGCCGTGATGCTGCTGCAATGGACGCAAACCACCGGCGTGCCGGGCTCCATCGGTGTGTACCTGCCGGGCAACTGGCAGGTGCCGTTCGGCATTGTGCTGGTGGTCGATCGTCTGTCGGCGCTGATGCTGGTGCTGACCGGGATCATCGGCGTCAGTGCCCTGCTATTCGCCATGGCGCGCTGGGACGGCGCCGGCTCGAGTTTCCACGCGCTGTTCCAGATTCAGTTGATGGGCCTGTACGGCGCCTTCCTGACGGCGGACCTGTTCAACCTGTTCGTGTTTTTCGAAGTGCTGCTGGCCGCCTCTTACGGGCTGATGCTGCACGGTTCGGGCCGGGCGCGGGTGTCGTCGGGGCTGCATTACATCTCGATCAACCTGCTGGCCTCGTCGCTGTTTCTGATTGGCGCGGCGCTGATCTACGGCGTTACCGGCACGCTGAACATGGCCGACCTGGCGCTGAAAATCCCGCTGGTGCCGGAGGCCGATCGCGGCTTGCTGCATGCCGGCGCGGCGATTCTGGCGGTGGCGTTCCTGGCCAAGGCCGGGATGTGGCCCCTGAATTTCTGGCTGGTGCCGGCCTACTCAGCGGCCAGCGCTCCAGTGGCGGCGATGTTCGCGATCATGACCAAGGTCGGCGTCTACACCTTGCTGCGTTTGTGGACGCTGCTGTTCTCCGGCCAGGCCGGGGCATCCGCGTATTTTGGTGGCGACTGGCTGATCTACGGCGGCATGGCGACCATCGTTTGCGCCGCCGTGGCGATCCTCGCCGCGCAACGCCTCGAACGCATGGCCAGCCTGAGCATTCTGGTATCGGCAGGCATCCTGTTGTCGGCCATCGGTTTCGCCCAGCCGAACCTGATCGGCGCAGCGCTGTTTTATCTGGTCAGCTCGACCCTGGCCTTGAGCGCGCTGTTCCTGCTCGCCGAGTTGATCGAGCGCTCGCGGTCGGCCAACGAAATGCCGCTGTTCGATGACGGCGAGTTGCTGCCACGGCCCCTGGAATCCTTGCAGCCGCCCAAAGGCTTCAACCTCGATGACGACCGCAAAGCAGTGGTCGGCCAGGTGATTCCCTGGACCATGGCGTTCCTCGGTTTGAGCTTTATCGCCTGCGCCCTGCTGATCATCGGCATGCCGCCACTTTCCGGGTTTATCGGCAAACTCAGCCTGCTCAGCGCTTTGCTCAATCCGCTGGGGCTGGGTAATGGCAGCGACGAACCGATATCGAACGGCGCGTGGGGGTTGCTCGCCCTGTTGATTCTGTCCGGGCTGGCCTCGCTGATCGCTTTCTCGCGTTTGGGCATCCAGCGTTTCTGGACCCCGCAAGAGCGGCCGTCGCCCTTGCTGCGGCGCCTGGAATGCGTGCCAATCGTCGTTCTGCTGGGGCTGAGCATTGCGCTGACGTTCAAGGCTGAACCGCTGCTGCGCTACACCCAAGCGGCGGCCGATGCATTGAACAACCCGCAGCAATACGTGATGGCGGTGCTCGAAACCCGTGTAATTCCAGGCCCGCAAGCCAAGGCAGCGCTGCTGGAGGTGCAACCATGAAGCGCCTGTTTCCTGCACCTTGGTTGTCGTTGGCGTTGTGGCTGCTGTGGCTGGTGTTGAACCTGTCGATGAGCCCCGGCAATCTGCTGTTGGGCGCGATATTAGGGCTCTGCGCGCCGTTGATGATGCGCAAGCTGCGGCCGCGGCTGGTCCGCATTCGTCGGCCAGGGGTAATCCTGCGTTTGTTCTTGCTGGTCGGGCGCGATGTGATCGTGTCCAACCTCGCCGTGGCCTGGGGCGTGCTCAACGCGGGCCGTCGTGCGCCCCGCTCGCGGTTCATCAAGGTGCCGCTGGATTTGCGCGATGCCAACGGCCTCGCGGCGCTGTCGATGATCTGCACGGTGGTGCCCGGCACGGTCTGGTCGGAATTGGCGCTCGATCGCAGCATTTTGCTGCTGCACGTCTTCGATCTGGATGATGAAAGTCGATTCATCCAGCACTTCAAGACGACCTACGAGCGCCCCTTGATGGAGATCTTCGAATGAGCGCATTGCTGTCGAACGCGATCCTGCTGAGCCTGTTCATCTTTTCGATGGCAATGATTCTGACCCTGATCCGGCTGTTCCAGGGCCCGTCGGCCCAGGACCGGGTTCTGGCCCTGGATTACTTGTACATCATCGCCATGCTGATGATGCTTGCGCTGGGCATTCGTTATGCCAGTGACACTTACTTCGAGGCGGCGCTACTGATCGCCCTGTTCGGCTTCGTCGGCTCGTTCGCCCTGGCCAAATTCCTGCTGCGTGGCGAGGTGATCGAATGAGGCCTGAATTGTCTCTGTGGGTGGAAATTGCGGTGGCGATTCTGCTGGTGCTGAGCAGCCTGTTTACGCTGATCGGTGCGGTCGGGCTGCTGCGAATGAAGGATTATTTCCAGCGCATGCACCCACCGGCACTGGCCTCGACCTTGGGCGCGTGGTGCGTGGCACTGGCTTCGATCATTTACTTTTCGGCGCTCAAGTCGGCGCCGGTGCTGCATGCCTGGCTGATTCCGGTTCTGCTGTCGATCACCGTGCCGGTGACCACGCTGCTGCTGGCCCGGGCGGCGCTGTTTCGCAAGCGCATGGCGGGGGATGATGTGCCGGCTGAGGTGAGTAGTCGGCGCACGGAAACGGGGAGTTAAATCCGCGGGTTTTGTGTTGATTGATAGGGCCTCTTCGCGAGCAAGCCCGCTCCCACATTGGATCTGTGCCGTACACATCATCTGTGTTCACTGAACATCCAATGTGGGAGCGGGCTTGCTCGCGAAGGCGATTGCCCGGTCACCCTCAGATCCAGGCCACTGTCAGCAATCCGGCCCCCAATACCACACACAACGGCGAATACGCCCACGTATCCAGGTGGGCAAACTTCGAATCCTTGACCTGCTTGAAGAACCCCACCAAATTCGAATCGCCGATCGCCCGGGCGAACATCAGCATCGCGATCGCGCTGATCACCCATTGCAGCGACCAATGATGCACGGTAGGCAGATACAGCCCGACCCGCAGGCACACCAGCATCGCGATCAGCAGTAAACCCACCGCCACCAGCAACGTGGCAAAGCCCGACGGCTTGAACGCCGGCCTTGATGCCTCGCCGCCCTCCCCGGGCACACGCGGCACCGCCGCCTCGCTGCCCCATTTGCCACCCGCGGCCCAATACAGGTGGACCAGGCTGATCAATAAAAAGATTGCAGCAATCCATTGCGCGACCAAAAGACTCATATTCAGGCATCCGGTGTGAAATGTTGCAGCAGGATGAACTTCCTTACGCGTTTTTGTAAGGGTATTCGTCATTGACGGAGTTCCCCTTGTGGGAGCGGGCTTGCTCGCGAAGACGGCGGCACATCCAACCTGGAGGTGACTGACGAACCGCTTTCGCGAGCAAGCCCGCTCCCACACTGGATTCGCGTCGGCCAGGAATACCGGGATCAATCCAGTCCTCTGCCCCCTCTATTTCAGGGCCGCAGAAACTTTATCCGCCACATCCTTCGGCACCCAGGCCTGCCACACGTCCGGGTGCGCCTTCATGAAGGCCTCTGCCGCTTGACGTGGCGGGGTGTGTTTTTCGCTCATGTCGGCCAGGGCCTTGTTCAACGCTTCGATCGGTAAATCGACCTTGGTGAAGAACTCGGCAATCTGCGGGTATTGTTTTTGAAATGGCGTGGACACACCGATGGACAGCTTGGAGGGCAGTGAACGCGTCGGTTTCGGATGGGGGTTGTCCGCGTCGGTCAGGGTTTTCCAGGCGTCGGCGTCGAACGGTGGCTCTTGCAACTGAATCAGCTTGAAACGGCCGAGCAACGGCGTCGGCGACCAGTAATAGAACAGGACCGGCTTGCCGCGACGAATCGACGAGCTGATCTCTGCGTCCAGCGCCGCCCCCGAACCACTGCGAAAATTCACGTAACTGTCGTCCAGCCCATACGCTTTGAGCTTCTGCTTGTTGACCACCTCCGACGTCCAGCCGATCGGGCTGTTGAGAAAACGCCCCTTGCCCGGGGTTTCCGGGTCTTTGAACACATCTTTGTAGCGTGGCAGATCACTGATACTGCGCAGATCCGGCGCCATCGGCTTGATGCCCTTGGCCGGGTCGCCCTTGATCACATACTCCGGCACCCACCAGCCCTCTGTAGCACCTTTGACCGTATCGCCCAGGGCCATGACTTTGCCCTCGGCCTCAGCCTTGACCCAGACCGGACTGCGACCGGCCCATTCCTCGCCAATAACCTGAATGTCATTGTTGGCCAGCGCGGTCTCCAGGGTAATGGTCGTCCCCGGCAAGGTGTCGGTCGGCAAGCCATAGCCCTTCTCGACGATGATCCGCAGGATATCGGTGATCAGGCTGCCGCTTTCCCAGTTCAGGTCGGCGAAATGGATCGGCGCCTGGGCAGAGAACACCGGAACGGGTGAAGCCAATAAACCGAACGTGGCCAGGGTAGCGGCCAGTAACCGTCGAAATCCCCTCATGCTTTTGCACCTCGCGCTGTTCACAGCAATAGCAGGATGGCCTGACAAAGAAGACCGCAAGCCTCTGAATACTCAGTCATCTGACTGTAGTTGAGGTTCCTGCTTTCGAGGGACGAGGATTAACTTTCGCAAGGTTCCTGCAAGCGTGCAAGCTCTCTTCTGACCATGCTGGCGTACGCCGCCGGACGCAACAGGTAAATCTGTGACGCCACCCAACTCAGCCAGGCTCCCTGTAGAACGGCCTTTTGAGCCAACAGACGCTGCGCCTCGGTGTGCGCACTGGCCTGGTTCTGTTCGTGGAAGTCGGCGCGGGTCAGGGTCATTACTCGCTGGCCTTGAAGGTCACCAGTTCGCCCTTGCGCCATTTGGCGGCCTTGGCGGTCACGGCTTTCAGGGTTTTGGTCAGGCCTTCCTGCAATTGTTGATGGGCCGCGAACACCATCACCACGCTATGACCTTCCTTGAACACAATGCCGTGGCCGTCTGCGGTGGTCACGAACGCGTAATCCCCCAGCCCGTACACCGTCAGTTTGATTTCGCGGAACTTGATGTCCAGCTTGCCGCCTTCGCGGCTGGGCAATACGGAGGCGCTGAAATGGTCGCCGACCTTGAGTTTAAGCCCTGGTTTGTCATCCACCACCAGCGCTGCTTCGGTGTCGAGCTCGGCAATGTAAATGCCTTCAGCGTTCTGTTCGGTGATGTAGACGAAACGTGACTGAAACTGTTTAACCAGCTTTGCGCGCAAATCACCCAGTACGAACAAAGCATGCATATCGAGATTACTTACTGCCAAGGAAACATCCCCACATCTGAAAATGACGCCGTACGCGGGAAACGCGCACAGCAGAAAAAAGCGGCAATGCCGAGGTGTAGCCAAATGACCCGGGTCGAATCCTGGAATGAGCAGAGGGCCCATTCATCGTGAGGTTTGAGAAGATTACTGGAACATCCCTCACGTCGTCTTGCCTGGCGGTCGTCAGATGTTGAAGGAAAACGCCCTTCTGACGGCCAGATAAAACCGGATTACCAACTTTAGGGAAAATTCTCTTTAAAAAAAGCACTTTTCCGACATATCGCCAGTAAAAAATTGCTTTAGATGGGCATCAATCGCCAACCATCAATGGCGATTCTAGAGCAGCCATGCTCACCGAGACTACCCATAACACCGTACACACGTCGGTAAAACCACGAAAAGGACTTCATATGTGCACACTGACTCACTTTGCCCAGCCTCACATCCGACACACAAATGGCTCGTCATCTCTGCATTCGATGGTGTTCCACGAGCAGGATTTCCTGCCTGAAGAGCGTCTGCTCCCACGTTTTCAGGTGGTATTGGCCGGCAACGCCTTTTTCCACATCAGGGAAATATCCACCGGACGTGTAAGAGGTTTCCGCGGCAAGCATAACGATGCCTGCGCCCTTGCCCGTTTACTCGAGGCATGCAGTTGAGGAACCTGCAGCGCTCACTTCTATAGACGTTTCGTCACACCGATGACTTAACTCAGCCGCCGGCAGGCAACTACTGCCATACTGCCCGACCAATGAAACCCGCCCCCAGGGCGGACGGCGTTCAACACAATAACTATTTCCAAGGGAAGACTGCTACGTGACGGAATTTGATATCGGTGAATTTTTTATCCGGGGCGAAGCCAGAGAGGTCGAAGGCGAATTCCAGGCAGTCATTATCATGCGCGCCAAACCGCCGTTGACCACTGTGACGTCTCACCAGGTCGAAAAGGATCGCTGGTTCAAGACCGCGGATGTCGCGGCCGTTGCCGCCCAGGATGCCGCCAAGGCGCTGAAGCTTGCCGTCGATGAAGGTGCATTGAAGACCTGATCATCGGTTTGCAGTCTATGCTCATCCCTGCTTTGAATATCGCTATCGAACTCCTGAAGCGCGGTTCTCTCAGATGCAATGAAGCCGCACCTCGGATCTCGCACTCGACGCGACGGATTATCTGCAAGGAGATGAAGATGGACTCACCCACACATGATTTGAAAGGCCTGTTCGACCAGCTCGGTCTGGACTCCAGCGAAAAGGCCATCGACGATTTCATTGCCAGCCATTCTCCCCTGGCCGACAACAAGAAACTCATCGACGCCGAGTTCTGGACCCCGCAGCAAGCCGGCTTCCTCAAAGAACAACTGCGTGAAGACGCCGATTGGGCGCATGTGGTCGACGACCTGAACCTGCGCATGCACCAGATCCACTAATAACCGATAACAATTGCCGAGACCCTCAGCGAGGACTTTGCGGTTTGTAACCCAGGCGCAAACCACCCCAATGCCGGCCCTTGAGCATGATCGGCACCGACAGGTCGTGCATCAGTTCACCGGTATCGCGTGTGTAAGTCTGCAACAGCACGGCCTGTTGATGGCTGCCACAGCGGATCCCGGTGCGGTCGGCGAATTTGCGCTTGGTGCGGTTGTGCAGGGTATCGACCTGTACGTCACCGGTCAGCGGCTGGCTGAACACGGTGTTATGGGTCGGCACATAACCCTGCTGCGTGCAGGCGATGGCGAACACCAGGCCTTCATGGCGCGGCAGCAACGGTTCCTGAATCGCCGGCAATACCTGATCGGTGTAGCGGTCGAAACGGGTCTGGTATTTGGCCGGGCTGGTGTTGGGGATCGTCTGGTAACTGCGATCAAACAGGTCATCGAGGCTGATCCGGCCCTGATCGATATCCGCTTCGAAGCGTGCCGCAATCTGACTCGCCCCTTCGCGGGCCAGGTCGTAAATCCGCTGGTGATAGTCATCCAGCCCGACTTCGGCCAGGCGTTCGCTGATGGTTTCGGCCTGCCCTTCCATTTGCACCGCTGCCAGGGCAAGCCGCTGGGTCTGCTGGTCGCTGATCGCCAGATCGCTGCGCATCTGTTCGATGGCGTGGAACAGACTGTCGAGCTGTTCGCGGTTGGTGTCTGCGCCCTGAGCGATTTCCCCGACCTGCCTTTCGACGCCGGCGGCCAGGCGCGCGATGTTTTCCAGGTGCTGCCCGGTGTGCTCGACTTGCGCAACACCGGTATTCAGATCGCTCGCCAGTTGACGAATCTGTTCCACCACTTGCGCGGTGCGTTGCTGAATGTCGGCGACCATCTCCCCGACTTCACCGGTCGCCGTCGCTGTGCGCGCGGCCAGCCCGCGAACCTCATCGGCCACCACCGCAAAACCGCGACCGTGCTCGCCGGCCCGCGCCGCTTCGATGGCCGCGTTCAGCGCCAACAAATTGGTCTGGCTGGCGATGGACTGGATTACCAGCGTGACCCGCTGGATATCGTCGCTGCGCAGGCTCAGGGCTTCGATCAGCTCGCGACTGCTGCTGGCACGCTCACTGAGTTGATGCATGCGCGCAATCGACTCGACCAGTTCCGTACGCCCTGCCGCGCTGCTCTGATGGGCTTCGCTGGCGGCGTTCAGTGCTTCCCGACTGAGTTTCGACGTAGCGTGCTCGGTGGCGATCATCACTTCAGCGCTGCTGACAATCTGCGCCGCGGCGTTGAGCTGCGATTGCAGTTTGTCCGCCAGTTGCTTGACCGAATAGGCCACGCCGGCGGCCGACAAGGCGTTATGACTGGTGGTGTAGGAGAGATCGCGAGTCAATTCGGCGATGGCGCTAGAACTGTCTGCGGGGGTTGCCTCAGGGAGAGTGCGCGAGCGCAGGCGCGGCAGCCAGATAATCAGCACGGCCAATGGCAGGCCAAGGTAAAGCGACCAGCCAGCCAATGCCATGCCGCACAGCAATAGCATCAGAGCGATGCTTTGCAGGGTCGGCGTCAGCCAAAGGTTTTTTGGCAAAAGTGCTGGTGCAGGCATTGCCCCAACCAGAGATCCGTCCCTCGTCATCTTCGTCACCCCACACGTCTTCTAGTTGTTGTGATCGCATTAAACGCCACTACAAAGCCATTATCTATGGTCCGTTAGTAGTGGGGGGTTGAAGCAGATCAATAGAAGTGCGTGAAAATTTTTTGGGCGACAAAAAGCTTCGCGGGCAAGCCTCGCTCCTACAGATTATATCCGTAGGAGCGAGGCTTGCCCGCGAGGGGGGGCGCTACTGAATCAGGCCTGACGCTGGTGCTTGTCGATCTGCTCGTGACGCTCTTGAGCTTCGATGCAGTATTTGGTGGTCGGGCTGATCAGCAGGCGTTTCAGGCCGATGGCCTCGCCGCTGTCGTCGCACCAGCCAAAGCTGTCTTCCTTGATGCGTTCCAGGGCCTGTTCCAACTGAGGCAGCATGCGCTGGTCGCGATCGATAGCGTTCACCAGCCAGGTGCGCTCTTCTTCGACGGAAGCCGCGTCAGCCGGATCGGCCGGGGTGTCCAGGCTCTCGATGGCGATGCGATTCTGCTCGATGCGCTCATGGGTTTCGACTTTCATGTTCTGCAACAGCTCAGAGAAAAAAGCATGTTGCTCGGCATTCATGTAGTCATCCGCCGGCATGGCCAGCAACTTGTCCTTTGTCATTGATATCTCTATAAAAAAACGTGCATTAAGGCGAATTAGGGAGCGATCCGTTGAACCTGAAGCGTTCATTGGAAAGGCGCCGTTTATTCCAAGCGCCACCCGGCACTCAATTTACGAGGGGCGGCAGTCTAAGGCCGACTTGAGGCCTCAGCAACTGAAAAGACAGCAAATCTGTCCGACAAAGCCCTGAAAGTGCGCTACGGCAGGCTTTGAGGCGCTTATCGGAGTGCGTTTATAGCAAGAAATTCAGTCGAGCGGCTGTATATAGAAGACAAACGGCTGCGCCACGCGGGTCAGGCGTGGCGCATTTTCGCGTTTTGTCCGGCTTCAGCGCTTGAGTTTGCGCTTGTTGCGGTATTGGTCGATGACCACCGCCACCACAATAATCAGCCCCTTGATGATGTCTTGAATATAAGCATCAACTCCGACAAAGGTAAAGCCGCTGGCCATGACCCCGAGGATCAACGCGCCGATCACCGTGCCGGTGATCCGCCCTACGCCACCGGCCAGGCTGGTGCCGCCGATGACCGCCGCGGCAATTGCGTCCAGTTCATAAGACATGCCCATCCCGGCCTGCCCGGTCGCGGCCCGCGCCGACGCCACCACCCCGGCCAGGCCCGCAAGCAACCCGGCGATGCTGTAGACGATCACCAGATGCCGCTTGACGTTGATCCCGGAGGTGCGCGCCGCCTGCATGTTGCCGCCGATGGCGTAGGTGTACTTGCCGTACTTGGTGTAGCGCAGGGCGATGTGAAAGATCACCGCCACCACCAGAAAGATGATCACCGGCATCGCGCCGTGTCCGATGGCTGTGTAGGAATCCGAGAGCATGCTCACCGGCTGACCTTCGGTGTAGTAGCGCGCCAGGCCGCGGGCCGAGACCATCATGCCGAGGGTGGCAATGAATGGAGGAATCCCGGTGATCGCAATGATGCTGCCGTTGATCGCCCCCGCCAGCAATCCCACCCCGAGCCCGACGATCACTGGAATCCACACCGGCAAGTCGGTCAGGGACGGAAACACCGCACGGGCAAAGTCCGAGGTCTGGGCCAGGCTGGCGGCAATCATCGCCGACAGCGCCAGCACCGAACCGGAGGACAGGTCGATACCGGTGGTGATGATGACCTGGGTCACCCCGATCGCCAGCAGGCCGATGATCGACACTTGCAGGATCATCAGCACCAGACGCTGAGAGTTCATCAGGAAGCTCTGGTCCCGCACGATCCAGCCGAACATTTCGAAGACCAGGCCGATGCCGATCAGCACCAGGAAGATACTCAACTCGGTCGGAAAGCGCCGGCGACTCTTGACCGGTACCGCTGCAGGCTTGTTTTCCAGTATCGCGTTCATAACCACTCACCCTTCTATTGCGTCGCGACGGCGGCCATGGCCACCGCCAGCATCCATTAGTGAACCGCGGACATACCCGAGGCCAGTTGCATCACCCGTTCCTGGGTCGCTTCGCTGCGGTCGAGAGTGCCCATCAGGTCGCCCTCGTGCATGACCATGACCCGGTCGCTCATGCCCAGCACTTCCGGCAGTTCCGAGGAAATCATGATCACCGCCATGCCTTCGCTGGCGAGGTAGGAAATAAGCCGGTAGATCTCGGCCTTGGCACCGACATCGATGCCCCGGGTCGGCTCATCGAGAATCAGGATGCGTGGATTGGTCATCAGCCAGCGCGCCAGCAAGGCCTTCTGCTGATTACCACCGGACAGCGTGTCGATGCACTGCTCCAGCGACGGGGTTTTCACCCGCAGCTTCTTGCACATGTCTTCACATAACGCGCGCAAGGCTTTCTGCTGGATGAAGCCGTTGCCGACGTAATGGGGCAAGACTGCCATTTCCATGTTTTCCAGCACCGACAGGCACGGGAACAGGCCGCTGAGCTTGCGATCTTCGGTCAACAGTGCGAAACCCTTCTCGATCGCCATGTGTGGATCGCTGATGCGCACCACCTCACCGTCGAGGCGGATTTCACCGCCGTCGCTTGGGGTGATGCCGAAAATCGCTTCGGCGACGTTGGTCCGCCCCGAGCCCATCAACCCGGCGATGCCAAGGATCTCACCGGCATGCAGGTCGAAGGAGACGTCTTTGAAAATCCCGTCCAGCTTCAAGTCGCGTACCGACAGCAACAGATCGCCGATTGGCTTCTCGCGCACCGGGAACAACTGGCTCAGCTCGCGGCCGACCATCATTGAAATCAGGCTGTCGCCGTCCATGCTGTCGGCCCGCTGCAAGCCGATGTAGGCACCGTCACGGAACACCGCCACTTCATCGGCGATGCTGAACACTTCGTTCATTTTGTGGGTGATGTAGATGATGCCTTTGCCCTGGCTCTTGAGGTCGGCAATGATCGAAAACAGATGGGCGACTTCCTTATCGGTGATGGCCGAGGTCGGCTCGTCCATGATCAGGACGTCGGAGTCATAGGACACAGCCTTGGCGATCTCGACCATCTGCCGTTCGGCGATGCTCAGGTTGCCCACCTGTTCTTCCGGGTCGAGGTTGATCCGCAGACGTTCCAGCAGTTTGGCGGTGCAACGGTGCATCTCGCGATGGTCGATCATGTGCAGGCCGTTGAGCTGCTCGCGGCCGATCCAGATGTTCTCGGCGATGCTCATGTGCGGCATCAGGTTGAGCTCCTGGTGGATCATCGCGATCCCGGCCTGGAGCGCAGCCAATGGTGTTTCAAAGACCACCGGCTTGCCCCGCAGGCGCAACTCGCCGGCATCCGGCTGGTAGATGCCGGCGATGATTTTCATCAGGGTGGATTTGCCGGCGCCGTTCTCGCCCATCAGCGCCAGCACGGAACCGGGACGCACTCGAAGCTGTACGTCGGACAAGGCCACCACACCGGGAAATCCCTTGCTGACGTTGATGATCTCCAGCAGGTACGGCTCATCGACAGGTGTTGCAGTTGGCTGGACACCCATTAACGGGGTGCTCGAAGCAGTCGCTGAAGCGAACATGATCAGGTACTCCATCAGCAAGGTCGCGTTGCAACCTTGCGTGCTTATTGTTGTTATCGAACGGACGGACTATTTGAAGGTGTCGACGTTTTGCAGCGTGATCAGGCGATACGGCACCCACACGGCCGGCTCGACCGGTTCGTTTTTGGCCATTTTCACCGCCGTGTCGATCGAACCGTCCGCCTGACCCTTGGCGTCCTGGAACACCGAGACCAGCAGAGAGCCCTTCTTCACCGCGTTCAAACCGTCGGGCGTACCGTCGACACCGGCGATCAGCACACTGCCTTTGGCGACGCCAGCCTGTTGCAGGGCCATTGCCGCGCCAATCGCCATCTCGTCGTTGTTGGAGACCACCGCGTCGAATTTGCGGCCCTGGGTCAGCCAGTCGTTGACCAGGGTCATGCCCTTGTCCCGCGACCAGATGCCGGACTGCTCTTGCTCGATCTTGATGTTCGGGTACTTGGTCAGCACCTCTTTTACGCCCTTGGTGCGGTTGGTGGTGGAGTTGTTGGCCAAATCACCGAGCAGAATCACGATGTCGCCCTTGCCGCCCATTTTTTCGGCCAGGTACTGCATCTGCATCTGGCCGGCCTCCAGATCGTTGGAGGCGACAGTGACCACGCCTTTGGGCAGGTTCAGGTCATCGGGACGACGATTGACGTACACCAGCGGAATACCGGCCTTGACCGCCGCTTCAGTGATTTTTTTGGTGGCGGCGGTATCCACCGGGTTGACCACAATGGCGTCGACCTTCTGGCTGATGAAGCTTTCTACCTGGCTCAACTGCCTGACCACGTCGCTGCGCGCGTCTTCGAACTGCAGCTTGACGCCATCGGGATAGGACTTGGCTTTGGTGTCCATGGATTCGCGCAGGTAGGTCAGCCAGGTGTCATCGAACTGCGACATGCTGACGCCGATCTTCATGTCAGCGAGTGCGGCGCCGCTGGCGAACATCAGGGACAAGGCCAGCGAGGCGAAACGGATCTTGGTCTTCATGAAAAGTCTTTCTCCACATTCTTGTTGGTTTTATGGATAAGGCGTGACGATTTCAGTGAGCGGGCAAGCGGACTATCGGTGCACCCGGAATACAGCAGACCAGGGCGCCGTTGCGTTCGACGCAAAGCAAGCGAAAGAAGGAATGAAACGAGACGCGACACAGGTCGCGAGAGAGGTGCAGCGCGGAACGTAAAGCATGCAGAGCAGAGTTGAAGGTTTTCATCGACGGTACCTGGCTTTTGTTTCTTGTTTTTGGTGCGTCCTTCTCTCGTTCAAGACCTGCTTGAGCGTGATCGGACGTTGATAGTCGGCAACCTGGAAATGACTTTATTGGAAAATAATTTCTATATCAACTCATTTTAGAATTTTATTCTGATTTTATTCCATGGCTCTCGAACGGGCTCAGTGCCACCACTTGATGCCGCTCGAAACTGAGCCGCGCAGCGTCTAGTACGCGGGTGGTCGCCAGTGCATCACGGGCGTCGACCGGCAGTGGGCCACCGCTCTGTAACGCGGTTTGTAGCTGCAAATAGAACTGATTCCAGCAGCCACGCTCGGACGGTACCCGCTCACGCACCTCGCCCTGCTCGAACCAGCCCCAGCGCCGATGCTCTTCGACGCCCCAGCGCTCGCCTTCGGATTTCGGCGTGAGCCCGGCGAGGGTCGACGCCTCCTGCCCATCCAGACCGTCGACGCTGTAGCAACCCTGGGTGCCGGTCACGCGAAAGCGCGGGCCGGGGGTGTTTTGCAGGCAACTGCCGCCCAGGTGCGAGATCACGCCGTTGGCATGGGTCAGGGACATAAAGAAGCCGTTGTCGAAGGCCTGGCCTTTTTCGAGGTAATCCAGTTCGGCGTAAACCCGGGTGACGGGGCCGAACAACAAGAGCGCCTGATCCACCAGATGGCTGCCCAGATCGCGCAGGAAACCGCCGCCGCTGCCGTTGTTCACCGACTGCGGCGAATAGCGTTCGATCCGCGATTCGAAACGGGTGACCTGACCCAGCGCACCGGACTCGATGAGTTTGCGCACGGTGAGAAAGTCCGAGTCCCAGCGCCGGTTCTGGTAGACGCTCAGTTGCACGCCTTGGCGCTCGGCCATGGTGATCAGGGTTTGCGCTTGTTGCGCATCAGCAGCGAACGGCTTGTCGCTGACCACCGCCACTTCGTGTTCGATGGCGTCGAGCACCAGCGCCGGGCGACCTTTGAGCGGCGTGGACACGACCAGCACATCGACCCCGGCTTCGACCAGTTGGCCGATGCTGTCGAAAGCCGGCACACCGGGATGCTCCGCCGCCAGCAGTTGTCGGCGCTCAGCAGAACGGGTGACCACGCCTACAAAGGTCGCCGCCGGCAAACTGCTGATCAGCGGAGCATGAAAAAACCGGCCGCCATGGCCGTAACCGACAAGTCCGATACGCATGAAAGTATTCTCCTTATAGTTAATCACCGGATGCACACGGACCTTGTGGGAGCGGGCTTGCTCGCGAAGGCGATGTGTCAGGTGATATCAATGCTGAATGTGCCGCCGTCTTCGCGAGCAAGCCCGCTCCCACAGGTTTTGTGTATGCCGTGGTTAACGACAGAGTTCGCGGGTCACGCGTTCAAGCATCATGCGATTGGACTCGTCCGGCCGGTCTTCCCAGGCGAATACCGAGACGGTCGCGATGCCATCGAACTTGATCTCGCGCAACGTGCCGAAAAACGCCTCCCAGTCGACCTCGCCCTGGCCGATGTCCAGATGCTGGTGCACGGTGGCGCTGACGCCCGGCGGGTTGACGATGTAGCGCAAGCCCGAGGAAGCCTTGTGGTTGTAGGTGTCGGCGATGATCAAGTGGCTCAGTTTCGAGCCGGCGTACTTGAGCATCGAGGCGATATCACCGACACCGTCGTCATAGAAAAACGTGTGGGGAGCGGCGTAGAGGTAGTTGATCCAATCCCGGTCCAGACCGCGAATGATGTCGACCGACTCGTTATTGCGCTCGCAGAAGTCATAAGGATGGGCCTGGATATCGAGCTTGATGCCTTCGTGTTCGAACTCGGGGATCAGTTCGTCCATAGAGCGCATGAACTGGTTTTCGCACACCAGCGGGTTGTCCGACTGGCCGGTGAACTCGGTGTTGACCAGTTCGCAGTCCATCTCCACGGCAATCTGGATCGCGCGCTTCCAGTTACGCACGGCGGCCACACGCAAACCTTCATCGGCGGCTGCCCAGTGGTACATCGGTAATAAGGAAGAGAGTTTGACCCCAGTGTCGCTCAAGGCTTTGCGAAATTCCTTGATCCGCGCCTTATCAACCCGTGGAGCTTTATAGAACGGCAGAAAATCTTCCCGGGGCGACAGCTCGATGTGTTCGTAACCGAGCTCGGCAACCTTGTCGACCATCTTGCCCAGGGACAGGTTGCGGTACATGTAGGGGTCTAGTGCGATGCGCATGTTTTTTGTTCTCCATCACCTTACGCTGATCGTTCCCACGCTCTGCGTGGGAACGCCGCCATGGACGCTCTGCGTCCGTTTTGTGACGCGGAGCGTCACGGGATGCATTCCCCCGCAGAGCGTGGGAATGATCAGTTACAGAGGATCAGTGGTTAGCCGTAGAAACGGGGACGGTCTGGCAGGCTGACTTTGACGATCTGGCCGCTGTTCTGCGCTTCGATGCAGGCATCCGCCGCCACCGCTGCCGCGAAACCATCCCATGCCGACGGCCCGCCGACCTGCCCGGCCCGTACGCCATCGATGAACGCCTGCAACTCGACGTCGTATGCGGCGATGAACCGGTCCTTCCAGTCCATCAAAATTGCATTGGACAGCTTCGCCCCGCTGCGCAATTGAACCTGCGACGGCTCCGGCAGTTTGGCGATGCCGGTCTCCCCCACCACTTCGCACTGGATGTCGTAGCCGTACTGGCAGTTGACGAACACTTCCACATCGATGCGCGTGCCCTTGGCGGTTTCCAGCAGCACGATCTGCGGGTCTTTCAAATGGGCGTGGGCCTTGCTGGTCTTGCGTGGGAACACCACTTGCACCGACACATAATCGTCGTCGAGCAACCAGCGCAACACATCCAGCTCATGGATCAGCGTGTCGGTGATCGCCATGTCGGTCTTGTAGTTTTCACCCACGGTCGGGTTGCGGTGGGCGCAGTGCAGCATCAACGGCTCGCCGATCTGGCCGCTGTCGATCACTGCTTTCAACGCCCGATAACCCTCATCGTACGGGCGCATGAAACCGACCTGCACCAGCCGCTTGCCGTGGGCCACTTCGGCCTCGACGATCTTGCGGCAGCCTTCGGCAGTGACCGCCAGCGGCTTTTCGCAGAACACCGGCTTGCCGGCGGCAATCGCTGCCAGTACAAACTCTTCGTGGCTCGGGCCCCAGGAGGTCACGAGGATCGCTTCGACTTCCGGTGCCTTGATCAGCGCATGACCGTCGGGATAGACCTCGGCCGTCAGTTTCAGATCGGAAACAATCTTGGCCGCTTGCTGCAGATTGATGTCGGTGACCGCGACGACCTGACTGTTGAGCAAGGTCTGGCTGCAACGACGGATGTGGTCCTGGCCGATGGCCCCGGTGCCGATAACGCCGATCCGCAACGAATTGGAAAGCAAAGACATATAAACACTCCTGTGGGTTCGTTCAGGGCAATCAGTATTGACGGGCCTTGGCCAGTCGTTCGTTGAGGGTCTTGGCCACCGCATCGGTGCGGGCGCTGGTGGAGACTTGCGCCACGCCGACCCGCCACCACGACAGGTATTTGTGAATCATGGTTTTGGGCAGGACCTTGATATCGATAAGCGTCGACACCGTTTGCAAACGCGCATCCGCCAACGCAGCTTGCAACTCTTCAACGGTGTTCACCTTGTAGGTCTTGCAGCCGTAAGCCGCCGCGCTCATGGCGAAATCCACCGGCACGAAGCCGCCATCGAGCTTGCCGGTTTCCGGATTACGGAACCGGAACTCGGTGCCGAAGCTGTCCATGCCGTGTTCCATTTGCAGGTTGTTGATGCAGCCGAAGGTCATGTTGTCCAGCAGCACCACGTTGATCTTGCGCCGCTCCTGGATCGAGGTCGCCAGTTCCGAGTGCAGCATCATGTAGGAGCCGTCGCCCACCAGTGCGTAGACCTCGCGCTCAGGCTCGGCGAGCTTCACGCCCAGCGCGGCGTTCACCTCGTAACCCATGCACGAATAACCGTACTCGACGTGGTAAGTGTTCACGCCCTTGCTGCGCCAACTGCGTTGCAAGTCGCCGGGCAGACTGCCGGCGGCGGCGACGATTACCGCGTCATCGGCCAGGGTTTCATTGAGTACGCCGAGCACCCGGCTCTGGGTCAGGCAGGAGCCGGTCAGCTCGATGAATTCGCGCAGCACTGCCGGGTCCATGTGATCGTTGATTTCCGGGACGAAATCTTTCGCCTGGTATTCGACCTGATAAATGCGATCGACTTCTTCATCCAGTTGCGCCTTGGCCTGGCGAGTTTGATCACCCCAACTGGAGCGATAGTTGCCCAACACATCGGCCAAGGCGCTCAAGCCGGTTTTGGCGTCTGCCAGCAGTTGCACGCCGTCGAGCTTCAGCGCATCGCAGGGGCTGATATTGAGGTTGAGAAATTGCACATCCGCATTTTTGAACAAGGACTTCGACGCGGTGGTGAAATCGCTGTAGCGAGTGCCGACACCGATGATCAAATCAGCATCCTTGGCCAACAGGTTCGCCGCCAGGCAACCGGTTTCGCCGATCCCGCCAACGTTCAGCGGATGGCTGGACACCACCGCGCTCTTGCCGGCCTGGGTTTCAGCGAAGGGAATATCGAAGCGCTCGGCGAACGCCTGCAACGCTGCATTGGCGCCGGAATATTTGACCCCACCGCCGCAGATGATCAGCGGCTTGCGCTTGCCTTTGAACAGGGCCAACGCATCACCGAGCATCGCTTCGGTGGCCGGGCGGCGCTCGATGCGGTGCACGCGTTTTTGCAGGAAATAATCAGGATAGTCGTACGCCTCGGCCTGCACGTCTTGCGGCAAAGCCAGGGTCACCGCGCCGGTTTCGGCGGGGTCGGTGAGCACGCGCATGGCGTGGATCGCCGCGGTCATCAGTTGCTCGGGACGGTTGATCCGGTCCCAGTATTTGCTCACGGCCTTGAACGCATCGTTGGTGCTGATGCTCAGGTCGTGGAACTGCTCGATCTGTTGCAGCACCGGGTCCGGTTGGCGGCACGCATAAACGTCACCGGGCAACAGCAGCAAGGGAATACGGTTGGCAGTGGCCGTCGCGGCAGCGGTCAGCATGTTCGCCGCCCCCGGCCCTACCGATGAAGAGCAGGCGTAGATCTTGCGCCGCAGATGTTGCTTGGCGAAACCGATGGCGGCGTGGGCCATGCCTTGCTCGTTGCGCCCCTGATGCACGATCAGATCGCCGCTGTCCTGTTCCAGGGCTTGCCCCAGACCCAGCACATTACCGTGGCCGAAAATGGTAAAGATCCCGGCGACGAATTTGCTCTGGACCCCATCGACCTCGATGTACTGGTTATCGAGGAATTTCACCAGGGCCTGGGCCATGGTCAGTCTTGTTGTGGTCATGCTTGCACCTTTTCTGTATGCAAATCCGATCAATGTGGGAGCGGGCTTGCTCGCGAAGGCGGTGTGTCAGGCGACTTCAATGTTGAATGTGCCGCCGTCTTCGCGAGCAAGCCCGCTCCCACAGTTGATCTCCATCAGTTCAAAAACAATGTCAGCTCAGGGATTTCTGCAGGTGATCCATACTCGCGCCAATCGCCGTCTGGATATCCGCCAGGCCATGGACACTGTCGGCGAACGGCTCGAACGACAGGTAGCCGCTGTAGCCGGTAGCGAGCAAGGTCTCGATCTGCGCCGCGTTGCCGAGGATGTCGCCCTCGCCCACCAGCACCCGGTGGCCGTCGCGGATGGTCGCCAGTGGCGCCTCGGCATCTTCGACGCCGGAGATGTGCACCAGCCCGGTCAGCTCGGGGAAGAATTCATGTTCGCAGGCCAAGTGATGGTGAAAGGTGTCATGCACCAGACGGAACACATCCAGCCCACCGATGGCCTTGATCGCGTCGACCGCCGTGCGTTTGCGCCGCAGCGAGCATTCTTCGAAACCCAGCGGCTCGATGAAACCGAGGATGCCGTGATCGCGCAGGATCGGTGCCAATTCACTCAACGCCGTGCGCAGGCCGGCAGCACGCTGCGCCTCGGTTCGTGGATCGGCACGGTCATTCAACGGGCACATCACCAAACCCTGCGCTCCGCAATCACGGGCATAAACGGCGAGTTTCAGCGCGTGTGCGCGGCGCTCGTCATTCCAGACATCGAACGGATACAACGCGTTGATCGACAGCACGGTGATGCCTTTGGCCGCGCACAGCTCACGCACGTGTTCGGGCGCGGTGCCGTCCTCGATCTCGACACCCTTGAGGTCGTTGCGGATCTCGATGGCGTCGGCCTTGAGGGTCACCGCCAACTCGATGAACGCGGGCAGGGACAAACGTGGGGCGACCATACGGTTCAGGGCGAAACGCAGGGGTTTGCTCATTTTTTGTTGTTCTCCGCACAAGTGAATTATTTGGCTGTCGGCATGCTGAATTCAGGGCCCTTGGCAATACTGTCGGGCCAGCGCTGCATCACGCTTTTGTAGCGGCTGTAGAAGCGAATGCCTTCTTCACCGTAAGCGTGGTGATCACCGAACAGCGAGCGCTTCCAGCCGCCGAACGAGTGCCAGGCCATGGGCACTGGAATCGGTACGTTGATGCCGACCATGCCGACCTTGATGTTGCGGGCAAACGAGCGGGCGATGCCGCCATCGCTGGTAAAACACGACACGCCGTTGCCGAACTCATGGGCGTTGATCAGCGCCACGGCGCTGGCGAAATCCGGCACGCGCACGATGCCCAGCACCGGGCCGAAGATCTCTTGCTGGTAGATGCTCATCTCAGTGGTGACGTTATCGAACAGCGTCGCGCCGACGAAAAAGCCGTTCTCGGCCCCCGGCACCTTGAAGTTGCGCCCGTCGACAATCAGCTGCGCGCCCTGGGCCACGCCTTCACCGATAAAGCCCTCGACCTTGGCCTTGTGCTCGGCGGTCACCAGCGGTCCCATGTCGCTGTCGCCCTGCATGCCATTGCCGACCTTCAATTGGTCGATGCGCGGCAGCAGTTTGGCAATCAACTGGTCGCCGACTTCACCGACGGCCACGGCAATCGAAATCGCCATGCAGCGCTCACCGGCCGAGCCGTACGCCGCGCCAATCAGCGCATCCGCCGCTTGATCCAGATCGGCGTCGGGCATGACGATCATGTGGTTCTTCGCACCGCCCAGCGCCTGTACACGCTTACCGCGCGAGGTCGCTTGCTGGTGGATGTACTCGGCAATCGGTGTCGAGCCGACAAAGGAAATCGCCTCGATGTCCGGGTGTTGCAGCAAGGCATCGACCGCAGCTTTGTCACCCTGGACCACGTTGAACACACCGTCCGGCAGCCCGGCTTCGGTCAATAATTTCGCCATCAGCAAACTGGCCGACGGGTCGCGCTCGGAAGGTTTGAGGATGAAGCAGTTACCGGTGATCAGCGCGAGCGGGATCATCCACAGCGGCACCATCACCGGGAAGTTGAACGGAGTAACGCCGGCACACACGCCCAGCGGTTGGCGCAGGTTCCAGTTGTCGATGCCACCGCCGATGTTGTCACTGAAATCGGTTTTCAGCAGGTTCGGTGCGCCACAGGCGTACTCGACGATTTCGATGCCGCGCGTCACTTCACCCTTGGCGTCCGAGAACACCTTGCCGTGTTCGCGGCTGATGATTTGCGCCAGTTCGTTGTGATGACGGTCGAGCAGTTCCTTGAACTTGAACATCACCCGCGAACGGCGCAGGGACGATTGCTCGGACCACGCCGGGAACGCCTTCAGGGCTGAGGCGACGGCTTCGTCCACGGTCTTCTGGCTGGCCAGCCCGACCCGCGCCTGTACCGCGCCGGTGGCCGGGTTGAAGACATTGCTGAAGCGCTCGTTGCCGCTGTCTTGCACCTGACCGTCGATGTAATGGCCTATTACCGGGGCGTCACTCATTGTTCTTGTTCTCCGTTCGGATGTTGAAATTCAGGCTTTTTAGTTCAGAGCTCAAGCAGCCAACTGTGCTGCGGATCGTTATGGAACTGCCAGACGCGTTTCGGGCCGGCCATCACGTTCAGGTAATACGACTCGTAGCCGTAAGGCACGCTGACCGGGTGATAGCCCTTGGGCACGACGACCAGGTCGCTGTTCTCCACGGCCATGGCCTGGTCGATGCTGCGGTCGTCGGTGTAGACCCGCTGGAACACGAAGCCCTGGGGCGGGTTGATCTGGTGGTAATAGGTCTCTTCGAGAAAACTCTGGTGCGGCAGATCGTCGGTGTCGTGCTTGTGCGGCGGGTAGCTCGAGGAGTGCCCGGACGGCGTACGCACTTCCACCACCAGCAGCGAATGGGCTGGCTCGGTGTCTGGGAGGATGTCGCAGACGTAACGGGTGTTGGCGCCCTTGCCACGCACGCTGCGTTTCATGCTGTCGGGTTTGATCAGCCGTGGACCGAGGTTTTCGGCGGCCGCACCGGGCGCGGCGCAAACGGCGATTTGCACGTCGCTGAGTGCGACCACCTGCGCCTGACTGCCCGGTGGCAAGTACGCGGCGAACGGCGATTTGTCTTCGAACACCGACTGGCGATCGCCGATGTTGTCCCAATTGAACGCGCCCTGCCCCGGCGCTTCGCCTTTGATGCTGACCCGACCGCTGAGCAGCACCAGGCACAATTCCTTGTCACCGGCGCTGACCGGCAGAGTCTCGCCGAGGCTCAGGCGGTACGCGGCGAAGCCAACGTATTCCAGTGCTCCCTGCCCCAACTCGACCATGGTCCGGCCGCGTGCATTGCTTTTGACCAACAGGCTCATCCCTTAATCCTCTCGTCGAGCAGCGCACGCAACGTGTCGTAGCCTTTTTTGGCATAGACATAACTCGGTGCCACCGCCGGATCCTGCTCGGCCTCGACCACCAGCCAGCCGTGGTAATCGGCGCCCAGCAGGACGTCGAGCAAGGCGCTGAAGTCGATGTCGCCATCGCCGGGCACGGTGAACGTGCCATTGATGATGCAGTCCGGGAAGCTCCACAGGTTGTTGCGCGCCAGTTGCACCACCGGTTTGCGCACGTCCTTGAAATGCACGTGGCAGATGCGTTCGATGTGTTTGCGCAGCACCTGCAACGGTTCACCGCCGCCCATGTAGCAGTGGCCCGAATCGAACAGCAGGCCGACTTCGCTGCCGGTCAATGCCATCAGTTTGTCGATGTCGGCCGGGGATTCGACATAGGCGCCCATGTGGTGGTGATACGCCAGGCGCACGCCTTGGGACAGGGTAAAGCGTGCCAGTTCGGTGAGTTTGTCGGCGTAATCCTGCCAGGCCAGTTCGGTGTGAAAACGCGGGCGCTCGACCAGTGGAATGCGCTGGCCTTGAATCGAGTCGGCGACTTCGCCATAGACCAGTACCTTGGCGCCATTCTTCGCCAGTAGCTCGACATGGCTGGCGATGGCGTCGATTTCCTCGGCCACGGAACGGCGGGCCAGACGGCTGGAATACCAGCCGGAGACCAGCGCCAGATCGTAGGGCCGCAGCACGTCGGCGACGCCTTTGGCATCCTTGGGGAATTTGCCGTTGAGTTCGAAGCCTTCGTAGCCGATTTCCTTTCCTTCGCTGAGGGCAGTGCTCAACGGCGTCTCGCCACCGAGGGACGGCAAATCGTCGTTGCTCCAGGAGATCGGGTTGATGCCAATTCGGATAGCGGGCATGGCTGCACCTTTTATTGTTTTACACAAATCAGTAAGAACGACACAAAATCAATGTGGGAGCGGGCTTGCTCGCGAAAGCGGTGTATCAGGCGACATCGATGTTGAATGTGCCGCCGTCTTCGCGAGCAAGCCCGCTCCCACATTTGGGTTGCGTTAACTCATCAGGCACGGGCCGTGCACCAGGCGTCGATCAGTTCGACGAACGTGCCCTGCACCTGGCGGATCAGCGTTTCGTCGTCGATTTCACCGGCCATCCACGCGCGGCTCGGCTCCTGGAAAATCGTCCGGCCTACGGCGAAACCACGACAGGTCTGGCTCTGGCTGGCCTGCTGAAACCCTTCGGCCAACGCCGCCGCCGGTGCATTCAAGCCCAGCAGCACGACACCACGGCAGTACGGATCGCGTTCCTGAATCAGCTCGTCGAGTTGTTTCCATTCCTCGGCGCTTTGCGCTTCGATCTTCCACCACGCCGGGTAGATGCCCAGGTTGTAGAGGCGTTTCAGCGCGCGATACAGCACGTCCGGATACTGTGATGGGTGATCCTTGGGCGGAATGATCTCCAGCAGCAGTTCATGACCGCTGACTTGCGACGCCTGATACAAACCCTTGATCTGCGCTTCCTGCTCCAGACGCAGCAGGGGTTCATCGTCGGGATGAAATTGCACCAGGCACTTGATGATTTGTTCCTGCGGCCAGGCGATCAGGTTGCTGCCGATCGAGCGACCGTGTTCGAACGCCAATGGCCGCGAGCCCTGTACCTCCACCGGTCGTGCCACCCACCAGCCGCGACCGGTGGCAGCATTCAGCGAGTCCTGACCGAAACGTTGATCGGCCAGCAAGCCAACGTCGGCGTCGACGCCCTGCTCACGCAAATCCGCTTCGACCCGTTCCACAGCTTTGATAAAGAGTTGTTTGAGTTCGCCAATGCTGCTCAGGTCGCGCCCGCCCTTGTGGGCCAGCTCCACCAATTGCCCGCGATGATCGAAGGCAAAGATGAACAGCTGCTTCCACTGTTTGCGCGGCACGCTGACCTGATGCAGGCGCTGCAACACGGCGTCCTGATCCGGCCGGGTGATTGGCACCGGGCTATTGAATAGATAGTCGAGTTCGGCACGGGTCGGCATCGCCGGGGCGCAGGCGTGGCGCGACACCACCAGACCACCGCAGGCATTGGCCAACTGGCAGCAGCGCTCGTCGCTGGCGTCCTCCAGCCAGCCGCTGAGGAAACCCGACATGAAGGCATCGCCGGCCCCCAGCACATTCAGCACTTCGACGCGCACGCCGGGATAGATCGCGCCGTCTTCCAGACGCGCCGGAATCGCTCCGTGAATCACCGTGCAACCTTGCGGGCCGAGCTTGACCACCAACGTCGCCGCGCTCAGTTGCCGGACATTGCGCAGCGCGGTGAGCAAATCTTCGGAACCACCGGCGATCAAAAACTCCTCTTCAGTGCCGACGATCAGGTCGAAGCGCGGGAGGATTTTCTGCACGTGCTGGCTGACGTTCTGATCAGCCACGAACCGGGTTTCGCCGTCCGCCTTGCCGGCCAGCCCCCAGAGCACCGGGCGATAGTCGATGTCCAGCACTCGTTTGACGTTGTGCTTTTCGGCATAGTCCAGGGCCTGAATGCTCGCCTTGTAGACGCCGTCGGTGGAGAAATGGGTGCCGGTGATCAGCAGGGCTTTGCTAGAGGCGATAAAGGCTTCGTTGATGTCTTCGGCGCGCAACGCCATGTCGGCGCAGTTTTCGCGGTAGAACACCAAGGGAAAGGTTTCGCGGTCCTTGAGGCCCAGCAGGACCATGGCGGTCAGGCGTTCCGGATCGATCTTGATGCCGCTGACGTCGCAGCCTTCGCGGGTCAGCGATTCAACGAGGAAGCGACCCATGTGGTCGTCCCCTACCCGGCTCAGCATCGCCGACTTCAGACCCAGCCGAGCGGTGCCGAAGGCGATGTTGGCGGACGAACCGCCGAGGTATTTGGCGAAGCTGCTCACATCCTCCAGCCGCGCCCCGACTTGCTGCGCATAGAGGTCGACGCCTAGGCGCCCCAGGCAAATCAGATCCAATTGACGCCCACTGGCAAAACGAGTCTGGCCCATGCTGGCTCCTGTTATTTTTATCAGCCTGCGTTCGGGGCGATGAAGGCGCCGAACACTCTTGGTGGATGCAGACTAAAACGACCGGGACCGAACAATCAATAATTATTCTAAATATTTTTTACGTGGAATATTTTTTCCAATAAACTTCTACACAAGCGTTCCAGACACAGTGCATCGTTTCAGCAGACCCCAAGGCGGGCGCAAGCTCAAGATTTTATTCCGGCCTACCCTGTAGACTGCGCACAGCCAACCTATTGTCAGGGGATGACCCGCCTGTCATCTCTATAAGCACAAGCCAGAAGGATTCCTTATGTCCCGCACCGATCAGCCGGCTACGACCGAGAGCACGCCCGACAGCGATCTCGCCAGCCCTCCGATCAATGCCGAGCGTTTGTTGCAGCTGATCACCGATGAATACGAAAGCCTGCCGCGCCAGCTCAAACGCATCGCCAGCTACATGAGCCAGCAGAGCGACCGGATCATGGTCGACCGCATCAGTGACATCGCCCGTGAATGCGAAGTGCACCCGTCGGCCATCGTGCGGTTTTCCCAGCGTTTCGGGTTCAGCGGTTTCAGCGAAATGCAGGCGCTGTTTCGCGAGGCCTACACCCACAAAACCACGCCGGTGCAGAACTACCAGCAACGCATCCGCAGCATGATCGCCAACAAGTCGCAGAAGGCCAGCGGCGGCGACCTGGCGCGCGAGTGCATCAACGCCACCCTGTCGGGCATCGAGCGGCTGGGGCTGGAACTCGATGACCAGGCCTTCGACAAGGCCGTGGACCTGGTGGTGAATGCCGACAACATCTACGTGGTCGGGGTACGCCGCTCGTTCGCGGTGGCCGATTACCTGGTCTACAACCTGCAACACACCAACAAGCGTATCCATCTGGTGTCGGGCCTTGGCGGCAGTTACCGCGAGCAGATGCGCAGCGTGCGCGCCAATGACCTGGTGATCGCCATCAGCTTCACGCCCTACGGCAAGGAAACCCAGCACTGCCTGCGTATTGCCCAGCACCATCAGGCGAAAACCCTGATCATCACCGACAGCAACCTTTCGCCGTTGGCCAAGCGCGCCAACACCGTGCTGCTGGTCAACGAAGGCAGTTCGTTTGCCTTCCGCTCGCTGAGTGCGACCTTGTGCCTGTGCCAAGCGCTGTTCATCGCCGTGGCTTATCGACTGGAATTGAAGGTCGATGAGATTCATGAGCAGGTAGGTTTTGAGGATTAGCCTTTGAGGATTAGCGCGAGGCCGTTTGCAGGTTGCTGAACCTCAGCTAAGGTTGTCCATCCCCCAAGGACCGTCGAGGAGAGGCTCAATGAAACTGATCGGCATGCTGGATTCGCCCTACGTGCGGCGCGTCGCCATTTCCGCCAAATGCCTGGGCATACCGCTGGAGCACGAGTCCGTTTCGGTGTTCAGAAACTTCGCGCAGTTCCAGCAGATCAACCCCGTGGTGAAGGCGCCGACTCTGGTGCTGGATGACGGCGAGGTGTTGATGGATTCGACGCTGATCATCGACTACCTGGAGGCTCTGGCCGCGCCGGGTAAAAGCCTGATACCCAACGATCTGGAGCAACGCTTGCGCTCGCTACGGCTGACCGGCCTGGCGTTGGCAGCATGTGAGAAATCGGTGCAGCTTTATTACGAACGTAACCTGCGGCCGGCGGAGATTCAGTACGCGCCTTGGGTGGAACGGGTCGAAGGGCAATTGGCCGCGGCGTATTCGGCGCTGGAGCGGGAGCTGGAAAAACAGCCACTGAAGACCGACGGTTCGATTGCGCAGGACGGAATTACCCTGGCGGTGGCCTGGAGCTTTACCAATCTGGTGGTGCCGGATCAGGTGGAAGCCGCGCGGTTTGCGCGGATCAATGCGTTCACAGAGTATGCCGAGGGGCTTGAGGTGTTTGTCGGTACGCCGATCGATTGAGAGATGTGGCGGCAGCTCCGAAGCCATCGCGAGCAGGCTCGCTCCCACAGAGGGCTGCGTCGGAGGCAGAAATAGGTGACCGATGGAGATCAATTGTGGGAGCGAGCCTGCTCGCGATGATGGCCGTTCAGTCGATAGAGATGTCGCCTGACACTCCGCCTTCGCGGGCAAGCCTCGCTCCTACAGGTCATACGCCGATCATGCGGGCACTGATTAACTGTAGGAGCGAGGCTTGCCCGCGAAGGCGTCCTCAAACCATTTCCATTCCCGTCGATTCAACCTGCGCCCCCCCTGCAAACCGATCCGCCAGAAACGGTGTGATGTCCAGCGGCAACGGCTCGTTGTTCACCAGTTTGTCCAGCAACACGCCGGTGATCGCCGACGTCAGGATGCCGGTGCGGAAATGTCCGCAGGCATTCAGATAACCCTCTATCCCTTGCATCGGCCCGAGAATCGGCAGCTCGTCCGGCGAGCCCGGACGCAACCCGGCCCAGCAGCGTTTCAGGCTGATGTCGGCCAGCGCCGGAATACACCGCAGCGCGCCTTGCACCAGGCCGCTGATTTCCGGGTAGGTGGTGGTCACGTCGAACCCCTTGTCTTCGGTGGTGCTGCCGATCAGGATTTCGCCGTTGTCTTTCTGCGCCACGTAACAGTCGCTGGTGGTCAGGCAACCGTGCAGGATCTTCGGCATGCGCTCGGTCAGCAGGATCTGGCCCTTCACCGGGTTCACCGGAATGCGAATGCCGGTGGCCTGCTCGCTGAGGTCGGCGGCCCAAGCACCGGCGGCGTTGATCAGCGTATCGCAACGGAACACGCCGGCCTCGTCGGTCTGCACGCCGTTGACCCGCGAGCCGTGCTTCAACACGCCGGTGACGTTGGTGTTGAAATACAGATCCACACCGTTCTGCCGTGCGCCTTCGGTGTAGGCATCGGCCAGGCGGAACGGGCTGACCTGATGGTCGCAGAGAAACTCCAGCGCGCCCCTTGCCTCATGGCTGACGCTCGGTTCGGCTTCGCGCAAGGCCGCTTGATCGAGCCAGCGCACCTGATCCGCCAGATGCGGAATACAAGCGACGATGTGCTCGGCGTAGAGCCGGTCTTCATCGTCATAGATCACGAATTTCAGTCCGGTTTTCTCGAACTTGAAATCCATCCCGTGATTCTCCTGCAACTCCCGATGCAAGTCCGGGTACATCGCGTTGGACTGCAAGGCGAAATCGAAGAACGCCTGCGGCAGGATGTGCGGCGTGCTGGAGTCCACCGCCACGGCCGTACCCCGGGCTTCGCGCTTGCGATTGGCCGACATCATGCGAAAGAAGATCACCCCGCAACCCAGCCCCACCGATTCACCGATCGCCCACAGGCCACCGGCCGAAGCCCGGGTCGCGTTACCCGGACGCTTGGCGTCGATCAACGCGACTTTCAGGTGTTTGCGCTTGGACAATTGATAGGCGCAGGACGCCCCGATCACACCGCCGCCGGCGATGACCGCGTCGTAGAACTTACTCATGGCTGGCGGCCTCCGTGCCGACAGGCTGGAACGCTGAAAAAGGAATCGGGTCGACGGGGAAACGCGGTCGCAACCAACCCACATCCTGCCGGCCGGTGGCTTCGCGCAAACGGTCGGTGCAATAACCCACACACATGCGCCCCTGACAATCGCCCATGCTCACTCGGGTGCGCATTTTCAGGCTGGCCAGGTCTTGCACGCCCTGCTCCAGCGCCCGATCGATGTCGGCGCGGGTCGCGTGTTCACAGCGGCAGATCACCGTGTCGGCGGCCGGCAATGCGGTCTGCCCGACGCCGCGTTCGGTGTAGCGGTCGACGGCAGCGCGAAAGCGCACGATGGACTTGAATTTCGACAGGCAACGGTCGCGCCGGACAAGCGCCAGTTCCAGGTCCAGCACATTGCGTTGCAGGAGGATCGACACCGCCGCGATCCGTCCCGCGAGCATGGCCGCCTCGCCACCGCGAATCCCGCCCATGTCACCGGCCAGATGCACGTGGGGCTCGCTGCTTTGCTGCCAGACATTGGCGCTGACCCGCAAATAGCCGTCGGCACTGAAACTGTGATTCAGGCCCATTTGCTGGCTGAGTTGCGTGCGAGGAATGAAGCCGTAACCGACCGCCAGGGTCTGCGCGGAAACTTGCTCGGCGCGGCTCAGGTCTGCAACCCAAGTGCTGGAGTACGGCGCGACGCTCACCGAGTTCAATTCACCCTCGCCCTGTGCCTCGACCACGCCCCAGCCATAGTGCATGGGGATGCCGTGCAATTTCAGGTACGCAAGCATGCTCAAACCGTCGAGAAACAGCTGTGGCTTGTTCAACAGCGCAAGGCTTTCCCGAGCGATTTTGCCGAACACGCACGCCTCGTAGACCCCGGCGACACTCACCCCGGACGTGTGCAGTTGGCAGGCCACCAGCGGCAACAACGGACCGGTGCCCGCGATCACCACCGGCCCCTGCGGTTTAACAACGCCGCTCTTGATTTGCAGTTGCAGACCACCCAATAGAATCACGCCGGGCAAGGTCCAGCCGGGGAACGGCACGCTGCGTTCATGGCAACCGGCAGCCAGCAGCAGCTGCGAATACTCAATCTCCTGCAAGCGCTCATCGGCGTCCAGCAGCACCAGTGCGCGAGAGCCTTCAGCACCGACCACGCGATGGTTCAGGCGCACGTCGATCAAGCCCGACTGCTCCCGGAAATCTCCATGCAGCTTGGCCAGCGCTTCTGAATAGCGCGGCCCCAGATAATCCAGCTGAACGCCATCACGCAACGGTCCGCGATAGACCACTCCGCCGAGCCGCGAGGCTTCTTCCAGCAAGGTACACCGCACCCCATGCCGGGCCAGTTCAATGGCCGCCGCCATGCCCGCCGGCCCGCCGCCGACGATTACCGGATGCAGGCTCATAGCACCTCCTGCCCGGTGATGCAGTTGACCCGGGTTTCGACGTCCATGCCCTCACGCACGATCGTCTGGCAGGCGCGACGTTTGTGTCGGCCATTGATTCTCACCAGACAGCATTGGCATACGCCCATGCCGCAATAGGCACCGCTGACTTGATCATGATCGTTGCGGGCCACTTGGCGTATGCCCAGTGATTGAATGACCGTCAGGACGGTTTCGCCGATGGCGGCGTTGACGGTTTGGCCATTGATGCGCACGGTCATGTCCGCCTGCATCAGCGGCTGGATATCGAAGGTTCTGTCTTGGCGTTGCATCGCGAGATTCATCCTTGAAAAGTTCAGGTAAGGGTTGCCAGCTCCATGCTGCACTTACACCCTGTCGGCCAACCGGACAGCGCAATCATTGCGCGCTGAAGTACTGAAGCCGATGCCGCAGGAGGGTCTGGATTTTTTATGTTAGGGAATATCGCCGAAGCAAATATTGATCCAGGCCAGTGAAAGCGTGTCCTTTCCCCCTGAGTGACTAGCAGAATGCCTTCATCGAATCGCTACCCGGAGCCCAAAAACAAAACGCCGCTTCTACATGAAGTAGAAGCGGCGCAGGCAAGTGCTTCAGAAGGGGCTCACGTCAGCAACGCAATCAGAATGATGATCGGGATCGGTACGCCAAGAAGGAACAGCAATATAGAGCGCATGAGGGTTCTCCCGGGTTAGCGAACAGGTGGCAACGTCGTGGTTGTGGTGGTCACGTAGGCATCGGTTTCCAGGTACTCCACGGCATCCCGACGACGACCGCCGAAGATCGCGGCGAGGCTGGCAAAAAACGCACCGGCCAGCAGCGCGACAAACATCCACAACGCCGTCAAGGCTGCGACTTTGGCTGCGGTGTCAGCCGCTTGTTGCGCGGCCAGCTTGGCGTCGGCGACGGCTTTCTGGGTGCGGGCATAGACTTCATCGACACGGCGTTCGGCGTCCGCTTGAGTGAGGTTGGTCCGTTGGGCGACCAGTTGTGCCAGGTAGGTCCGATCCTCGGGCGCCAGTTGACCATCGTTACGCAGGCTGCGCGCGAAGATCCGGGTGACGGTGCCATTGACGGCGTCCTCGCTGACAGCGACGGGCCGATCATCACGAAACAGGCTGTCGATGAAGTAACCGTACGGGTCATTGTCGGTATTAGCGACCGCGCTACCGGCAGCCTGGGTCATGGCGCTGGCGGCACCGCCGGCGACCGTTGCCCCGGCCTGCACGCCGCCGCTGACGATGTTGCTGACCGAGCCGACCACCAGGGTCGCGGTCACCAGCGTCGCGATACACCAGGCCAGGAAGCCATGGGCGGTGTCCCGGAAGTAAACCTCATCGCCGTGCAGGTAGGCCCACCTCACCCGCAGGCGACCGGCGATGTAGCCGCCGAGCCCGGACGCCACGATCTGGGTAAAGGCCAGCCAGACAATCGTCGAGATACCCAGGCCCTTGGCGCTGACGCCTTCATGGGCCCACGGCGAAACCGCCGAAAAACCCAGGCCAAAACCAAGCAGCACGAGGATCAGCGACAACGCCGCAGCCGCCGCGGCCCCGGCGAAAATAGCGGCCCAGGACACGCCCGAGAGCGTGCTGAACTCATCTGCGACAGGATAAAAACCATCAGAGGATCTGTTCATTGTTGTAGTGCTCCAGGCAGGTGTTACAACTCGTCAAACGAGCAATTGCAGTCAACGTGCCAGTCGCACTACTTAAATAAATCGTTCTATTTCAAATAGTTGAAAACAATGAACTTCTCAGGGTCATGCAGTTTGCAAGGAGCCAGCCATATCGGCGGGTTTTATGCATTGCGCTAAACGAATTACTTGCGCTTGTAGCTCTTGTTGCCGCTGGGCGTCAGGCAATACACCCCGCCTCTTGGCCCGGTGCAGAACGTGCCGGTGCCGCAGGCGCAGCCATCGGAATCCTGCAACAGCGTCTGCGGACGCGCCTGGCTTTCACTACCAAACATCGCCGAGCAGCTTTTCTTCGAACCACTGATGGAACCGTCATTGCAGAGGAACAGATCGCCGTCGCAACGATCGATGCCGCCCTTCTTCCCCGAACATGGCGTGTTGGCAGCCCAGGCAGATGAGCCGACCATGCACAACAACAGCAAAAACATCGGCATCCAGCCACGAACCATTAAAGTGCGCACAGTACAGCTTCCCTTTAGAGTTATGGCCGGATGATATCAACGTTCCAGCCAGGCTCACGAGACAACATGAAAGTTAATTTAAAAAGTCGCGCGTAATTCTTGGCAAAATGAGCCCCACTTCGTATTGAACCGATTATCAGGCAAGCCCTATGACCCGCATCTTGACCATCGAAGACGACGCTGTGACCGCCCGGGAAATCGTCGCTGAACTGAGTAGCCACGGCCTCGACGTGGATTGGGTCGACAATGGCCGCGAGGGTCTTGCGCGCGCGGTCAGCGGTGACTACGACCTGATCACCCTCGACCGCATGTTGCCGGAGCTTGATGGCCTGGCGATTGTCACCACCCTGCGCACCATGGGCGTGGTCACGCCGATCCTGATGATCAGCGCCCTCTCCGATGTCGATGAACGGGTGCGCGGCCTGCGCGCCGGGGGCGACGATTACCTGACCAAACCATTCGCCACCGATGAAATGGCCGCCCGGGTCGAAGTCTTGCTGCGCCGGCAAAACACCGTGACCGCCCAGGCCACCACGTTGCGCGTGGCGGATCTGGAGCTGAACCTGATCAGCCACGAGGCCAGTCGCGACAGCCAGTTGCTGACGCTGTTGCCCACCGAGTACAAGTTGCTGGAATTTCTGATGCGCAACACCGGGCAGATTCTGTCGCGGATGATGATTTTCGAAGAGGTCTGGGGTTATCACTTCGACCCCGGCACCAACCTGATCGACGTGCACATCGGCCGTCTGCGCAAAAAGATCGACCCGCCAGGCAAAGTCCCACTGATTCGGACGGTGCGAGGCTCGGGTTATGTCATTGCTGAACCCCTCTAAAGGCTGGCGTTCCTCCAGCAGCCGCTTGCTGGCACTCTACAGTTCGCTGTTCGTGGCCTGGAGCGGGATTCTCATGGGGGTCATGTACTACGAGGTGTCCAGCTACCTGGACACCCTGGCCAAGCATTCGTTGATGCAACGTCAGCATCTGTTTTCCCGATTTCAGGGCGCACAACTGGAGGACGCCCTCGCCGCCAGTGTGACCTTCGACGTTCGCGGCATCGATGCCTATGGCCTGTTCGATGACCAGCGGCGCTACCTCAGTGGCCCCTTGCGCCAGATCCCCCAAGGCCTGCCGCTGGACGGCAAGATTCACATCCTCAGCGACTGCGTCGACGCCGATGACCCGACTTTACCCGCCGACAGTTGCGATGCCGCGGCGACCCGGACCCTGGACGGGCGCTGGCTGGTACTGGTGCGGGACAACGGTTCGTTGTTTGCGGTGACCCGGATCATTCTGCACGCGCTGCTGTGGGGCGTGTCGCTGACCATTCTGCCCGGTATCGCCGGCTGGCACTTATTGCGACGGCGCCCGCTGCGGCGGATCCGGGCGATCCAGGCCAGCGCCGAAGCCATTGTCGCCGGTGACCTGACCCGACGCCTGCCGCTGTCCAACCGCCGTGATGAGCTGGACATGCTCGCCGCCATCGTCAACGCCATGCTCGAACGCATCGAGCGCTTGATGAACGAGGTCAAGGGCGTATGCGACAACATCGCCCATGACCTGCGCACACCGCTGACGCGCCTGCGGGCGCAGCTGTACCGGATTCAGCAGCAGGCCGATGACGGTTCGACGCTGGCCGGGCAACTGGATTCGGTGCTCGGCGAGGCCGATACCTTGATGGCGCGTTTTCGTGGCTTGCTGCGAATTTCCGAGCTGGAGGATCGCCAGCGCCGTTCGGGTTTCGTGCAACTGGACCCGGTGCCGTTGCTGCAAGAGTTGCATGACTTTTATCTGCCGCTGGCCGAAGAAGGCCAATTGACCTTTGAACTGCAACTGCCCGAGTCCCTGCCCCGGTTCAACGGCGACCGGGCGCTGCTGTTCGAAGCCGTGGCGAATTTGCTGAGCAACTCGATCAAATTCACGCCGCCGGGTGGCAAGGTGATTTTGCGTGGGATGAATGACGCCGGGCATACACGAATCGAAGTACTCGACTCAGGCCCCGGCATTGCGCTGGCCGAGCGTGAGGCGGTGTTTCAGCGCTTCTATCGCGCCGAGGGCGGTAACCCGCAAAGCGGCTTCGGGCTGGGGTTGTCGATCGTCGCGGCGATTGTCAGCCTGCACGGGTTTACGCTGGAAGTGGGCAGCAGCGAACTGGGTGGTGCGCTGTTGGTGCTGGATTGCCGGCAGAGTTTGATTCCTCAGGCCTGACACCATCGCCATCACAAAGAAGATCCAATGTGGGAGCGGGCTTGCTCGCGAAAGCGTTGTATCAGTCGACATCACTGTCGAATGTCAGACCGCTTTCGCGAGCAAGCCCGCTCCCACAGGGGATTTGCTTGGGCCCGGATACTCGATTCAATACCCCGGAACCTCGCGCAAAAACACCGGCAGGTCGGTGATCGGCGGCAAGGCCGGAATCTCGACGTACATCTGGACCACCCAGCCTCGGTGATAACTGGCGTGGTTGACCACATGCAACAGCATCGCGCCGGCGCTCATGATCCCGCTTTCCCCCGAGACGGAAGTGAATTCGATGGGTTGATCCAGCGAATCGTCAGTCTGGGCCGCACTCCATCCACAGAACCATTGATCGATCTCCTGTTGCGCCATTCGCAGCTCGGGGAGTTCGGTATGGAGCAGGTCATGGGAGGTTTTGAAGTCGTGCCCTCGGCCCTCCAGGTGGGCTTGCCAGATGCAGTCCACCACGTAGATATGGTTCAAGGTGCCGATGATGTTGTTGAACACCGACACCCGTTTGCGGTTGAGCTCTTCCGGTGGCAGCGCCATGAGGCTGTCAAAGAGTCGCTGATCGGCCCAGTGCCTGTAATCGGCGAGCATGCGGGCAGTGCGTACGTTGATCATCAGAGGTCTCCCATGAGGATGGGCGCATTGCCAAGAATAGCCCTCGCGGTGAACGGCATCGCAGACACTGATAACCGGCACCTTCACGGCGACCTGCGTAGCAGCTGGCGAAGCCTGCGTTCGGCTGCGCAGCAGTCGTGAATTCAGGCACTGCGGTCTATCAGGTAAACCGCATGGGCAGGTTTTACGACTGCTTCGCAGCCGAACGCAGGCTGCGCCAGCTGCTACAAGGAATGCGGAGCGGCTAGTATTTTTACCACCCGCTCGGCCAGCGCCAGGCAACTGGTCAGCCCTGGTGATTCGATGCCGAACAGGTTGACCAACCCCGGCACGCCATGCACATCCGGGCCGCTGATGATGAAGTCGGCGGCCGGTTCGCTCGGCCCGCTGATTTTCGGGCGAATGCCGCTGTAGGCCGGTTGCAGGCTGTCATCGGGCAATGCCGGCCAGTAACGCCGGATCGCCTGATAGAAACCTTCGCTGCGGCGGGGATCGACGCGGTAATCGACTTGCTCGACCCATTCGACATCCGGCCCGAAACGCGCCTGACCGCCCAGGTCCAGGGTCATGTGAACGCCCAGCCCGGCGCTTTCCGGTGCCGGGTAAACCAAATGCCGGAACGGCGCCGGACCGCTGAAACTGAAATAACTGCCCTTGCACAGCCAAGCCTTGGGAACGTGCTGCGCTGGCAAGCCTTCGATCCGGCCCGCCACGTCAGGCGCGGACAATCCCGCGCAGTTGATCAACTGACGACAGCTCAACGTCATCGGCTGAGCCCCTCCCATATGCAGCTCGAAACCGTGCCCGGTGCAACGGGCCGATTCCAATGGCGTGTGAAAGGCTATCGAAGTACCGCACGCTTCAGCATCTGCCTGAAGCGCCAGCATCAGGGCATGGGAATCAACGATGCCGGTGGACGGCGACCAGAGCGCGGCAACGCAGGACAACCCCGGTTCAAGCGCCTGCGCCTGCCCGGCATCCAGCCATTGCAGGTCATCGACACCGTTGCGCTGCCCCTGCTCCAGCAATACCTGCAAGGCATGGCGCTGATGGTCATCGGTGGCCACGATCAGCTTGCCGATACGCTGGTAATCGACGCCGCGTTCATCGCAGAAGGCGTACAGCCGTTGCCTGCCCTCCACGCACAATTGCGCCTTGAGACTGCCGCTCGGGTAATAGATCCCGGCGTGGATCACTTCCGAATTGCGCGAACTGATGCCCACGCCAATCCCCTCGCCCGCCTCGACCAGAATCACTTCTCGCCCAGCCTGAGCCAGGGCCCTGGCCACCGCCAGCCCAACCACACCGGCCCCGACCACCACGCATTCGATATCGACGCTCACCTGCCCTCCATTCATTCAAGCCAGCCCTCGCCCCGATAATCGCCATCACAGTTGCATTCTATGCAGGCTTCGCCAGCACCTACAGGGTCGGGTGTTCGTCACATACCACGATCCGGCTGCGTGATCAGCTGACTATGGCGCAAACGTGCGGTTCTGAGCGCTCACCTGTGCCTATATCGAATCGGCAGGGAACTCCTGAGCACAGTCAGGCATCCTAAATTATGTGTTACTTCCTTTACGCTTTCGGAGGACGCCGTCATGCGCCGTCTGTTGCTCATATCTTCACTAGTGCTTTGTTTGCCCGTTGGTTCGGCCATGGCCGATGTAGATGCAAAAGATGTCGCCACTTCGGCTGGGGTCTCCGCATCGCTGTACTCGACGTTCAAGGATGACAAAATCGTGATTCCCGCACGGGATGATGCCTCTAGCTTCGTGGCAAGTGGCGGTACGATTCGCGGCGTTTATCTGGAGTCGGTGCTGAAGGAAATTCGACAGAATCATCCCGACCTCAAGGCAAGCGACGAGGACCTGGCCAAAGCGATCCTCGCTCAATAAAGTCCAGTCAGTCGCTGTAACCTGTAAAAGTCAGCCGTGGGGCTCGCAACACTGGATAGTGTTCGGGCCCTAGGTTGCTTGCGCCCCAGCGGACAGGCGCGCCCAGCCCGCGACCAATTGCGCGCTGATGCTGACACCGCCGCACACCACAATCACTACATCATGGGCCTCGGCGATCGCCGGATGATCGAGGTACGCCACTGCCAATGAAACGCCGCACGCTGGCTCGACCAACTGACGCAAGTCGTTGGCGTAACGGACCACGCCCATGATCGCCTCATCATCGCTGAGCACCACGCATTCGTGCGCAAAATCGAGGATGTGCTGCACCGGCCAGGCCGCCACCTGCGCCGCGCCAAGTGAGGTGGCGACGGTATCGATGCGCGGCAATCTGACCGGGTGGCCGGCACTGATGGCGGCCGCGAAAGACGCCGCGCCCTGGGTTTCGCAAGCAACGATTCGACAATCCATGCGCTGATGACGGATCAGTCCAGTGAGCAGGCCCGCCAGTAACCCGCCGCCGCCCACCGACGTCACTAACACATCGACCTGAGGACAGTCCTCGAGAATTTCATCGATCATCGTGCTGTGCCCTTCCCACAGCACCGGATGATCGAAAGCGGGCACGTATTCGGTGTCCGCGCCCTTTGCGAGTTCTTTCGCCCGTTGATTGGCTTCGTCCCAGACCTTGCCATGAACGATCACCTGGGCACCGGTTTTCCTGATCCTGGCGCGGGTGGTTTCCGGGGTGGTGTTCGGCACCACGATGCAGGCTTTCAGCCCAAGGCTGGCGGCGGCCACGGCGGTGGCCAACCCGGCGTTCCCCCCGGAAGGACAGACCACTTTACGCTTGCCCTGCTCCGCGGCCTGACTGCACAGCAGGCCCATGCCGCGCAGTTTGAACGAGCCGCTGGGTTGCAGGTTTTCCAGCTTGAGCCAGATCCGCCGGGTCGGGGTTGACAGGCCTGGGTGCAGAATCAGGGGCGTTCTGATGTGAAGCATCGTGTGCTCCTTGTGACGCTCCCGGCCCAGCGAAATGTTCAACGCGCCGGGAGTGAATAGATAGAATCATCCTTATCCAAGCTTAGTTCACCCAGCCCCGCGACTACCGTCCTGGCGATAACGCGGTACCGCGTCGAATGACCGAACAACCACTGCCGCAGGCTGCGATTTTTTGATTTTTGAGCGATATTGTCAGGGGCAAAATCAAAAGATCGCAGCCTGCGGCAGCTCCTACATGTCCGTTGTGAAGTCAGTCATGAAAATCTCGGCCAAACTCGCGTTTTTCGCCCTCGTCAGCACCCTTGCCTACCTCGCTCTGGCGGTAGTCGGGCTGGGCGGGTTGGCAGCTTTTTTCTCGCACCCACCGTTGGTGGTCATTGCGTTTGCAACCCTGGTGATGGCGATCGTGTCTTTGTTCAGCGAGGGAAACCTGAGCTCCGGCGAACGTGAAGACCGGGCCAATCGCTGGGTATTGCCGGTTTTCGGGGTACTTGGGCTGTTGAGTGGGTACCTGCCAGCCTACACCGACCGGATCGACTTCTGGACCTTCGGTGGCGAGGGCGTGCGCTGGCTGGGCGCACTGCTGTTCATCGGCGGTGGCGCGCTGCGGATGTGGCCGGTGTTTGTATTGGGCAAACGCTTCAGCGGCCTGGTGGCGATTCAGCCGGGGCACCGGCTGGTCACCGAGGGGATTTATCGGACCTTGCGCAACCCCAGTTACTTGGGGCTGCTGATCAATGGCGTGGGCTGGGCGCTGGCCTTTCGCTCCGGCGTCGGGTTGCTTCTTGTGGCGCTGATGTTGATCCCGCTGATCGCCCGCATTCACTCCGAAGAAGCGCTGTTACGCACGCAGTTTGGCAGTGAATATGAGGCTTACTGCGCCCGTAGCTGGCGATTGATTCCCGGGATCTACTGAACCCACCACAATCTACTGTGGGAGCGGGCTTGCTCGCGAAGGCGGTGTATCAGTCGACATCAATGTTGAATGATGAACCGCTTTCGCGAGCAAGCCCGCTCCCACATTAAATGGTGTACAGGCTGATTTGGCTGTGCAGATCCACTCGCGCCTCGACCGAGTCGTAGCTGGCCAGGGTAGTGTGCGGGGTCTGGAGCGGATGAACATGGGTCGCGGTGATGACCATGACCTGGCCGCCCGCCGCTTCACCCGCACGAATCCCCACGGCGGCGTCTTCGAAGATCAGGCACTCGGTGGGCTCGACCCCTAACCGACTGGCGGCCAGCCGATACCCCGCAGGGTCGGGTTTGCCGGCGCTGACGTCTTCGGCGGTGACCATCACCAAAGGCTCGGGAATGCCCGCCGCCGCCATTCGGCGCAGGGCCAGCGTCCGTGGTGCGGAGGTGACGATGGCCCATTGATTGGCGGGCAGCGACTTGAGGAAACTCGCCGCGCCGGCCACTTCGACAATCCCTTCCACATCCTCGATTTCCGCCTTGGTGATCCACGCGGCTTCAGCTTCAGCGTCTACCCCGGGCAAGGCCAGACGAGTGATAGTGTCGATGGCGCGTACGCCATGGATGGTCGGCAGGAAGGTATCGACATCAACACCGTGGCGCAGGGCCCAGGTGGTCCAGATCCGCTCGGCGGCGGCGATGGAGTTGAGGACAGTTCCGTCCATATCGAACAGAAAGGCGCGGTACGAGGTGTTGAACACGGATGCTGACAAAGGGCGACTTCCAGAACCAGGCGAATGTTGTCAGGCAATGTACATCACCCACGGAGCTGCCGCAGGCTGCGATCTTTTGATTTTGCTTTTAGAACGAAGATCAAAAGATCGCAGCCTGCGGCAGCTCCTACACAGGCCGGTTCGAATGCAAGGCGTTTTGCACACAATCGAGCAACTGTCCCACCGCCCAAGGTTTCTTGATGAACGCAACCCGATGCTTGACCCCCGAACTTTTCGGGGTTTCGAAGCCGGACATGATCATGATCGGTTTGTCTGGCCAACGGTCGCCGAACTGATTGGCCAGGTCCGCGCCATTGAGTTTGCCCGGCATGGTGATGTCCGTCAGCAACAGTCCTACCTCCGGCGCGTGCTGCTCCAGAAACTGCGACGCGGCGTCCGCGCTGATCTTTGGTTCAACCGCAAAGCCTTCCTCCTGAAGAATTTCGCAAAGAAACTCCAGAATCAACGGGTCGTCTTCCACCACAAGAATCAATCCGTCAGACAAGTGCGCGCCCGCCGTCGATACTGGACCCATGACTGTGTCACTCCCTGATTACGTAATTGATTTCGCGGGCTGAAATCCGCCACCTACAGGTATGAGCAGCGGACTTCGTGGAAATTCATTTTTGATACAACCGGATGACGAAATCGGGCGAACTGCAAGCCTTGAGCCCTGTATCGATGCGATGTTCAGCGAGTCCTTGCTCTTGCGTTCGCATCAGACTTGAACGTCGCACAGCAACATGACAGCATTCGCAATTGCAACAACTTCCCATTTGCGAATTATCTTCGTTCGAGGTTTCGTCGTGTCGGGTCAGTCCGCTTCGTCTCTTTCCGAGCTTTACCGTGGGCATCATGGCTGGCTGTTCGGCTGGCTGCGCAAAAAGCTCGGCTGCCCCGACAATGCCGCTGACATGGCCCATGACACCTTCGTCAAACTGCTGGGCCTGGATGCTTTGCCGACATTGCAGGAACCACGGGCCTATCTGCTGGTGGCAGCCAATCGTCTGTTGATCAATCAGTATCATCGCCGCCGGGTCGAAGAAGAAACCCTTCGCAGCATGGTCGTTCTACTCGATCAGCAGACCCAACAAGGCCCGGAACAGATCATTGCCGTGCGCCAATTGCTCGGCAAAGTTCTGCTGCTGTTGCTCGAAGAACTGGAAGAGAAACCGCGCAAGGCTTTTCTGATGGCGCGTGTCGATGGCTGTTCCTATGCCGAAATTGCCAGACACCTTCAGGTCTCCGAAAGCAGCGTCAAGCAGTACCTGGCGAAGTCGCTCGCACACTGCCATGCCCGTTTGTTCGACGCCTTGCCCGAGGGGTTGAGCGATGACTGAAAGCCTCACCCAGGATCAGATCCGCGAGCAGGCGGCCCATTGGCTGGTGCGTCTGGACGAGGCGCCCTCAGCTGAAGTTCTGGCCGAATTCAACGCCTGGCATGCTGCCGATGCGCGCCACGCGCAGCTGTTCGAACAACTTCAGCAGCTTTGGCAATCCTTCTCTCCACCACCAAAAGCCCGGCCCCGTCGCGCCCGCCTGATAGGCGCAGCCCTGTTGTTGCCGGCGGCGATCGCCGTCGGTCAGTGGCTACCCGTGCAGAACTGGATGGCGCCCGCCACGCAGGCAACCGCTTCGCTCCCCGCCCCGCTGATTTTCCACGACAGGCCGCTGCCCGAAGTACTGGCCGAAATTGATCGGCATCGTCGGGGAATTATCTGGGCGTCGGATGCGCAATTGCAAACCCTGCGCTTCACCGGCGTGCTGCCCGCGCAAGACAGCGATGCCGCACTGGCCTTGTTGCAGGCGGTCTTGCCGATTCGTATCGAGACCTACAGCAAATACCTGGTGCAGGTGCGGCAGCGCTGAGCAAAAAAAATCTTCAAGACAACTGCCCGATTTCATTTCAGCCCGGTCATTGGAGTTAATACAGTCGATTCCATGAGCAACAACAATGACCCACCAGACCTTCTCCCTCTTTCGCCTGAGCGCTCTGGCACTTGCCTTGGGCTGCGCCGTTCCGGCCTTCGCCGACTCCGCGACAGACACCTATCACTTCGAACTGGGGAGCCAGCCGCTGGACACGGCACTGACGGCACTGGCCACGCAGACCGGGCTATCCATCGGCGTCGACGCGGCGCTGCTGCGTGGCAAAACGGCGCCGTCGCTCAGGGGCGATTACAGCACCGAACAGGCACTCAATAGCCTGCTGCGCGACAGTGGTCTGCAATGGCGCTTCAGCGGTAAAAACAGCGTCACGCTACGAACGGCTCCGGCGCCGCTGGAACTGGGCAGCGGTTCGCTGGCCCTGTCCGACACCGTGGTGTCCGCAACACGTAGCGAGGCCAGCATCGCCTCGATTCCCGGCACCGTGCAGTTGATTCAAGCAAAGGAGATCGCGCAACAATCCGCTGCCGGGCGCAAGGTGGCTGATATTCTCGGCACGCTGGTGCCCGGTCTGGCGCCCTCCTCCGGCACCATGAGCAACTACGGCCAGACCATACGCGGGCGTAACGTGCTGGTGCTGATCGACGGTGTTTCGCAGAACGCCAGTCGCGACGTTTCACGCCAGCTCAACAGCATCGCACCGTCGAGTATCGAACGCATCGAGGTGGTCTCCGGTGCCAGCAGCCTCTATGGCGCGGGCGCCTCGGGCGGCATCATCAACGTCATCACCAAGCGTAACGAGGGGCAATCCCTGGCGATGAGCAGCCGCGTAGGGCTCAGCACCGCCGACAACTTCAATCGCAAAGGTTTTGCCTACGAAGTGTTCCAGAGCGTGACCGGGCGCCAGAACGCCTTCGACTGGTACGTGTCCGCCGACCTGTTGCAACGCAACGACCAGTTCGATGGCAACGGCAACCGCATCGCCCAGGAAGCGTTTCAGGGCAGCAACATGGACACCGAGAGCCATGACCTGCACGCCAGATTCGGCTTCGATCTGGATGACGATCGACGCCTGAGCCTGTCCGTGCAGGAGTACGAGGACAAACAAGACACCGGCTATGTGGCCGGCTCTCGCAATGGCGCGTCGGTCGCGATCAAAGGCTTGCAATTGAGCGACCAGCCGTTCACCCATAACCAGGCGGTGAACTTCAATTACAGCGATCGCGATCTGTTCGGCCAGCACTTGATGGTGGAAAGCTACTGGCGCAAACAGCAAGCGCGGTTCTTCCCATACAACTGGGGTGCCAACGCCGGGGTCGTGGCGTCCGAGAGCGAAGCCGATGTCTATGGCCTGCGCACCGCCGTGGAAAGTACCCTGCCCTCGATTGGCAGCGCCACCGGCAACCTGGTCTGGGGCGCCGACTTCGAGAACGAACAAATCAGCCAGCAGGGCGACCGTTATCGCGTCGACGGCTTGGCCTACACGCCGACAGGCCAGCGCTATGCATTCGGCCCGGACATTGAAACCAACACCACAGCGCTCTTCGCTCAATCGAGCTGGGATATCGGCGACTGGACCCTGCGCGGCGGTGCGCGGCACGAGTGGATTCACAGCGACGTCGCCGACAGCATCGCCTTCGGTGGCATCTGGCAAGCAGGCGTGACTGAGGTGCTGCCCGGCGGCACGCTGAAGTACGAAGACACCCTCTACAACCTCGGTGCGGTCTACCACATCAGCAGTGCGCAGGATGTGTTTGTCAACTTCAGCCAGGGCTTCTCGCTGCCCGATGTGCAGCGCTTCCTGCGTGATGTGCGCGGCAGTTACAACATCCAGGACCTCAACGCTCAGGCGATCAAGGTCGACAGTTACGAACTCGGCTGGCGCGGTGACTGGGAGTCGTTGCAGGCCAATGTCACGCTGTTCGAGAACCGCTCGGACGTGACGCAGTACTACGACTCCGTCACCCGTGCGCAACGGCTGATCGATCAGAAAGAACGCGTGCGCGGTGTCGAGACCAGCCTGACTTATCACCTCGATCAAGCCTGGTCGCTGGGCGGAACCTACGCCTGGACCAAAGGCGAAACCCGCCAGAACGGCGAATGGCTCGACCTGCCGGCCACGCGCATCTCACCGGCCAAAACCACCGCCTTCGTTGCCTATGAGCAAGAAGACTACAACCTGCGGTTGCAGGCGATGCGCCTGGACAGCTACGACGCCGGTTTCAATGATGGAAACGGCCGTAAAATCGAAGGCTATACCACAGTCGACCTGCTGGCCGGCGTGGAATTGCCGGTGGGCAAACTGGACATGGGCGTCTACAACTTGAGCGATCGCAACTACGAAACGCTCTACATGCAGGCCAATGCGGCCGCGCCTTACCCTCATGCCGAAGGGCGTCGATTGGCGGTCAGCTATTCGGTGGATTGGTAAACGCGCGCCGTTCGTTCGTGGGGGGCGAATTGTGGTTAAAATGCCGCCCCCCATGCATGGCCGACTTTGCCCGATGAACCCAGATGCCCTTTCCGTCCTCCACGACCATTTGCTGACTGCGCTTGCCGCTGCGCCGGCAGAAACCCGTCGGCTGTTCCACGGCCGTGGCCGCTGCTGGCCGGGGCTGGAGCAATTGACCGTCGACTGGCTGCAAGGCGTGGTGCTGGTCTGCGTGTTCAAGGAACCGCAAGCGTCACAACTGGACGATTTGAAGCAGCGGCTGATGGCGATCACGCAGTCGCCTGCATGGACGACATCCGGCGCGCATACCTTGCTGCTGCAACATCGATACCTGCCGGAAAGCACCACCGAATGGCTGCTCGGGGAGCCAATCGAGGAGATGACGATCACCGAGGGCGGCCTGCATTATCGCGTGGACCTGGGCCGCAAACAGAACACCGGCCTGTTCTTCGACATGCGCTACGGCCGCGATTGGGTGCGGGCCAATGCTGATGGCAAGCGGGTGTTGAACCTGTTCGCCTATACCTGCGGGTTTTCGGTGGCCGCCATTGCGGGTGGCGCTACGCATGTGGTCAATCTGGACATGGCTCGCTCGGCCCTGAGCCGTGGCCGCGACAATCATCGGCTCAATGGGCATGACTTGAGCAAGGTGAGTTTTCTCGGCCATGACCTGTTCAAGTCCTGGGGCAAGGTCATCAGCAATGGTCCTTACGATCTGGTGATCATCGACCCGCCGTCCTTTCAGAAAGGCAGTTTTCTGCTGACCAAGGATTACCAGCGGGTGCTGCGCCGCCTGCCGGAATTGCTCAGCCCACAGGGCACGGTGCTGGCTTGCATGAACGATCCGGCGTTCGGTGCGGACTTTCTCATCGATGGCGTCACCCGCGAAGCGCCAAGCTTGCGGTTTGAGCAGCGACTGGAGAATCCGCCAGAGTTTCCGGATGCCGATGTTGAGTGCGGGTTGAAGGCGTTGGTGTTCACGCTGAAAAACTGAGTCACCGCCCGCCCCCTGTGGGAGCGAGCCTGCTCGCGATGACGGTGGGTCAGTCGATAACCGTGTTGAATGATAAACCGCTATCGCGAGCAGGCTCGCTCCCACAAGGTATCAACGCGGCTGCAACACCAGCGCAAACAGCTCTCCATGCCCACTCACATTGAGCTTGTGATAGAGATTGCGCCGATGCACCTTCACCGTTTCCGGGGAAATACCCAGTTGCTGGGCGATGGCTTTGCTGGAGAAGCCCTGGAGAATCAGCCGCGCCGTCTCGACTTCGCGCACGACAAACGCGCATCGAAACGATCCAGCAGGGTCGCCAAGTCGCCAGCCATGGCCTCGGCGGTAGGCCCTTCCGGGGGCATCAGTTGCAGGTGACGGCGCATGGCCGCCAGCACCCAATCACGCACACACAGCAGACGGCCCTGCTCTTCAAGGGTGAACGTCGTCGAGCGCCCCAACGATAAACCGAGCACCCGTCGTCGACGTTGACCATGAACTGCAACTCGTCGCGACCCACCACCGAGCGGAAGTAGCTCAGGTAATACTCGCTCTGCTGAAACTGGTCGGGAGCCACGGCGGCCAGGCTGTGCAAGCCATCGGCAATACCGGCACAAGCGGCCTGGTAGAACGGATCGAGCAGGTACATTAGTCCGCCAATTCTTCATGCTAGTCGGCGCCGCCCTTGGAGTCGAAATCAATCAGCAGCCGTGGCACAGCACGTGCCGCCAGCCGCTTATGAAGGCAAAGGCGCCCCCACCTGCGACCACCTGAGGATGGTCAACAACGACCACATCAGCGAGCTGTTCCTGGCCGCCACCGAAGCCGTGGAAGAAGCCATCATCAACGCCCTGCTGGCCTCGAACACCACCGAAGGCAACGGCCATACGGTGCCGGGCCTGGATGCCAACACCTTCAAAGCGCTACGCCAGGCCGGTTGGCCGGGTGGATTAGACTAATGGTACTTGAGTGCCAGCCACCGGCTTCTTACGATGTTGGTACGTAGCGGTTGGAGGTTTAAAGCCGTTGCGTAGGTGGTGAGTGAACTGAACCCCAATAAGCTCACCACTTGTTTCATGCGCATCTTGAGCCTCTGGCTCTACTTCCTCCCCATCAAAGAGCTTTGAGGCTCTTTTTTTGTCTGTCAAAAAGCGTCGGCGCTGAGCGGTCGGCCCGCGTCGCTGCATCTGGATGCACCGAAAAGAGCGCCAGCGCCAATTGCTGGATGTCGCCTGGCAGCTGGTTCGAGAGGAAGGCACGGAAGCCTTGACCCTTGGCCGGCTCGCCGAACAGGCAGGGGTGACCAAACCGGTGGTTTACGATCATTTCACCACCCGCCCCGGGTTGCTGGCGGCGCTTTATCAGGAGTTCGACGCGCGTCAGACCTCGCTCATGGACGCTGCGCTTCAAACCAGTGAACCGACGCTGGCGAGCAAGGCAATGGTCATCGCGTCTTCATATGTTGATTGCGTTCTTCTCCAGGGCCGCGAGATACCCGGCGTGATCGCGGCGTTGACCAGCTCGCCCGAACTGGAAAAGATCAAGCGCGAGTACGAAGCGATCTTCATGGAGAAGTGCCGCAACGCCCTCCTCCCCTTCGCCGGAACGGGTGAAATCGCGCCAGCGAGTCTTCGGGCGATGCTCGGTGCAGCCGAGGCGCTGTCCCATGCCGCCGCGACTGGAGAAATCACGCCAGTGCAGGCACAGGAGGAACTTTTCGCAACGATCATGGCGATGGTCGAAAGGAGCGCACGCCTCGGGGTCGGCCTCGAAACCTGAACGGCTGGCCCCGCCAAGACAGCAGCGTAATGCCACCTATACTCCAAACCACCTTCCCCCACGGGGGGCTGCGCTACCAACAATAAAAGCAGAGGTGGAACATGGTCTGGCAGCAAATCTACGACCCTTTCGATAATCCGATGCTATCAACCATCATGGCGGCGGTGCCGGTGGTGGTGATGCTGGCCTCCCTGGCGTTTTTCCACATCAAGGCGCATCTGGCGGCGTTGTTGGCCCTGGGCTCGGCCTTGTTGATTGCGATTTTTGCCTTCGGCATGCCGGCGAACATGGCGGGCTCGGCCGCGCTTTACGGCGCCGCCAACGGTCTGCTGCCGATTGGCTGGATCGTGCTCAACATCATCTTCCTGCACCGGCTGACCACCGAGAACGGCTCGTTCAAAGTGCTGCAAGACTCCCTGGCGCGCATCACTGACGATCGACGTCTGCAACTGCTGCTGATTGCCTTCTGCTTCGGCGCTTTCTTCGAAGGAGCCGCCGGTTTCGGCACCCCCGTGGCGGTGACCGGGGCCATTCTGATCGGGCTGGGCTTTTCGCCCCTGGCCGCGTCTGGCCTGGCATTGATCGCCAATACTGCACCCGTGGCATTCGGTGCCCTGGGTACGCCCATCATCACCTTGGCCAAAGTGACCGGGCTGGATGAAATGGAGCTGTCGATGATGGTCGGTCGGCAACTGCCATTTTTTTCGGTGATCGTGCCGTTCTGGTTGATCTGGGCCTTCGCCGGCTGGCGCAAGATGCTGGAAATCTGGCCGGCGATCCTGGTCGCCGGGGTCAGCTTCGCCATACCGCAATTTCTCGTGTCCAACTACCACGGGCCGATGCTGGTGGATGTAATCGCCGCGCTGATTTCCATGGCCTGCCTGACCGGTTTCTTGAAGGTCTGGAAGCCGGCCACTGTGCATACCTCCGCCGCGTTGTCAGGCCGGGCCGACGACTCCAGAGTAGAGCCTGACCCGGATGAGAAACCCAGCGCAACCTTTGCCAGCGACGCCAAACCTGCCGTGATGCGGGCGTGGATGCCATGGATCATCCTCACGGTCTTCGTGTTTGCCTGGGGCACCCAGAGCTTCAAAAACCTGTTCGATACCCGCCCGGTCATGGATCCGCAAACCCACTCGGCCAAGCTCGATCCCCAAGGCAAGCCGATGCGCGAGGCCAACCCGATCTTTGCCCCGACCTTGACCTTCGCCACGATTCACCAACAGATCGAAAAGGTGCCGCCCGTGGTACCTACACCTAAAAAAGAGGACGCGGTCTACAAGTTCACTTGGCTCACCAGCACGGGCAGCGGCATCTTGCTGGCGGCGATCCTCGGCGGGCTGCTGATGGGTTACTCGATCCCGCAGCTGCTGCACCATTACCTGCGAACGCTGTGGGTGGTGCGTTACTCGCTGATCACCATTGTGGCCATGCTTGCCCTGGGCTTCCTGACCCGCTACTCGGGCCTCGACGCCACGATGGGCCTGGCCTTCGCCGCAACGGGCATTTTCTACCCCATGTTCGGCACGTTGCTCGGCTGGCTCGGCGTTGCCCTGACCGGCTCGGACACAGCCTCCAACGTGCTGTTCGGCGGCTTGCAACGGGTAACGGCCGAGCAGTTGGGCCTGAGCCCGGTCTTGATGGCGGCGGCCAACAGTTCCGGCGGGGTCATGGGCAAGATGGTCGACGCCCAGTCGATCGTGGTCGCGTCCACCGCCACCCGCTGGTACGGCCATGAAGGGGAAATCCTGCGCTACGTGTTTTTCCACTCCGTGGTGCTGGCGATTCTGGTCGGCGGGCTGGTGACGTTGCAGGCCTATGTGGCGCCGTTCAGTCATATGGTGGTGGGCGGGCATTGATCGAGGCGAATGCTGTTGGCCATGGCCCGGGTTCACAACCCGGGCCATGGTTCAGGCCGGATAACCGCCGTTTACATCAGGCCGAAACTTGCGCATGGCAACAGTAGGCTAAGCTTTCAGCAGCTCATTGCTCACGATGCTCGATTCTGCAGGTTTTGGTTTTTTCTGGAGAGCGTCTGCAACAGCTACTTCAGACAGGCCCAAACCTTTCACGCAGGATTGACGTGATGACCGAGCCCCTCCTCAGCTTTGATGCACTCAAGCGCGCCGCTGCCTCCGGCGAGATCGATACCGTGTTGGTCTGCATGGTCGACATGCAAGGACGACTGGTCGGCAAGCGATTCCAGGTCGAGTTTTTCATCGACAGCGGCCATGAAGAAACCCACTGCTGCAATTACCTGCTGGCTGACGACATCGACATGGAACCGGTGCCGGGTTACGCCGCGGCCAGCTGGAGCAAAGGCTATGGCGACTTTGTCCTGAAACCCGACATGGCCACCTTGCGTCGCGTGCCATGGCTGGAATGCACGGCGCTGGTGCTCTGTGACGTGCTCGATCATCACCACCGGCGCGACCTGCCCCACAGCCCGCGGGCGATCCTGAAAAAGCAGATCGAGCGCCTGCGCGAACGCGGCTATACCGGCATGTTCGCCTCGGAGCTGGAGTTTTATCTGTTCGACGAAAGTTATGAGGCGATCCACAAGCGCAACTATCACAAGCCGAAAACCGCCGGCCATTACATCGAGGATTACAACATCCTGCAGACCACCCGCGAGGAGCCGGTATTGCGGGCGATTCGCAAGCATCTGCAGGCATCCGGCATTCCCGTGGAAAACTCCAAGGGTGAATGGGGGCCGGGGCAGGAAGAAATCAACATCCGATATGCCGATGCCCTGACCATGGCCGATCACCATGTGATCATCAAACACGCCTGCAAAGAGATCGCGCAACTGCAAGGCAAGGCGATCACGTTCATGGCCAAGTGGCGCTATGACGCCGCCGGTTCCAGCAGCCACGTGCACAATTCGTTGTGGGACAAGAATGCCAAGAAGCCGCTGTTCTTTGATCCCAAGGCCGAGTTCGGCATGTCGAAGCTGATGCGCGCCTGGGTGGCCGGGCAGCTCAAATACGCCAACGACATCACCTGTTTTCTTGCGCCCTATATCAATTCGTACAAGCGCTTTCAGGCCGGCACCTTCGCGCCGACGCGGGCCGTATGGAGCCGGGATAATCGCACCGCAGGCTTTCGTTTGTGCGCGGAAGGCAGCAAGGCCATCCGCATCGAATGCCGCATCGGTGGTGCCGACCTCAACCCCTATCTGGCCTTCGCCGCCTTGATCGCCGCGGGCCTGGCCGGTATCGACGAGAAACTCAACCTGGCGCCGCCCTTCGAAGGCGATGCCTACGTCGACGAGCACTTGCCCGAAGTGTCGAAAACCCTGCGTGAAGCCTGCGCCGCGCTCAAGGCCTCGAGCATGTTGCGCGAAGCGTTCGGTGATGAAGTGATCGATCACTACGTGCACACCGCCGAGTGGGAGCAGAAAGAGTACGACCGGCGCATCACCGACTGGGAACTGCAGCGCGGCTTCGAGCGCTATTGAGCACACACCATGACTGAGATCGTTCAACTCATCTCCCCGGTCGATGGCCGGGTCTACGCCGAACGCCGCCGTGTCGATGCTGCGCAGCTCGAGCAGGCACTGGCGGCGGCCGCAGCCGCCCAGGCGCAATGGCAGCGCCGACCACTGAGCGAACGCGCCGCGTTTTGCAGCGCCGCCGTGGACGCGATGCTGGCGATGAAGGCCGAGATCGTGCCGGAGCTTGCCTGGCAGATGGGCCGCCCGGTACGCTTCGGCGCCGGCGAACTGCGCGGCTTCGAAGAACGTGCGCGGTACATGATCGCCATTGCGCCTGAGGCATTGGCAGCAATTGAACCTGCGCCTGTCGCCGGTTTTCGGCGCTGTATCAAACGTGAACCGTTGGGTACGGTGCTGGTCGTTGCACCATGGAATTACCCCTATCTGACGGCGGTGAATACGATCATTCCGGCGTTGATGGCTGGCAACAGCGTGATCCTAAAGCACGCCACACAAACGCTGCTGGTCGGCGAGCGTTTCGCCGAGGCGTTGCGCCGCGCCCATCTGCCCGAAGGCCTGTTTCACAACCTGCTGCTCGATCATAAACAGACCGCCGCGATCATCGCTTCAGGACGCGTGCAGCAGGTGAACTTCACCGGCTCGGTTGACGCCGGCAAAGTCATGGAAAGCGCCGCCACTGGATGCTTCCTCGGCGTGGGTCTGGAGCTTGGCGGCAAAGACCCCGCCTACGTCCGGGCAGACGCCAACCTTGAGCATGCGGTGGAAAACCTGGTGGACGGCAGTTTCTTCAACTCCGGACAGAGTTGCTGCGCCGTCGAGCGTATCTATGTCGATGAAAAAATCTACCCGGCCTTTGTCGAGCGCTTCGTCGCCTTGACCCGCCAATACGTGCTGGGCAACCCGCTGGACGAAGCCACCACCCTCGGCCCGCTGGTCACGCCGAGCGCCGCTGAATTCGTTCGCGGGCAGATCGCCGATGCGCTGGCACAAGGGGCCAGGGCGCTGATCGATCCAAAGGACTTTCCCGCCGATGCACCGGGCAGCGCCTACCTCGCGCCGCAGGTACTGGTGGACGTCACCCACCAAATGTCGGTGATGCGCGAAGAAAGCTTTGGCCCGGTGGTCGGCATCATGCCGGTGGCCAGCGACGACGAAGCCATCGCCTTGATGAACGATAGCGAGTTCGGGCTCAGTGCCTCGATCTGGACGCAAGACCTCGCTGCCGCCGAACGCATCGGCGACGAGATTGCCACCGGCACCGTGTTCATGAACCGCTGCGATTATCTGGACCCGGCCCTGGCCTGGACCGGGGTGAAAAACAGCGGGCGCGGCGTCACGCTGTCGCACCTTGGCTATGAACACCTGACCCGCGCGAAATCCTTCCATCTGCGCCATGAGATCTGAGCCATGAGCCTGACCGCGAACTGGAACTACCCCACGAGCATCCGCTTCGGCGTTGGCCGCATCGCCGAATTGGCCGAGGTCTGCCGCAGCCAAGGGATCCAGCGACCATTGCTGGTCACCGACAGCGGCCTGGCGCGTGCCCCGATCACCACCGCGGCGCTGGAATCCTTGCGCGCTGCCGGCCTTGGTGTAGCGCTGTTTAGCGACCTCAAGCCGAATCCGATTGAAGCCAATCTGGCAGGAGGACTCGACGCCTGGCGCGCCGGCAAACACGATGGCGTGGTCGCTTTCGGCGGTGGCAGTGGCCTGGACATGGGCAAGCTCATCGCGTTCATGAGTGGCCAGACCCGACCGGTTTGGGATTTTGAAGACATCGGCGACTATTGGACACGCGCCGACGAAAGCAGCATCGCCCCGGTCATTGCGGTGCCGACCACCGCCGGCACCGGTTCCGAGGTGGGCCGTGCGGCGGTGATCATCGACGAGCGTACGCACACCAAACGCATCATCTTTCACCCGAAAATGATGCCGCGGGTGGTCATCAGCGACCCGGCCCTCACCGTCGGCATGCCGGCAAAAGTCACCGCTGGCACCGGCATGGATGCGTTTGCCCATTGCCTGGAATCGTACTGCGCTCCCGGCTTTCATCCGATGGCCGAAGGTATTGCGGTGGAAGGCATGCGGCTGGTGGCCAATGCCCTGGTACGCGCCGTACACACCCCCTCCGACCTCGACGCGCGCGCGCAAATGCTGGCAGCTGCGGCGATGGGCGCCACCGCTTTCCAGAAAGGCCTGGGTGGCATGCACGCACTCGCCCATCCAGTGGGCGCCCTGTACGACACCCACCACGGCATGACCAATGCCACGTTCATGCCCTATGTGCTGAAGTTCAACCGCCCGGCCATCGAGGAACGCATCACCCGCCTGGCGGCCTATTTGCGTCTGCCCTCCCCAGGCTTCGACAGCTTTCTGGCCTTCGTCCTCAAGCTGCGCAAAGACATCGGCGTGCCGCATACGCTGTTTGAACTGGGGGTGGATGACAAGCAGGCCGATCTGATCGCAGACATGGCGATTGTCGACCCCTGCGCCGGCGGCAACCCGCTGCCGTTGACACGAACTGGCGCGGCAGAAATTTTCGACGCGGCGTTTCACGGCCGTCTCTAGAGCAATCGTCTGTCCATGGCCAACGTGTGAGCACGCAACCTGGATGGATTTCAACCGTTAGAGGCAGGAGCAGTACAACAGGGGGTTGAAGACAAACCCATTCGGCAACGCACCACGCGGATGGATGTGGATCAAAACCTGAACAAGAGCACACGTTATGAGTCCAGTAAGCCAACCTGGCGCCACCGCGCCACAAGACGACGACCTCAAGGTGTTGCACAACATGGGCTATGCCCAGCAACTCTCGCGACGCATGGGCGTTTTCTCCAACTTTGCCATTTCCTTTTCGATCATTTGCATCCTCTCGGGTGGCATCAACTCGCTGGCACAGGGCACTTCGGGTGCAGGCGGTGCAGCCATCGGCATCGGCTGGCCACTGGGCTGCCTGATCTCCGGGGTTTTCGCCATGGCCATGGCACAGATTTCCTCGGCCTACCCAACGGCTGGCGGCCTTTATCACTGGGGCTCGATTCTCGGTAACCGCTTCACCGGCTGGCTGACGGCCTGGTTCAACCTGTTGGGGCTGATCACGGTGCTCGGCGCGATCAACGTCGGTACCTATTACTTCTTCTTCGGTGCCTTCGGACCGGCCCTGGGAATGGAAGACACCATCACCACACGGATCACTTTCCTGGCGATCCTGACCGGCCTCCAGGCCTTGTGTAACCACTTCGGCATCGGCCTGACCGCAAAACTCACCGACTTCTCGGGCTACCTGATCTTCGCCACGGCGCTCGCGCTGACCATCGTCTGCCTGATCGCCGCACCCAGCTATGAGTTCGCCCGACTGGTGACCTTCGGCAACTATTCCGGCGAGGCTGGCGGCAACGTCTGGCCACAGGTGTCGAACGGCTGGATTTTCATGCTCGGCCTGCTCTTGCCGATCTACACCATCACCGGCTATGACGCCTCGGCGCATACCTCCGAAGAAACCCATCAGGCATCCGTATCGGTACCGGTCGGGATGGTCAGCTCGGTGGCCTGGTCGTTGCTGTTCGGCTGGGTGATGCTCTGCTCGTTTGTACTGATGCTGCCGAGCATGGACGAAGCGGCGAAGCAGGGTTGGAATGTGTTCTTCTGGGCGATGGACACTCAGGTGAACCCGGCGATCAAGATGGCGCTTTACCTGGCCATTTTCATCTCGCAGGTTCTCTGCGGGCTGGCGACCGTGACCTCGGTTTCGCGCATGATCTTCGCGTTTTCCCGTGACGGCGGCCTGCCCTTCTCCAAAGCATTGGCATCCGTCTCACCGACCCATCGCAGCCCGGTGGCGGCGATCTGGACCGGTGCCACGCTTGCGGTATTGTTCGTGTGGGGATCGTCCCTGGTCTCGATCGGCGAAACGCCGGTTTACACGATCGTGGTCTCCTGCACGGTGATCTTCCTGTTCTTCTCTTTCATCATTCCCATCGTGCTGGGCCTGTTTACCTACGGGACTGCGAAGTGGCCGACCATGGGGCCGTGGAACATGGGGCGCGGGTTTTACTCATTGTTCGCCATCCTCTCCATCCTTTCGATGGTGCTGATCTTTGTCATCGGCATCCAGCCACCGAACGATTGGGCGCTGTACATCACGCTCGGTTTTCTGATTCTGACCGCGATTGTCTGGTTCGCCTTTGAAGCCCGGCGCTTCCAGGGCCCCCCCGTAGGCGACATGATCATCAAGCGTCAGGCAGAAATTGCAGCGGCTGAAGAGGCGTTGAACAAACAGGCTGGAAGCTGATTGTCATAGCCATGAACTAATGCCAGTCAATTAAGCAATCCATGTGGGAGCGGGCTTGCTCGCGAAGAGGGCGTATCAGTCGACATTAATGTCGCCTGGCACGCCGCTTTCGCGAGCAAGCCCGCTCCCACAGGTTTCGCATGCTTAACTGCCACAGCCCTCCTCGCCGGCTCCCTGGCTTGATTTTTCAAATACGAATAATGGCGATAAGGAACTTGAAGCTTATGAAGAAGTAACTGAACAGCACTTCCTTCATCGCCAAACTTAATATTGAACACGTCGCCTCCTAACCCGTCGCGATTAATAAAATAATATTAAAAATTACTCTTCAGTTGCCCATTGCATATTTATCCGCGCCTGCTTAACTGCCAAAACTGCTGATGACAGCAGTGCCCGCAAAACACCACGGAAGGAATCGTTATGAGCAGTTCAACTCGCCATAGCATGCCCCCCTATGGGGTGGCCATCCAAAGCGCGATCAAGGCCGGCAGCCTGCCGGAAATGAAGACGCTATTGAAACAACGCGATGCATCCACACCAGAAAACAAAGAGCTAACTACCGCTTACGAGCAATTGGCAAAGGAAGTCGCACGCCTGGAAAAGCACTAACAGCTATTTCCGCTCCCCTTATTGCAATGGAGGCAATAACCATGTCTGGTTCTAATCAACAGCTTGTCGGTTTGTTCCCGCTCGGTTACCGAATTGGTACTTCGGCACCGGGTGCACAAAGTCTGGCACTCAATCTTTTGGTCTTTACCCCTGACGAGACTGTCAACGGCACCGCCGCAATCACTCAGGCGACCAACCCGCCTCTGGATGTGCATTCCGATGTCTGGGGCGAATACACCTACCTGACGGTCATGTCACCCGGCGTCAGCAAAATCCTGATCACCGCACAAGGCAATCACGGCGGCTCAGGCTCGAACTCCATCGTGAATTTCAAGTTGCGACTGGTGGTGGGCACCGACTGGAAAGAAGGGGTCGCCAACTACTCGTACTTGAATGGTCAGCAGTGGGTCGAGGTCAACAATGCTCCCGCCCACCTCATTGAGGCGGTGCCGTCCCACGTTTCCCCGCTGCCGTTGGAACCCGGCCCGGTGATTCCGCCGGAGTCACCGTATCCGCCAATCATGCCGCTGTACGCCGCACCGATCCAAAGTGCAATGGCCAGTGGTGACCTGGCCCAGATGAAAAACCTGTCGCGCCTGGCCCAGCAGCAACTGGATCAGCAACCCCAACTGCAGACGGCGCTTGAAACGGCCAAGGAAGAAATCAGCCGGCAGGAACGCCGCTGACTCGACCACGAAACATGCCCGACTTGTCTTGAACACAAATAAGGGAGTAGCACCATGTCAATCGGACTTTTTCATACCCGCCTCAACATCAGCAGTCACCTGCTGGGCGCACCGGTTTTAACCCTCGATTTGCTGGTGGATACCGCAAAGAAAAAAGTCAGCGGGATTGCCAGTATTTTCCAAAGCACCTACCCACCCCTCAACTTCCGTGCCCGTGTATGGGGTGAGTACTCCGAGGCCAAACTGGTGCCGACGGCGGAGAACCACATCATCCTCACCTTGGCCGGCAGCCCGAGCGGCCCTCTCAGCCAGATCGCCCAGACCTTCGGTTTGAAGGGCATTTTAGGCGGCGATTGGGCGAGCGGTTATGCCGACTACAAGTACGAGAATCAGGGCCAATGGCATTACGTGAAACACGCGGCGGTCAGCCAGGCTCCCGTTATTGTGCGTCCAGAGCATCCGCACCATGCGGTACCGCTCTACGCCGTCGCGGTACAGCAAGCGCAAGCCAGCGGTGACCTGGCGCAACTGAAGGCCGTGGTCAGCCAGGGTGAACAGCAACTGGCCCACAGCGGTGCGCTGCGCAACGCACTGGACCAGTTGAACGTTGAAATCGCCCGGCTGGAGGCTCGCTAACCCGTCGGCCGTAGCAGCTGCCGAGCCTGCGAGGCTGCGTTCGGCTGCGAAGCCTGCGAGGCTGCGTTCGGCTGCGAAGCAGTCGTGAATTCAGGCACTGCGGTCTATCAGGTAAACCGCATGGGCAGGTTTTACGACTGCTGCGCAGCCGAACGCAGCCTCGCAGGCTCGACAGCTGCTACAGATTGCATTCGGATTGGCCAATGCTCGAGCTCAACAACAAAAGGTAAATCCGGTCGCGCCACTGACCCAAGGAAGGCGCGAACACTTCGATGGATTCGTGCCGCGCACACGTTGGTGCGCAAGGATTTCCCATGTCAGACACTCGCCCTGCCCGCTACCTCAGTGAAACCGACCTCAAACGCTACGTGCCGGTGCATGTGGTCTGGGAAATCACCCTGGCCTGCGATCTCAAATGCCTGCATTGCGGCTCACGCGCCGGCCACAGACGCCCCGATGAATTGAACACCCGGGAATGCCTGGACGTCATCGATTCCCTGGCCGCCCTCGGCACCCGCGAGATCACCCTGATCGGTGGTGAAGCCTATTTGCGCAAGGACTGGACGCAGCTGATCCAGGCCATCCACGATCACGGCATGTATTGCGCCATACAAACCGGTGGACGCAACCTGACGCCCGCGAAAATGCAGGCAGCGGTGGATGCCGGGCTCAATGGCGTGGGGGTTTCACTGGATGGATTGGCTCCGCTGCATGACGCGGTACGCAATGTGCCGGGCTCCTTCGACAAAGCGGTTGATACCCTGCGGCGGGCCAAACAGTCCGGGCTTGCGGTGAGCGTCAACACCCAAATCGGCGCAGCCACGTTGCCCGACTTGCCCGAATTGATGGACCTGATTATCGGCCTCGGTGCCACTCACTGGCAGATCCAGCTGACGGTCGCGATGGGCAATGCCGTCGATCACCCGGAGCTGCTGTTGCAGCCATATCAACTGCTGGAAGTGATGCCGTTGCTGGCGCGTCTGTATCGCGAAGGGGTTGATCGTGGCCTGCTGATGAACGTGGGCAATAACATTGGTTACTACGGGCCTTATGAACACATGTGGCGTGGTTTCGGCGATGAGCGTGTGCATTGGAGTGGCTGCGCCGCCGGCCAGACGGTGCTGGCGCTGGAAGCCGACGGCACCGTCAAGGGTTGCCCGTCATTGGCAACCGTGGGGTTTTCCGGTGGCAACGTTCGCAACATGAGCCTGCACGATATCTGGCACTACAGCGAAGGCATGCACTTTGGCCGCCTGCGCGGTGTCGACGACCTGTGGGGTTACTGCCGAAGCTGTTACTACAACGACGTCTGCCGTGGCGGCTGCACCTGGACGTCGCACTCCCTGCTCGGCAAACCCGGCAACAACCCCTACTGCCATTACCGCGCGCTGGACCTGCAAAAACGCGGGCTGCGCGAGCGCATCGTCAAACTTGAGGACGCGGCGAAGACCTCCTTCGCCGTCGGACGTTTTGACCTGATCACCGAACGCATCGACACCGGCGAGACGGTCAGCAGCGTCAGCGACAGCGGCCAGGTGATCAAACTGGCCTGGGCAAACCAGGGCCAGAAATCGCCGGACGAAGGACGCATTCCACCGCAATTGGCGCTGTGTCGGGGTTGTTTGCAGTACATCCATGCGCACGAAGTGAACTGCCCTCACTGCAACGCCGATATCGCCGCCGCAGAAGCCGTGCACCAGACAGACCGTGCCCGGCAACAAGCGATTATCAACACCCTGACTGGCCTGCTGGGGATGCCGCAAAATACCTTGATGTGACCTTTGTCACGCACATAAAAAACGCCATTCTGGGAATGGCGTTTTGTGCATTGGCCAATCAAAGCTGTCATACAGCTGCGACGCACTCTTTGTAGCAGCTGTCGAGCTCCAGCGAGGCTGCGTTCGGCTGCGAAGCAGTCGTAAAACCAGAGATTGCGATACGTCAGGCAGACCGCGTTAGCCAGATTCACGACTGCTTCGCAGCCGAACGCAGCCTCGCTGGAGCTCGACAGCTGCTACAGGTCGCGTTACGGCTTAACTGACCAAGGCGGCCCTTGCGCAAATCTTGCCTCCAGCCATTCCTTGAAGGCCATGAGCGTTGCCGGCGTAAAAGCTGCCGACGCTCGCACCAGATAAATCCCGCCCTGGGCATCCAGATCCCACTCCGGCAGAACGCGAACCATCTGGCCGTTGGCGATTTCCCGGCTCATCAGCCACTCGCCGGCGCCCAAAATACCGACGCCAGCCTTGGCCGCGGCGAGCAACGCCTCGCCGTCGTTAGAGGTCAAGGTGCCCTTGGTGATGACCTTCTCCTGCCGATCGCCCATCGACAAGCGCCATTCAGGGAATGCCGCCAGACCGGTGAAGCCAAGGCAATTATGATCACTGAGTTCTTTCGGGCTGGCCGGTAAACCATGCTGTTCTATGTAACTCGGTGAAGCGCAGAGAATGCGGCGATGATCGCTGAGCTTCTTCGCGACGAGGCGGTTGTCGTTCAGTTCACCGATACGAATCGCCGCATCGAATCCTTCACCAATAATGTCGACGACGCGATCGCTGTAATCCACCTCGACGGAGACCAGCGGATGAGCAGCCAGAAATTCCGGCAGCATCGACGCCAGCCACAGGCGCCCCATCGCCGCAGGAAAAGCCAGGCGCAAGACGCCACGAACCTGCGCCGCGCCCAGTGACGCTTCCTGTTCAGCCTCGATGATCAACCCCGTGGCGCAGCGCAGGCGTTCGACGAGACGGTTGCCGGCATCGGTCAACCGCACCTGTCGCGTCGTGCGCTCCATCAGCCGCACGCCCAGGCGCTTTTCCATGGCCGCCAGGCGCTTTGAAATCACCGTCGGATGGCGTTGCAACAGGCGTCCGGCAGCCACGAACGAATGCGCCGAGGCGACCGCAAGAAGCGCTGCAATTTCATCGATGTGGCGGCTGTCCAGTGGGTTCACAAAACACTCTTTTGTTCAGGTAAAAACAATCACGGCTTGAGGACGATCGCTCCGCGAGATTGGCCGCCTTCCAGATCGGCATGGGCCTTGGCCACGTCGGCCAATGCATAGCGGCCCCAGATGCCGGGCTTGATTATGCCCGCCTCGACCGCGGCCAGTACATCTTCGGCCCGTTGCCGGTATTCGGCGATATCCGTGGTGTGCGCGGCGAGTGAAGGACGGGTCAGGAACAACGAGCCCTTGGCATTGAGCGTGCCCACTTCGACCGCTGTCGGCGCCCCGGAGGATGCCCCGAAAGACACCATCAACCCACGCGGTCGCAAGCAGTCGAGCGACGCTTCGAACGACACCCGCCCGATGGGATCGTAGACCACATCGGCTTTCTTGCCGTGGGTGATCTGCGCCACATCCGCGGCCAGTGTCTGTGCATTGAACACCAGCACCGCATCGCAGCCCAGCGCCTTGGCTGTCTCGACACTCTCGGCCCGGGACACAATGCCGATGACAAAAGCCCCCAGGTGTTTGGCCCACGTCGCCATGATCTGCCCGAGGCCGCCCGCTACGCCATACAGCACCAGAATGGTGCCGGGGCCGACCGGATATGTCGTCTTCAGCAGGTATTGCGCGGTAATGCCTTTGAACAACACCGCGGCCGCCTCTTCAGCCGTCAATGCGTCCGGAATCGGCACCAGCCGCTCGGCCGGAAACAATCGCGCACTGGCGTAAGCGCCAACAGGCCCCGTTGCGTACGCCACCCGATCACCCACCTTGACGTTGTTCACCCCCGCGCCGATGGCGGCAACCCGGCCCGCCCCTTCAAGGCCCAGACCCGACGGCAATGGTAGCGGTACGGCGCCCTTACGCTGACTCACATCGAGGAAGTTGACGCCAATCGCTTCCTGCTCCAGCCAGACTTCACCCGGCCCCGGCTCACGCGCCGACACTTGCTCGATGGTCATCACCTCAGGTGCACCGGTGTGTGCGATACGAACGACAGAAACCATTGCCTGACTCCTTCACTTCAGCGCAGCCCATCTGCGCCATGTGGGGGAAGTATCGGCATTCGATTTAACGTGAACAATACGACCTCACTGCAGTTCATTACTGCATGCAGTGCAGCAGTGTGAAACTCGCAGCGTCAACGCGACAGCAAGGGCCAGGACGATCAACAGCATGGCGACGGCAAACGTTATCCGCATACCGCTGGCGATGGCGGCGGGAGATGCCGTGGTGATGTCTGCCGTCGCCGAGGCAAAGGCAAACACCGCGCCCATGACCGAGGCGCCGGTGATCAGTCCGAGATTGCGCGACAGGCTGAGCATGCCGGCAATCACGCCGCGCTGGTCCGCATGGATGTCGGTCATGATCGCGGTGTTGTTGGCCGCCTGGAACAACGCATAACTGGCAGTGATTACCGCGATGGGCGTGAGGTAACCGAGGATGCCGAAACCCGCCGGCATCATCGATAAAGCCCCCGTGCCGAGCGCCATTGCCACAAGCCCGAGAAGGGTCATGCGCCGAGTGCCAAAACGATCCACCAGGCGACCGGCCGGTATACCGGTCAGCGCCGCCACCAACGGCCCCACCGACAAGGCGAAACCGACAAGTGCCGTGCCGAGCCCAAGCGCACCCGAGAGATAAAACGGCCCGACCACCAGCGTCGCCATCATCACCGTCGAAACGAGCGTGCTCATGGCCAGGCTTGCGCTCAATCCTGGCTCGCGGAACAGCGCCAATTTAATCAATGGCGAGGCGACCCTGGCCTCAACAAATATGAAAATCCCGGCACCGGCAACAGCCGTCAGCAGCAGCGCGATGTTGACCGGCCCAAAATCACCCTGCCCGATCGTCATGGCGAGCGCATACGCCGCGAGCGTCAACCCCAGCAGCAACGTGCCAGTCTTGTCGAATCCTACCCGCAGCGCTTTCGTCTGCGGTGCATCCGCCGGCAAATAGCGATACGCAAGCCAGATATTCAGAATACCCAGCGGCACGTTGAGCAGAAAAATTGCCTGCCAACCGAAACCGGAAATCAGTAACCCACCCAGTGACGGCCCCAACGTGGTACCGATCGCCGACATCGTGCCAAGCAGCCCCATGGCACTGCCGGTCTGCGCTTTCGGCACCGTCTCACCGACAAACGCCACGGTCAGCGCCAACATGATCGCCGCCCCGAGCCCTTGCACTGCCCGAGCACCGACCAGCCACCCAAGCGACGGCGCGACACCACACGCCAGCGATGACAGGGTGAAAATGCCGATACCCGCCAGCAGCAAACGTCGACGGCCGACGAGGTCACCGAGTCGTCCGACGCTGACAATCAGCGTGGTGATCGCCAGCAGATACGCCAGAACAATCCACTGCACTTGTTGAAAGGACGCATCGAATGCCTCGGCCAGTGTCGGTAAACCCGCGTTGGCGATGCTGGTGTCGAGCGAAGTCATCAACATCGACAGCGAAAGACTGGCGAGCGCCCAGCGGACCGAACCTGATTGAGTGATGAGTTTCATTGTCTGACCACGTTTTTAAAGGTAGATCAGCAGCGTATGCCCGCGCATGACAAGGCGGAAGACGCACGCCTTGCACTTGATAGATGCGTTTGACGCCATGTCATCCCCCACGCCGTGCTAACGTGGAGGCATGACGACTCCCGACCTGAATTTGCTGATTACCCTGGATGTGCTGCTCGCTGAAGGCAGCGTCGTACGCGCCGCCCAACGACTGCGCCTGAGCCCGTCGGCCATGAGCCGGGCGCTGGCGCGATTGCGCGAAACGACGGGCGACCCACTGTTGGTCCGGGCCGGACGCGGGCTGGTGCCGACGCCTCGGGCGCTCGAATTGCGCGAACAGGTCAGTCGATTGGTGCAAGACGCCGAAGCCGTTTTGCGCCCCGCCGAACAGCTCGACCTCAAGCAACTGGGGCGTACATTCACGCTGCGCACCAGCGACGGTTTCGTCGAAAACTTCGGCCCGGCGCTGATTGCCCGCGTCAGTGAACAAGCACCCGGCGTGCGCTTGCACTTTGTGCAGAAGCTGAACAAGGACAGCGCCGCCCTTCGCGACGGTTCCGTCGACCTGGAAACCGGTGTGGTCGGCGGCACAACAAGCCCGGAAGTGCGCACCCGTGCGTTGTTCGAAGATCATTTCATCGGCGTCGTGCGCACGGGGCATCCGCTGAGCCAAGGCGAAGTCACCGCCTCCCGTTATGCCGCTGGCAAGCACATCCTGGTCTCGCGACGCGGGCTCGATAAAGGGCCGATGGATGAAGCCCTGGAAGTGCTGGGACTGGAGCGCGAGATCATCACCATCGTCGGCGGCTTTTCGGCCGCGCTGGCGCTGGCTCGCGCCTCGGACCTGATCGCCACCGTCCCTGCACAACACACCCGAAACCTGCGCGCAGGCTTGTACAGTTTCGACCTTCCGTTCGACCTGCCGCCGATCACCATTTCAATGCTCTGGCACCCACGCATGGATGCCGACTCAGCGCATCGGTGGCTGCGTGAATGTGTTCGGGAGGTTTGTGCGCAGCCCGGTTAAGCGACACGCTTTTGTAGCAGCTGCCGAAGGCTGCGTTCGGCGGCGCAGCAGTCGTGAGCCCTGTTAACGCGTTCTACCAGACGTAGCGCATTCTCTGATTTTACGACTGCTATGCAGCCGAACGCAGGCTTCGCCAGCTGCTACAGGATCGCATTCGGCCCAACTGGCATTGCCCTCAAACTTTCCTCTTCTGCAGCCCCTTCAACCGCAAACTCGCCCGCTGCGCCGCCGCCATTTTTTCCGGACGCTTCATGTGCTTCCATTTTCTGATGTCGTCCTTGGTGCGGCCACAACTGACACACAGCTCACCACTGAGCTGGCAAATGGAAATACACGGATTTTCGATATCCTTGGCCACGCTTCAACCCCGCGTCGAGCGCTTGGGCGCCAGGCGTTGCTGCCAGTTGCCGGCATTGGCGCGCTGACATTGCTCTTCAGAATCGAACTGCACATGGGCCGCTACCGGGCTGATGAGTACATCCGCTTCACTTAACGCCACGGCCGTCAGTTCGACCATGCGCTCGCCCTGCCCGCTCGCCAGCGCCTGATCCTTGTTGGCCTGCGTATCGAAGACCCAGATCACCCGCAGACTGGAAGGAAAGACCGCGTAATCGACTTCGTGGGTCAGCCAGCAGAACCCGACTATTTCCGCTTTGGCGGTTTCACACGCCTCGGTCAGGGTGGCGACCAGGCGACGTTCGATTTTGGCCTGATCGCGTTTGCTTAAAGACATCGGGTAAGGAGTCCTTGGGTGGGTGTCGATGGAAAGGGCTCATCATACCTTCGGTCGCTCGTTTCCTCTCTGCGTCATTGCCCGCCCACGACCCCGGTTGGTGTTCAGTGACAAATAGCGCGGCAGACCTGAAAGCTTCTGTGTTTGTGCTGCCTCTTCGCGAGCAAGCCCGCTTGTATGGAAGGAACGTTTTCATGTGCATGACACAAATCCCCTGTGGGAGCGGGCTTGCTCGCGAAGAGGCCCGATTAAACAGCACAAATCCCGACCCGAAAAATATTCAGAGCCGCCCATGGCTCCCGGTCTTTCTCATTTGTATAAGCGCTACACGGCGCCCATCCGGCGACACTCGCGCCTCAACCCCAAACGGAACAAACCCAAGCTGCGGATACAGAAGCAGTCCTGCCGTATTCTCGTTGAAGCACGAAATCTGTACCTCGCTTGCCCGATGACGCTCAAAGGCCAGCGCCACCATCGTCTCCACCAAAAACTTCGCGACACCTTTCCCCCGCGCCCTGGGCGACACGATCACATTGCCGATCGCGCAAACGCCATCGCGCTCAAACGCATAAAAGTTCGCAAAGCCAACAACAGAACCGTCCCCCTCAACCACCGTAGAGTCTGAACGTAGAGCAATCGATGCACGTAGTTGATCTTCCGTCAGCGGGTAGTTCGCCTTCGGGAACATGTAAAACAGTTCTTGGGCGTTTTGCGGAAAGTCGCAAACAGTCAACACATCTTCAGCATCGACGGGGCGGTGGGTGAGTAGCATGGGTTGGGTTCCATCCAAAGGTTGGTGCGACAGATTACGTTTTGCCGATGCTGGATAAAAGAGACTCGTATCAGCGGTTCCATCTCGAGGGCTCAGGTAAAAGATTCTGCCTATCAAGCGTGAATACTCCACCTATTAGCTGACTGCTTTATAGGCGTCTAACCTTAATGCAGCGCTGGCGTGAGCCGGCCGGTTGAGACTTGATAAAAGATACGAATGAATCAGAAGCGTACTAGGCTTGCCGTGGGCCGCCGTATAGGCAACTCGATTGCCGCTATCCAGATTCCCCTTTGACCACGATGAACGGTTGATCGAACGGCTACAGCCTATGTCATTGATTTCGCTCGTCGCTATTGCGCGCCCACCCCGGGCCGGATAGCCGGATGAATACGACCAAAGGTAGCGCACACATGGCAAATGAATCGAAATGCCCGTTCAATCACGCCGCCGCGGGCGGTGGCACGACGAACCGCGATTGGTGGCCGAACCAACTGAACCTGAAGATCCTGCACCAGAATTCGCGGCTGTCCGACCCCACGGACGAGGGCTACAACTACGCCGAAGCGTTCAAAAACCTGGACTTTCAGGCGCTCAAGCAAGACCTGCATGCCCTGATGACCGATTCACAAGATTGGTGGCCTGCGGACTTCGGTCACTATGGGCCGCTGTTTATTCGCATGGCCTGGCACAGCGCCGGCACCTATCGCGTTGGTGACGGTCGTGGCGGTGCCGGCTCCGGTCAGCAGCGCTTTGCACCGCTCAACAGCTGGCCGGACAACGTCAGCCTCGACAAGGCGCGCCGGCTGCTCTGGCCGATCAAACAAAAATACGGTCGCAACATCTCCTGGGCCGATCTGATCGTGCTCACCGGCAACGTCGCGCTGGAGTCCATGGGCTTCAAAACCTTCGGCTTTTCCGGTGGTCGACCAGACGTCTGGGAACCGGATGAGGCTGTCTACTGGGGCTCCGAAAACAAGTGGCTGGGCGGTGACACCCGCTACGAAAAAGACAAGAAGGAACCCATGCAAGAACCCGGCGAAGGCCCACTCGTTGCTGAGCCGGGGGAAAATGAGGACAGCCGTACCGAGGGAGGACGCAACCTGGAAAACCCGCTCGCCGCGGTGCAAATGGGCCTGATTTACGTCAACCCGGAAGGCCCGGAAGGCAATCCCGATCCGGTCGCTGCTGCGGTGGACATCCGCGAGACCTTCGGGCGCATGGCGATGAATGACGAAGAAACCGTGGCACTGATCGCCGGTGGCCACGCCTTCGGCAAGACCCACGGCGCCGGCCCTGCCGACAACGTCGGTGCCGAGCCCGAAGCCGCAGGCCTCGAACAGCAAGGCCTGGGCTGGAAGAGCACCTTCGGCAGCGGTAAGGGCGGCGACACCATCACCAGCGGCCTGGAAGTGACCTGGACCACCACGCCCACCAAGTGGAGCAACAACTACCTGGAAAACCTGTTCGGTTTCGAGTGGGAACTGACCAAGAGCCCGGCGGGCGCCAACCAGTGGACGGCGAAAGGCGGCGCTGGCGCGGGCATTATTCCGGATGCTCACGACCCGTCGAAGCGGCGTAACCCGACCATGCTGACCACGGACCTGTCCCTGCGATTCGACCCGATCTATGAGCCGATTTCACGGCGGTTCCTGGCGAACCCGGACCAGTTGGCCGACGCATTCGCCCGCGCCTGGTTCAAGCTCCTCCACCGCGACATGGGCCCTCTCTCCCGCTACCTTGGCCCGGAAATGCCCAACGAAGAACTCCTGTGGCAAGACCCGATTCCGGAGGTCGACCATGCCTTGGTCAACGACAGCGACGTCGCCGCACTGAAAGGTAAACTCCAGTCCTGCGGCCTGTCGGTCTCGCAACTCGTATCGACTGCCTGGGCGGCAGCTTCCACCTTCCGCGGCTCCGACAAACGCGGCGGCGCCAACGGTGGACGCCTGCGCCTGGCTCCGCAGAAATTCTGGCAAGCCAACCAACCTGAGCAACTGGCGAACGTGCTGGCGAAACTCGAGAGCATCCAGAACGAGTTCAACAGCGGCGGCAAGAAAATCTCGCTGGCAGACCTGATCGTGCTGGCCGGCTGCGCCGGTGTCGAACAAGCGGCGAAAAATGCCGGCCACACCGTCACGGTGCCTTTCACGCCGGGCCGGATGGACGCCTCGCAAGAGCAAACGGATGTCGAATCCTTCGGGTTCCTCGAACCCGCCGCCGATGGCTTCCGTAACTACCTCAAAACCCGCTACAGCGTACCGGCCGAGGCCTTGCTGATCGACAAAGCGCAACTGTTGACACTCACCGCGCCAGAAATGACCGTGCTCATCGGTGGCCTGCGGGTGTTAAACACCAACGTCGGACAAACTCAGCACGGGGTGTTCACGAAGCAGCCAGAAGCGTTGACCAACGACTTCTTCAGAAACCTGCTGGACATGAGCGTGGAATGGAAACCGGTGTCGCAGGCCAATGAAGAGTTTGAAGGGCGCGACCGGAAAACCGGCGACCTTAAATGGACGGGTACGCGTGTCGATCTGGTGTTTGGCTCGAATGCGCAGTTGAGGGCCTTGGCTGAGGTCTATGCCTGCGACGATGCGAAGGAGAAGTTTGTGAAAGACTTCGTCGCGGCCTGGGACAAGGTGATGAATCTGGACCGGTTTGATGTGAGATGATCTGAGCAATATTGCTGAAAACCTGCAACGCCTCCCTGTGTGGAGGCGTTGTGGTTTTTGCTGATCTATCGGCCAGAAGCTGCCCCCCAAGCAGCCATTGCGGGATTTAGTGCGCCAGAATTTTCGACAGCACATGCTCCAACACCACTTCAAGTGGGTGGCGCAGCTGCCTGTTGGCGCGACGCTTTACCTGACTGCGACAGGAGTAACCCGTTGCCAGTGCTTCTCCCGCCTTGTCCAGCTTGCCGGCCCATGACTGCTCGAAAATGGTCCGCGAGGTGTCCTGGTTGCGGGCTTCATGGCCGTAGGTTCCGGACATGCCGCAACAGCCCGTCGCCTCAGTCACCAACTTGAGGCCAAGCCGGGCAAACACTGCTTCCCATTGCGAAGTACTGGCCGGCACATTGGTCTTCTCGGTGCAGTGCGCCAGCAAACGGAATGTCTGAGTAGCCGGATGCGGGTTTTCAGGCAACACATCGAAGAGCCACTCCTGGGGTAGCAAGACCTTTGGGCAATCATTGAGCCCCGGCACTTTCTGGTATTCCTGGCGGTAGACCAGCGTCATCGCCGGATCCAGCCCCACCAGCGGTACCTCGCAGTCGGCTAGCGCCTTGAGTTGACTGGCGTTGCGGATCGCCGCTTTGGCGAATGCGCCGAGGAAGCCTTGTACATGCAAAGGCTTGCCGTTGGCACTATAGGGCGCCAGAAACACGCGATAGCCCAACTGATGCGCCAACTGGATAAAGCTCGCCAGCAACGGTGTTTCGAAGTAACGGGTGAAAGCGTCCTGCACCAACACCACGCTGCGCTGACGTTGCGCGATGGTGAGTTCGCGCAGGGCTGGCACGCTGGCGACCACCACCTTGCAGCGGGTCAATGTGGCCTGCAAGTCGTAACGGTTGATCAGCGGGCTGTCGAGCATGCCGACGTGTCGCGCAAGCAAGCGGCTCATCCATGTTGAGCCCATTACCGCGTTGTACAGGCCCGGCGCATAGGCCATATAAGGAATGGTGAACTCCAGCGAGCCGATCAGGTAATCGCGAAGCGGACGTTGATAGCGACCGTGATAGAGCTCCAGAAAACGCGATCGGAATTCCGGGACATTGACCTTGACCGGGCATTGTCCGGCGCAGGATTTACAGGCCAGACAGCCCGCCATCGCGTCGTAGACTTCGTGGGAGAAATCCGCCTCGCCGCGCGAGCGTGCCAGGTTATTGCGCATCCTCGTTGGCAAGCCGCTCAACCACGACAACTTGCCCCGCGCCGCTTCCAGTACATCGATATTGGCCGCGCCTTGCAGACGCAACCATTCGCGAATCAATGACGCCCTGCCCTTTGGCGAATGCTGGCGTTCACGGGTGGCTTTCCACGACGGGCACATTGCATCGTCGGGGTCGTAGTTGTAACAGGCGCCGTTACCGTTGCAGTGCACAGCGGTGCCGAAACTTTGCCAGACACGCTCGTCGATTTGCCGATCCAGCTCACCGCGCAGCGTCACTTCGTTAACCTTGAGCAAGCCTTGGGCGGCATCCGGCGGAGTGCAGATCTTGCCGGGGTTGAGCTGATTGTGCGGATCGAACGCGCCCTTGAGCAATTGCAGCGCCGGGTACAGCTCGCCAAAAAACTCAGGGACATATTCCGAACGCAATCCCTTGCCGTGCTCGCCCCACAGCAAACCACCATAGCGCCGGGTCAGCTCGGCCACGGCATCGGAAATCGGCTTGACCAGCGCGGACTGGGCCGGGTCTTTCATGTCCAGTGCCGGGCGCACATGCAACACACCCGCGTCGACATGTCCGAACATGCCATAGGCCAGGCCATGGCTGTCGAGCAAGGCGCGGAACTCCGCGATGTAGTCGGCCAGTTTCTCCGGCGGCACGGCGGTGTCTTCCACAAAAGGCTGCGGGCGAATCTCCCCTTCGACGTTGCCCAGTAGCCCGACCGAGCGTTTACGCATGGCGTATACGCGGGTCACTGCTTCGGCACCTTCGGCCAACGTGTGGCCCAGCCGTTCGATCGTCGTGTCGGCCTGCAGATGCGCCACGAACGACGCCACGCGAGCCTTCACTTGCGTCAGGTCCTCCCCGCTGAACTCCACCAGATTGATACCCAGCGTCGCGCGCTCGGCGTCCGTCGGGAAATACTCGGCGACGCTGTGCCAGACAATGTCTTTCATTGCCAGCATCAACACTTTGGAGTCCACGGTTTCGATGGACAGCGGCTTGTGCGCCAACAGCGCATTGGCGTCGCGCAGCGCATCCATGAAGCTGGCGTAGCGTACGTTTACCAACACCGAGTACTTGGGAATCGGCAGCACGTTGAGCTTGGCTTCGACGATGTAGCCCAACGAACCTTCCGCACCGCACAGCACGCTGTTGAGGTTGAAGCGTCCGTGCTCATCACGCAGGTGCGCCAGGTCGTAACCCGTCAGGCAGCGATTGAGTTTGGGGAACACCGACTCGATCAGGTCGGCCTGGGTTTCCTGAATGTGCCGCGCGGTGCGGTACACCTCGCCGATGCGGCCGGATTGTGCGCACACCACCTCCAGCTCCGCATCGGACAAAGGCTGGCTGTGCAGGCGTTCACCGCCGAGCAGTACGCTGTGCAGTTCCAGAACATGATCGCGGGTCTTGCCATAGGTGCAGCTGCCCTGGCCGCTGGCGTCGGTGTTGATCATGCCACCCACCGTGGCGCGGTTGGAGGTCGACAACTCCGGAGCGAAGAAAAGCCCATGAGGCTTGAGCGCGGCATTGAGCTGGTCCTTCACCACGCCCGCCTGCACCCGTACCCAACGCTCGGCGACGTTGATTTCGAGGACAGCGTTCATGTGCCGCGACAAGTCGACCACGATGCCTTCGGTCAATGACTGGCCATTGGTCCCGGTGCCACCGCCTCGCGGGGTCAGCTTGATCTGGCGAAAGCGTGGTTCGGCCATCAATGTCGCGATGCGCACGATGTCGTCCGCGTCCAGGGGGAACACCGCCGCTTGCGGCAGACGCTGGTAAATCGAGTTGTCGGTCGCCAGCACGGTCCGAGTGGCATAGTCGGCGCTGAGCTGACCGCGCAAGCCACTGTCGCGCAGGGCTTGCAGAAATTCCGGGTACTGTGCCGCGGGTTCAACGGTCGTCAACTGGGCGATCATCGCAGGATGGTCTCTTGTAGGTCTAATCACGGAAAAATCAAAACACTTGTCGCCTGAGCATTAATGGGTCAGCCTCAGGTCGTCGGCTATGCCAATGATCCTGCAGGCTCGGGCACCGGACAAACGGATAATCCTGCCGCTATTGATGACTTTTACGAATGAATTACCGTCACCTCACCCCCTCGATGTCGTTGCTGCTGGCCTTTGAAGCCGCCGCCCGACATGAAAGCTACACCCACGCTGCGCTGGAACTCTCCCTGACCCAAAGCGCAGTCAGTCGCCAAGTCCAGGCGCTGGAGCAGCAACTGGGCCTGACGCTGTTTCGCCGTGAAGGCCGCCAGGTGAAGTTGACCGATGTCGGTCGTCTTTATCAGCGGGAAATGAGCGAAGCGCTCGGACGCATCCGTAGCGCCACGTTGCAGGCCATGGCTTATCAATCCGGCAGCGGCACATTGCGCCTGGCCACATTGCCGACCTTCGGCTCGAAGTGGTTATTGCCGCGCCTTCATGACTTTTATAAAAGCCATCCTGGCATGCTGGTGCACATCAACTCCCGGATCGACGCCATCGACTTTGAAACCAGCGGCATTGATGCTGCGATTGTCGTCGGCAATGCTGATTTACCGGGCCTGATCAGCCATCGGCTGCACACGGAAGAACTGATGGTGATCATTTCTCCACAAGCGGCCAAGGCCCATGACGCCTGGCCTGCGGAGCGCATTGGCGGGCAGACGCTGCTCAATGTCGCGAGTAATTCCAACGTCTGGGGCGAGTGGTTCAGCCACCACGGCTTACCCCATCGAATGATGCGCCTGGGGCCGAGTTTCGAACTCACCTCACACTTGATCCAGGCCGTCAGAGCCGGCATCGGAATAGGTCTGGTGCCTCGTATTCTGGTGGCGGACGAATTGGCCAATTCAGAGCTGATCGGCCTGGACCTGCCCTTCGCCAGTCAGCGCAGTTACTACCTGACCTACCCGCCGCGCAACGAAATGCTGCCGTCACTCATGGCGTTCCGTACCTGGTTGCTGGAACAGATATGAGCGCCCTGGATCTCAAGGCGAGAGACGCCCTCTCCCTACACCGGAGAGATCGTGGCAAGCGCACCAATCAAAATGGTCAACACCAGAAATCCACCCAGGAATAATGCCATCTTGCCCATTGGGCCTCCTACGTTATGAGTTTGCGGTGCAGCGGCTACCGCCGCTGCTGACCGTGCTGTCATTGTGAGCCGCAGGCTGATCCCATTACAGATGCAGATGACGAAGGAAAAACCGTATCAGCCCCGACCTTGACTGATTGACCTGGACAAGAGGACGACTCATCGCGCCACTTTCCGGTTAGCGTTTACCTTGGGTGCGGTACGGCGGGAACGCACGATGGGCCAGAACAATTCTTCTTTCCAGCTTATCGGTGACAAGTGTTCAATGCCGTAGGCTGGCGGACGTCGACGGGTAATTTTTGCGGTTCCGAACAGCACGTCCCAAAAAAACAACAGGTTGCCAAAATTGCCTTTGTAATGGGTAACGCCATCCTCGGCCGTCAAACCGTGATGCGCAGAGTGAGTGGAGGGTGTGGAGAAGGTTCGTTCCAAAACCCAGACAACCGGGCGTAATGCGCGGATGCGATATAGTTTGTCGTCCCACGCAACGCTGCTGTGTGCAGCGAAGATCACGGTCATTTTCAGAATCAGATAACCATAATAAACCGGTGCAAGTCCAAGGTAGATCAACACCCCGGATAACCAGATGCCGGGCATCAGAAGATAGTAAAAACTGTTGTTGCGATAGACGATGCGCACACTCATATAGGGTGCGGAATGATGCGCACGGTGCAATGCATAAAGTGCGGGAACCCGGTGAGTCAGGCGATGCCACCAGTATTGGGTCATGTCATCGAACAGTAAAAACAAGACAAATCCTGCAATCCACGGGATTCCAGCCAATGCGTCCTTCATCTCCGGTACAACCTGACTTGATATCTTGCCGCTTAGCCACATGACTAAAGGGAACGTGATCGCCACCAGGATGCCGGAGCCGACGACTTCGATGAGTACGTCACGTTTACTGCCTGACGACTGACGAAACGAGGAACAGGCAAGCTCCAGCAAAATGAAGGCAAGGAAAATCCCGGCCACTATTACAGCAGGGTTATTGGCGAGCATTGTTATATTCATGGCACTCTCGATTCAGGCCCTTGCGGGCAATGCCATGTGATTAGAAACCCAGGAGCCAGCCCTCCCAATGCGCGAAATGGACAGAATCGAGCTAGAACCGGCCAATCGCCCGCCCCAACGCTTTCATCGAGGCCGGCTGGGCCAAGTGCTGGAGCGTTTCCTTGACAGCCAGGTTTCCCGAAAAAGCACGGATTACAGCCTGATCGAACTGGATCAGCTTTGGCGCGAGGCGGCGCGCATTGATCCGGAGATCGGGTTAAAACTGTTCGAGATGTTCACGCCTCAGGACTGGCACGTCCTGGCTTATCTTTGCCTCTATAGCCCCGACGTTTTATCGTCCATGCACCTTTGGGCCCGGTACGCACCGCTTGCATCGGACACCGACAATGTGAGGTTGGTGAATGACGAAAACGGCGTCGGAATCGAGTTGTGCGTCGATGCGCCAGGCGAGTTGGCGCGGTATGTCATCGAACACTACGGCGTGATGTCCATCGCGCAATTGCGACGTGGAACGGGGCAGGATGTGCAGCCGATTCTGGCAAAATTCATGCATTCACGTCCGTCGTATTACAAGCAATACACCCAGTGGTTTGGAGACCGTATCGAGTTTGACTGCCCGGTTAACCGCTTCTATTTCCATGCGCAAAGCTTGAGTCTACCGATGCAGACCCGTCATCACGGGATGTTGGAGTTACTGACTCAGGAGCTGGATCGACGGATTGCCACGCATCGCAATTTCAGCGGTTGGTCAGCCAAGGTTGCCGAAGGTGCGCGACGCTCTCTGGCCAGCGGTGAAACGCCAAATCTGGACAATCTGGCAAAGACGCTGCACCAGACGCCCAGGACATTACGCAGACGCCTGGAAGAACAAGGCACGACCTTCAGGCAATTACTCGATCAGGTTCGTGCAGAACTGGAACTGCATCTTGAGTTGCAAGGCGAGTCGTTAACAGAGATTGCAGCTCAATTGGGCTACAGCGATTTGACGGCCTACCTCCATGCCCGAAGTCGATGGCGTGACAGGAAATAAGGTGACGGCCAGATTATTTCTAGCCTGTCTTTTGCTTTATTAATCCTGCCCTCAAGTCAACTCCTACGCCGACCGCATGCACCCCTGAGGTACGCCATCATTACCCCGCCCGCCACCAAACGACCATTCATCTGCCGCGGTAGTGGTAATCACCACCATGACGTCTTCAGAGTCGATGCCCGGTGCTCGACTCAGTCTCTCGACCAGGTTGCGATAGAAACGCTGTTTCGTCTCGATGTCCCGAGGGCGGCCGGCAGTAATCGCGATCAGCACAAAGTCATGGCTGCGCGGACCGCCCAGGTAGCCGGGATCAAATATCAGTTCGCCCACTTCATGCTGGTGAATGACCTGGAACCGGTCGGCCATGGGCACTTCGAAGCTTTCTACCAATGCGTCGTGCAGCCCCTGTGAGAGGGCTTGTAAATACTCGGCCGACTTTCCCCGGTGCAATGAAATACGTGCAAATGGCATAACGGTCTACTCCTGAAAAACCCACTGACAGGAGAAAACTATCAAGTCGCGATAATTCCGAATATCCGATTTAATAGCGGCCATAGTCCTGAATTAGTGGATGATTCGATGCGCCGTCCAACCTTCGATCTTGATGTGCTGCGTACTTTCGTAACCGGTGTGGAATTCAACAGTTTTGCCAAAGCGGCGGATCGGCTCAATCGCTCGACGTCTGCCGTGAGCGCACAACTCAAGAAGCTTGAGGAACAGATAGGCACGCCAGTGCTGTCCAAATCCGGTCGAGGGCTGGTGTTGACGCCGGTGGGTGAATCCCTGCTCAGCCATGCCCGCCGACTGCTTGAACTGAACGACAGCATTTTCCAGACGCTGCACGAAAGCCAGACCGCCGCAACGGTACGCCTGGGGCTTCAGGAAGACTTTGGCGAACACTTTCTCAGCGACATCCTGCGACGCTACGTCAAGATGTACCCGAGGGTGAGCCTCGAAGTCAGGATCGCGCGTAATACCGAACTGCTTGCATTGATCGACGGCGGTGGCCTGGACCTGGCCCTGTCTTGGGACACAGGGCACATGTCCCCCTATGCCACACGCCTGGGTGAAACACAGATGTACTGGATCGGATCTCGTGATACGCAACCGCTCAACTGCTCTGTAGATTCTCCCCTGCCATTGATCATGTTCGACGCCCCTTGCGTGTTGCGTAGCGCGGCAACCCAGGCACTGGATGAGGCGCGGATTCCCTGGCGAATCGCGCTGACCAGCCCCAGCGTGGGTGGAATCTGGGCGGCCGTTGCGGCCGGTTTGGGCCTCACGTTGCGAACCCGCATTGGACTGCCAGGACATCTCGCCGTCATTGCCGGCCTACCCACGCTGCCGACCCTCGGCTATGTGCTTTATCGTGGAGCAGAACACCTGGCGCCTGCCACCCGACAACTGGCTGCGTTGATACAAACCAGTCTGGAAGAGCAGGCGTTCAGTATCACTGCAGGCGCCTCCGTTTGATGCTGCCTAAAGCAAATCGCCCAAGGTGTCGTACTTGTAATACTGGCTGTAATTCAGCACATCTCGAGGTGTCACCTTTTCCGGAAAAGGGCTGTACATCGGGTCATCAATCCGATGGAACTTGAGTGTATCCGGGGCATTTCCCGCAGGTACGTATGCGGCGGCGGGATGCTTCGCTTGCCATGCAGCCCAGAGCCGGTCGACGTTGCAATGATGCAGAAAGAACACTGGATCGTTCGGCGAGGACGACAATCCCATGTCTCCACCGACCCACACATGAACGTTGTTATGAATGCGTTCTTCGCCTGCCCATCCCTCGATGCTGTTGCGCGCACCACCGGTGGACTGCGCCGCGTTGTAGGGCGCTCTGTCATACACCGGGTTTTCATGGATGACCTTGCGCACATTGGCTCGGCTGGGCAGTGACCCACCTCTTCCCAGATAGCGCACCAGGGGGCGGTTTACCCCGTCGAGTTCCATGGTGCGGCCATTACCCGTCAATCGCACCCGCCACTGCCCATTCACGAACTGCCCAAGGTACTCATCCGACCAGATGAGTGAAGTTCTCGGGTCCTGGAGTTCCGCGTCAGTGTTCCAATCCCAGTACGGGACTCGAAAGTGCGGGTCGTTTATCGCCTTGCGAAGCAAGGTTTCAAGGCGCACGAGAAAGTAGCGATGCCACGGCAAGAATGATGGCCCGCCATGCGCGGCGTTCCTGGCCATCTGCCCGGCAGGCGTTGAAATCATCATGGCCCGGTGGTGCCAGGCCACGAAGGAGTCATAAATCGAGAGGTTGGCCTGTCCGGGCCACGGATTCTGCGCGGGGTCCTTGAGTCGCTTTACCCCTTCAACGTATTTCTTGAGCGCCGGGAGATCATTGACAGCATTAGACCTGATCATGATGTGCTCCATGAGCATGGTGGTCCGTGTGCTCTCCCCCATCGCCATCACCCTTGGCGAAGGATTCCGGATAGGCATCGATCACGGCTGTCATCAAGTCGAGAGCCGATCCGTAAGTGACGAATGGGGTGGCGTGCGTATGGACCTGGCCCGCATCGTCCACAAACAGATGCGCCTGGACCGGGACTCCATCAACCTCCACCTGGTAAGTGGTCACGATCCGGACAACATGCCCTTTGTGGTTAATCTCGCGAACCGTCCTGGCTTCATGTCCTGCATGCGGGTCCACGTACTCAGGAAACTGCTCCTTGATCCACGCAGGGTGCGTTTTGTCAGGATCGGTGATGGATATCTCCGCAAGAGCACCTATGTCAGGCAGGCTCAATAGCGCATTGGGTTTCGTACCCGTTGGTTCGGGGCTGGAGACATTTTTCCGTGTCATGATTCCTCCTGGAGTGTGCCCCCGGACGGTTGCCCAGACTGGCTGGAGAAAGTGTAGTTGGTCGCTGGCAGGTGGGCTGTCTCACGCAACTGCTCGTGAAGCGCGCACTTTCTCGTATCGCGCGAATCCGATCTTGATGCCGACCAGAATGGGGGCGGCGATTACAAACAGCAGGGCCACGGCGAGGAACGCTGTGTCGAAGGCAATCACCGTGGACTGACTTGTCACCAACCGGCCCAGAAGGCTCGTCGCTGCCCGGCCCGCGGCCACTGCATCCATTCCTTTCGCGCTCAGCATGGCTGTCGTGGTCGTCATCCGCTCGATGACCGCGGCCCCGCCTGGGGTGACGTTGGCGCCGAGGACCACGGCATTGGTGACGACGTTATGGTCGATCAGTGTCTGGAGCCCTGCGACCCCGATAAGGCCACCCAACTGGCGCCCCGTATTGAAAAGGCCTATTCCGCCAGCGAGGTTTCGGCTGTTGAGGTGGCTGAAAGCGATCAGCGTGATCGATAGAAACAGGAAGCCAAGCCCCAGGCCGCGTAACAGGATGGCTGCCATCATGTCGTCCGCGCCGCTTTCGCTGGTCGAACCGGACAGCATCCACATCGCCACCATAATCATCAGGATTCCAAAGGGCACGGTGGCGAACGGCGCAACGCGGTGGGCCTGCATGAGATAAGCAGATATGAGAAGCGCGCCGACAAAAAACGCGCCACTGGGCAACAGCAGCTGACCGGCATCGGTAGGCGTGAACCCGAGGACCGACAGGGCGAACGCCGGAATCAGGAACGCACTGCCGAACAAGGCGGCGCCGGCGACAAAACTGACGATAAAGGCGAAAGAAAAATCGCTCGTTTTGAACAGGGTAAAGTCGAACAGCCCCTGCCCTTTGGCCATCACTTGTTGGCCGAGAAATGCCAGCAGAGCGGCTGCGCCGATCACCGTTAGCCACAGGATGCGCGGCTCCTCGAACCAGTCCCATCGGCTGCCCTGGCTGAGAACGTAGGTGAAACACAACAGCGTGGTAGAGATCAGCGAGAAGCCGATCCAGTCAAACGGACGCTGCCGGATCTTGGCGGGCATTGGGCCGTCTGCGATCAGCACAAGCCCGCTAGCCGCCAAAGCAATCGGGACAACACTGAAGAAGATCCATGTCCAGGATTGGCTATCGATCAACCACCCTTGAAGCGCCGGGGCAAGCGTCGCGGGCGCGACAACGGAGCCCATGGCAAACAGGGCCTGGAGGATGGGCTGACGGGACCGCGGATAAGCGCGAAAGATGATCGCCTGGCCCCCGACCAGCAGGGTGCCGCCGGCGAAGCCCTGAATCACCCGAAGTGCAACCAGCAGATCCAGCCGAGCGGTGATGGCGGCAATGCCGCACGCCAGGCCCATGACCAGGGTTGAGCTGATCATCACATGACGCGGATTAAAACGCTTCAGCAGCCAAGGGGCGGTCATGAACCCGATCAGCTTGAGCGCGATGTAGCCGATATCCAACCAGGCAAATTCATCTGGCGTTGCATAGGTGTCGCCGATGATGTCGCTGCGTCCGAGCGCCAGAACGGTGCTGGCGATCGCTTCCGTCAGCGTGGCAAGCACGATGCCCGCCATCAGCAGGACACCGGTCGTAGCGCTGGCGTTGCTCCGCGTGGCGCTGGCAACCGTGTTCATGAGCCGCCCCCTTGCGCAACCTCAACACGCGCGGACAAACCAGGGACGATGCGGCCCGGCAACGGGTTGTGGGCAAGCCGGATTTTTACCGGAACCCGCTGCACGACACGCACAAAGTTTCCTGTTGCGTTGTCTGTGGGCAGCAAGCTGAACGCGGACCCGCTACCCGGTGCGAAGCTGTCGACCACACCTTCAAGTGCCCCGTCGGGATAGCCATCGACCGTGATGCGCACGCGCTGACCGGGGCGGATATGTTCGAGCTGGGTTTCCTTGAAGTTCGCCACGACCCACACATCATTGACCGGCACTATATCGAGCAACGAAACACCCGGCGTAACGAATCGGCCGACCCGGACCTGACGGTTACCGATAACGCCATCAACAGGTGCGTGGACCACGGTGCTGTCGAGATCGATCTGGGCCAGATCGCGCGCAGCCTGTGCCTGCGCCACAGCAGCAACGGCAGTTTCTCGCTGGGCCACAAGGACAGCGATGCGTTGCTGTTGAGCTTCTACCGTTGCCGACGCTGCCGAGACCGTCGCCTCGGCTCTGGATTGTGCCGTGCCGGTTTCATCGACGAGGGCCTGGCTGACCGCGTTGCTGACGATAAGTTTGCGGCTGCGATCATGGGTCTTGGTTGCCAGATTCATCTCGGCGGCGGCCGAGCGTCGCTGGGCTTCGGCCTGTCGGATCAAGCTACGCTGAAGCTGGGTTTCGGCATCAACATGGGTCAGGCGAGCCTGGGCAGCGCTGACATTGGCCACTGCCTGCGCAAGCCGTGCGCGATAGTCCCGATCGTCAATCCGGAACAAGACGTCACCCGCCCGGACGGTCTGGTTGTCCTCCACTTCTACCGCCGTGACATAGCCGGCAACCTTGGCGGCGAGCGAAGTGAGATCGCCGCGCACATACGCGTTATCGGTGGAAGTCGAACCGCTCGAAAGCGCCATGGCCCATCCGCCGGCCACGACCACCACGGCACCGATGCACAGCAGGATGCCAATCATCTTTCTCTTGCTTTGCCGCGCCACCACGACAGGGATCTCAGCGCTTGCGCCGGTGGCAATGGCAGCCTTGTCCTGAAGCGAGTTCATGTTCTTGTTTCCTGTTCAATGCCAAGGATCCGCAGCAGCCACAGGACGGCAGTGACCTGCCGCCCGGCGGTCGAGCGTCGATGAGCGCGTTGATCGGCTCACTTTTTGACGGGGGTGACGAGCTCCTTTTCGTTGGTGTCGAGGACGAACACCGCCAGCAGGCGTGCAGGTTTCGTATCGCTGGCGTTCGCGCTGACTTCGTGCACGGAGCCCGGCTCCTCTACGAAGTTTTCGCCGACGTTGTAGATCTTTTCCGGCTCGCCTTTGACTTTGATGCGAAACGAGCCCTCCAGGACCGTTGCATAAATGAAGGCCGTCTTCGGATGGGTGTGGGACGGCGACGCGGCGCCCGGCCCATACTCGACCAGCACGCCCTTCATGCTCTTGCCTGGGAGGTTGGGAATGGGGCGGTCGAATACGACCGACACCTTGCCTGCGGGCGGCTCGGCGGCCGACGCTGCGCTGATCGACAGTGCCGCGAAGGCAGCGGCCAAGAGAAATCGGGTAACCATGGCAATGCTCCTTGATGCGTAGATGGTGTGAGCGCGCGGCCCGTTACCGAGCCGTCGACTGACCGAGCCAGTCCTCGAAGCGGATCGTCCCCAGGCGCGGGTTCTGGCCGGGCGTCAGCGATTGATCGTCGAGCACCGAACCGAAGTAGCGCGCATGCACATCCGGCACGACCTTGCGCGTGTCCTGAGTGGCCCGCAGGAAGCGCCTGACCAGTTCGTCGAGCGGCATGGCTTCGGGACCGGCGACTTCGACCGTGCCATTGACCGGCGTTGCCAGCGTGACCTCGGTGAGCGCCGTCACCACGTCGTCGGACGCCATCGGCTGGATCAGCGCCGGCGACAGGCAAATCTCCTCGCCGACGGTGGCCGCTTGCGCAATGCCGCCGACAAACTCGAAGAACTGTGTGGCACGCAGGATGGTGTAAGGAATACCGGACGCCTTGATCAGGTTTTCCTGCGCAACCTTGGCCCGGAAATAGCCATTCTCGGGAAGCCGTTCACTGCCGACGATCGACAGGGCCACGTGATGGCGAACGCCAGCGGCCGCCTCGGCAGCCAGCAGGTTACGGCTCGACGTTTCGAAGAACTCGAGAACGGCCTGGTCTTCCCACGAAGGCGCGTTCGCCACGTCGACGACAATATCGGCGCCATCCATCGCCTGGGCCAGGCCCTCGCGGGTGATGCTGTTCACGCCCGTGCTGGGGGCGGCTGCGAGCACGTCATGGCCGCGCTCGCGGAGGTTCTGCACAAGTTTCGATCCGATGAGGCCGGTGCCTCCAATGACGACGATCTTCATGGTTTCTCTCCGCTTCTCGACGGCAACCATTGCTGTCGATGTAGATCGAGAGTGCCAGCGCGCGTCAGGGACGTCCTTGTACCGGCCTTGAGTTTGCCTTCAAGGAAGCTTGGTTTTTCGTCCAGAAAAACAGTTATTCGACGGGTCTCCCTTGCCGCAAACGGTGCAGCGGGTCAGGCGCTGCCGTATTATCGATACCACTTACCAACCGCCAGCTCAGACACGGAGTCGGGGGCGCTCGACCAGGGGATCCTCACCTTGCAATTCGTGTTTGAAGACTACGTGCTCGATCAGCAGCGCCGGGAACTGACCTTGCGCGGGCAAGTCGTGGCTGTCGGGCCGCAGGTCTTCGATCTACTGCTGCAACTCGTCAGCAACCGCGATCGCGTCATGAGCAAGGACGACCTGCTCAAGGCCGTGTGGAGCGGTCGGATCGTCTCTGAGTCGACCATCACCAGCCACATCAATGCGGTGCGCAAGGCCATCGGCGATACCGGCGAAGAGCAGCGCCTGGTGCGCACGGTCGCCCGCAAGGGATACCGCTTCGTCGGCGAGATCAAGGTGGATGAGGTCGGGGAAACGCGACAGCCTGACATCGAAGAACCCACGCCCGTAGACCTGAAGCAAACGCCTACGCCCACCCTCGTCCTGCCGGACAAACCCTCCATTACTGTCCTGCCCTTCCATAACCTGAGCGGCGATCCGGAGCAGGAGTATTTCGCCGACGGCATGGTGGAGGACATCATCACCGCCCTGTCGCGTATCCGCTGGCTGTTCGTCATCGCACACAATTCAAGCTTCACCTACAAGGGTCGGGCCGTGGACGTCCAGGGCGTCGGCCAGACGCTCGGCGTGCGCTACGTGCTGGAAGGTAGCGTGCGCAAGTCCGGGAACAAGGTACGCATCACCGGGCAGCTCATCGACGCAACAAATGGGACGCATATCTGGGCGGAGCGCTTCGAAGGCATGCTCCACGACATTTTCGAGCTGCAGGATCAAATCGCCGAAAGCGTCGTCGGCGCCATAGCACCGCAGCTGGAACGGGCGGAAATCGAGCGCGCCAAGCGCAAACCGACGGAAAGCCTGGACGCCTACGACTATTACCTGCGCGGAATGCCGAAACTGCACAACGGCACCCGCGAAGCCATCGAGCAAGCGCTGCCGTTGTTCTACAAGGCCATCGAGCTCGATCCGGAATTTGCCTCGGCCTATGGCATGGCAGCCTGGTGCCACTTCTGGCGCAAGCTGAATGGCTGGATGACCGATCGGACTCAAGAGATCGCCGAGGGCGCACGACTTGCGCGTTTGGCGGTGGAGCTCGGCCGGGACGATGCGGTGGCGCTGACGCGAGGCGGACATGCACTTGGCCATCTCGCCGGCGATATCGATGGCGGCATTGCCCTGCTCGACAGGGCACGCCTGCTCAACCCCAACCTCGCCCCCGCCTGGTACCTGGGCGGAATCCTGCGCGCGCTGCGCGGTGAAACAGACGCCGCCATTGCGGATTTAACCCATGCCGTTCGCTTGAGTCCGCTGGATCCGGAAATGTTCAGGATGCAGGTCGGGATGGCGCTCGCGCACTTCTTCGCCGAGCGCTTCGATCCCGCTTCTGCCTGGGCGGAAAAGGCGCTGGGTAACCTGCCCTGCCTCCTCGTGTCGGTTGCCCTGATGGCGGCCAGTCATGCGCTCAGCGGACGCATGGACAAAGCGAAGCAGGCGATGCAGCGTTTGCACGAGCTGGATCCGTCCTTGCGCGTCTCTAACCTGAAGGACTGGTTGCCAATCCAGCGTCCTGAGGATTTTGCACGGTTTGCTGATGGGTTACGGCTGGCTGGGTTGCCTGAGTGACTGCGGCCCGGTGAACTGCGAATGGCTTGCCAAAGCCAACGCGGGAATTCCCTACCGGAGCTGCCGAAGGCTGCTAATGCGAACTGCGATCTGTAGCTGGCTTCGCCAACGCTCCAAGGAATGCGCAGGCTCGCAGATTGCAATATACGAATGGAAGCTACACTGAAGTTGCTTGAATCTTGCATCCCCTCTTTCGGGAGAACCAAGTGGATCTAACGATCGAGCCAGGTTCAAAGCAGCAGAAGCCAGTTTTGGCTGGTACGAAACTGCGACTTAAATGCGTTTTAGTTGTTTGTGCCCAGCTGCGGGGGGCAGTGACATCAACCCCATTGCCGCAGCGAAAAAGCAGTCTATTCGGTGGCATGCGTCACTCGAAGGGGTCATGCAGTGCATTAGCGACCATCTCTAGTTAGCCCGTCACCTCTTGAACGATTCCGTTTCGGTAAGGAGATTCAGATGGTCGACTCCGTCAGCAACATCGACAAAGATGCCCTGCCTCACAAAGATACCCAGATCTCTGCCTCCAGCGATAAGTTGAAGTTTGGAGCATTGATCGCTCTGGTCGTCGGCTCCATGGTGGGCGGCGGGATTTTTTCGCTACCGCAGAACATCGCTAAAAGTGCCAGTGCTGGCGCCACGCTGATTGGCTGGCTGATCACTGGCGTCGGCATGCTGATGCTGGCATTCGTCTTCCAGACACTGGCCAACCGCAAGCCCAAGCTAGATGGCGGGGTTTACGCCTATGCCAAGGCCGGTTTTGGCGACTACATGGGTTTCTCATCGGCTTGGGGTTACTGGATCAGTGCCTGGATCGGCAACGTCAGCTACATGGTGTTGCTGTTCAGTACCCTCGGGTTCTTCTTCCCTATGTTCGGAGAAGGCAACACGCTACCGGCAATCATTTGCGCCTCCGTGCTGCTCTGGCTCCTGCATTTTCTGGTTCTGCGCGGAATCAAGGAAGCCGCCTTCATCAACGTGATCACTACCATCGCCAAGATGGTGCCGCTGGCGCTGTTCATTGTCATTGCCGGCGTGGCCTTCAAGATGGATGTTTTTACCAGCGACTTCTGGGGCGCCGGCAACAGTGACCTGGGCACGGTGATGAATCAGGTTCGCAACATGATGCTGGTCACCGTCTGGGTGTTTATTGGCATTGAAGGGGCCAGCATCTTTTCCGCCCGTGCTGAAAAGCGCAGCGACGTCGGCAAGGCGACTGTGGTTGGCTTCGTCGGGGTGCTGCTTTTACTGGTTCTGGTCAACGTGTTTTCTCAAGGGATCATGGCCCAGGCACAACTGGCCGGCCTGAAAAATCCTTCTATGGCAGGCGTACTGGAACATGTGGTGGGTCACTGGGGGGCAGTACTGATCAGCGCAGGGCTGATCGTCTCGCTGGTCGGTGCGCTGTTGTCCTGGACACTCCTCTGCGCGGAAATCCTCTTTGCCAGTGCCCGCGACCACACCATGCCGGAGTTCTTGCGCAAGGAGAACGCTAACCAGGTCCCCGCCAATGCGCTATGGCTATCCAACGGGCTTATCCAGCTGTTCCTGATTATCACGTTGTTCAACAGTTCCACCTATTTAAGCCTGTTGTACCTGGCAACCTCGATGATCCTGGTGCCGTACTTCTGGTCCGCCGCCTACGCTTTGCTACTGGCCTGGCGTAACGAAACCTATGAGGAGGCTCAGGGTGAGCGGACCAAGGACCTGATAGTCGGGGTGATCGCTGTGCTCTATGCCGTATGGCTGGTGTACGCGGCCGGGGCGCAGTACCTGCTGCTGTCTGCACTGCTTTATGCTCCCGGCGCAATCCTGTTCGCCAAGGCCAAGCGCGAACTGGGCCAACCGGTGTTCACCTCCATTGAAAAGGTCATTTTCGTTGCCGTGATGATAGGTGCGCTGATCGCGGGTTACGGCCTCTACAGCGGTTTCCTCAGCCTCTGAAACAAGGGTTTGCATGGCGGATGGAATGCTCCGTCTGCCATGCAGCTTCAATTAAAACCGAGGCGGACTTTTTCAATGGCATGGGCCATCAGCAATCGGTTGTCCGTCACTTAGCCTGATTCGATGGATAAAGACCGGCAAACCGAGCGATCACAACACCAACGTAAAAGACGCCTGAAAACTCTTCGACCATTACCAGTGAGCGAGCGTGATTGGTCAACGGGAGAATATCTCCGTAACCGGTGGTTGTGAGCGTCGTGAGGCTGAAATAGATTAATTTGAAGAACGTGCCAGTCTGTGCGAAGTCGAGTTGGCCAGGCCCGAATGAACCAGCGCTGGATATCTCCACCAGGGCATAAACGAAAGACCAAACGAAAGCCAGCATGATGTAACCCGCCAGCGCACCATGCAGCTTGCCGGCTGTAATTGGCCCGCGCTTGAGAATGTAGAGAAGCACTCCGCTAAACGAGACGGCAAGAGACGCCGTATACGCGATCCCGGCAAGGCCAAGAATCGCGATACTCTCAGTCCATAACGCCGTCCATTGAAGGCCAACCCCAAGCAACGCCAGGCCCAGTTTGAGAATGAACCCCCGCCGAGTCTGCCTGGTGGCGAAAGCCCCCACGAGCAGCACGATCGAAAAAAGAATGCCGAGCAAGGTACGAGCAAATATACCTTCCTCAAGAAAGGGAAACAGAAGGATCAACCCTAGCAAGAGCAGCAATAGATAGGTGTAGGGACCTTTCCCCATAATCAACCGAGCTAAATCCTCGTCGGGTTCGGCGTTATTTTGCGGATTTGTCATATCGGTTTCCCAGAGGCAAAAGTAACGCTCGATATCTGACTGTGCACAGTTGAAATCTGGCTTGGTTTTAGAGTAGTCGGCGGTGAAATCCTTGAGTGGCGGATATGGGTCGAATTCTGCCTGTAAGGAAAAGGCAGCAGTGGGCCAAAAGCGGTCACTGGACAGCCGGTCCATGACTGAGTAGCGTGCGTCCAAAATATCATCTGATCAGAGTTGGCCCATGGTTTCTTTAGCCGTTCAGGAAGAAGTTCGAGATCGTCTTCGCCGTGCTGAGGACGAGCATGACGTGAAGGTTCTACTGGCCGTTGAATCAGGCAGTCGCGCCTGGGGATTCGCCTCTCCCAATAGCGACTACGATGCACGTTTCATCTACGTCAATAATCCTGACTGGTATCTCTCTGTCGGGCTTGAGGAGCAACGCGACGTCATCGAGTATCCGATCATTGACGACATGGACATCAATGGTTGGGATCTGCGCAAGGCGCTAAGGCTATTCTGGAAGTCCAATCCAGGCTTTGTCGAGTGGCTGCAGTCCAGCATTATCTATGAGCACTCCGGGTCCTTTTACGAGCGGGCAAAGGAATTACTGCCGCAGGTGTACTCGGTTGAAAGTGGTATTTACCATTATCGCAGCATGGCCAAAACCAACTACAGGGGATATCTGCAGGCCCCTCAAGTACCGTTGAAAAAATATTTTTACGTATTGCGCCCATTGTTATCGGTTCGGTGGCTGGAATGGTTTGGTAAACCGGCCCCCATCGATTTTGACAAACTGCGAGAAGTCATCGAAGGAGAGTCCGAATTGCAGCAGGCCATCGATAACTTGCTAGCTATCAAACGCGCGTCTCCGGAAATGGGGCTATCGCCCCAGATCGTGCCTATCCAGCAGTTCGTTGAGCGTGAGCTGCATCGACTAGAGACCATCAAGCCGACCCGTAGCGAACGCAAAGAAGTGGAGCCGTTACTTTCGGAACTGTTTCGCTCTGTGCTCAAAGAAGCCTGGGGATGACTGGCAACCTCACCAAGAACTCCATCCAGAAGAACAGCCGCACAAATACGCAGAAAGGATTGAAGCGTGAGCACAATACGAGACTGGCTAAATAAGCTGAAGAACAAGTCTGCGCCCTCTTCCTCGTGGGCGGATCATCGGCGCAACGAAGCGTTGGAACTGCTCGCGGACGTCGAGAGTAACGGGAGACTGGTGGAACTCAGTACCCACTACAATGGCTTCGTTCGAGAAGTCGTTGTCAGGGAGCTGTGCAGCCATCCTTCCCCCGAAGCGTTAGTTGCTTTGATAGAGAGGCTGAATGATTGGGTTGCGCAGGTTCGCGATCTGGCGGCGGCAGGCCTGAAACATTACCTATCACCCTCCCAGGTTAAGGCATTGCTGTTCGCGCTGGAGCCTCTCATTGCGTTGGCTGCGCGTCGGAGGGTCGACCATGGTCCCACTCTGATGGTCGTACGTGCGGTTCTTCAGTCGCGCGATATCCGGGATGAGGTCTATACAAATTTTCTTGCGCGGCAAGGTAAGCCCGCGCGCTATCTGTTTGCGCTTTTGTTGGAGCAAGATACCGCCCCGGAGACGCTAATACGCAGTGCCCTAGCCCATCGTGAACTGACCGTACGGTTGATGGCGGTGTCTGCTTGCCAGGAGTTACCGGCTGCGCAAGCTCGCCAGCTGCTACATGAAGCCTTGTCACGACCTGGTGCTAAAGTCCGAGTTTGCGTGCTGCGTGCACTGCTCCCATTACTCGATGATACGAAGCCGGTTTTGCGTAAGGCATTGATGGATGCCTCACCTTCGATTCGAGGTTTAGCTCGCTGGGCTGCCCCACATAGCAACGTCGATGCACTTATCGTCCTCACTGAGCAACTGAACCAGGATATGCCCTCGGGGAAGCGGAACTGGCTTGGCGTTCTTGGCCTGGCAGCGGAGCTTAATATCGACCTCCCACAACCGTGGCACAAAGAAGCCCTGCGTTCTGCCTACTCCACCGTGCGGCAAGCGGCTGTGCGTTTGCTTCGGGATGACCAATTAGTCGAGTTGCTCGAAGCGCTTGATGATCCGTCGGACAAGGTGTTTGTCGCTGCGATTGCCCAACTTAACAAGCGGCCTTGGAGTTCGATGAGAGCTGGATTGGACACTAAATCAGATCGAGACTGGTCCTACTTGCCGACGGCGCGACAACAAGCGCTACTCCAGCTGCGACCGGGATGGCAGCAGGTGGCATATTTGCTGGCTCGGGTGGACACAGAGCCGGCTTTGCAAGCTTTCTGGCTTCACCAAGTGAACTTGTGGTGCGATCGCCAGTATCAAATGGTCGATCCCGTTACGCCAAAAGCCGAACGCGAAGCGCTGATGGAGAAACTCCAGAAATTGGCCGCACGCGACCTCATTCGCAGCGATAGCCTCGCTCGTGTTAGCGGATGACAGATGCGTAAAATCGCATATCGACTGTGGCATACTGAATATCCAACTTGGCGGTAGATTCACCGTCATTTCGAGCGGGCGTGCCTTGGAATCGACTGCTGCCCTTCGCGACAGGCTGCGGCCAAAAGCGGCGTTCGATCCACTACCTTCCAGTCGAAAAGCGAAAACCTCACAATCTGTGAAAGCTAGTCTCTAAGGGTACGCATTATTTCCTCCACCACCGGCTTCGTGTATTTCTCACTGGGGTCAGTCTCCGGTGGGTCGTTACTGCGGAACCATTCACCTTGATCGAATGCCTGGTAAAGCGAGAAAGCGGGCTGAGGCATGTCGTTAGTCATGGCTACTTCAACCACAGCATTTATGATCCCGTTCATAACGCCGTCGCAAAAATCATAGCGCAAAGATCCTTGTAGATAGCCTTCCGCAACCGCGACGGACAGCTCGTTCAGCACATCTTGCGGTGCAACGCCGAACCTTTCGCAAATAGGGACAAGATCATTCAGCGTTAAACCGTCTGCTTCCGCTTTCACCGACAGCTCATTGAGTTCGATCTTCGGTAACACCATGATCATGAGCTTCTTCCGGTTAGGTGCGAAGGTAGCGCTTGCATCACTCATAAAGCTTTCGGCCAACGGAGTGGCCGCACAGTGCTGCCACACTTCAACTCCATGCTGCAATACGGTTTCATGGTCGGTCAACTTCAGCTACAAGCAATGTCCGCTTTGGGTTGTCGTCCTTCGCGACAGGCAAAAAACGGCCAGAAGCAGTCATTGGCACACCTGGTCAAAGTGAAACAAGACTCGTGCGTGTACTCCGCGAAAAAAGAAGGCAACATTCACTTCCCCCTCTTACCCAACTCTTGAGCAATGGAGCTTCGCGTCAGTATGGAAACTCAAGAGATCAGACAATGCTTGGCCAGGCCGGCCACAAAATTCGTCGCTGGCGGATTTCGACCTACCAAAGAGACTGAGGAAAGCTGGCTTGGAAAAGTAATTCTTTTCCGGCCAGATGAAGTCATACCAAGAAACAAAGCCGGAGATGAGCTGCATCCATATGCACAGTTTCACCTACCAAGCCTGCCATTTAACAGCCCGGTTCTTAAAGGGGTTCGTACACTTACACTGTTCGTTTCTGATCCCTTTCCAGAACAGTTCGAGCCGATGGGTAACAACTGGCTTATCAGAGAGTATGGGGCTGACGATGTGCTTATCCGTAAGGAGCTGTCGGTAGCGGGCTCGTACATCAAGCCCTTTCCCTTGAAGGCTGAATTGGTGGCAGAGGACTTTCCTCTATGGGATGGAGGCGGAATACCGGCGAACATTGAAGCCGAAATACTCAGGCTTGAGCGGACAGGTGAGATACAGAGCTATTACGATCTTATGACTCACACATACGAACACAAGATCGGTGGATACCCCTCATTCTGCCAGTCTGGCGTTGACCCGGGTGATGATTTTGAGTTCGTGTTCCAGATATCGTCAGACCCAAAAATAAACTTGAATGTGGTGGACGGCGGAAGCCTGATGTTCTGGAAAAATAACACCACTGGCACATGGGCTATTTACTATGACTTCTACTAATCGTCATGATTAAGCGCCCAAGATTAATTGAGATCCATCCACTTCGTAGTCGGCTCACACGCCGGCTTCGACAGCAGATCTCTAAGAGGTCTGCTCTGCCCCCAAATGCGACCGTACCCTTTGCACCATCTTCTCCGACTGACTGCAATGGGTCGATTGCTGCCCATCGCACAGGCAGTAATCGGCCGAGGCTGTGTAAAAACGTTTGAGCGCGACAAGTACCCAAAACTGGACTGAAAAATCGCGCTTCTACGCGAAATCCACATCTGCTGACGTGCCGATAAATTTCAGATTTAACGTAGGCGCGCACACTTCAATTTTTTGCGAAGCGTTTTTACACACTCTGGGCCAAAAGCGGCCAGTCGCATTTTTCTTGATGATAAGCGGCGATCCAGAGTTTCACTTAATGCTTACAGGGGTTGAATGCCTCCAACTCACCACGGGGAAGAGGAACTCCAATGTCCCATGGGGCATAGTTGTTCTGCAAAGGAACATTAGAAGACCAGTTTCCGGTTTCACGCACGAACAAGCCGTCTCGCACAGTAAGCAGCGATATCTTTTGGGACTGTAGGTGCCGAACCACTTGCGCCCTTAGCTTGACATTTATTGCCCCTATAGTTTCGCCTGGGCTCAACGCGTAGTAACGCTCCGCCTCGAACAAATGCACGGGCATTGTGTCCTGCTCCCCCCTCCAGATGTAACTGCATTGCACCTCGGGAGAGAGAAGTTCGCCAGCTTGCCGGTAGCGCTTATTATCGAAAACTACCAAACGCAAACCACCACGCTCCGAAACAAGTAGCCCTTGTTTCGGTTCGGCTGGTTTCGCAACCCCATAAGGTACGGACATCCAGCTTGCCGGCACAACGAGTTCAGGCGCCCCTTCAAGTGAAAGGTCTCTCACCAGTTGTGATGTAGCCTCTGGAGTCCCATAGGGCGCTTGGTATGCGCATCCAACAATCAGCGTCGTGGCAATGGCCAGAGCAATTAAATTCTTCTTCATATAACCCCTCCCTGAAAAGGCTCGTATTCAACACCAATTGGCCCGCCTCGGACCACTAGCCTAATGTGCACGACGAGGTGACTGCATCCGCACTGAGGTCTTAATTAAGCCCTCTATCGGCCAGAAGCGGTCAGTCTTAAGGGAGGAGATAGAACTAACCGCACCAACTAAATCATTCAGTGGCTAGCACCATTCCGACCGAGGGCATCCAACCGTAGATGCCGTTAGAGAGCATTCGCTTCCTTTCCGGCCATACAACACCTGCATACGTTTCATGCTTTGCAGCGTTTGAGGTGTAACGCTTTGCCCGTAAATTTTCCCAAGTTTCGCACTGTTCGCCAGCGCTTCTTCATAGCGCTTTTGAGCTAGCATTTCGCAGCCATCGATATCCGTTTTAAAGCTGACGGTTTGTGCCGGCAGGGAAATTCCCGTAAGAACGGTGATAGTTGAATCATTACGTCGGCAACTCTGGCGCGTTCTTGAGCGTGACCATGGAGAGAGGTAGCAACCTACGCGACCATCTCGGCCGACGAGACCTGCCCGCCCACTGGCGGATGATCTGACCTCACGTGTTCAGGTGGCTCGCCCAATAAGGGAAGCGGTTGAGAACATAGGCTCCGATGGCAACCCACTGGAGGTCTCCAACTTTATGCGCTAGAGGCTTCTTTGATGATCGTCCGCTTTGGGTCGTTTTCAGCCGGTCGCGACAGGCTGAAATCGGCCAAAAACGGTCATTCGTGCGTGTCGCGCTTTGTGCAACATCCATTTATCCCCTCTAGGACTGAATCTACGATTGAACAGATAATGATGCGGTCATTTGCGCGTGACACACCGCCAGAATTTCATCGGCCAGCGCCGAGTCGTCAGGACAGGCGCGCGATAGCATGATCGCACCGACCGCGTGCGCCAGCAGGTCGATCATTTTCACCCTCGCCTCACCCGGCGCCGCATCCGGCCCGGTCGGGTATTTATCGCCGAGCGTTTGCAATGTGCGCTCGATGCCTTCAGCGAATGCCGACTTCAGATCGTCTGACTGACGCGCCGCATCGCCGCACAACGCCGCCATGGTGCAACCCGTGGCGCGCCCGTCGCGATGATCCCTGGACACATACACATCGATGAAATCCTTCACGCTCAATGCTTCGGCGCTGGCCAGTGACTGCGCAAGACTGTTGGCCGAGGCTTCGGCCATCAGGTCTGCCTTCGAACCGAAATGTTTATAGAAACCGCCATGGGTGAAACCGGCGGCGGCCATCAGGTCGGCCACGCCGACACCGTCAAAACCGCGCTCGCGAAACACGACTGAGGCCGTTTCGACGATGTGCTCCCGATTTGCCTGGGCCTGGGCCTTGGACACTCGCATGTTCGATACCTCGCTACCGCTGAAAATTCATCACCTGATGATACATAGATGTTGACCATAATCAAAACCATTGACAGTTTAGATTTCGATCATCATCCTAATCGTAAGCGATATGACCATTTTCCCACGGGCACGGAACAAACACCCATGAGCGACCAGAATCTGTTTACCCCTTACACGCTTGGCGCCCTGACGCTGTCGAACCGCGTGGTTCTCGCTCCACTGACGCGCAATCGCGCAGGCAAAGGCTTTGTGCCGAGTGAGTTTGCTGCTGCCTATTACAGCCAGCGGGCCAGCGCGGGCTTGCTGATTTCCGAAGCCTCGCAGATATCCCAACAGGGACAGGGCTATCAGGACACCCCGGGCATTTACACGCAGTCGCAGATCGAGGGATGGCGCAAGGTGACCGATGCCGTGCACGCCAAGGGCGGGAGAATTTTCCTGCAACTGTGGCATGTGGGCCGTGTTTCCCACGTGGATCTGCAACAGCAAGGCGCAGCGCCGGTAGCCCCTTCCGCGCTTCGTCCCGCGACCAAGGTGTTCGTCAACAATCGCTTCGAGGACGTTTCCGAGCCGCGAGCGCTGGAGATTGACGAACTGCCGGGCATCGTCAACGATTTCCGCCAAGCAGCAGCAAACGCCATTGCGGCAGGCTTCGACGGCGTGGAAATCCACGGTGCAAACGGCTATTTGCTGGATCAGTTCATCAAGGACGGCGCCAACCTGCGTACTGATGCCTACGGCGGCTCGATCGCAAACCGTGCGCGCCTGCTGCTGGAAGTGACGGCCGCGGTGGCCGCCGAGATTGGTGCTGATCGCACAGGCATTCGCCTTTCGCCTGTCTCGCCGGCCAATGGTGTATCGAGCAGTGATCCACAGGCTCAGTTCGATTACATCGTCGATCAACTCAATGCTCTGGACATCGTTTATCTGCACGTAGTCGAAGGCGCGACCGGTGGGCCACGCGACGTGGCGCCCTTTGATTTCGACGCCTTGCGCCAGCGCTTCAAGAACACCTACATCGCCAACAACGGCTATGACCTGAACCTGGCCACGGCACGCCTTACGCATGACAAGGCCGACCTGATCGCCTTTGGCCGCCCTTTCATCGGCAACCCTGATCTGGTGGAGCGGCTCAAGAACGGTGCGCCACTGTCCGCCTTCGACCCCTCCACGCTCTACGGCGGCGGTGCGGCGGGATATATCGACTACCCGACGCTTGTCGAATCAAGCGCTGCCGCGAACCAGGCACAAGCTGATCGGGCCTGATTTCGATCGTGCATCCATCCCCATTCATGTTCCCGAAAAAAGAGCTGACATCATGACTACTCACCCTACCGTTCTCATCACTGGCGCTTCCACCGGCATCGGCGCGGTTTACGCCGAGCGTTTCGCCCAACGCGGGCATGATCTGGTGTTGGTCGCCCGCGACCACTCGCGCCTGGAAACGCTCGCCGCAAAGTTGCGTGGCGAACACAACGTCGCCATTGAAGTGCTTCAGGCCGACCTGACTCAACTCAGCGACCTGCACACCGTCGAAGCGCGCCTGCGGGATGACGGGCGCATCGGCATCCTCGTCAACAATGCCGGCGCCGCACAGTCCGGTAACTTCATCGAGCAAAGCACCGACAGCGTTGCGCAACTGGTGGCCCTCAACACCACCGCGCTGGTGCGGCTCGCCAGCGCCATCGCGCCACGCCTGGCCAAAGCAGGTGAAGGCGCGATCATCAACATCGGTTCGGTGGTGGGTCTGGCGCCTGAGTTTGGCATGTCGGTCTATGGGGCGACCAAGGCGTTTGTGCTGTTCCTGTCCCAAGGCCTAAGCCTGGAACTTTCGCCTCAGGGTGTTTATGTGCAAGCCGTGCTGCCCGCCGCCACCCGCACGGAGATTTGGGATCGCGCCGGTATCGACATCAACACCTTGAGCGAAATCATGGAAGTGGGTGATCTGGTCGACGCCGCACTGGTTGGCTTCGACCGTCGCGAACCGGTGACCATTCCTCCGCTGCATGAAGGCGAGCGCTGGGATGCCCTGCAAACCGCGCGTCAGGGTCTTTTGTCGCAGATCAGGCAGTCCGCCGTGGCGCAACGCTATTTGACTCAAGCCTGAGCCATGACGAGCAGGTCGGCCTCGCCCCGCAATTGGACGGAGTAAACATGACTGTTTTGGCTAGAAGCAATCATCCAGGTTCGCAGTCGTCATTTATCAACGCGGCGAACCAGTCGGTTCTGGTTGGCGGGATACCTTTCGCCTATCGTGATCTGGGACCCAGGACGCAGGTCCCGCTGGTCATGTTCAACCATTGGGGGGCAGTGTTGGATAACTTTGACCCCAGGATTATCGACGGTTTGGCAAAAAACCGGCGTGTCATCACTACTGATTACCGCGGTATCGGTGGCTCGGGCGGCGCCGCGCCATTGACCGTCGGTGAGATGGCTGACGATGGCATCGGCTTTATTCGTGCGTTGGGTTTGGACAAGGTTGACCTGCTCGGCTTTTCACTCGGCGGCTTCGTCGCTCAAGACATCGCCATGAAAGCACCCGAACGAGTGCGCAAATTGATCCTCACCGGAACCGGACCGGCCGGCGGCACAGGCATCGACAGCGTCGGTTCGGTGACCTGGCCATTGATGATCAAAGGTTTGCTGACGTTGCGAGACCCCAAGTTCTACCTGTTCTTTACCACCACGGCCAATGGCCAACGTGCCGCGTCCGAGTATTTGCAACGATTGAAAGAGCCCCGGCAAGACCGCGACAAAGGCCCCACACCCCGCGCGTTTTTACGGCAATTGAAAGCCATAACAGCGTGGGGCAAGCAGGCGCCGCAAGATCTCGGTCGCCTGCGCATGCCGACGCTGATAGCCAACGGGGACAACGACATCATGGTGCCCACCGTGAACTCGATTGAGCTGGCGAAGCGAATCCCCAACGCGCAACTGATCATTTACCAGGACGCCGGGCACGGCAGCATTTTCCAGCACGCTACCGATTTCGTGGCCAAGGCTTCGATGTTCCTCGACACCTGACAGCCTGCACGTCTAATCGCATCAACGTTGTCGGGGCCGCGCCCCATTCTCATTTCACCGACAAGAGCAGCTGCAACATGAAGGCATTTTTTATCGACCGCTACGGCAAGCAGAACGGAACGATTGGCGAAGTGCCCGACCCCGCGGTCGGTGTGCATGACGTTCTGATCCAGGTGCATGCAACGAGCGTGAACCCGTTGGACTCGAAGATCAGAACCGGGGAATTCAAACTGATCCTGCCCTATACATTTCCATTGGTATTGGGCAATGACCTGGCGGGTGTGGTCGTTCGTACGGGCTCGGCGGTGAAGCGATTCAAGCCAGGAGACGAAGTCTATGCACGCCCTCCCGAGGCACGGATCGGGACGTTTGCCGAACTGATCGCCGTGAACGAAAACGCCCTCGCGCTGAAACCCTCGAATCTCGATATGGCCGAAGCGGCGTCCGTCCCCTTGGCCGCCTTGACGGCCTGGCAGGCGCTGGTTGAGACCGCCCAGGTGAAAAAAGGCCAGAAGGTGTTGATTCATGCCGGATCCGGCGGTGTCGGCACGTTTGCCATCCAGCTCGCCAAACACCTCGGCGCCTTCGTTGCGACGACCACCAGTACGGCGAATGTCGAATGGGTGAAAGCACTCGGGGCGGATGTGGTCATCGATTACAAACAGCAGGATTTTGCAAACGAGTTGCGCGATTTCGACGTGGTGTTGAACAGCCTCGGTGCCGATGTACTGGAGAAATCGGTCAAGGTTCTCAAGCCTGGCGGACAGCTCATTTCCCTCTCCGGACCACCGACAGCAGAATTTGCCCAAGAGCAAGGCTTGTCCTGGATGCTACGGCAAGTCATGCGCCTGCTGAGCAGCGGTATTCGCAGAAAAGCCCGCAAGCACGGGGTGACCTATACATTTTTGTTTATGCGTGCCAACGGGGTACAACTGCAAAAAATCACCTCGCTTATCGAAGCTGGCGTCATCAAACCGGTCATCGATCGTTCCTTCCCTTTTGAATCGACTGCAGAGGCGTTGCGGTACGTCGAGCAGGGCAGATCAAAAGGCAAAGTCACCATAACAATCAAATAAGCGCACTACAAAAAATGTCAGTAGATAACGTGCATGCCGCCAAATATCAGACTCCAGAGCTTGAACCAGAGGAGCAACCACCGCACAACAGGCCCACACAGGAGCAGTTGCAACCGGAAGTCGCGCCTGTAGAAAAGCCGATGATCATTTGGCGTAGCTTGATGCTTGAGCAGTAACGAGAAATGGTTCACCACTCTTCAATTGAAACAACCGGTTACCCGTGTTCCGCTGCCAACAATGACCTGAACTGCGAAACGCTCTCTGAAGATAGCCCCGCAGCTTCGAACACGGCGCAGGTAAAGCTAACGGGCGCAGGGCCTGGAGCAGTTATGATGCGGTCGGCAACCACAGCTACTTGGCTGCTTCGATAAAGCGCGGCGCCTTCATAACCGATGGCATTCTGGTGTAAGAAGTCAGCGCTGTTCGAGGTATGAGAAACCGAGTCGAGAAGCCCGGCTCTCGCAAGTGCCAGCGTTCCCCCACAGATACCGGCAATTGTCGCTCCACTTGAACGACTCGCCAGCAGAAAGTCCCGAATATCCGGTGCATCCGCACGCTCCCAGATCATTCCACCGATGACGGCAACAACGTCCGGCTTCCAGTCCAGGCATTGTTGCAAGCTGCTATCCACAGTTACAGCCAATCCACCCTGCGAACGGAACTGGCCCGTAGCAGAGGCAAAAAACCTGACGTCAATCCCGTAAAACGGGGATGCGGTTCCTGCAATGAAAGCGTATTCCCAGTCCGCAAAACCGGGTGTCAGTATCAAGCTCACGCGTGCCATAAGTCAGAATCATCCATGAAAACGAATAACATAAAGCGACAACAAATAGATCTCAACTGATATCAGCTCAACAACCAGCGCGACATCAGACGCGTCGTCAGCGGCATCAACCCATAGACCATACTGAATGGGATGCGGGTGAGTTCGCTGGTTTGACAGGAGCCACCGGCGAAATCTGCGACACGCGAACACCATGAACACGTAGGAGCTGCCGAAGGCTGCGATCTTTTGATCTTAAAAACACAAAAGCCCCGTCCCACCTAAATGGGACGGGGCTTCTTATTGCGCATCACAATGAAACAACACCCTCACCTACTCCTGTGGATCGACCTGATCCAACACCCGATTCACCGACAACTCTGCCAGGGAAATCATCTGCTGGATGGCCAGAGCCATGTTGCATTGCGGGCCGGTGAGACTGAACGCCAACTCACTGGCTATTACGTTGGCGGAGGCGAGGGTTTCGCAGGTATGGGCCAGGAGGGTTTCTTTGTCGACGTTGGGGGCGATGACGAAGATTGAGCTGGGACGGCGGTCGGCCAGTTTTGGTTTTGAGGGTGGTGGCGACAGGTAAAAATCGAGCGCGCGGATCGCGGCGTCGTGGAGTTTTTTTGAGTTGAGGCAAGTGTATGGGGAGACAGGATCGGTTTCTGGAATGCTGGGTTCTTCAGGGGTATCTGTATCGTCGTCAATCATATTGGAACTCTCTATGGATTTGAGTCCCTCCGGATTTGCTACCACACAAATAAGGAGGCGACTGTACACGGGGTGGTAGACCGGTCATAGAAACCCGGCAGGCCGAAGCCTCCCATGCACAGCCGCCACAAAGCAGCCAGCATAAAAAAACGCCCTGAGGCGTTCTGGGTCTATGAAGTATCCGGGCTACCACACCCGTTCGCTGAATTTGCAGCGACAGGCAGAGGTTAGCGAGATGGGTTCCGAAGCGCAAGCCCGCCGGAGTGTGGGAAGTTTCCGAGGGTATCCGAATCGAGTCCACACCGCTCAGAACAAGTCTGCGTTTACGAAACTAAGGATCACTTGATGATGGCATTTTGATTTTTTGCAGTGTACATTTATCTCCAAATCATGGTCGATTGGTGAGAGAAATAAAAATGGATAATTACTTTCAAAATACAATATCAAAAATATATGGCGATGATGACGACTTTATCGTAATTGGGCTGACCGGCCGAACTGGAAGCGGATGTTCCACAGTATCAAACATACTTTCCAAGGAAAAATCCGACATAAAGCATTCGCTTTATACGGGAAACAATCCTTCAACCAATAACGAAAGAAAGCAAAAAGTCGTCTATAAATGCTTTGAAAAAAACTGGACACCATTCATTACTATTCAGGCTAGTACTATATTGATGCTCATGCTGGCTGAGCTTGGCGTCGAAAGATCCTCGACATTCGTTGGTGGAGTCGAGGGATTAGAAGAACAAGTAAAATCAGATATCAACAAGGTACTAAGAAACATTCTAGATAAAAATATTTGCAAGGAGGACATTGGGGCACTGAGATACTTCTATACTGAATTCCTCCCAGAAAAAAATGCCGAATTAAAAAAAATAGTTGGCAGCGCTGGCTATGTGAAACTATTTCAGCAATTAGGGAACAATCTAAGGGACTCAGGCAGTGTCAACTCCAGCAAAGTAGAAAGTGGTAGTTTTTTCTCGTTGGCGGAGAGAATCAACAAAATAATAAAAGAGGTACGTGAAGCTCGGAAAGCTGGAGACAAAACATTTATTATAATTGATGCAATAAGAAACCCATTTGAAGCCATTTACTTTCAAGATCGCTACTCATCTTTTTATTTAATGGCCGTCTCCTGTAATGATGATGAACGTAAACGAAGACTGAGAGGGCTTGGCTATACCGACAGCGAAATCGATAAAATCGACGCCGAAGAGTATGGAGACTTAAAACTCACAGAACAAAAAACTTATGTGAAGCAGGACATCCAAGCGTGCCTACAACGCGCAGACTTACATTTAAGCAATCCAGACTCTGGAAATACAGTTTCACACTTCAACTACCTAGCAGACCAATTAATTACTTTCGTATCCTTGATGATCCGTCCAGGTTTAGTGACCCCTACACCGCTAGAAAGATGCATGCAAATCGCGTATACCGCCAAACTAAACTCAGGATGCATTTCAAGGCAAGTCGGCGCTGTTGTGACTGATGTCAATTTTTCGGTACAGGCGGTCGGATGGAATGATACTCCATTCGGACAAGTACCTTGCAGTTTGCGAAATAGATTTGATCTAGTTAGTGGCTTTGATCAAAGCGCTTATTCTGAGTATGAAAAATACCGATCCAAAATACATAGCAAGATTCACTGCAGAAAATGATAAATTCTTCAAAATTTCCGAGTCAGGCAGGAATATCTCTTATTGCTTTAAAGATGAATACAAAGGATTGACCGGGGATAAAAACCAAGTACACACTCGATCACTTCACGCAGAAGAAAATGCTTTCCTACAAATTGCAAAGTATGGTGGCCGAGGCGTAGAACATGGAAAACTTTTTACAACTGCTAGCCCATGCGAGCTATGCTCAAAGAAAGCCTACCAGCTTGGTATTAAAGAAATTTATTATATCGACCCATACCCTGGCATCGCAATGAGTCATATTTTAATGGGTGGCAGTAGGAATCCTGAATTAATTATTTTTTCCGGTGCTATTGGCAAAGCATTTCATAACTTATACACCCCTAAAATGTCCTACAAAGATGAACTCAATGCATTAGTTTCCTCACCTGCCAAATAGAACAAAAAACGAATACCCATAATTATGAAACCGGAAAAGACCTTTAGACACCGCACTGAAATATTCATAAACAAATCCGCCCTACTTTTCCGAAAATAAAATATTGAGCACTATGCAAAAACTAATCAAAAAAATGCAAAAAGGTGAGTTGCACGTCCATTTGAATGGGTTAGCAAGTACATCATTAGTGCAAAAATTATTAATTGAAGAGAAGGCTGAAATCCCAGCAGGATTCAACTTAAATGTAGACCTGCTAAGAACATCCCCATCCACCGATCTTGAAACATACCTTAAACCTTGGCAAGTACTAAGATTGATCCCAAGAAGCAAAGCAGCCCTCGGTTTAGTGATAGATAGCGCTTTTGAAAATTTGCAGTCACAGAATGTCACATTTGTCGAACTGCGTAACAGCGTGATTTACATAGCCTTACTCAACAACATAACAATTTCGACCGCACTTTCCTGGTTGATTCATGAAATCGATCGAGCTTCTGACAAATACAGTATTAAAGCGGGGCTTATAATTACCATTTCACGAGGAGACTATGCGCCAGACCATTTGCGTTCTTTGATGGAAGCATATGTTCAGCTAGGAAGACCTGACCGTGTAATTGGGTTAGATCTTGCAGGAAATGAAGATACAACTTCTCCAGTTGAGTTAGGGCAGCTTTTCCGCAAAGCAAAAGAAGAACAAGGACTAAAAATAACAATTCATGCTGGTGAGACAGGCAACCCTGAAAATATAAGAGATGCCATAATTAATTTTGATGCCGATAGGATAGGCCATGGCACAGCTGCGTACAAATCGCTAGCTGTAATGGATATGCTAAGAGACAGAGATATCTGCGTAGAAGTATGCCCAATTAGCAACAGACTAACCGGGGCAGTAGGTGCGCACGAATCACACCCTGTCTCTGAGTTTATAAAAATGGGAGTTCCATTTGTTATTTGCTCCGACAACCCGTCGATTCACGATTCAAATATAAATGAAGATTATTTGGAGTTTTACAGAGAGACTCATAATATTGACATTCTTGAAAGCATGCTAAACAGACAAATTAAATATACATTTTTAAGGGGAATAAATTGAAAATACGATTTGTCTCAAAAAATGAATTCAAGGTACAGGAAGTGCAATCAATGCTTGCCGGCGCAGACGTGGAAGTGATTGCAGCAAAATATACAATCAATGAAATTCAAACAGAAGACGTTAATAGCTTAGTAAGAGACAAGCTATTAAAAGCCTTCAAAATTATTGGTAGACCGGTATTTGTTGAGCACACCGGCCTATACATTGAAAGTCTAAACGAATTCCCAGGAGGATTAACTCAGATTTTTTGGGACAAGCTCCAAGCAGACAAATTTTGCGAATTATTCGGAAATGGTGATAACACCAATTTAGTTGCAAAAACAATAATTGGTTACTGTGACTCTAGAAAAATCCATTTATTTGAAGGGGCTATAAAAGGAACGATATCGGAGATACCAAAAGGAAACCGCGACTTCCAATGGGACTGCGTATTTACTCCCGAGGGCGAGTCAGAAACATTCGCGGAGATGGGCAACAGAAAAAATGAAATATCAATGCGCAGAATAGCATTTGACAAATTCAAAACATATCTGGAAAAAGGCGGCAGGTAATGGAAGAACTGATTTCATCTTTCAAACAAGGGAATGTTATTCTTTTTGTTGGTGCGGGTGTATCCATGAATCTCGGATTACCTTCTTGGGGGGCGCTAATTGACAAAATTGCCGAAGAATTAGACTACGACCCTGAAATCTATAAAACATTTGGTGACAACTATGCGCTAGCGGAATACTACAGGATAAAAAAAGGTAGTATAGGCCCACTTCGAAGTTGGATGGATAGAAACTGGCATGCATCAGAAATAAAAATAGGCTCATCTAAGGTGCACGAACTTATTGCAAAATCAGAATTTCCGATTATTTATACAACTAATTACGACCGCTGGCTTGAGTATGCATTTGATCATTACAAAAAGAGCTACACAAAAATCTCTTCAGTAGCTGACCTGACAAAGATAAAGTCAAGCAGCACTCAAATTGTGAAATTTCACGGAGACTTTGACGATGACAAATCAATAGTTCTTGATGAAACAAGCTATTTTGAGCGATTAGAATTTGAAACCCCACTCGATATCAAACTTAGATCTGATGTTCTTGGAAAATCCGTACTATTTATCGGGTACGGATTGGCAGACATCAATCTTAGATTTTTGTTCTATAAGCTTTCAAAACTTTGGAAAGCAAACCACAACGGTGAAGCACAGCCACGATCTTATATTTTTTCACCTAGGCCAAATCCGGTGCAAGAGGCAATTCTTGATCAATGGGGTATCAGCATGCTTTCTTCTAAAATTGAAACACCTGGCGAAGCTCTTGAGGACTTTCTCAGTAACTTTGTTTAGCTAACTCTCTCGCCTCAAAGACATACCAGACAGAATGCGACGCCAATGGAATTCTAGTCACAAAAAAACGCTGACCGATGCCGACTTAGCGGTTTTCTAGTGCATATCTAAAAATTCCAGACGCCTCACCCACTTGGCGAGGCGGTCTTTTACAGAGCATATCGGGTTCCATCCGGCTTGTTGCGAACCATCCCTTCGTCACGGACTTTGACCCCGTAGAACATTGAAGAAAATGACCGGGTACATCGGTTCAAGCAGGCGTTGCTACCAGGACTTTTACGGCGACCAACAGAAATCCTGAGCACAAATATGTTCTATGCAAGAGTGCCCATTATATTCTTACACTAAGTCCCCGCCATTATCTTCAGGATCCAAGTCTAGCGGAATAGGCGCACCATGCACCATTACAGAAGCACTACCGGACCCAATCCCATGCAGGACATATTCCTTCAAATTTGTAAAATCCGCATAATTAGACTCCCCACTATAACCAAACATCCCTGACTCATATTCAACATGCGGGATTTTTTCTCCGTCCTTTACCAGTTCATCTATCCAAAAACACGGCGAACTATTTTTCCTTGGCTGAATGGCACATTTAACGCCTCGAATCCGAGAATAAGCTTGCTCAGCGTAATCCTTCATAAAAAATTCGCCATTAGGTTTAATATCCTGCACCAACCAAGTCAACATATGCCCCATAAACTCTTCCGCGTGACTTTCCGCTGGAATTAAACAGCGAGACCAAAAACAACCGATCTTTGAATTTCTTGCCACTCTACCAAGGTGAACAATAGACTCAAACACAGCCACTACAACTTGAGTAGATTTTAACTTGGCAGCATTACAACCTAAGTATGATAGCGTTTCCATGCATCTATATGCAAAATGGGAATTTCCGCTATTCAAGGCAGCTACGCCCAACTCCTTAATATCATAGGCATAAACCGATATATTATATCCATCTAATGACTTAGAAGTCTCATCAGAGTTATCACTCGCGATATTGTAAATATTTATCTCAACAGTTCGATGGATGCTATTCAGTATTTTTATTGGTTCAATTAAACCATGAGAATCGAGCATCTTTTTTCCGACCCATACGCAGTCGGAAGCAATTGCCCTTGCAACATCCGAACAAGGTTTACTTAATAATTCATCACGCATCAAAAAATCACACAACTCACTCGATAAAGACTGAATAAACATGCCACTATCATCACATTCCACAATAGTAGAAATGACTGAACGCAATCTATTTCGCGCAATAAATTTTATCCCCCCCTCAACCCTATAGCCGTGTTCGCCTTGACACTTGAACAAATAAAAACTTAGAACCAGTTTTAGAATTGAGTTCAGTGACTCCCGAAATACCGTATAATCGTTATTTTCAATAGACAATTTTGTAATTACAGCGACCGAATCCCAAACATCATTTAGCTCAAGCCCTAATGTACGGGGCTCAAACTTATAAGCATGGGTTGGTATTTGATATTTTTCTCGACTTGTTAGATATCTCTGATGCTCTTCAAACTCCTGCTCAATCTCTTTAACCAGAAGACTCAAGTACCGAGAGATAGCTCGATCGACTGTAGATAATTTTATAAATTTTTTCGGACTTAAATACCTGCTTGTAAGTAATGCATTATCTATTGAAGAGAACATTAGTATGGGCAGCGTCCATAATGCCACCCTTCCAAAATATTCAGGAGTAATCAAAAAACAAATCAACGGGAAAAATGGCAAGCACAATAGAGCAATTATATTAAACCACTGCCTATTGCTAATATCACTATAGATCGCTTTGTATTTGGAAAGCTGATAGCCAAAAAAAGTAAAATTTATCGAAAAAATGGTGATCGTAAAATTTACTCCCAACAACCAAGGAGTAATTTTTTGAACGTCTGCCCCCAACGATCCAAAAACCAATAAAATCATAAAGAAGAAAAAAATTAAATACCTCAATCGCCCCCCCTAACTTCTATGCTCAATTAGCGAAAACCAAGATCCAATCCAACCATCACCACACAGTAAATTGACTAAACTTCAGAATCCTCATGAAAATCCACATACATAAACCTATCCCCACTTTTTTATTTTTTACTCGGCAAAAAAATATAAAACCGGCAGATTTATTTCAAGAGCCCCACGGAGCAGTCATCACAAACAAACCCGCCTTCTTTCGCAGAGCTTAAACGACAAACAATTCAACACTCAACGAGTTCGTTGTCTTTTAAAAGCAGAGTACATTCTCTCATGAAGCGGACTTTGCGACATATTATAGTCTTTAGCCGACGGATTAATTAGTTCAACAAGATCGAACTCATTAATCGCCTTATAGACAAACATACTAATATTTACCGACGCCATCTGAATATACTCTATGCAACTTGCATAACGCTGACAAAGATCAGAAATAAACATCAAATCCTGAGGTTCTCTAACCCAATAACTCTCACCCAAATTTTCCACAACCCATGCAGTCGATTGATGAGCAGGATGCACTACCTGGCAAAGCTCCGCATACAACCTTTTAATTGGTAACTCATCACTATCCAACTGCGACATGTACTCACCCGCAGTTGCTGCCCTATGACTAGCCGGAGAGTCCTCCCCCTTATTCAACTTACGAGCAAAGCTAAAATGAATAAGCGCATTTTCCAGTTCTTCGCTCACGGCAAGCTTCTTAGCTGGGCGTCGCCCAAGAGCGTCATCAATATAGCCAGATGAGTTAGCTAAAGTTAATGGAACGGAACCTAATGAGAAATATGTATCCGCTGTAGACTCTAGCAGACCTCTCAAACCCGAGCAAAATGAAATATAATTAGGCTTAATCACCGAATTACTAATACAAGCATCAAACCATTTGTCATGCCTAATCAAGTTTGATGTAGCTGCCCAATGTGCCCGATATAAAATCTCGACCCAGTACACATAGTTAATTTCAACTGAATTTAGCGCTTCAAACTGTTTTAATGGCAAAAAATCATACTTCTTATTATAAGCCCCTTCCAGAAGACTTTTAATTATAGGTGGATAAATATTTCCCGCCTTACCAAAAAAGTTTTCTACGGTTACGTCTTCCATAAAGAAACTTCCTTATTACCCAATAAATTCTCTTACAATATTAACCTGCCTACCAAGGACAAAAGATACCTCAAAAAGACATTAAATTGCCACTATTACGCTCAGTTTTTATACCTTTAAACAGCTTAGGTCATCTTGATGCTTGGTTAGAAGAGCAACACATGCGTCTGTCACCTATTAAAAATGGGACAGATTAAATCTGGCGGGTCTGTTTGGTCCTTAGGCAAGTGATATCCTTCGAATAGCTATCACAAAAACACTCCCCCACAAAAAAGCCCACTGACCGTCACCGATCCAGTGGGCTTTGCGATTACGCTTCTACTTACAAAGCCATATCCGTCGCAGCATTAGCCTTCGGCGCCTTGGCCGGAGCGGCCGGAGCAACAGCCGGGGCCGCCACCTGACCAATCGCCGGCGGCGGAGTCAGCTCCAGCACCTTGGAGGTGTAAGCCCACTCTTCAGCCACTTTCGCAGGGTTGCTGTTCAGCTGAGTGCCATAGCTCGGCACGATCTGGTGCAGCTTTTCCTGCCAGGCTGGCGAGGCAACCTTGTCCTTGAACACTTTCTGCAGCACGGTCAGCATGATCGGTGCGGCAGTCGATGCGCCTGGCGATGCGCCCAGCAGGCCGGCGATGGTGCCGTCTGCGGAAGCAACGATTTCGGTGCCCAACTTCAGCACGCCACCGGCAGCTTCATCACGCTTGATGATTTGCACGCGTTGGCCGGCTTGCCACAGGCGCCAGTCTTCGGCTTTGGCGTTCGGGAAGTATTCTTTCAGGGCGTTGAGACGGTCTTCGTCAGACAGCATCAGTTGGCCTGCAAGGTACTCGACCAGCGGGTATTCCTTGATGCCGACCTTGGTCATTGGCCACACGTTGTGCGTGGTGGTGGTGGTCAGCAGGTCCAGGTACGAGCCTTCTTTGAGGAACTTGGTGCTGAAGGTCGCGAATGGGCCAAACAGGATGACGCGCTTGCCGTCCAGGACACGGGTGTCCAGGTGCGGAACCGACATTGGCGGTGCGCCAACGGAGGCTTTGCCGTAGGCCTTGGCCAGGTGTTGCTCGGCAATGGTCGGGTTTTCGGTCACGAGGAACGAGCCGCCAACCGGGAAGCCTGCGTATTCCTGGGCTTCAGGAATGCCGGACTTCTGCAGCAGGTGCAGTGCACCGCCGCCCGCGCCGATGAAGACGAACTTGGCGTCGGTTTCGGTTTTGGTGCCGTCTTTCAGGTTTTTGTAGCTGACGCGCCAGCTGCCGTCTGCGTTCTTGGTGATGTCTTGCACTTCGCTAGACAACTTCAAGTCGAACTTCGGCGTGGTTTGCAGGTGCGCGACGAACTGGCGGGTGATCTCGCCAAAGTTCATGTCGGTACCGATCGGGCTCCAGGTGGCCGCGACTTTCTGGTTCGGGTCACGCCCTTCCATCATCAGCGGAACCCACTTCTTGATCACAGCCGGGTCTTCGGAGTACTGCATGCCGGCGAACAGCGGGCTCGCTTGCAGGGCTTCGTAGCGTTTCTTCAGGAACTTGATGTTGTCATCGCCCCACACAAAGCTCATGTGCGGAGTGGAGTTGATGAACGAACGCGGGTTCTTCAGCACGCCTTGCTGAACTTGCCAGGCCCAGAACTGACGGGAGATCTGGAAGGCTTCGTTGATTTCAACGGCTTTCGCGATCTGAACGTTGCCCTTGTCATCTTCCGGGGTGTAGTTCAACTCGGCCAAGGCGGAGTGACCGGTACCGGCGTTGTTCCAGCCGTTGGAGCTTTCCTGGGCGACGCCGTCGAGGCGCTCGACCATTTCCATCGACAAGTCGGGTTCCAGCTCATTAAGCCAGACACCCAGTGTTGCACTCATGATGCCGCCGCCAATGAGCAGCACATCGACTTTCTTTGCCTCTTCCGCGTAGGCGGACGTGATCCCCATCGACAAAGCCAGCCCCAGCAGGGCCGTGTTCAGTTTCTTAAACATCTGTAGCACCTATGATAAACGCCATCCGCCTCCAACCCTCAACATGAGCAACCCAAGAGTACGGGTACGCAGGCAGCGTGCCGTGGGCTCCTGCATCTATAAGGATTTGAAGGTGGGCACACAAGGCCGACGTGTCTCCATCGACCTCAGTTATATGTCCCTCGTGCACTGACTTTTTATCATTATTGGCTCAGTTACTTGAGCGACATTGATTCTGTCGGACGTCTGTGGACGTACGAACCGAATAAGTCAAACCAAGTTAATGCGACAGAATATCACGCCTCGGCCAGCCTGCGCGCCCGAAAGGACTCATCAGTCTAGACGGGACGGGGTCCGCGACCGGCGTCTTTGCTCAAACGATCCAGCACAAACGCCTTGGCGTTGCGCGTCATTTGGTCAAGATGCCGGTCGCGCTGCTTCTCTGCATCGATCATCGCCCGCTTGCCGTGTTTGTGCAGCAGATACGTATGTATCTGCCGCACCTCCAGAGAACTGTAGATAGATGTGACATCCAGTAAGCCCATCAAGCCTTCGGTGCCGTGATCACGGGTGTTCATCAGCACCTGAGTGCCACGCACGCCCAGCACCTGGAAGCCCATCGACTCGAACCAGGGCACCTTGGCGACGGTGCAGGTCAGTTCGGCATGCGGGTAGCGATCGAGCATGTCTTGCAGCATCGCCCGGGCGACACCCCGCCGCCGGTGGCTGGCCTGCACCGCCATGTACGCCACGCCGCACGCCTCGGGGTCGTCCTTGACCGGCAGGTACAGTAAAAATCCGATGACCTGCTCAGGGTCTTCATCGTCCGTGGCGACGATCAGCTCGACCGCAATGCCTTTGGCACCGCTGAGCGCTTCGAGGTAGAGATGAACCTCGTAGCCCACCGCGTATTGATAGACGTTGTACAACGGGTTGCTCGGCGCGATGCCCACCATGCTGATGTCGGTCAGGTTGTCGACGACCATCTGCAGAATCTGGCTGTTGATGGGCTCTGGGCATGGGGTGGCAAAGTGGGTGAGCTGGGGCATTGCGTTTTAGACTCCGGGTTAAGCCCGCCATTGTCACAGATCGAGCCCTCGCAGGAAAATCAACGCTCGGGCGCGACAATGCGGAAGCGGATGTTGATGTCGTTGGAGACAACATTGTCCGCCCACTCCCCTTCGCCGATCTTGAAGTCCCTGCGTTTCACAATGATGTCGCCATCGAAGATGCCAATGGCCTTCTCCGGCTTCAGCAATACCTTGACCTGCAACTCACGCGTCATGCCCCTGAGCGTGAGGTTGCCGGTGATCAAGTAGCGATGGTCGCCCAGCGCTTTTACCCCGGTTGATTCAAAGGTCGCCACCGGATACTCCGCCGTGTTGAACCAGGCAGGCTTTTGCAGCTCGCTGTTGGCGTCGCTGCCCCCGGCGTCGATGCTGGCAAGGTCGATGGTCATCTTGGCGTGGGCCGCGGTGGGGTTCGCCGTGTCGAAATCGATTGTGGCGTCGAATTTGCCGAAGGTGCCATACGCCCTGGAGCCGAACTGGTTATAGGTGAAAGAGATCTTGCTGGCGGTGGTGTTCACCTGGGTGTATTCGACGGCGTGGGCGCAGGGCAACGTGCCGACCAGGAGAATGGCGAGCAATGCGGCGAAACGCGGGAATCGAGGGGGCATGGGATTCTCCGGTTGAAGCGCCCTTCAGGGATTGAAGTACCGCACCGACGTGGCTGCGATAGCTGGACTTAAGCAAATAATCGTTGGTTACGCTAGGTCCGGGGATAAATGCGATCTGTAGCAGCTGTCGATTGGAAGTCCTCGGTGTAGAGAACTTCCCTGATTTCTTTAGATGATAACGCCACCAACCCGAAGGATCAGGCACCCGGATGGGTATGGTAGATCTTGCTGACGATGGTCCACTTGCCTTCTACCTTCAGCAGGTTGAAGAAGTCGGTGAAGCGGAACCCCGAGACGTTGTCGGTATCGACCCGCGCACTGGCCGCCGTGCCGACGATGTCGATGCGCACGATGGCGGCTTTGGCTTCCGGGGATGGGCGGAACGCGGTGTCGATGACGTCGTAGAGATTCTGGATCGCGCCGCCGACGAGTTTGTCGCCATCGACGCCGAACATCGTGGCCTGCTCGTTGAAGGCGGGCTTCATCAGTGCGCTGTCGGCCTTGGCGCCACCTTCGTTGTACTGGTTAAGCACATCGACAATCGCGTTGTATTCCTGAACGTAAGTAAGATTGCTCATTGCATGACTCCTGATAAGTAACGGGTGTGGAACCTGTGGGAGCGGGCTTGCTCGCGAAAGCGGACTGACAGTCGACATGGATGTTGAATGTTATGACGCCTTCGCGAGCAAGCCCGCTCCCACAGGGATTGCGTTTAACTGACTGGCATTGCTAGGTTTTCTGCACCACCCGAGCTACACCTGAAGGCTCAATGCTGACCTTTTCCCACTTGGCGATGACCAAGGGGGCAATCGCATTGCCCAGCACGTTCAGGGTGGTGGTACCGCTGTCGATAATCCGGAAGATGCCGGCAATCAGTGCGACCCCTTCCAATGGAAGACCGGCAGATGCCAAGGTGGCGGACAGGATGATGATGGCGAATCCGGGAACCCCGGCGGCCCCTTTGGAGGTCAGCACCATCGTCACCACCAGCAGTATCTGCTGGGACAGCGACAGGTCGATCCCATAGAGTTGCGCGACAAAAATCGTCGCCACGCCGAGGAAGATCGACGCGCCATCCAGGTTGAATGCATACCCCACCGGCACCACGAAACTGACGATACGGCGCGGCACGCCATAGTGTTCCAGCTTGCTCATTAGCTGCGGCATGACCGATGCCGAGGCGGCGCTGGAGAACGCCAGAATCAGCTCATTACGGAAATACTTGATCAGTTTGAAAATATTCTCGCCAATCAGGTAGCAAATGCCGCCCAGCACCACCAGCGCAAAGACAATCAGGGCCAGGTAAACCACACCGATCAACTTGAGCAAAGGCAACAGTGAGGCAAAACCGAAGGTCGCCACAGTAGCGCCGATCATGCCGAACACCCCGATCGGTGCATAAGCCATGACAATACTGACGACCTTGAACATCGCATCAGAGATGCCTTGAACCACCGCCACTACCGGTGCGCTTTTTTCTCTGGGGAGCGAGTTCAATGCCAGGCCAAACAACACGGCGAAGAACAGTACCGAGAGCAACTTCGCTTCCGACATCGCGACAAAAACGTTATCGGGAACGATGTTTTGCAGGATGACAAGAGCGCCCTTCGAAGGCTCCATATTGACCGAAGCGGTGCTGTGGGAAATGCCCGAAATATCAGTACCCGTGCCGGGTTCGAAAATATTGGCGAAACACAACCCCATCACAATGGCCAGGCCGGTAATCGCGAAGAAATACCCCAGCGACTTGACGCCCATGCGCCCAAAAGACTTGTTATCACCGCCGCCGGCAATCCCCAGGATCATGCAGCAGAACACAATGGGAACAACGACCATCTTCATCATCTTGATGAAGATATCGCCAAGGGGTTTGAGGATTTCAGAACTGATCCACCCTTGATACTGCGGGTGTGTATTGAAGTACCAACCGACGAGCACGCCAAGCAACAGCCCGGCAACTATTTGCCAAACCAAAGGGATACGTTTCATGTCTAGCCTTCTTGTTGGAATGAAAGGACTGCGTTACGTAGCAGTTGCTAGAGTCATGAGCTTCCAGCTCATTTGAATTCGAATGGCACAACAAGGTTGTGCCATTACTTCTATTACTTGGCGAAGAGCTGGCTCATATCCTTGAACGCCTTGAACTCAAGTGCGTTGCCACACGGATCGAACAGGAACATGGTGGCTTGTTCACCGACCTGCCCCTTGAATCGAATGTAGGGTTCAATCACAAACTCGGTACCAAAGGACTTCAGGCGCTCGGCCAGGGCTTCCCACTGCTGCCACTCCAGGATGATGCCGAAGTGCGGAACGGGGACGTCGTGCCCGTCTACCGGATTGCTATGCACGCTCTCCTGAGAAGCAGTCTTTGGGTGCTCATGAATAACCAGTTGGTGACCGTAGAAATCAAAGTCGACCCACTGCGTGCTGGAGCGACCCTCTTGCAGCCCGAACACTTCACCGTAAAAGGTGCGTGCCGCCGCGAGGTCATAAACAGGGATCGCCAGGTGAAAAGGAGAAAGGCTCATCGGAATTCCAATCAAGGTGTTTTTATCGGTTTTGTTTTTGAGAACGGAGCCAATCGTAGAGCCGCAGAACAAACAAAAAAATCAATATATATTTCTTAGAAACACAATTAATATTTGTGAATGATCAAAGAACTGAAAACACTTATCGCCGTCGCACGGGAAGGCACCTTTGCCGCTGCCGGCAACAGGATCGGGCTGACGCAGGCCGCCGTGAGCGCCCAGATGCAACGTCTGGAGGCCGAGCTGGGTTTCCAGATTTTCGACCGCAAGGGCCGCTCGGCCCACCTGAATAGAATGGGGCACCAGATACTTCTGCAGGCGCAGGAGCTGCTTCGCCTTTATGACAATCTGGGCTCCACCACGGTTGGGCTGCCGGCCAGCGTGCTGGTGAACATTGGCGCCATCGCTTCCGTGCAGCGTTCGTTCTTGCCGGATGCGCTCGCCAGATTTCACCAACAATGTCCGCAATGCCGAACCCGTGTGATCCCGGGTCTGTCGATGGAGTTGGTCAACCTGGTGGATGCCGGCGAGATCGACATGGCGGTGATCATTCGCCCGCCCTTCTCGCTGCAAAGCGATCTGCGCTGGACGACTCTGGCACTTGAGCCCTATCGGCTGATCGTTCCGCGCGATGTGCCCGGAGAAGACTGGTCGGCACTGCTTTCCAGCCACCCCTTCATTCGCTATGACCGGTCATCGTTCGGCGGCAGGCAGGTCGATCGTTTCTTGCGGCAGATGCATTTCACCTTGCGTGAAGTGTGCGAGCTGGATGAACTGGAGGCCATTATCAAGCTGGTCGAAAACGGCGTCGGTGTAGCGCTGGTGCCGCAGACGGCGACCCATCAGGACTGGCCGGCCGGGGTGCGAGTGCTGGACTTGGGGCAACACACCTTCCATCGTGATATCGGCCTCGTCCATCGGGCTCGGCAAAGTTTTACCGAGCCGGTACGGGCATTGGCCCAACTTATTAGTGAGCAGGTTCAGAGCGGCGCTTGAATCAAATCTTCACAGCCCCTTTCCGACTACGAATAAGCCCCAATCATCCACTTCACTTTTTCCAGCGCCTCGCGCAGTGCACCCATTTCCACGGAGCCCAGCGCCAGGCGAAACGCATGCGGGACGTTGGCCGAAGTGGCGAACGGTTCGGCGGTGGAAACCGACACATTTTCACGCATCAACGCCATGGCGATCTGATCGGCTCTTGCGTCTTCCGACAACGGCAGCCAAAGAAAATACGACGAGGGATGGCGAATGCAGCGCAGCCCCGCCAGTACCTCGCCGGCCACGACTTGCCTCGCTTGCGCGTCCTGGCGCTTCTCGGCTTCCAGTTGCATGACGGTGCCGTCGTCGAGCCATGCAGTGGCGATTGCCGTCATCACGCCTGGGGTATTCCAGGTGGTCGCTTTGACCGTGCGCTCCAGCGCGGGCACGTGTTGAAGGGGGGCGACGACGAAGCCGACGCGCAGTCCGGTGGCCACGCTCTTGGAGAGGCCTGATACGTACACCGTTCTCTCAGGGGCGAGGTCCGCCAACGGCGCGGGAGGATTTTCCGCCAGGAAGGCATAAGCGGCGTCCTCGATGATCAATAGCCCATGACGGCGCGCAATCGTCACCAGACAGTCGCGTTGATCGGCACTCATCACCCATCCCAGCGGATTGTGCAGAGTCGGCATCGTGTACACGGCCCGCACGCGTCTGTGCCGACACAGGCTTTCCAGCGCCTCCAGATCAGGGCCGTGATCGAGCACCGGAATGGGCACGATTTCAAGGTGCAGTGAGTCGGCCAGGGCCTTGAATCCTGAATAGGTCAAGGCATCCGCCGCAATCACGTCACCGGGTTGCAACAGCGCCATCATGGTCACGGCCAGCCCCTGCTGGGCACCGGTAACGATCAGCACCTGCTCCGCCTCAACCGCCAGGCCTCGGACGCGCAGATGGCGCGCCACCGAGGCGCGTTCATGCAGGCGCCCCGCGTGTGGCTGATAGCGCAGCAGCGATTCCAGATCGCCGGCCGATGCGAGCTGGCGCAGGGCATTTCGTAGCAGTTCTGCCTGCCCGGGAAGCGCCGGATAGTTGAAGTTCAGGTCCGTCATGCCGGCGGCAACGCTATGCTGGTCGATACTCTGGCCCGGTGACCACGAGGTTTCCCTCACAAAGGTACCCCGCCCCATTTCCCCGCTGACCAGGCCCATGGCTTCCAGCTCCGCGTAAACGCGGCTAGCCGTCACCAGCGCCAGGCCTTCCGTTGCCGCCAACTGACGGTGGGTCGGCAAGCGTGTGCCCGGCAACAGTCGTCCTGAGCGGATGTCCGCGGCAAATTCATCCACCAGTGATTTGTAGCGGGAACGAGGCATGCGCAAGTGTATCCATGACAATATTTTGATTGTACTGAGTTTCGTCCATAGGATGCCTCCCATGCAACCGGGATAAAGGGAGTCCTCAATGGAACGCACATCGAATCTGCAAACCCACACCACGGAAAAGACCGCGAGCGGCTGGCTCAACGGGTTCATCGGCGTGCTCATTTTCAGCGGCTCGCTGCCGGCGACACGGGTAGCCGTTCTGGAGTTTGACCCGGTCTTTTTGACGGTTGCCCGAGCCAGTATCGCTGCCCTTCTGGCGTTATGCATGCTGCTGCTCTTCAACGAAAAACGACCGGCCAAGAGTCAGCTTCTCTCCCTGGCAATCGTGGCCTTGGGCGTTGTATTGGGGTTTCCACTGCTGACGGCGCTGGCGCTGCAATATGTGACGTCTGCGCATTCCATCGTCTTCGTAGGCCTGTTGCCACTCGCCACGGCAGCCTTCGGCGTCTGGCGCGGTGGCGAGCGTCCCCGGCCGGTTTTCTGGTTCTTCTCAGTGTTGGGAAGCCTGCTGGTGGTGGGTTTTGCCGTTTCCCAAGGCCTGACCGCCTCTCCTGCGGGGGACATTCTGATGTTGCTGGCCATCCTCGCCTGCGGATTGGGCTATGCAGAAGGCGCGAAGCTTTCAAGAACACTGGGGGGCTGGCAGGTGATTTCCTGGGCCCTGGTGCTGTCGCTTCCCGTCATGGTGCCGCTGACCTGGTTCCTGGCCCCGCCTTCGCTCTCGGGAATCACCCCGACCGCATGGATCAGCCTGGCTTATGTCTCGCTGTTCAGCATGTTTCTCGGCTTCGTGTTCTGGTATCGCGGGCTGGCCCAGGGAGGGATTGCCGCCGTCGGTCAGCTTCAGCTGCTACAGCCGTTTTTTGGCCTGGCGCTGGCGGCCACGCTGCTGCATGAGCAGGTCAGCCTTGGCATGTTGGGTGTGACCGTGGCGGTGATCCTTTGCGTGGTCGGTGCGCGCAAGTTCTCGAAATAGACGGCTCGCCGTCAAAAACCGACTGTTGGTCGGTCTGGCGGCCGCAGGAATACTAACCTTTTAAGGTAAGGCCTGAATCTGTCGTGGTGGACCGGCCTCCGAGACGTTCCCGGCCCACCGCAGTGCTCGATAGGAGGAATGAAAAATGGCCAATTTCGAGAAGAAAATGCCGGTGCAGACCGACGACGAAAAAACCGATCAGCAACCAATGGCGACAGACCCTTGGCGGCCCCTGGAAAAACTGCGCCAGCAGGTCGATCACCTGTTCGAAGACTTCAATCGTGGCTCGGGGTTGACCCCTTTCCGGCGTGGGCTGTTCGATGTCGAACCGTTCTGGAGTCGGGAATTTATCGGCCGCAGCCTGCCTGCGGTGGACATTACCGAGAAGGATGAAAGCTTCGAAATCACCGCCGAACTGCCGGGCATGGATCAGGAAAATATCGACATCAAATTGTCCAATGGCAACCTGATCATCAAGGGTGAAAAGAAAGAGGACAAGGAAGAAAAAAGAAAGGGCTATCACTTGTCAGAGCGTCACTATGGCTCCTTCCAGCGGGCATTCAGCCTGCCCAAAGGCGTCGATGCCGACAAGATCGAAGCGAACTTCAGTAAAGGCGTGCTGAGCATTTCGCTGCCGAAGAAGCCCGAAGCCATGAACGCGGACAAAAAGGTGCAAATCAAATCAAGCTGAATCGCCCTTCGCGCGACAGAAAGCCCCTTGCCGGGAAACCGGCCAGGGGCTTTTTTGTGGTCTCGGCGATAATTTCACCCGTGGGCAACCTCAAGTACCTGACGGGTCTGGAGGCCCTGACCGGTCTGGTACTCATCACCTGGACGGCATCCTTTCTGTTTATCGAAATGCAGAAATACTGGAAGCGCAAATAAACCCGCCGCCCTTCCCTTGCACGGACCATTTGGCGTATGACAAGCATCAGACAGTGGTGGTCGACGCTGGACGACTACCGTGCAGATACCGCTCGAACCAGTCGCCAGCCAGCCTGGCGACTGTTTCAAGCGCGCCTGTTTCTTCAAAAAGATGCGTAGCGCCCGGCACGACTTCCAGACGTTTCTCACACCGCAAGGCATGACTGCTTTGCACATTCAGATTGATCACCACCGGATCTTGCTCACCAACAATCTGCAGGGTCGCAGCCTTCACGCGGGCCAGCGTCGCACCCGCAAGGTCGGTCCGCCCTCCTCGGCTCACCACGGCATGCACCACGTCCGCACGCTCGGCCGCTGCCCTTAGCGCTGCAGCGGCACCGGTGCTGGCGCCGAACAATCCGATCCGAAGCTCTTGCAGTTCGGCATCCTGGCCAATCCAGTCGATCACCTTCACCAGTCGTCTGGAAAGCAGTTCGATGTCGAAACGCAGCTCCCGGGTCTGATTATCCAGGTGTTGCTCCGGTTCCGTGAGCAGGTCGAACAGTAATGTGCCCAGCCCTCGCCGGGCCAGCGACTCGGCAACTTGTTGATTACGCGGGCTTGAACGAGTGCTGCCGCTGCCATGGACGAAGACCACCAGGCCGACAGCGTTCTTGGGCAGACGCAAGTCGGCAGACAGCGCCACATCCCCCAGGTCCAGCTTTCGATAGCGAGCTTCAATCATTTCAATCCTCTTCTCCAGCCTGTGGGCAGCTGACGTCTCCAATGAATTAGATTCAGCTCCTGAAGATTCGTTGCTGTCCACTGGTCCTCCCGGGCGCATGCCCCACACAGCCCTTACGCTATGATTCACTCATCGGCTCTGGACGGGAGACTGCCATGCCTGACCTGCCTGCGAGTCAGCGGTTGCGCTTGTACGACAGCGATGAACTCGATTGGGTGCTGCAGGCGATGGCGCGCCAGGCCGCGACCCTGTTGCCGCCCGCTCAAGCGGCATTGGTTGGCATACAGCGTCGCGGTGAGCCTCTGGCACAGCGTTTACAGCAACATCTGTCACGTCAGACCGGCCAGCCAGAGCTGCCTCTCTACCCGTTGAAGGTCAAGCGCTATGCCGATGACCTCAAGGTGCTGCATGCGCACACGGCACTGACCGAGAACCCGCTTCTCAACACCCTGGACCTTGCCAATACCACCCTGCTGGTTGTCGATGATGTGCTGTTTGAAGGCCATTCGCTCCTGCGCACCTGCGCGTACCTGGCACAACTCGGTGCTCGTCGGGTCTACACGGCAGTACTGGTCGACCGGCATGTCTGCCAGCAACCGATCCATGCCGATATTGTCGGCGTGCACCTGCAAGTGGCCGCCCATGACATCGTCGAATGCAACGTGCCGCCCTACGAAATGGAGTTTTGCATTGAAGTGCTGCGTCATGGCGCAGCGCTTCACCCGCGAGGGAGAAGCTGAAGCAGGCTATCTTTATTAAAGGGGGTCGGCCGCTGGTCTGCGCAAACAGGGTGTCATCTTTCAATGACTTTTCATCCCCTGGGCGCCGGAACAACCCTGAACGCACGGTCTCGGCCCATCGTAAACGCCCTGAGTGCCCACTCTGAGCCAAGGCCATGAAAAAGAACGACCAGTGGAACCTGTCCTACTTCGCGATCGCTTTTATCGTGCTGAGCCTCATGCAGATGTTCTTTGGCGAGCGTCAAGCCGTGCAGCCCCTGCCCTACAGCCAATTCCTGCAACTGTTGAACGAGCAAAAAGTCAGTGATTTGCGGGTCGACAAGGACCAGATCAGCGGCAAGTTGCAAGAGCCCATCGACGGACGCGAGCGGTTCTCCACCGTGCGGGTCGACCCGGCGCTGGCGACCGAACTGTCTCAATCGGGCGTCGGTTTTACCGGAACCGCCGAAAACACCTTTATGAACAGCCTGTTGGGCTGGTTGTTGCCGTTTATCCTGATCATGGTGTTCTGGAATTTCCTTTTTTTCGCGGGATGGCAGACAAACAAGGTCTTGGCGGGCTGATGAATGTCGGTAAGTCCCGGGCCAAGGTGTTTGTCGAACGTGACACCGGGGTCACCTTCGCCGATGTCGCGGGCATCGATGAAGCCAAGGCCGAGCTGGTGGAAATCGTCTCGTTTCTCAAGGACAGGGAGCGATACGCACGCCTGGGCGCGCACATTCCCAAAGGCACCTTGCTGGTCGGCCCGCCAGGCACCGGCAAGACCCTGGTGGCCAAAGCCATCGCAGGGGAAGCCGGTGTGCCGTTTTTCTCGATCTCCGGCTCCGAGTTCGTCGAGATGTTCGTCGGGGTCGGTGCGGCACGGGTCCGCGACCTGTTCGAGCAGGCCAGGCAGGCGGCGCCCTGCATCATCTTCATCGACGAACTCGACGCGCTGGGCAAGATGCGCGGCGTCGGTACGCTGGGCGGCAATGACGAAAAAGAACAGACCCTCAACCAGTTACTGGCCGAGCTGGACGGCTTCGATCCCCGTGAGGGCGTAGTGTTGCTGGCCGCGACCAACCGGCCGGAAGTCCTCGATCCGGCGTTGTTGCGGGCCGGGCGCTTCGACCGGCAGATTCTGATCGACCGCCCCGACCGCAAAGGTCGGGAGGCGATCCTCAAGGTTCATATGCAGAAAATCACCGTGGAGCCAGGGCTTGATGGCGCACGTATCGCCGAGATCACCACCGGTTTCACCGGCGCCGACCTGGCCAATCTGGTTAACGAAGCGGCCATCGTCGCCACTCGACGCGGTGCCGAAGCGGTCAGCCTGAACGATTTCACCGCGGCGGTAGAGCGTCTCATCGCGGGGCTCGAACGCAAGAGCAGCCTGCTCGATCCCGACGAGCGCCGAGTAGTGGCCTATCACGAAATGGGGCATGCTCTGGCCGCCAGCACCCTGCCGGCGATGGATCCGGTGCATAAAGTGTCGATCGTGCCCCGCGCCATCGGCTCGCTCGGCTATACCCTGCAACGACCGACCGAGGATCACTTCCTGATCAGTTGCCAGACCCTCAAGGACCGGATTGTCGTGCTGATGGCCGGGCGAGCCGCCGAGGACCTTGTCTATGGCCAGATCTCCACCGGGGCCGCCGATGATCTGGGCCGCGCGACTGATATCGCCCGCCAATTGATCACCCGGTTCGGCATGAGCGCCGAACTCGGACAATCGGTGCTGGAGCGGCAAAACGCAACGTATCTGGGAGACCGCATGGCCACGGTGGGCGAGAAGGATTATTCGGAACAGACCGCCCGGGAAATCGACCTGGGTATCCGCGCCCTGCTCGATGAAGCCTACCAACGGGCCAAGGCATTGCTGGAGAGTCGCCGGGCCGACCTGGATGAGGGGGCCCGCCTGTTGCTGGAAAAGGAAACCCTCACCCCCGAGGAATTCCCGCCGCTGATGCCACTCAAGCCTGCCCCGGCATTACCGAAACTGTGATAACCATCAAGCCCGGTTATCCGGCGCCGATGTCCATTGCCACTGCATCACTTCGGGCATGTCTTGCCCGTGTTCGATGAGGTAAAGCTTGTGTTTCTCCATCGTCGCCCAGTAGCGCGCCCGGGCGGTCTGGAGCTGATCATGCAGCCGGGGCACGCGCTCGATGACATCCAGTGCCAGCTGATACCGATCCAGGTTGTTGAGCACCGCCATGTCGAACGGTGTGGTGGTCGCCCCCTCGTCCTTGAAGCCGCGGACATGAAAGTTTTCGTGATTGGTGCGCTTGTACAGCAGTCGGTGGATCAGCGCGGGATAGCCGTGAAAGGCAAAAATCACGGGCCGGTCGACGGTGAACAGTTCATCGAATGCGTTGTCCGGCAAACCATGGGGATGGTGGTACGACGGTTGCAGCACCATCAGATCGACGACATTGATCACCCTCACCCGCAAATCCGGCACGTATTCGCGCAGCAAGGTGACCGCGGCCAGGGTTTCAAGGGTCGGCACGTCGCCGGCACAGGCCATGACCATGTCGGGATCGCTATCATCCTGGCAGGCCCAGTCCCACCGACGAGCCTTTTCCCGCTCATCGATTGCCCCCGTAAACGCCCGATTGAAGTTGCGATCCAAACTATCCTTTACCCACTATCAGGGGGCTACAAGCGATGCCCGAAACCCGGCCCTACCCACATCATTATCGGGTCATGCGCGCGATGGTTTTGCATGCCCCCGGCCAGCCGCTGCAACGGGAGGAGCGTGCCATCCCGATACCCGACGCACACCAACTGTTAATCAAAGTCCTGGCCTGTGGCGTGTGCCGCACCGACCTGCATCTGGTGGACGGTGAACTACCGCAAGCGGTGCTGCCGCGGGTGCCGGGCCATGAAATCGTCGGTGAAGTGACGGCGGTAGGTGCCAACGTCGCGCCCGACTGGGTCGGTAAGCGCGTCGGCGTTCCCTGGCTCGGCTGGACGTGCGGTGAGTGCACATTCTGCCGCTCGGACCGGGAGAACCTCTGCGATCGCGCCCGGTTCACCGGCTGTCACCTGGATGGCGGTTATGCCGAGTACACCGTTGCCTACGCCCATTTCTGTTTTCCCATCCCGGACGCGCTCTCGGCCGCCGAAGCCGCACCGCTGCTGTGTGCCGGGCTGATCGGTTTTCGCGCCTTGCAAATGGCCAAAGGGGCGCGTCATCTGGGTCTTTATGGCTTCGGCGCGGCGGCGCATCTGGCTATTCAGGTGGCACGGGGCCGGGGGCAGCAGGTGTATGCCTTTACCCGTCCGGGCGACAGCGAGGGCCAGGCCTATGCCCGAACCCTGGGCGCCAAATGGGCTGGCCCCTCGGATCAACCGCCGCCGCACCCGCTCGACGCCAGCCTGATCTTCGCCCCCGTCGGTGCGCTGGTGCCACTGGCGCTGGAGGCCACCGTCAAGGGTGGCTGTGTGATTTGCGCGGGCATTCACATGAGCGACATTCCCAGCTTCCCCTATCGCCTGCTGTGGGGCGAACGCAGTATCCGTTCAGTGGCAAACCTGACCCGCGAGGACGGCACGGCGTTTTTTGCAGAGCTGCGTCATACGCCCGTGCACAGCGATGTCACCTGTTTCGCCCTGGACGATGCCAATCAGGCACTGGCAAACCTGCGGGCCGGTCAGGTCAAAGGCGCGATTGTGCTCATCCCCTGATAGGCGATCTCTGTTTTTTTCAACGGTATCCGCCAACAACGCTAGGCTTACAAACAATGTGGTGATCATCGCCATTTTGCAGGGAGCGCAAAAATGGAAATCATTAACCCTTGGCAAAACCTCTCCCTCAGGATGGCCCAGGGAGGAATGCCGCAATGAAGCTTTCCAATCATTACAAATGGACTGCCTTGGGCGCCATTGCACTGACCCTTTTCAGCGTACTGATATTTTTGCTGATCAAATCCTTCTCGTACGATACGTCGACCTACTTCGAGTCGCGTGACTTCGTTCGCCAACTCAAGCAGTTCGATGCCAATTGGAATTTGAAGATTCTGAGAGCAAAAATCGGCATGAACAACAACCTGCTTCTGGTGGCGCACCCTGAAGCAGAGCAACGATGGGAGCAGCTCGACAACCTCAACGCTGCCAGCCCGCTTTCGCCCCTTTGGCAATCTCGACGCCAGGGTTATCTGGATGCGGTGGAAAACAAAACCCGCCTGGTTGAGCAATTCAAACAGCACAACACGGTGTTGCGAACTTCACTCGATGCCCTGCCTGAGCTGGAAGATGACATTCAGGCGCTGCGGGAAGGTTACAACGACAAACATCCGGCGAGGCATCTTGCGACGGCCGCACTGGTGCTCGATCTTACGTTGGACACCCTCGAATACGCCCTCTATGTCTCCACCAAAAGGGCCGAGGAAATCTCCGAACATCTGAAAAATCTAAATGAATATATCGATCAACTGCCGCCGGAACAGCGCCCGCCTTTCACTGCCTTTGTAGACGCCGTGAACGCAATCGTTCGAGAGCAGCCCATCGTCAATGACCTTCTTGATCGCATCAGTGTGATGCCAGTTGCACAGCAACTGGACAGCATCAACGAATTATTGAACGAGACACAACGGCGCACTGGCGCAACAGACCGCCAATATCATCTTTACCTGGGAATATGCGCCGGCATCATGGCGCTGCTGCTGTTGTACCTGGCCGCCCGCCTGATACGCAGTTATGCCGTAATCAACAAGATGAACAATGAGTTGCAAACGGCAAACGAGCGACTGGAACAACGCGTCGAAGAACGCACCCGCGAACTGCTGGAAGCCGAGCGCGAACTGGTCGATGCCGCGCGGATGGCCGGCATGGCGGAGATCGCGAGCAATGTGCTGCACAACGTCGGTAATGTGCTGAACAGCGTTAACGTCTCGGCAGATGTGATCACCCGCAAATTGGCGGTCAGCAAAACCCTGGGTCTGGGTAAAGCGGTAAACATGATGAACGAGCATGCCGAAGACCTGGGGCAGTTCATGACCTTCGATGAAAAAGGCAAACTGCTTCGCGGTTACCTCAATCAACTGGTCGACTCCATCGCGACCGAGCAATCGAGCATCGTTGACGAACTGTCACAACTCACCAAAAGCATCGATCACATCAAGGACATCGTTTCCACTCAACAGGCCTATGCCGGTGCCGCCAGGTTGGTCGAGCCGTTGAACGTCGTCGATCTGTTCGAGGATGCGTTACGCATGAATTCCGGCGCGTTAAGCCGGCACCATGTCGTCGTCACCAAGGACTACCAGGACACGCCGACGATCATCGGCGACAAACACCGACTGCTGTTGATCCTGATCAACCTGATCAGCAATGCCAAATATGCAATGTCCAAGGTCAGCGATCGTCAGCGCCATATGACGCTGGGCGTGAAGATTGTCGATAACGTAACGCTGCGCCTGAGCGTAGAAGATCAGGGTGAAGGGATCGCTGCCGAAAATATGACCCGCATCTTCAATCACGGCTTCACCACGCGCAAGGAAGGTCATGGTTTTGGCCTGCACAGTTGTGCGCTCGCGGCGGTAGAGATGAATGGGCACCTTCGCGTGCATAGCGATGGACCGGGCCACGGAGCGGTTTTTACCCTGGAGATACCGCTGGAGACAGCGCATGCATTGCCGACCACTGGAATGTCAGTTAGTTAAGCGCAGAACCTGTGGGAGCGGGCTTGCTCGCGAAAGCGGTATGTCAGGCGACATCAATGTTGACTGTGCCGTCGTCTTCGCGAGCAAGCCCGCTCCCACAGGGACTGCGCTTGATTCACTGGCATTAGTCGTCCCGCCAACACGACTACCCCACCAAGGCCATCAACTGTTGACGCTGCGCATCCGTGAGCATCGGGCCTGCACCTGCACCGGCGTTTTCCGCCATGTAGCGCGGGTTGCTGGTGCCGGGGATGACACACGTCACCGCCGGATGAGCCAGCAGGAACTTGAGCGCCAATTGCGCCCAGCTAATGACCCCCACTTGCGCGGCCCATCCCGGCAGCGGTTTGCCTTTCAATCGAGCGAGCAAACCGCCGCCGCCGAAAGGCCGATTGCAGATCACCGCCACACCTCGTTCGCGACACAGCGGCAGGATTCGTTTCTCGACGCCGCGGTCGTCCAGGGCGTAGTTGATCTGCAAAAAGTCCATCGGCTCGGCTTTCAATACGGCCTCCACTTCGTCATACGCCGACGCCGTGTAATGGGTGATGCCGATGTAGCGGATGCGCCCTTCTGCCTTCCATTGGCGCAGGGTGGGCAGGTGGGTTTTCCAGTCCAGCAGGTTGTGAATCTGCATCAGATCGATACGGTCGGTCTGCAACAGCTTGAACGACTGTTCCATCTGCGCGATGCCTTCTTCGCGACCCTGGGTCCAGACCTTGGTGGCCAGAAACGCAGGCGAACGAGGCCGATGGATCGACAGCAATTCACCGGTCGTCTGCTCGGCGCGACCATACATCGGCGAGCTGTCAATCACCGTGCCGCCCTTCTCGAACAACGCGATGAGCACGGCGGGCAGTTGCTTGTAGGCGGAGTCGGAAGGCGCGACATCAAAGCCACGATAGGTGCCCAACCCGACCATGGGTAACGGCTCGTTGCTGGAAGGAATGGCTCGGGTCAGCATGTTCTTGCCTCCTGTTTCCGTCGACGGCGCCGATGCGGCATAGGCCGGATCGAAGGTGAAGACCGCCGAAACACCGGCAGCCAGCGTGAGTATTTTTCTACGGCTGAAAACAATCATAGGCAAAGACCAGTCAGTAACACGCAACCCTGTGGGAGCGGGCTTGCTCGCGAAGACGGCGCCACAGTCAACATTGATGCTGCCTGACACACCGCTTTCGCGAGCAAGCCCGCTCCCACAGGGATTGCGCTTGATTGACTGGCATTGGGCACCTCTCCTGTACAGCTGAATTTGCTGAACTACACTTTGCGGCACTCAAGCAATAGCTGTCTCAAGGCCCAAAGCAGTCAATGTCGTCCACTAAACTTAGTCGAATGTCGCGACCCCTGATGTCTCTCTTCGCTTTCATTGCAATTGCGTACCTGGTGCTCTGCGCGGCGCTGTTCGTATTTCAGCGCGCCCTGATCTACTACCCGCAACCACGCGCCATCGATGCGCCCGAAACGCTGCTGACACTGCAAGTCGCCGATGCACAGGTGCTGGTGACCGTCAGGCCGCACGACGGCCCAAAGGCGTTGATCTACTTCGGTGGTAATGCCGAGGACGTTTCCCGCAGCCTGCCCGGGTTCTCGCAGGCCTTTGCGGATCATGCGATCTACTTGCTGCATTACCGAGGCTACGGTGGCAGTTCCGGGTCGCCGTCCGAGGAGGCGATTCAGCAAGATGCCATGACCTTGTTCGACATGGTCTACAACACCCATCCCACTATCGCCGTGGTCGGGCGCAGCCTGGGTTCGGGCGTCGCCGTGCGCCTCGCCAGCCAACGCCCGGCCTCTCGGCTGATTCTGATCACGCCCTACAACAGCCTTGAAGACCTCGCCGCCCGCCAGTTCCGTTGGTTCCCGGTGAAGTGGCTGCTTCAGGACAGGTTCGAATCCTGGAAATACGCCGCTCACATCACCGTACCGACACTGTTGATTGCCGCCGAGCACGACGAAGTCATACCGCGCTCAAGCACGGACCAGCTCTACACCCATTTCGCCAAGGGCGTGGCCTCGCTGCAAGTGATACCGGACACGGGCCACAATTCGATCTCCGAAAGCCCCCTATACCTGAAGATGCTGGGTGCAGGGCTGTGAGGTCAGCGCATCAGGAGACAGTCACAAAATCGACATGAATGCTTAACGTTTTTTTTACAACCCAGCAGGCACGTTATGCGTGGCTGCGGGTGCTGCGGCTCATGATGAGCATCGCGCGGGCCTTTGATAAAACAATGGAGCAAGGCATGGAGCCAACGGTGGTATCGACCCAAACACATACGCTGATCAGCACGCACTCAGGGGTGAATGTCATGCAAAGGCCTCCTTTGCGCACGGCGGGGATTGGTCGCGCACAGGCGCGGGCCTCATGACGGTTCTGGTCACGGGCGCCGCCGGTTTCATCGGGTATCACACCGTCAAGCGATTGTGTCAGGAAGGCCTTGAAGTGGTCGGCATCGACAATCTCAACGACTACTACAGCGTGGAACTCAAACATGCACGGCTCAAGGCGTTGGAATCCTTGCCGGGCTTTCGTTTCCAGACTCTGGACATCGTCGACAAACCGGCCTTGATGGCGTTGTTCGAAAAACATGCTTTCACCGAGGTTGTGCACTTGGCCGCCCAGGCGGGCGTTCGCTATTCGCTGGACAACCCGGACGTCTATGCACAGTCGAATCTGGCGGGTTTTCTCAATGTGCTGGAAGCCTGTCGGCATCACCGCCCCGCGCATCTGATCTATGCCTCGAGCAGCTCGGTGTATGGCACCAACCGCAAAATGCCGTTCAGTGTCGAAGACGCCGTCGATCATCCCATTTCGCTGTATGCAGCCACTAAACGAGCCAATGAACTGTTGGCGCACAGCTACTGCCACCTCTATGGCCTGAAGGCCAGCGGCCTGCGCTTTTTTACCGTTTACGGGCCTTGGGGGCGCCCCGACATGGCGCTGTTCAAGTTTACCGAGGCGATCATCAAAGGCTTGCCGATCGACCTCTATAACCATGGCCAGATGTCGCGCGACTTCACCTACGTCGACGACATCGTCGAAAGCATCGCTCGCCTACGCCCAAAACCACCGGTGCCGAACGGGTCAGAGGTTGGCGTAAACCGAATCTTCAACATAGGCCGCGGCCAGCCAGTGCCGCTGCTGGAATTCGTCGATTGCCTGGAAGCGGCATTGGGCATCAAGGCCCAACGCAACTTCATGCCGCTACAGGCGGGCGATGTGGTCAAGACCTGGGCCGATATTTCGGCACTGGCCGAGTGGGTCGACTTCCGCCCTCAGGTGACCGTTGAAACAGGCGTTGCGGAATTTGTGAAGTGGTATCGCCACTTCTATCAGATATGAAACGTGAGCCCTTGATAATAAAAGACCAAGGCGCAAGGGGGACTCTATGAGCCAAGATATTTTTGTATCTGTATTGATTCCAGCAAAAAACGAAGCAAACAACCTCAAACCTTTACTTGAGGAAATCCGCACTGCGTTGGCCGATGAGGCTTACGAAATCATTGTCGTGGACGACGGCAGTACCGATTCCACCTTGCATGAACTACGACAGATGAAAAACAACGGTCTGAGCACGTTGCGCATCCTGCGTCATGAGCGTTCGCTGGGGCAAAGCACCTCGCTCTACCATGCGGCGCTCAATGCCCGGGGCCAATGGCTGGCGACACTCGATGGCGACGGTCAAAACGACCCCGCGGACATCCCCGGGATGTTGGCGCTGGTGCGCGGTGAACAGGGTCTGGTCGACGTTCAATTGGTGGCCGGGCATAGGGTCAATCGCCGCGATACCGCCAGCAAGCGCTGGGCCTCGCGTTTCGCCAACGGCCTGCGCAGCCACCTGCTCAAGGACGCCACGCCGGACACCGGCTGCGGGCTGAAGCTGATCGAGCGCGCGGCGTTTCTGCGTTTGCCGTACTTCGACCATATGCATCGGTTCATTCCTGCGCTGATCCAGCGTCACAACGGCCGCATGATCGTCCATCCGGTCAACCACCGGCCCCGCACAGCCGGGGTGTCCAAATACGGCAACATCGACCGTGCCCTGGTGGGCATTCTCGACCTGTTCGGCGTTTGGTGGCTGATCAAGCGCACACGGCTGAATACCAATGCACAGGAGATCGAAGGATGAACCTCTCCCGCGAAACCCTATGGCTGGTGATCGGCTTCGGTGGCCAGGTCGCCTTTACCGGTCGCTTCGTCTTGCAGTGGCTGTACAGCGAATACAAGAAACGCAGCGTGATCCCGGTGAGCTTCTGGTACCTGAGCATCGTCGGCAGCACCCTGCTGTTCGCCTACGCCATTTATCGGCAAGACCCGGTCTTCATTGTCGGCCAGGCCTTTGGCTCCATCGTCTATTTGCGCAACTTGCAATTGATTGCCCGCAGCAGACATTTAAAGGACTGAGCCATGCGCAAAACCCTGTCGCCCGGGATCGAATGCCTGGGCCTGATGCTGCTCGCCTTGCTGTTGATCGGCGCCGGGCTGGGGCTGCGTCAACCGCAGAATGTGGACGAGGAACGCTTCCTCGGCGTGGCCCTGGAAATGTTGCACAACGGCGCGTGGTTCATCCCCCACCGCGCTGCGGAGATATACGGCGATAAACCGCCGATCTTTATGTGGACGGTGGCGTTCTTCGCGTGGCTCACCGGCCTGCCTGCCCTCGCCCTCTATATTCCGGGGCTTTTGTCGGCCACGACGGTCACGGCCGTGGTCTACGATCTGGGCCGCAGGCTATGGAATCAGCGCATCGGTCGGACGGCGGCGCTCTTGTACCTGGCCACCTATCAGACCTACAGCATCCTGCGAACCGGGCAGATCGACAGCCTGTTGATTCTGTTCACGTCGCTGGGCCTGTACGGGCTGGCACGGCATCTGCTGCTTGGGCCGGCGTGGCGTTGGTTCTATGTGGGCTGCGCCGCCATGGGCATAGGCGTGATCACCAAAGGGGTCGGTTTCGTCCCGGTCCTGATGCTGATTCCGTATGCCTACGCGGTGCGCAAAAACTGGTCCGGTGTGGTGGCCATGCCGGGCGAAGCGCGCAAGTGGTTCCTGGGCTTTTTGGTTGCGCTCGGCGCCATCGCCATCTGGCTGCTGCCCTTGGCGCTTTCCATTGTGCTCAATGGCACTGCAGATGAAATCGCCTACGCGCGAGAAATCCTGCTGCGCCAGACCGCAGCACGCTATGCCGCCGCCTGGGATCACCGCGAACCGTTCTGGTATTTCTTCGTCAACGTGATCCCGCAATACTGGCTGCCGTTGGTGCTGGCCCTGCCTTGGCTGGTGCCGGCCTGGCGCCGGCAACTGCGCAAACACGACGGTCGAGTGCTGGTGCTGCTGGGCTGGGTCGTGCTGGTGGTGTTGTTCTTCTGCCTGAGCAGCGGCAAGCGCAAGTTGTACATCTATCCGGCGCTGCCAGGGCTGGTGCTGGTGGCCGCGCCGCTGATTCCATGGCTGCTCAAGCGCTGGTTCGGCAAACGCCCGCGCGGTCGGCGAATATTCCAGGCGCTGGTGGTGACCTGGTTTGTTCTGTGGTTCGCCCGCGGTTTCGTCGAGCCGATCAAGGAAGGTCCCAACCCCCATGAAGCGATTATGGCGCAGGCGGCAACCATGACCCACGGCGCTGACCTGGTGCTGGTCAACTGGCGCGAGGGCCACTGGTTATTCGCCCGGCAGCCGATCGTGCATTTCGGCGTTAGAAACTCCTCGGTCGAACAAGCGGCACAGTGGCTGCGCGACCACCGTGAGGCGTACGCCCTGGTGCCGGACGGAGTGTTGAGCCAGTGTTTCAATCCTGAAGCCGCCCATGCGCTGGGCGAAACGTCTCGTGCGCAGTGGTCGATCGTAGGCGCCGATGCCGATAACGGCCGCTGCCATCCCGGGCAGCCACTCAAGGTCTATCGCTTCAGCTGGGACAAGGAAAAGTCATGAGCAAGGCATGGAAGTCGGGAATATTTTTCATTGTTGTATTGCTTGGCGCCTACGCGGTTTCTGCACATTTTATGGTCCACCGGCAACTGTATGCGCACTGGCAAAACCTCTGGCATGGCAATCAGGCGCCGGACAAAAACATCTGGCTGCCGGACTATAAAGCCGTGATCCAGGCCAAGCCTATTGCGAGCGTCACCGATTTGTCCGGCATCACCTATGACCCGGACCGGGATCGTCTGTTGGGGATCACCAATAGTTCTTCCATGGCGATTGTCACGCTGAGCCGTAACGGCGATCTGCTTGAACGTTATCCGCTGATCGGGTTCCAGGACACGGAAGGCATTGCTTACTTGGGTAAGGGGCGAGTGGTGATCGCCGATGAAGTGTTGCAGCGACTGTACGTCGTCACTTTGCCGAGTACCCCTGGCCCTATCCATGCGCAAAACGCACCGTTTCTCGCCATCGAGATCAACCTGAGCGAACACAACAAGGGCTTTGAAGGCGTGACATATGATCCGGTCAATGATCGCGTCTTCGCGATCAAGGAACGCGACCCGCGGCAGCTGTATTCGGTCACGGGCATGCTCGCGTCCATCGACGGCTCGTGGCAGGTCCGCATCAAGGACTTGACGAACTGGATCGACCGCAGCGTCTTCGGCATGGACCTTTCCGAGGGTTACTACGATCCTCGGACCGGTCACTTGCTGCTGCTGAGCGAGCAGTCCTCCAACCTGACCGAACTCGATCAGGACGGAATTTTCGTCAGCATCCGCTCCTTGCTCGGTTTGACGGATGACCTCGAAAAAACCATACCGCAAGCCGAAGGCATGACCATGGACGCCGATGGCGAGCTTTACATTGTGAGCGAGCCCAATCTGTTTTATCGGTTCAGTAAATCGAAGGCTGCTGTGGCGCATTAATGGGTTTTGTGTGGGATGGGCCGGCCTCTTCGCGAGCAAGCCCGCTCCCACATTTGATCTGCGGCGATCGCAAAAACGGGTTCACAGCAGATCCCCTGTGGGAGCGGGCTTGCTCGCGAAGAGGCCCCCAAGAACACCCTCCTGTTTCCGGTTAAATCACACCGAATCAGGCCGAGTTTCAGCCGCCAACATATGCGCCTTCAAAAACCCGATAAACGCCGTCACCTTGGGTGATGGCAAATGCTCCCGAGCTGTCACCGCATTCAGGTCCTGTGGCGGCCCGATCCATTCCGGCAGCACCCGGCGCAGTCTTCCCGCGTCCACATCGGCCTGCATGCTTTGATCCATGCCCAGGCTCAACCCTTCGCCGGCACACAATGCATCTTTTAGCAGGGCAGGATCATTGGCAATGATGGTCGGCTCAACCCGATAACTGCGCATTTTGGCGCCAGCCTTGCGCAACGGCCAAACGTAACCCACATCGCGCCGAGCCTGATGCAGCACCAATGTGCGGTGTTGAAGCAGTTCGTCCGGCGTCGCCGGCAGGCCGTGGCACTCGATGTACTCAGGCGCGGCGTAGATGCCCGTGGCGTAACTCGCCAGGCGGCGGGCGACCAGACTGGAATCCGGCAAGGCGCCGAGGCGCAGCGCCACATCAACCTCCTCGCCGACCAGATCCAGCGGCACGTGGGACGCCAGAATTTCCAGTCTGATGTGCGGATACGCCTGACGAAAACCGGCCACCAACGGTGAAAACCAACTGACCCCGAACGAGTACGGCACCGTCACCCGTAGCCAGCCGCGCGGATCATCGCGCAGTTGATGCACTGCCAGCTCGGCGTGTTCCAGGGTGGTGGCGATGTCCTTGCACTGGTCAAAGTAAACCGCTCCCGCCTCGGTCAGGCTCAACTGGCGCGTGGTACGGCGCAACAACTGCACACCGATGGCTTGTTCCAACTCGCGCACGCGGCGGCTGACGGTCGTCTTCGGAATCTGCAAGGCGTGGGCCGCGGCGGTAAAACTGCCCAACCTCACCACGCGCACAAACACCAGCGTGTCATTCAAGTCCCGGATCATTCGAGCCACCTGTGAGGTAAAACCAACATGCCTGGATTGTGCCACTGACGGCACATTTCATACCGCTTTTATGGGCTAATCAGCGCCGCGGGCGGCACCTATCATCGGGGCTCTCAACTGGAGAACTCCCATGAATCTGAACGAATATGTAACCTACGACGGTATCGGTCTGGCGCAACTGGTGGCGACTGGCGAAGTCACGTCGGCTGAACTGGCGGAGCTGGCCATTGCCGCCGTGCAACGGGTCAACCCGCAAATCAACGCGGTCATTGAACACTGGTCGCCCACTGTCACCGAGGGTACGGGGCCGCTGGCCGGAGTGCCCTTCCTGATCAAGGACCTGGCGATTACCTCGGCCGGCCGCCGCGTTGAGCTGGGCAGCCGATTGGCCCAAGGCCTGGTGGCCGAGTCGGATTCGTACCTGATGCAACGCTTCAACGCCGCCGGCCTCGCCACCCTGGGGCGCACCACCACCCCGGAAATGGCCTTTAGCACCGAGACCGAATCCGTGCTCCAGGGCCCGACCCGCAACCCGTGGGACACTCGGCTGTCGGCCGGCGGTTCGAGCGGTGGTTCGGGGGCCGCGGTCGCTGCCGGCATCGTGCCGATTGCCCATGCCACTGACGCAGCGGGTTCGATCCGCGTACCGGCATCTTACAACGGGCTGGTCGGGCTGAAACCGACGCGCGGCAGAGTCTCGAACGGCCCGGCGCTCGATGAAGTATTTGCCGGTTTCGGCGTACAACTCGGTCTGTCTAGAACCGTCCGCGACAGCGCGGCGTTGATGGACATCGTCCAGGGCTATGCGCCGGGCGATCCTTACTACACCGCTGCACCGGCCGAAGGTTTTCTGGCGCAGGTGGGACGCGATCCAGGACGCTTGCGCATCGGCCTGCTCGACACACCGTGGAACGGCGCCGCACTGGATCCCGAGATTGCCGAGGCCACCTTGGCCGTGGCCCGTGAACTGGAAGCGCTCGGTCATCGCGTGGAACGAGTGACCGCACCACTCGGTACGTCATGGGATTCATTCGTCCAGGCCAACGCCCACATCTGGTGTGCCACCCTCGTGCGCTGGATCGACGGGCTCGCCGCGACCACTTCACGGCCCATCGACCTGAGCACCCTGGAGCCCGCCACCCTCGCCTGCTACGCGTACGGCCTACAGGCCCGCGCCGTGGAGTTCGCCGGCGCGCTGGAAGTGCGTAACCTCATCGCCCGCAGCGTGGCCGGTTGGTTCAACGACTTCGACGTACTGCTGACGCCGACCCTGCCGCGCCTGCCCCACGCCCTCGACACCTACAGCCGTGGAGCGCAAACCATGGACGGTTTGCAATGGACTGCGCGGGTCTTCGAGCACTCACCGTTCACACCGGTGTTCAATGTGGCGGGGACGCCGGCGATGTCGTTGCCGCTGGCCATGTCCCGCCAGCAGGGTTTGCCCATCGGCCTGCAATTTGCCGCACGATTCGGGGCTGAGGAGGTGTTGTTGCGGTTGGCGGGGCAGTTGGAACAGGCGCTGCCGTGGCATGAGCGCAGACCGCGGATTTGGGTCGGCGATGACTGAGTCAATGCCCCGACAACGACAGGGATGACGGCTGGAGATGTCGATTAAACATTGTCTGTTTATCGGTCTGTGGGTTTTGTAGTGGGTGGGACGGCCTCTTCGCGAGCAAGCCCGCAAGAACACCCTCAAAAAGGCAATCCGCTATACGCAGTCCGTTTGCCAATGCCTGTCAGTTAACAGCCGATGCACTCCCTGTAGCAGCTGGCGAAGCCTGCGTTCGGCTGCGAAGCAGTCGTAAAATCAGGCAAACGGTACTTTCAGGTGGGACCGTGTACACCGATTTGCGAGGACTTCGTCCTCGAACGCAGCCTCGCGGGCTCGGCAGCTGCTACAGATTGGACTGCTACTTACGGATAACTAAACCCCTTAACCAACGTCAACTCCCCCACAACCCGCATTGGCACCAGGAACGTTTCCATCTTCTCGTTCGGCGTCCCCTCTTCCGTAATCACCGTAATCTGCGCCGTGGTCAGCGGCTGGACCGCATCCTCCTGCCCCTCCTCATCACTGCGATACCCGCCACCGTAGTAGTTCACGTAGACCAGGTATTGCCCCTTGATCGGCGCCGGCATGGCGAAGATTTCCGGGCCGTAGCCGGTGGTGACGTCGACGTCGAGTGCGCCGCCGTTGGCCGCGACGCGGTCGCCGTACCAGATGTGGCCACCATCAGGCGTGACGACATGCAGGTCGAGGTCGGTGCCGTCGCTGTCCCAGGCCAGCAGCACTCGCAACTTGGCCGGGGTGGCGCCGCCGCTGGTGTTGAGGAACTGGGTACGGTGGCGTTGTTGACCATCAGGGCTGCGGACTTCAACGCTGTTGCTGCCGTTGGGGAATGAGAACGGACGGTCGAAGCGGCCGGCGGGGTCGAGCTTCAGTGGCATGCTGACACCGTTGACGATCAGCTTGCCTGGCTCATTGCCCTTGGGCGTCGCGTTGATCTGGCCAGTGATACGCGCGGTATTGGCTTGCCCCACTGGTGTGTTCACCGAGGACGCCGGGTAATTAACCGTCTGACGAAAGTTTTCACCTTCGCCTTCGGGCGCACCCGTGCGCCAGCCGCCGATGGGGGTGTCGATTTTGACCGCGCTATTGGCAGCGAACGTGGTCGGCCATACGCAAAAGGAACAAAGGAACAGGAGGACCTGTGGGTAACGGAGTTTCATGGCCTATTCCAGCAAGAGGTGGCGGGCGAGCCCTTCGATGTAGGTTTCATCCTGGCCGTTGGGGTGTGCTTCGAAGGCCAGGTGCAGGTATTCGTGAGTCAGGTCGAGGCGGTCTTGCAGCGACAGCACGCCGCGCACGTAAATGCGCTGGCGTTCGCGGTCGACAAAAGGGCGGCCGAAAGCCAGGCGGCAGACGGCGAAGGTGTTGACTTCGTTGTAGCCAACTTCGCTTTCCAGCTGTGGTCGCCAGCCGCGACGCTGCTTTTGCAGCCAGTCTTGCGCGGCGGGCAATGCATCGCAGGAAGCCACTGGATTGTCCCAGCGGCTGAGGCTGGCGCGCGGGTAAGCGTGCAGCAGGATGGCGTCATAGCGTTGACCGGCATTGGCCTGTTCGACGGCTTGCAGCCAGGAGAGCTTGTCCGGCCCCGGTTGGTCGGAGTGATAGGTGACGTTGCTGCCGGCGAGGACCAGATCGCTGGTCCACGCGGCGATGTTGCGTGATTCGGTCGCGGCCGGGCGTGGGGCGACGCGCTGTCGGCTGCTGCTGTCGTCGATGCTCAGGCAGTCGCCGTTGCGGGTGGCGTTTTGCAGCAGGTAGGTGCGGATCGCGACGCTCAGGGCTTTGGCGGCTTCGGCGGGTTCCGGTCTGGCTTCGCGCTGCAGGACGCGGGCGACGTATTCTTCGCGATCCAGGCGGGCGACGAGTTTGTCTTTGAGCAAGAACAACTCACCGTCGCTGTGGATATCGAGTTGATTGCCGTTGGCGAACTCGACGCGATAGTCGCCTTGCAAAGACCCGGGCGCTAACACGCGATCTCCCGACAGCACACGTTTCAGCGGATAACGCGCGAACAGTCCAACCTCGACGCACTTACCCGCCTCGGCGGGCCATGACGAGGGCAACACCGTTGCCAACGCCGGACCATAAGCGCGCAAGACCATTTGACTGGTACCGCGCCCACCGGCCCAGATCGGCGTGCCGTCCGCCGTCCAGCCAGCGAACCCGCCCTGACGCGACGAAGGATCCTGATCCCCCAACCAGCTCCAGGTTTTCACCCGCAACCGGCCGCCAAGCTCACCGACGACATTGCCGTCAGCGGCATTCAGCACCACATCGAGCAACACCCGCCGCGCCTGATCCTGCGCCGGCATCACGGCCAATACCTTCAGCAACTCAGCCACCGAAACCCGGGTCTGCGGTTGCAACGACGGCAAGTCCAGCAGCCACTTCGGTGCTTGTCTCGCCTGCCAATACTCGCGCCATTCAGCACCGGCAATGCCCAGGCGCGCAGGCTCAAAGTACAACCCACAAGACTTCACCAACGCCTGATCGCGCTCAATCCTGCCGCCCGCCGTGCAGCAATACACTTCTTCCTTCGATTGCCCGCGACACTCATATGCCGGCTCACGCGCGCCGGTGTCCACCAGCCAGCCGTAGACAAACAGCTTCCACAAACTGCCCAGCGGCGTCTGCAGATCAGCAGGCAATGGCTCACGCGCGATCACCTGAGTGCGGTTCAACGAAAGCAATTCATCCTTGAAGCCCAGCCGCAACGGTTCGTCCTGCGCGGTCGCCAGCGCAGGGATCAAACACAACAGCCACATCCAGACCAAACGACGGGTCATGTCAGTGGACCGTGACCTGACCGAGTGCCGGTTTCTGTTCCTGAGCCTGATGCTGTGGCGCATAGACCTGGGTGAAACGCACCGGCGGCAGGTTGAACTGACCCTTTTGCGAGAAGCGCACCAGATGACGCAGGCGCAATTCACCGCTCAAGGCATCCACCGGGATGGCGTAGGCCATTTGCCCCGGTTCGAAACGGGCTTTCTCCAGCGAGGTCGGCTCGGTGCCGGCCTTGCCCATCAGCTTGATGCCCCACGTGGTGCGCTCGACGTCCGCACCCGGTGGCAGCGGCACTTCGAGCATGCCGTAGCGCAGCGGTTTCGCAGCCTTGCTGGTGATGATCACTTCGTCCAGGTACAGGCTGTCGCTGGACAACGGTTTGGTCCCGACCGCTTCGAGTTTGAACTCGAACGCTTCGTCACCCGGCACCAGACGCGACAGACGACGAGTGATGGTGACGGCCATCGGGCTCAACGGCGGTTGCTTGCTCTGGAAGCTCAACGCGGCGCGAAGCGGGCGCTCTTGCTCCCCGGTCAGCGACAACACTGTCGGCACGGGCGCAGCACCCTGCCACGTCCAATACATCTCACCGGTATCACCATACTTTTTCTTCCAGCCTTCACCCGGTGCCAGTGCGATGGTGGGCGAGGCCTGTTCGATGCTGCGTTGCAGCCAGGTCAGCGCCAAGGCGCGTTCCAGGGTCGATTGCTGCGGCAACAAGCGTTGCAACAGCGCTTGCGCGTGAGCCTGATCGAAGGCTTGCAGCGACAGGTTCAACGCTTCGACAAACGGCTGGGAGCTGGCGGCCACTTGTTGTTGTGCTACGTCCAATTGACGACTGAACGCCTCCGGCAGATTGACCTTGGCCTGACGCGCCAACGATGCGGTCAACAGCCGAGCGCTGGCCAGCCCCAATGCCGAATCCGGATCGCTCATGACCAGGCTCTCTTCGCCATCGTCCATCACGCTCGCCGCATGCCCTTCGCCGGCCTTCACCAAGTCGTCGATCAAACCGCTGAGCAGTGTGTTCACCGGCAATTGCATCTGTTTGGCAAACGACAGAATCAACGCCCGCTGCAACAGCGGCGTGTTCTGCGACTGCTTGGCGTACACCTCCAGCACCCGCTGCCAATGCTCCGGCGGCAGGCTCAGTTCCAGCGCTTTGCTGGCGTGCCAGTCGGCGTAGTAGGCATACGCGGTGAGGAACGCATCCGGCTCACCGTCAAAGCCCCACCAGGTGAAGCTCGCCGACGGACCAGCCATTTGCACCAGCCGCAGGCGGCTGTTCTGCATGATCAAACGCAAGCGATCGCGAATCTGCGGGTTCGACGATAAGGTCGGATAAGCGATGCTCAACGGCAGCAAACGGCTGGCGGTTTGTTCGACGCCGCCATACGGATAGCTCAGCAGATCATCGAGGGCCGAACGGAACAGCGCTTGCGGGCTGTCATCCAGACGCAGGCGAATATCGGTCGCGTCTGCCGGCAAGGTCAGCGGCGTATCACCGCTGGCCACGTCCAGGCTTTGGCTTTGCGTTACCTGCCAGCCTTCGCCGGTCGCGGTCAGGCGCACGGCCAGCGCATCAGCGGTTTTGCCGTCCTGCACCAGCTCGGCAGTCCACTCGCCATTGGCCACTGTGAACGCCGGCAAGGCGATGTAGTTGATGCCGTTGTTCAAGGTCACCGGCACGCGCTGTTCTGCACCGCCGTAATGAATCACCAGCTCAGCCTTGACCGGTTTCTCAGCCTGACTGAACGCGAACACACCGAGGTCCGGTTTGTCGCTGTTGCGGAACTTGGTCGGGCCGCTCCACTTCAGATACAGCGGTTTTTCCGAGCGCACGAACTGCTTCTTCTGCCCGACCTGACCGTCATCGGCGATGGCGCGGGCGGTGATGCGCCAGCGCGTCAGCGAGTCCGGCATTTTGAAGGTGAAGCGGGTTTTGCCATTCGCATCGGTGATCAATTCAGGCTGCCACGCGGCGGTGTCGACGTCTTCGCGACGTGGCCGCTCCAGCACTTTCACCCCACGCTCGCTGCGGTTGGCTTTGCCCGGCGCGCCTGGGCTGCCCGGCAATGCCACGTCGTAGCTGATGAACGACAAACTGGCGCTGGTGCGCACGTTGTTGCGGCGTGGGTGATAGAAGAACTGGTCGATGGTCGGCGCGACTTCCGGTTGCAGGGCGTAGACCATCTCGTCCACGACACTGACCGTCAGGTGCGCCGGAATGGCTTTGCCGGCGAACTGCGTAGCGAGATCGACGGTAACCGTATCCCCTGGTTGATACGCTTCTTTGTCGGTGGTAATTGCCACATCGATTTGCGGCGCGACAACTTTGATACCGGCGTTCTGGAAGCTGTACTGACCGCCCTTGGTGTAAAGAACCGAGAACGTCAGGTTCGGCGCGAAGTTGTCCTTCACCAGAATGCGCGCGCGGTATTGGGTTTCGCTGAGTTTTTCCATCTTCAGCCAATCGCTGCCCTTGGACAGCAGCGCCGTGGCCTCGACCTTGTCGCGTTCCAGCGACAACAGCGCATCGATAATCGGCTCGGGGAAAGTGATCAACGCGAGGGCTTCGTCGCCGGCCTTGTACTCGGGTTTATCGAGGACGATTTCCACGGTGCCGGGCACGGCTTTGACGCCATCGCCAGTGACCGAATGACCGGTCGCGCCAAGCACGCGGCCGTGATCATCTTTCAACGTCAGGTTGTAAGTGCCCGGACGGTCGAAGGCCAGGGTGAAGCCTTTATCTTTGGCGGTGAGTTTACCTTCGCCAGTGGTCTGATCCTCCAGACGCACCCAGCTGTAGCTGCTCGGGGTGACCGCTTTGCTCTGCTCGCTGCCACCTTCGTTGGCATAGCTGAAGGCAACCTTGCCGCCCACCGCGCTGAACCGCTGAGGCGCGTTCAGGCGGAAACTCGCAGCACCGCGATCGATGAGGATATCCTTGGTGGTCTTGACCCGATACGCCGCGCCATCGCTGGCGAACACGGTGAGCATGTAGCGGCTCGGTTTCTCGGCGGCGGGCAGGTCGAGGCTGGCGTTGCCCTTGGCGTCGGTGGTCAGTTCGGCGCTGGTCAGCTCCACCGGGAATTGCCCGAGGTATTGCAGCTCGTTATCGACCATCGACAATTGTTGGGCGCGCAGGCTCAGGCTCAACTTGGCGTTGGCCACCGGTTTACCGTCCGGGTACAACAGCACCAGACTGCCCTTCACCGGTTCGCCGGTGCGGTAATCCTGCTTGGCCAGGTTCAGGGAAATTTCGAAATGCGGCTTGATGTATTCAGCGACACGGAAGGCGCTGCTGTAGGCCTGATCCTTGTAGCTGAAACGCAGTTCATAACCGCCCGCCACTGCGTTGTCCGGCAACTGGAAACGGCCCTGAGTACCGGCCTTGGAATCAAGCTTCAGCGCCAACGATTGCAGCGCCGTGCCCGTAGCATCGAGCACAGTCACATTCACGTCGGCAGCAGTCGGTGCCACGGAATCCCGCGCATTCTTGAACTCGCGGCCGACGATTTTCAGCGACACCCAATCCCCCGGCCGATACAGCGGCCGGTCGGTGAATGCATAGAGTTTGGTGTCGTAGATTTCGCTGTCGTAGTAGAAGTTCTCGGAGACGAACACCCCGCCCTCTTCGTCCTCGCCGATCACGAACGAACGCTCGGGGCTGACGTGTTTCAGACGCAGCAAACCGTCGGCGTCAGTCGCGCCACTGCTCATCACGCCCAGGCCGTCGGTCCACAGCACATTGACCTTGGGCACCGAACTGCCTTCGTGTTTGCGCGCGGCCCACACCAGCAATTCATCGCCAGCAATCTTGCTCACGGCCACGGTGTTGGAGACGAAAACCATGGTGGTCGCGCGGTATTTGCCGACCAGTGCTTCCACCAGGTACAGGCCCGGCTTCAGGTTGCCCAACGGGATGTACACGTTGCCCGGCGAGACACTGACGAACTCGCTGGAAGAACCGGCCAGGTTCACGCCCTCAGGCGGCTGGATCGGTTTGGCTTGCCACAGCGGATAACGGAATTGGCTGACCACCGGCAGGCCCGGAATCAAGGCGAATTGCGGCTGTGCGTCGTAAGGCGTTGGCGCGGCGATGGCAGTGCCCATCTTCAGTTCCGGCACTTCCTCGGTAACTTGTTTACGCGATTCGTAGGAAAACGCCCGCTGCATCACCCGACGGGATTTGCGGTACCAGTTGTCCCACAGGTACGCGAGGGTGTTCGACAGGCCTTCGCCCTTGAACTGGCCGTCACTGACCACGCGGTGCAGGTTCTTCTGGCGCTTGAGGAAATCCAGCGGCTTGTCGATGCGATACACACGAATGTCTGCGCCGCCGTAAGGCTCCATGCGGAACCGGCGGTAATCGCGGCCCGGCGCTTCGAGGCGAACCATCGCCTGTTCATCGCTGGCGAAACTGCTGTCGGCCAGCAGGAAAAAACTTTCACCGGCCACCGGCGTGTAGCCGCTTGGCTCGACGGTGTCTTCGGCGTTGACCGTGGATAAAGGCGCCAGAAGGGCCAGCAGCAATGGAATTCGAGAGCAAATGCGCAGCATGCGGGCACCGATCATTGGGAGAGGAAGTTCAGTCGATAGACGCCGATGAAGTTGGGGTTGGCTGCGTCGGGTATCCATCGGGTGTCCTTCCATGTCATGAGTTGTTGCAGGCTTGCGGAGCGCATGCCGTTGTCAGTGGGGGTGGTAGTGCCGGTGTGATAGGCGATGAAGCGGCCCATCCAGATCATCAGGTGCTGGTCGTCGCCCTGATCGAAAAACATCAGGTCGCCGGGTCGGGCCTGGGCCAGATCACGGCCGACCAGATGACTGTTGAACTGAATCAGTTTGATCGCGTTGACGTAAGGCCCGACCTTGCCGCCGCCCTGCTGCCATTGCTGGGCGAGGCTGCGTTGGGCATCGCTCAGTTGCAGTTCCGGCGGCAGGTAGCGGTTGGACAAGCCATTGCTGCGCAGCCATTTATCGTCATGGACTTTCAGCGCTTCGTTGGCGGCAAACCGCACCAGCCCGGCGCAGTCCTGCTGATACCAGCGCGGGCTCGGGCCTTGGGTCAGTTGTTCCTGGGCGATGCGCACGAACCAGGCGCGGAACACCTGGGATTGCTGCGGGTCGAGCGCCGGGGCTTCGCTGGCAAAGGTGCGAGTCCCCAGCAGCAACGCCAGCAGGCCGAGGCCTCGGATGAGTGCGGTCACAGGGCTTTCCACTCCAGCGGCAGCCACTGCCAGTGGCCGTCGGGCTCGCTGCCTTTGGGCAAGGTCAGGGCATATTTGCCATAGCCGCCGAGGGTGCGCAATTTCGGGATCAGGTAGGTTTGCGCGGCGTTGTAGAACACCGGCTCCATGTCTTGCGGCAGGCTGTCGAGGGTTTCCTGTTGCATCAGTTGCGCCATGGAGTCCGGGCCGAAATAGATCGGCATCAGCAGGTCTTTCGGCACGACGTCAGCCATGGGCGGGAAGCGTTTGTCGAGGGTGCCGAGGGCTTTGTCGACCAGTTTGTCGTCCAGGGAGAACAGCAGCGTCGAACCGTGGCGCGCCAGGCTTACGCGCATAAAGGCTTTGCCGGTGATCGCGTCGGGTTGCTCGGCATCCTTGGCTTTATAGGGGCCGAAATTGGAGCTGACCTGGCGCTGCCACTGATGGGTCTGGCCTTCCTGTTTCTCGACCACCGGGAACGCGTGCTCGGCGACGTTGCCTTCGTAGGCGCCGACCATCGAGCCGAACAAGTTGCCCAGGTCGCCGTCGAGCTTGGCGCTGTCATCGTCATTCAGGCTGGCCACCAGCAGCGGCGTGTACAGCCGCGAATCGGCGTACCAGCACAAGCCGGCGGCACCGGCCATGTGTTCGGTCAGGGCTTGGGCCACGGCGTCGTCGGCGCCGAGTTTCACCAGCAGCGGTTTCTGTTGCTCGGCGGCCAGCGGCAAGGTCACGCAGGCACTGGCACCCATCGGCATGGCCTGCCAGATCGGTTTGAAGTCGAAGTCTGGCTGGTTTTCCAGTTCGTCCATGGCGAGGAAGCTGTGCCAGCCCTTGTCGTCCATGTCGAAACGCAGGCCGGCGAAATTCGGGATGAAGCGCTGGTAACCCATGGCCAGAACGCTGGAGTTGACCGAAAGGCGTTGTTTTACCTCAGGCGCGCGGGGTTGCAGGCCGAAGGCTTCGGGGAACAGTTTCTGGCCGCCGAGCAGTGCTTCCAGCGATTCGGTCGAGACCATGCCGGGTTCGTCGACTGGACCGTGGCCGGCGTCATAAAGCTTGGCCGGATTGGACAGCACCACCAGTTTGTCGCCATGAGAGGCGAACAGCAGCGCTTTGCTATTGTTGTAGGTGAGTTGATAAAGCGGCACCACATCGCCGGCGACCTTGATTTCAGCCAGCTTGCTCAGCTGCGTATCACCCAGCGCCACTTTCGCCAGCGGCTCCAGCACCTTGGCCAGCCCGCCGCGATCCATCACCAACAGGAAATCCTTGAGACGCCCATCCGCCCCGCGCCACAGCGCCACGTCCGCCGGTTGATCGAACAGCTGCTCGATCAGGCTGTCCTGCAATTTCAGGTCATGCTCGTAAATGATCCGCCGCAGACTGCCGATCAAACCGAGACGATCGGCGTGGGCCTGGTAATAGAAGACGAAATCTTCGGTCAGGGTTTCCTTGAGAAACGGCACCGCCAGCAGATCCTTGGGCAGTTGGCTCAGGGAATGGGTTTCGAGCAAACCGTCCGGCCGGCCCATGCCCAGTTTGTCACTGGCCAGCTCCGCAGGCGGAGCCTTGGGTTTGTTCAGGAACCACCCCAACCCGCCCGCCACGCCGGCCACCAGGCACAGCCCGATGACCAGCGCCGGCCAGCGACGGGAAGTGTTGGCGGCAGGTGCATCGGCGGCCGGGGGAACGGCTGGTGAAATCGTGTTATCGCTCATGTTCACGCTCATGTTTACAAAGCACAATTCATCCGTGGTGCGGGATGTTTAATAGTTGAAAGTCTTGACCAGCAGCAGGTCGCCGATCGCTCGCAAAGGCACGATGAAGGTCTCGCGTTTTTCGTCGACGGTGTTTTCGTTGAGCACCAGATTGATTTGCGAGGTGATCACCTCGTTCTGGTTGCTGGTCTCATCGAAGTTATAGCCGCCGCTGCCGAAGTTGCCCCAATAGTTCACGTAAACCAGATAAGTGCCATGCATCGGCGCGGTCATGGTGAACATTTCCGGACCGGGACCATCGACCCCGTCCGGGTCCAGGCCGCCGCCATTGCTCATCGCCGGGCGAGCCCAGAAGGCATGCTGGCCGTCGGGGGTAATGATGTGCAGATCGAGTTCGGCCTTGGGATCGTCCCAACCCAGCACCACGCGAATGCGCGCCGGCGTGCGCAGGTTGTTGGCTTCGTAGAATTGAACGCGCTTGAGCGACTTGCCCTCGGAACTGCGCACTTCGACGCTGTTGGACCCGGCGCCGAACGCATACGGCCGGGCGAAACGCCCTTGGTCGTCGGTGTACAAATTAAGGGGGTTGCCGTTGACCGCCAGGCTGTGGGGCGGACGCAACGTGCCGAGAGCCTTGAGTTGGCCTTCGATCATCGTGCGATTGCGCTGCACGCCCCGGTCGATGGGCGGCGTGGGATAGGCGACTCGAGGATTTTCACTACGGTCCAGCAGGCCGTGATAGCGCCAGCCGCCTACCGGTTCCGACAACTCGGCCGTGGGCTCGGCCCATGCCACCTGTGCGCAGACCAGCGTGATCAGCAGTGAAAGAACACAACGCATGTAACGCCTCCTGCCATGCATAACGAAGCCTTGCGCCCGATCCTCGGCGCGTTATTTGAACTGACTGCTGGGAAGGCGCTTGAGTAGCCTCAAATAAGCCTTCGAACTTCAAAACATGATGGGTGCAGACGCCCAATGCCAGTCAGTTAAGCGCAATCCATGTGGGAGCGGGCTTGCTCGCGAAGACGGCGGCACAGTCAACATTGATGTCGTCTGATACACCGCTTTCGCGAGCAAGCCCGCTCCCACAGGTTCCGCGCCTTAACTGACTGGCATTGGGGCAGCGGCTGGCAATATAACATTCCCGCCAATCTGTTTTTCCGGTCTTTTTGTGCGCATCTCTGCATTTTTTCAAGTTGACCCGATCGTCGTCTGAGCGAACCACCTATCGGACAACACGAAGCAATTCCATTGCGGGTCTTTAATGGTTGCAGGATTCAACGTCAGCCCCTCGATCTGTCCGGGACTGACATCGCATCGGGAGACTCGTCATGAAAATCGTCGTCATTGGCGGTACCGGGCTGATCGGCAAACACCTGTGCAAAAACCTGCAAGACCAGGGACATGAAACCCTGGCCGCATCACCGAGCACCGGCGTCAACGCCCTCACCGGCGAAGGACTGCAAACCGCCTTGCAGGGCGCCGACGTGGTGGTCGACGTGGCCAACTCACCCTCCTTCGAAGACGCTGCCGTGCTCGAATTCTTCGAAACCAGCGGGCGTAACCTGCTCGCCGCCGAGAAAACCGCCGGCGTCAAACACCATATCGCCCTGTCGGTGGTGGGCACCGAGCGCATGCTCGACAGCGGTTACTTCCGCGCGAAGATGGCGCAGGAAAAACTCATCAAAGACTCAGGTATTCCCTACACAATATTGCGGGCCACGCAGTTCTTCGAATTCATCGGGGCGATTTCGCACTCGGGCGTTCAGGACGGCGACACCGTCCGCCTGACCTCCGCTGAGTTACAACCGATTGCCGCGGTCGATGTCGCGACGGCGCTGGCAAAGGTCGCCGTGCAAGCGCCGAACAATAATACATTGGAGGTCGCAGGCCCTGAACGCTGGCCGCTGGTGGAATTCGTGCGCCTGTTTTTGCAACACACCAACGACCCGCGCCAAGCCCAAGCGGACGACACGGTCCCCTACTTCGGCGCACCCATCGATGACCATTCGCTCACGCCGGGAGAGCACCCCATCATCGGGCCGACGCGTTTCGAAACCTGGCTCAAGAGCAGCGCTTGATACTCAAATGGGTAATTGCACAGTTTGCCCACCCATTTGCATTCGACCTGACCAGTCATTTGCATCGGATTTTAACCAGCATGCTTCGTGGCCATGACCGGCAGAGAACGACCCATAGCAGACGTCAGATTAAGGGCCACGGATGTAGATGAGCCAGGTTATGAAAGCTGCGAATGGAGAAAGTAGAATCAGGCCGCCGACGGCGACTGCCCAGCCCCAGGCAAAACCACTCTCTCCCTTGAAACGGCCCACTCAACAAGCCCAGCACATAAACGCCAATGCGATGAACTACCAAATCTAAAATGAAGTCCATTTGATCCTCGTGTCTCCTTGTCGGTTTTCCTAGGCTCGTCTGAACGACCGCCTCAGGCCGATTGCTGTCTTTTGCGGAGGGCAGCTTTTGGCCGAGGCTGTGTAAAAACGTTTCTGATCGTAATAGGTGGCTGGATTCGACACAAAAATTGCGCTCCTACGCAAATTTCAGGTCTGCTGAGTTGCCGAGTGCCAGCAATCCTAGAACTCCACTTTGTTGTTCGCGGACTGCGTCAAAAACTCGGTAATCAGTGACGTAACCTGCTGTTGGATTACCTCGCGCGGGCGAGCATTGTCGCCATCCCCGCAAATGATGCCATCGCCAGGAATGTCCTCTTCGAGCAATGCCACTGCACCTGGTTTGCAAATCGGCAAGAAGCTGAAATGGCTGGCGTCACTGATCTCGACATAGCGGCTGGACGCTTGGGGCAGGCGTGTGGCCAGGTTGGCGGACTCCAACTGAGCAGGCAGTTCCACCGATGGTGCGCCGGCAGCGATAACTAGCACCGGCACCGGCAGTGCCGCAAGGCTCTCGTCGGTCATCCCGCGCGAGAGTCCCAGGTCCAAAGAAACCACAGCGGTGACGCGTTGATCGCGCAAATCGCCGGCCAGACCAGCCTTTAATGCCGGAGTACTCTCAGGGTTGATCTTTTGATAATTGGTGCAACTGGATAACTGCGGATGGAGTTTGCAGTCACGGACAAACAGGGCCGGGTCGAAACGAGCACCGGCGATCTCCATTGCAGTCCAGCCGCCGAGTGAATGGCCCACTACAGCAATTTGACGCTTTGCGACCACGCCAAATTTTTCAGGTTGAGTGGTGACCGCCTCAATGGCCCGATGCAGGTCAATGGGCCGCTGCCATAACTGCGCCGCCGCTTGCGGGCTGCGATCATGGGTCGTGGTGCCGGGGTGGTTGACCGCTGCGACAATGTAACCCTGATGGGCCAATGCACTCGCCAACCAGTTCTGATTGTTCCAATTGCCTCTGAATCCATGGGAGAGCACCACCAATGGGTGCTCTCCAGCAGAGGGTGGCGCGTTGCGAACCGCAGAAGCACCGACAAACACCACATCGTCGCCGATCAACTGCGGGGTGACGGTCGTTGTACTGGGATACCAGACGACCATCTCCAGCGGACGCTCATTGTGTGGGTCCGGCAGGGTGGAGGATTGGAAGCCGACAGAGTTGACGTCAGCGAGAGCGCTGGTCGTCAGACAGGTTAAAAGCAGGGCGCCGAGAGCTGTTTTCAATGGGGTTTGTCTTCCTTGATTTAGATAGGGGTTCAGAACCTGAAACCCACCGATAGCGTGCATCACATCTCGCAAGTTATAGAAATCCAGCGCCGTGAGCAGGTGAATCTGCACCGACATTAAAGCCGATACTCCGACTGACATGCATAGTTTTCGTTATCTGCATTGACCGGTCAGCAGCCGGGCTTTCGGGGCAAGTCCGAAGAGCCGCGACGGCCAGCAATCGACCAAAGCTGACGGCCGACCAAGCAAGCTCAGAGCCAAAGATGCATTCCCAATAGGAATGCATTGCATAAAATTAATGAATTTTTATTATCGCCCTGTATGACCTAACTTGATTCAAGGACATGGAGAAGCGCCTTGAAATCATTACCGCTCGACTCAGCTGAAAAATTTGATACCCATCGGGCCAACGAGTACGGAAGACAGAGTCGTATCGCATTAGCAGGCTATGACGCCTGCCACGATCTTGTTGCATGCATGCTAGCGGCAAGCCTCGGCGATACAAATTCGGCGAAAATACTGGTGGTTGGCGCTGGCGGCACTGCGCAGGAAATTGTTGCGATGGCAACGCTGGAGCCTGCCTGGCGCTTCACTGCCGTTGATCCATCCGCGCCCATGCTGGAGGCTGCGAAGCACCAGTTGGAGGCCAACGACTTGCTTGAAAGAACGGACCTGCATCTTGGGCATGTTGAAGACCTGGCAGCAGGCCCGTCCTACGACGCAGCCACCTTGATCGGTGTCCTGCATCATCTCGAAGGTGATGATGCCAAGCACCAGCTTTTACGTTCCATTCGGGCTCGTCTGAAACCCGATGCGCCACTGATTGTCGCGGGAAATCAGTACGCGTATGCCAGCCAACCGCTATTGCTGGCTGCCTGGGGCCAACGGTGGCGGCAGCACGGAGCCAGCCCGGATGAAGTGAAGGTCAAGCAGGGAAAAATCCTCCAGGGCGCTGACCCGCCACATTCTGAGGCGGCGGTTCAAAAACTGTTGAACGACGCCGGGTTCGGGGACGCTACGCGTTTCTTCAGCAGCCTGTTCTGGGGTGCCTGGTTGACGTGCAAAAGGGTTTGAAGGTGGACGCGACAGGCCGCAAATGGCCGATTGCTACCTGTCGAGAAGGGCTGCAATGCGCAATTCTCTGCCGATCACGGTTACGAAGCATGACGGTCAAATACCATGCAACCGGTGGTCAGAAGCGATGCAAATTATTGGTCAGGTCGAATGCAAACAGGTGGTCAAGTGGAGTGCAATTTCGCACTCAAACGAAGGCCCTACACCAACCGCTCAATCTTCTGATGCTGCCAGACCATTTTGTAATACAGCGTCTGCAACATCAGCATGCCCAGATAGGCCACCGGAAACGCCATCCACACACCTTGCAGCCCAAAGCGCGCATCCAGCAGATACGCCACCGGCAACTGCACCCCGACCACGCAAACGATCGAAACCGCCACCGGCACCAACACCGTGCCACTGGCGCGCATGATGCCGCCGACAATCGCCTGAAAGCCAAACACCAGCAGACTCCAAAGCATGATGTGCAACAGGTGTTCCGCCATCGCCCGGGTGGAATCATCCGTGAGGAACAACCCCAGCAACCAGTGCGACAGCAAGTAACCCAACACCACCAAACCACCGGTCAGGCACACGTTGATCAACAGCCCCGTGCGCAAAATCGGCCCCATGCGCTCGATGCGCCCTGCCCCAATCGCCTGCGCGCCGAGGATCGACGCCGTGATCGCAATCGACAATGCCGGGAACTGCACGTAATTGACGATCTGCGTCACCGCCCCGTACGCCGCCGTCGCCTGGGAACCGTGCTGATTCACCAGCGCCAGAATCACCAGCTCCGACAACGACAGCACCACCATCTGCAACCCGGTCGGCAGCCCGATGCGCAACACCTTGCTGAGGATGTCCATGTCCAGCCGCATCGACGCAAACATCTCCCGATCCGGCGCCAACGGATGCCCCTTGCGAATCAATCGCCACGCCAGCCACCCCATCGCCGCCAAGTTACCCGCCAACCCCGCCCACGCCGCACTCTGAATCCCCATCGGCGGCAACCCCAACCACCCGAGAATCAACGCCGGCGTCAGCGCCAGCCCGACACACGTCGACACCACCAGCGCCAACAATGGCGACACCGTATCGCTCACCCCACGCAGCAACTGCGTGAACAACACAAACACCAACAGCGACGGCAAGATCCACATCATCACATGCGCATACGCCACCGCGTCGTCCAGCACATCCACCGGCGTGCCCAAACCCTGCAACGCCGGCCGGGCAAACACACTCCCCAACACCGCCGCCACCAACCCGATCATCGCCCCCAACAGCAACGTCGAACCAGCAATCGCCTTCACCAAATGCAACTCACGAGCGCCCCAGGCCTGACCGATCAACACGCCCGCACCGGCGCCGAGGCCGATGACCAGGGCGATGAAGAAGAACACCACGGGGAACATGCCCGATACCGCCGCGAGAGCCTGGGTGCCGAGCAATTGGCCGATGTAGATGCTGTTGATCGTGCCCGACATGGATTGGAGGAAGTTGGAGAGGACCATGGGGGCAAGGAATAGTAGGTAGGTTTGCCAGAGGGGGTGTTGGGTGGTGGGGGTTTGCATTGAGGTTCCGTCTCGGGTAGGGGCTGGCGTTTGGGAAATTCTACGCTACGGAACTGGGAATAACGCGCTCCTATTTTGCGGATTTGGGGAGCATGAATATTGTTTACTTTCGGCAAGCAGCGGCCACTGGAACGTCGTTTGTAGTGGATCGAACCCTGGATTGCGCAAATATGCAGTCAGCAATTGACTTCACCTAGCGAGACCGCCCTATCTGTTTTTTCCAATGTGGCGGAGGTTAATCTGACCATGGTGCAAGTGGATGCAAACCTGATTACTGGCAAACATTCCACAGTGTTTTCGCACAAAAGTTCGGTTTCCACGGGGCGTTTTCTGCCGACTTTGAGAGGCAGAAAACGGCTAAAAAAACAGACAGAGGAAAGGGGTAAAGATTGTCCCCTTTCTCGGCTCCGAGCCAGGCAGCCTATTGTTTCTACTTGACGAACCTGAGGCACGCAAAACCCGTCTTGATGCGCAACTGTTGAATGGGTTCGACGCTCTCCTGAGTCCCGACTTTTTTGACTACGCCAAGTCCGCAGTAATATTGGTCGCTGGTGAAGATGAGGCACCACTTAACTTGTTGTCCCGCTCGTTCCTGTAACATGCCAGCCCCACCACCACGAGCTTTGAAAATGGATTCTCACTCGATTCTGACGTTTACACTGGTCGCCGCGATTGCCATTGCCAGCCCTGGGCCTGCGACCTTGATGGCGATCAACAATAGCCTGGCCCATGGGCAGCGCAGCGCCATATGGTCATCGCTCGGCAACGCCAGTGGCCTGTTCTGCCTGTCGTCCGCTGCCATGCTGGGGCTGGGGGCGCTACTTGCCAGTTCCGAATGGCTGTTCAACGCGGCGAAGTTCATCGGTGCCGGTTATTTGTTCTACCTGGGCATCAAACAATTGTTCAAAAAGGGCCCGATGCTCCCGGACGGGATTCAGGACGACTTGAAGGAAAGCCGGCCGACTCGCTCCAAACTGTACAAAGCGGCCTTCCTGACGGCGGTGACCAACCCCAAGGCGACGATGTTCTTCACCGCGTTGTTCCCGCAGTTCATCGATCAGAGTGCGGCATTGCTGCCGCAATTTCTGATCCTCACCTCGATCTTCATGGCATTGTCGGTGTCGTCCCTGAGCCTCTATGCCGCGCTCGCCTCGCGGGCCAAGGGTGTGCTGACCCGGCCTGCGCTGTCCCGCTGGGTCAGCCGGGTGGTGGGGTCGACATTCATCGGTTTCGGTGCTGCTATCCTGACCATGCGGCGGCAGGCGGCGTAAGGGAGTCGGGCTTGTAACTCCGGTAACAGGGAAGGCTGATAGGGCGTAAGCGTCTGCCCTGCCCATTGAGCCGCGCCGACTGGATCAAACTCATGATCGCAGCCGCACGTTTGCCACTGCGTTTACGCGCAGCCAGCACATGCTTGTTCGATCCAGACGGCTTTGCTTACGTTCGTCGGCACACTCAGCATGCGAAGGCCAGGTGTTTCATCGGGGTTCTCTGTTCATTCGTGTGTGGCGCGCACCAAATCCGGAAGCCTTTTTCAGTATTCCCGAGCGAGAATCGGGCACGCCTGCGCCGCATTAAAACTGATTTAAATCAGAGTTTAGTGTGAAAAAATTGCAAATTGCAGGCGTTGGAGGGTGATTTGCGCCACAAAATAGAAGCTATTTTGAAAATCCTGGTGAGTTTTATGATTTTCGGTAAGTATCATCGTTTGGACTATAAGCGCCTCGCGACACTCGATCTCAATTCAAACAAAGTAAACTGCGCGTGCTATTCGATACGGGGTTGTCGCTAAAGGCCGAGGCGAAACGGGGCAAACTGCACGGGATTTAGAATGAGCTGAAACTAAACGATTTAGGCTTTCGAAATACTGCAACAGTGGTGTTCAACGCCAGAACAAGGCCCGAACGTAGCAGAATGATAGTGAGGGGTAGACGACGCTATCTCCCATAGATTAGAGTGTTGTCGTATCAGAGCATTGCTGCCATGGAGGCATTTGTGTGTATACGTCTTAACTCCCGCCAAAAAACCTTACTCCGTTCCGCTCATGCGTCTAGGTGCCAGACACTATTGCGCACGATATCTAATTAAAAACAAGCCTCTTGGTTCGACTATCTAAATACTCGACCGCAAACATAGACTTTTAAGCGCCACGACCAATGGAGCAGTTCATTGCTTGTTGCTGCTCGCAATTTCAACCTGTGACGTTGTACGTTATAGCGAGGCTAAACCATGCCTTCTACCAACAATGATTTATCTATAAAACAAAACACCCAGTCTCTAAAAAATTTTTGGGCCGACACCTTCGCGCTAAATACGTTTTGCTACTTAATCTCCATACCTATCGAACTAGGTTTTGCGCAGATGACACTTAGCACACACCTAAGTGCTAGACTCGTAGGGCTTTTCATTATTACCAGCACTGCTCGCCCCTTCGGTATATGGCGCGACTTTGTCTTTAAAAAATTCAAGATTTCCGACAGGGACAAAGGTATAAAACCTTACCTTGTCGATACCTTGGCCTATCTTTCGTTCGAGCTACCACTCTACATAATAAACATGAGCATAAGCGGTGCAACCTTAATGCAAGCCATCAAGGCCGCCTTGATATTTTGTATTATTGCAGGTTTTGTTGGCAGACCTTACGGAATCTATAGAGCACTCATTAGAAAAAAACTATTTAACCTGAACTGAGAACACAAAATGGATATTGACTCAATAGTTCACACCATCACCTCAGAGAAAAATCTAAGAGAAAACATTGTAATCGATTGCGGTCACACGACCATATTCTCATCTCACGACGGCTATTCATTTGGAATACAAGGAGAACCTAGTCCGACGGAGATTCTCACATTCGAACTGGGGATTGCATTACATGACGCCTTAAAGCGTCATAACAAAAACGTATCCATAAACCTGTACCTTTCTGACCTTATAGGCATCAAAGGCGGGAATGATGAACGGCGGAAAATCACTCAAGACATCCAACACCGTGAGAAAGCCGCTTATATCCCCAGTGCCTATCAAAAAATACTTGCCGCAAGTGAAATACCCTTAGAAAAAGTAGCAATTCATTTGCAATCCAAAGGCAACGATCACTTCCGGAAAATCATCCGTCGGACTCGCTCCGGAATTGAACAACTCAAGTCAACCAGTCAAAACTACATCCACGAGGTATTCAATAAAACAAACGCACTATTCCTCTCTACCGAAGATCAGGGTCTATTCTCATTGACCACTCCCTACCTGTTCGACACACACGATGAGGACTCCTATTTTGGAGGGTCATGGTGGAAGAACAACGAGAACCAGATTAAACAGAGCGACCTGGAAAACTGCCCTTTGGCCCGTTTGAAAAAGAACCCGGTGATCAATCTCTACGAAACAGGAGGACGAGTTCTTTGCCCTGCGACCTACGGTGGCTTGCTTTGTCAATTTGACAACTCCGTGGATCATATCGCTATTTACGCAAGAGCAGATGACGAGTTCATTGGAGAGAAGGTGTATCGCGGTGTTATATCGGCAAACTTACTGATCGAAAACTTTTCCAGAAATTGCGCGCAGATCATCATCAACAAAGAAGAGCTGGCCGAGTACACTTTCATTGAAAAAAATCTGATTGGCCGCTCAAGCACAGACAGCATAGAGTTTACGAACCAGATACAAGATATGCTGCACAACAACAACATGGAAATAATATAAGGACATACATGATCTATCTTGACAGCGCTGCCTCTGCATTACCTTTTGAAGATGCTGTGACTTTCTCCCCTGAACCTGGAAACCCATCAAGCGATCACTCTGCTGGCTATGCAGCTAACGCAGTGCTTGAAAAAACCAGATCGCTGCTGAGCGCGATGTTCGGAGGGCGGTCAAGCGAGTATCATTTCTGCTCAGGCGCCACCGAAGCTGCTAACTTAATTATTCAAGGAAGATGCCATTTTCTTAAGACGGCCAATTCAACAAGAAACGAAATAATTGTCAGCGCCATTGAACACCCTGCCATATTCAATACCGTAAAACACATGCGACAGTCCGGCTTTATCGTCCATATTGTTCCAGTTGATCATCGAGGAATTATAGAGACTTCTTTCATATATGATTTGCTCAATGAACATACTTCAATGGTATTAGTCATGGGCGTCAACAATGAAACTGGGGCACGCCAACCTATCGACGATATCGCTAAAAAGGTAAAAACCATAGATCCGGACATCTCCTTCATTTGTGACGGTGTACAGACACTGACCAAAGTCCCCTCCCCCGACTTAACGTATATCGATGCCCTTATTGGTTCTGGCCACAAACTCGGAGCGGCAATGGGGGTCGGTTTCTTTTATTTGAATCATCGTTTTCGACTCTCCCCTTTGCTATTTGGAGGGGAGCAGGAGGCTGGCGTCAGGCCAGGAACGGAAAACATCTACGGCATAGAGTCTTTATATAGAGCTCTCGTACATCACCAAAAAAACGCTGACCACTACCATAATCACGTTCGCGCCTTGAGCCTGCTCCTTCAAAAGACGCTTGAGCAGTCAAACATCTCGTTTTCGATCAATACCCAGGATGGAGAGACTTCGGGTTACATACTCTCTATTTGCTTTAACGGTATCGATGCCAGCAGGGCGATCAAGTTTCTCTCGCAAAGAGGTATTTGCGTCTCGAAAGGCTCAGCTTGTAGCAGTGTGTCTCCTACACCTTCCCGGGTGTTAAGCGCCATGAAGCTCAGTCACGCCCAAATGAGTTCCACCCTACGAGTCTCTTTTAGTCCGCTAAACGTCAAGGAGGACGTTCTCACTTTTTGTGCAGCAATGAGTGAATTGCATTCATATAACGTCGAAACCTCAGCTTTAGAGCAACAAAGCCAGATGTAAGCCTCATCGCTGAAAAAAGCAGTACGATGAATACACTCTGCGTTCATCGTACCGCTGCCTTAATTATGGAATTCCCAACCTTGCAACCGCCAAAATCATCACAGACCACGTTTGAGTGCGCAGCCACGGGGGCGGAATAAATCCGAGAATCATCTGGCCGGCCTCCCCTCCTCACGGAGGTGACGCAAAATACAAGGTGCGAACTTAGATAGTTACTGTTTGGCTTGATCACAGTGTCCATCAGCACCGAACCTTCTCACGCTGATTGTCTACGCCAAGTGCCGGGTGATGTGCCGAACTGGCGTTTGAATGCGCGACTGAACGCAGCTTCGGATTCATAGCCAACTGCAAAGCCGATTTGCGCCACATTACCGCGACCTTCGCGCAGCTGTTGAGCCGCCACGTGCATACGCCAGAGCGTCAGATATTGCATCGGTGGCTGTCCGACCAATGCCGTGAATCGTTCCGCGAATACCGAGCGCGACATGCCCACTTCAAGCGCCAGGGCTTCTGCAGTCCAACCCTCGGTTGGACGAGCATGGAGCAGCGCCAGTGCGCGCCCGATATGTGGATCTCGCAAACCCGCCAGCCACCCGCGCCGCTCAGCGGGGAGACTCGCGACGTACTGGCTGACGGCTTCGACGAATAGCAATTCGGAGAGCTTGGCGATGACCGTTGTCGAGCCGAGGCGCCCCGCCGCAATCTCACTGACAGCGAAACGGAATGAGCTTTCAATCCAGGCTCCCGAAGCCGTCGCGCGCAAGTCTAGTTTCAATAAGGATGGCAGCGATGAAAGCAACGGACTGAAGGGGGTTTCAGAGCCGAGGAATCCGCACAATAGCTGCGTGACCTCGCCGCCCCCGCCGTACTTGATTCGTGAAATAGCGCCGACTTCCGGCGGCTGAATAACTTCGCCCGCCGGCATGGGTGCAATGCTCAGGTCGCTGCCAAAAGAATGAGCGTCATTGTGAGGAAGCAGAACGAGTTCGCCTGCCCGCACGTCAATGGCGGCACCGCCGTCGACTTGTAATTGCATATGCCCTGCAGCGACAAAATGCGACGCAATGATATGTCGAGGTGCCGCCAGGAACGGTTTGCAATCGTCCGCAGAGATTCGTCCCTTGATGCACCAGGGCGCAGTGAATTCCGACTCGAGAAAAACCCCTCCAGACAGCCGAATCACCCGCAACACATCAGAAAACGCATCCAACAATTGCCAGCCCTCCTTTCCGGAGTCCGGAGCATGTAATCAGGCGCACTGGTCATTCATCGCCTGAACTGCGAGGCCTAGATTAGCACCAACGCGGACTCCGTGATCGAGACGTTCCTCAGACACTTCACCGATGGTCATTGGCTCCGACGTTAACCGTAATTGCCCCCTTCCAACTCGACCAGGCAAGCAGGAGATCGATATGAACACCGTTGCTACCATGCCCAGCGCAGATTCGGATAACGCCGCCCGTTATGCTCAACTTGTCAGATCATCGAAGAAAGCGGAATGGCAGATCGATCGTGATTTGCTACAGGACCGGAGTTTCGACTTCTCGCGCAAATTCTTGCCCGACGGACTGTCGCGGATCGACCGCCTGACTTTTCTCGACGCGGATGAGGCGCGCCTGCTCAGTCAGATTCAGGGCCGAACCTATGCGTATATCTTTGGCTTGGTCGAGCGTTTTATCAGCGCCAAAATGCTCGATCAAGGTCGGGCCCATGTCTTTGACGATCAACTCGCACTCGAAGCGCTAGTGCGTTTTTCTAACGACGAGATCAAGCACCAGGAGCTGTTCCGGCGCATGGAGACGATGATTAGTTCGCACTTGCCAGCGGGGTATCGTCAAGTTGCCGATCCAAACGATGTGGCGCGCTCGGTTCTTGCGGCCAGCACTTGGTCGGTGCTGGCGTTGACCTGTCATATCGAGCTGTTTGTTCAGGCGCACTACGTGCAAAGCATCGCCCCGCGTGAGGAGTTGTGCCCACTGTTCAAGGATGTTTTCAAATTTCACTGGAAGGATGAGAGCCGGCACGTCGTACTCGATGAACTGGAGTGGAAGGCGGAGCACGCGAAACTCTCGCCAGCCGAGCGCGACCAGGGAGTAAACGATCTGATTGCGCTGGTGGCGGCCGTCGATGGAATCCTGCAGGCACAATCGGCATCCGATGCCGACTACTTTATTCGCAATGTTTCACGGTCATTCAGTGTCGATGAGACAGCGCAAATCAAAGCCTCCGTGCTGAGCGCCTACCGCTGGCAATACATTATCTCGGGCGTGCAGCATCCACACTTTGGCCGGCTGCTTACGCGCATGACAACACCCGCACAGATGTCCACGATTCAGACCGCACTGGCGCCAATCATGAGCAATTGATCGACAAGGGGCGGCCGACCATACGTCGGCCGCGCGGCTGTGGGATGACGTGTTGAAAACGATTTATCGAGGCTGGCAGCCATGACAATACCGATGTGGATGTTGCTTGGATTTGCGGCCAATGAAATTGCCGAGCTACTGCCACCTAGGTGGCAGCCAGCATGATGACCAATGGGATCTAAGCCGGGATCGTTGATCCAAGGTGCAAAACGGTCGCGGGACCCGCCCTGAAGGTGGGACTGTACGCGTCAGCTGCAATCATATGAGGAGTAATGTCATGAGCTTCCAGAGCTGATTTCGACGCCCATCGCTCAATCAAAACAAATTGGTCTTCGTCGTCGGTGACCCTATGAAGGTCGTATTGCAGACACCCTTCTTCATTTCTAACAAGTGGGGCAAGTTTTTCAAATACATCAACTTGCTCTTGTCCTCGTCCCGCCTGTGTAGAAATCAAAATTACCAGCTTCACTTCACTAGACATAAACATGCTCCATGCTGGTGTTCAGAAATTTGATTGCACATTGCTGTAGGCCATCAGTGTGATGGTCATGGCAGGAAAGCATGATTTCGCCTCATGCAGCAAGCTAGAGCGGACGGTTACTCGCCCTTAGCCTGTAAGAAGGGAGGTGTGTTCGCCCGTCGCTGGCCGCTATTGCTGCCGCATAACTGGCAACCGCCTAGACTGGGTTAACTCACTAACCGAAGGACATAAAATGCTCATTGTCTTCAGCGGCCTTCCGGGTACCGGAAAGACGACTATCGCAAGTGACCTTGCCACCAGAACAAGTGCTGTGTATCTGCGGATCGATACGATTGAGCAGGCTATCCGAAATTCCGGTGCTCTGGCACAAGACGTGGGGCGGAGCGGTTACATGGTCGCTAATGAGCTTGCTCTAAGCAATCTTCGTTTTGGCAGCACGGTCATAGTCGACTGCGTTAACCCAGTAATCGAAAGCCGAAAGGCGTGGAGCGAAATCGCCACACGCTCTGGTGCTCCATTAGTGAATATCCAGGTGGTTTGCTCTGATAAACATGAACACCGGAGACGGGTAGAAACCAGGAAGATTGATATTCCTGGGCTGACGCCACCAACCTGGCAGTCTGTATTGGATCATGAATATGAGGCGTGGGATAACGCCCCGTTTAATATAGACACAGCCCTGACATCTCCAGCGGAGGCAGTGGCAATGATCACCAAACGATTTTTATCCGGGGAGTAGCACCCGCTAAAGCCCAACGTGGCAAGGTGTGATCAACCGACGCGCCGCCACCCACTGATGCGGCAGCAGTTGCCCTATCTCACTCACTCGCTGTGTCGGCAGGCGTGTGGAGCGAATCACAGCCGGACTGAATTGGTGAGCGCTACGTCCCGAACAGGGTCATTCCAAGCGATGGGTGAGAGGAGGAATACTACGATAAGGAAAGCTACCTGGGACAGGTAGAACGGCTCCAGCCACTGTTGCTTCAACGCGACGTAAAAAGTGTTGTGGATTACGTCGACCAAAATAATCGCTGCCGTAAGCACGATTCCGGCTCTTGGCTTGATGAATAGTAGCAATGCTGCAAGCGGGTCAAAAAACGTAAGCGCCCCCCAGAAAATACGGCTGCCCAAGTAAGTGCCAGGCCCGTATCCGTAGTCCCAGAACAATCCATGCGAAACGTCTGCACGGATGTGATTAGCGGTTGCGATCAAAAGGCAGCATGCGAACAAGATTCTGACGGCGAATGACAATTTCGCGGCTATACCGAGCCATGATCTCAGCCCTGAAAGATAAGTCTTAACGTCGTCAGCTTTCATAATCACCGGGGCTCAGCGAAGCTGAAATCTTAGCCCCGCGACGCCAATATACTGATCCTATTTTTGGCTGAGTGCCGCTATCGATACTCCCGAAGCAACGAAGGTGAGTCCTGCCCCTACGTTCAGGCCATTTACCAGTCGTGGCCTCTGACGCAAAAATCGGGACAGTGCAGTGGCAAATACGCCCATAAGTGCGAATCCCACTGCCGTCAGTGCGGCGAACCATATGCCGTACACCAGCATCTGCACGCTCACTGAGCCGCGTTGTGGGTCGACGAACTGAGGGATGAACGCAAGAACGAAAAACCCGGGCTTCGGATTGAGTGCTGCCGAGAGTAATCCCGTGAGGAAAATACTCGGCAGTGATTGCCGAGTCGTTGGCTGGAAGCTAATCAGGCTACGAGAGCGTAGGACTTTTATGCCAAGCCAAAGTAGATAACCGGCGCCGATGAGCTTGACGACCCAGAAGGCAACTGCAGACGTCTGCATAAGCAAAGTCAGTCCGAGTGAAGCAGTTGCCACATGAAAGAGAATTCCCGCCCCGGATGCCATGCCCGATACGATAGCGGCTATCCTGCCCTGACTGAGTCCTCGGCCTACGGCCAGCAGATTGTCCGGGCCTGGTGCGAGTACCAATAGCAAGCACGCGGCAGTATAGGTAAGCCAGATATTGATCGGAAACACGGCATTCTCCTTAAGCTTCACCGAGGCATCCATCCTCACGTAGCGCCAGACTGTGCCCGTACCAGATTGCAAAGTCAAAGCCACTGAATTTGAGAAGATCTATTTACCCTTATTCACCCATTTCGGGGCGTCCCCAAGAGGGAACCTTCGATACTTTCTATGGAAATGGCTTCCAGCAGCACCTGCTCCAAAATGACAAAAAAACACTTGATGTGAGCCTGCTTCAACGCCTGCGGCCGGGTCACCAGAAAGACCTCCATATCTGGAAACTGGATCTCCGGGAACACTTCTATCAGGTCCTTCGCCAGAATACGCGGCAGCACTGCCACGCCCATACCTCGCCTCACCGATTCGAGCTGAGCCGCGAACGAGTTCACGCTGATCTGCGTGCGTTCCAGGCCCGCGGCCTTTGCCACACACAGTTGCGGCAACATATCCAGCGGGGGAAGCAAGGCAATATTGACCGCAGTGGCCGGGGTCACTTCTGGAAACCGCTTCAGATAACTTGCATCGGCGAAGACTCCGTAAGCGAGCCTGCCGAGGGGTCGATAAATCAGCGACGGCTCGCCCAGATGAACTGTGCGTACGGCAATGTCTGCGGCGCCGCGGACGATCTTGTGAAAGTCGGCTGTTATCAGCAACTCCACCGAGCATCGCGGGTGCGCTGAGGTGAAGCGACTCGCTGCCTCCAGCACGCAAGAGGAGAACCCCTCCCCTGCACTGACCACGACAGTGCCAGATAACTCTGTGTGTGGCTCGGACATGCCCGTAACGGTTTGACGCCTCAAGCCCGCTTCCGCAGCCAGGGCAACGTCCACGAGGGATTGGCCTCGTGGGGTCAACCAGCATCCTTCAACGCCCCGCTCCACGAGTGGCTCGCCCAGTGCCCTTTCAAGTTGGGTCAGCCGTCGCGACACAGTAGACGCAGCGATCCCCAGCAATTGGCCGGCCTGAAGAAAGCTGCCGCGTCGCGAGACTGCCAACAGCAGGCGAAGATCGTCCCAGTTTGCTTGCAAAGCCATGCTTCATATCTTCCCTGATTTGCAAATGTGCAAAGCCATTATGCAGCAGTCGCTGTTTTTCGGCAGAGGCGTCAACGGTATATCTACACGTCCTCGAAACGAATGGAACGGACTGTATGACTACTGGCCCCAACGACTTTGCGGAACGCGCCGCCAGCGCCTTCAATCGCCGTGATGTGGAAGCGATGCTTACGCTGGTTTGCGAAGACTTCATCTACTTCGATGGGATGGGGATGCAAACCGGTCGCGAATCCATGCGCAAGCGAGAAATCGCATTACTCGAAGCCTTCCCCGATGCCCAGCTGACCTTCAGCCCATTTGCCGTCAGTGACGATCGTTTGGCACTGACCGCCTTCCTGACCGGCACCTTCACCGCACCATTAGTGATGCCGGACCGGGTGATTCCACCCCATGGCCGCCATATTGCCGTGTACTACGCCGCACACTTCACCTTCAAAGACGGGCTGGCCATCCGTGAAGAGGCCTTCTTCGACAGTGCGGTGTTGATGTCATTTTTTAGCCGATCAAACTGAGGGTTGAACGATGCAAAGCGTATTCGTTACTGGCGCAACAGGCTTGCTGGGCAATAACCTGGTGCGTGAATTGGTCGCTCATGGCTGTACGGTCAAAGCGCTGGTCCGATCAAGGGCCAAAGGTGAACAGCAATTCAACAACCTGCCGGGGGTGGAACTGGTCGTAGGGGACATGGCCGATGTCGACGCATTCGCAGCGTCGCTGCAAGGCTGCGATACGGTATTTCACACCGCCGCATTCTTTCGCGACAACTACAAGGGCGGCAGCCACTGGAAGGAACTCGAAAAGATTAACGTGGAGGGTACGCGACGCCTGCTTGCCCAGGCCTACAACGCTGGTATCCGACGCTTCATCCATACCTCTTCCATCGCCGTGCTCGACGGCGCTCCCGGCACGTCAATCGATGAAACTTGCCTGCGGGCCGACGCCGACGCGGATGACTACTACCGTAGCAAGATCCTCGCCGACCGTGTCGTCTTGTCGTTCCTGGAACGCCATCCCGAGATGCATGCCTGCATGATCTTGCCTGGCTGGATGTGGGGCCCTGCCGATATTGGCCCGACCTCCTCCGGACAGTTGGTTAACGATGTCGTGCGCGGCAAATTGCCCGGATTGATCCCCGGCAGTTTCTCTGTTGTCGATGCCCGCGATGTGGCATTGGCGCAGATAGCCGCAGCCAGACATGGACGGCGCGGTGAGCGCTATCTCGCGGCGGGCCGGCATATGACCATGCGTGAGCTGGTGCCTGTTCTGGGACGTATAGCGGGTGTCAAGACGCCCATTCGACAACTACCGCTGCCCTTTCTATACGCCTTGGCGTCGGTGCAGGAGATTTATGCGCGTGTCACCGGCAAGCCCATTCTGCTGAGCATGGCCACACTGCGCCTGTTGATACGAGAGAAGGACCGCACCTGTTTCAACCACAGCAAGAGTGAACAAGAGCTTGGCCTGAGTTTCCGGGCGCTGGAGCTGACACTCAGTGACACCGTGGCGTGGTACCGCGATCACGGTTGGTTTGAAAAACGCACATCCGTCATGGTCGACGACTGACTTTCGCAGATAAGATGACCGTCGAGCTCCACATTCACCGCATACCAGGACAAGGACGTAAACATTCTGTGAGTAGGAAAATAATCCTGATGCGTCACGGCCAGCCAAAGTTGGTCGCAACCGACAAAATGTCAGCGCTCGATATGAAAGAGTGGATCGAACACTACAACCGATCCGAAATCACCAGCCAGCCCGTCCCGGATGCCAGCATGCAGCTCGCCGCAACCGCCACGGTGATTGTCTCAAGCAACTCGCCTCGTGCGCTGACTTCCGTCCAGGCTCTTGGCCTGAAACCCGCCCTCGTCGACGCACTTTTCTGTGAAGCACAACTGCCTTACGGTCACTGGAAACTGCCACGACTATCGCCGTTTACCTGGGCATTTATCCTTCGTGTTTTATGGTTGTGCGGTTACTCACGCAGCGTCGAATCCGTCGCCACTGCGAAGATGCGCGCCAGCACGGCAGCTAAACGACTTCAGTCCCTTGCTGCCAGCGAAGGACCGGTTCTACTGCTCGGTCATGGCTTTATGAATCGAATGATCGCCAAACAACTGGTGGCAGATGGATGGACTCGCCAAAAACGTAACGGCAGCCAGTATTGGAGTGCGACGGTGTATCAATATGGCGGTGTTTAAAAGGTGCCTATCACCTCGACGTACGTTTTTACACACTCTGGGCCATAGGCGGACCTCAACGATCAATACAAGTAGTAGCCGTCACGCAGGTCACGCCCCTCTTGCCAACAAGGGTACCGTACAGATACTGTCAACTTTATGAATCAGCCACGCATTACCTCGACCACCACTACCACGACCGCCCGGGGCGGGTCGTGAGAGGTGTCGTGAGCCAATAACGCACGAACTTCAAAAGGCCCGCCAGTGATGGACAGGGCCTTTTCTTTTGCCCTTGTGTCGCTGGCCCAAATGCAAGGAAAGCACTATGCATGCACTGTTGATTCTCGATATGCAGGTTGGATTGTTTCATGGCCCGGATAAACCATGGAATGGCGAAGCGCTGCTGAACACTTTGAATAGCCTGTTGAGCAAAGCCCGCAGGGCAGGCGCGCCTATTTTTCTTGCTCGTCACGTAGGTCCGCTCGGCTCGCCTATCGACCCTGGAAGCCCGTTGACACAACTGGTGCAGGAACTGTTACTGGAAGGCGACGAGGTGATCTTCGAAAAAAGCCGACCCAACGCTTTCCACATGACGGACCTCGCCGATCAACTAAAAGCTTGTGGATCTCAAGGCGTGGTTATTGCCGGAATGAAGACCCAGTATTGTGTCGACAGCACCTGCCGCGCCGCACGAGATCTTGGGTTCGATGCAGTGCTGATCGCCGATGGTCATACCTGCACCGACACCCCTGCGTTGAAGGCCGAAAATATCGTCGCTCATCACAATGCAACCCTGGCGGGCCCATTCTGTCGCGTCGTTCACGCTGAGGAATGGCGTTTCTAACCAGCAAAAATACGCGTCGACGGCTCCTTTACCAAACGTTAGTCACTTGCCCAACCTTACCGTTACGGAGCATATAAGATGTCAAACATCGTCGCATGGACCCTGTTCGTCTTGGGCGCCTTCCATATTCCATTCGGTATTTTCAAGTTCAAAACAGCATTCGCCGCCGCTGTAGACTCAGGCTTCGTTGACCAGTTCAGAGCGCACGAAGATCGGCGTACTGCCCTCTGGTTTACCCTGCTGGGGCCGCTCTTTATGCTCGCAGGGCATACAGCGATTCACGCCGTAGCAGTTGCCGATCTCGCGCTACTTAAAATTGTTGGCATCTATGTACTTATGATCTCGATCATTTGCGTCATTGCTGTTCCAAAATCGGGGTTCTGGGCAACGCTGCTGGTTTCTCCGCTGATCATCGCGGCAGGATATGGCTTGTACGCCTGACAAACGGTTCAACTCGTTCGCCCTCTTCCGAAGTCCCACGATTTTTTTCAGCAAATGGAGTCACTTACATGGAAGTCATCAATCAATTACAACCCGCAGAGTGTGAAGGCATGGAGGACATCCGACGCGAAATCGATGCCCTTGATCACGCCGTTATCAAGCTGTTGGGCAAGCGTTTTCAGTACGTGCTGGCGGCCTCGAAGTTCAAGACCTCGGCGACTTCGGTGCGTGCGCCGGAGCGTTTCAAGGCGATGCTGGCGACACGTCGCGAGTGGGCCGAGGCCGAGGGCTTGAGCCCGGATGCCATCGAGAAGATGTACAGCGACCTGGTGAACCACTTCATTGCCGAAGAGATGAAACACTGGGCGGCTCATCAATCCGAAATCTGATCCATAGCGCAACGACCAAGTAGTTCTACCAGAAAGGGACGCGACCTTATGAAACCCGTCAGAATTCGTACCCTCCAAAGTACTGATGCTGAGGCGTTGCTGACATTTGAATTGGACAATCGCGAGTGGTTCGAGCGTTTCATTGACGCGCGCGATGCTGCTTTTTACACGGTGCAGGGCGTCACCGACCACATTGCGGCTTATTTATCTGGTTTTACCGCCGGAACCTGGCACCCATTTGTCCTCGAAGATGTTGACGGAAAAATAGTTGGACGAGCGAACCTGAAAGGCATCGATATGTCCGAGCGGTCGGCAGAAGTTGGCTATCGGATTGCTCAAAGCGCTTGCGGACGGGGACTGGCAACGCTGGCGGTGAGGCATCTGATTCAGGAGGCGCAGTTACATTGGAACCTTAAACAACTGGTTGCCAACGTCTACGCTGGAAATATGGGTTCGGCAAAAGTACTCGAACGGTGTGGCTTTTTGATCGAACCTCTATCCCGGCAAGAAACGACAGAGCATGAATATCGGTTTGATCTTTCGATTTAGATGATTGAAAAACGGGCGCCTTGTCAGGTGTCCGTTTTTTTTACAGTTGATCATCGCAGTTTCTGACGACGAACCTGGCTGATACACAGAGGTCAAAGCAGGTGATGACGTCGCCAATGATCGAAGGCCTCATTCAAGGGCGAAGTCAGTAGCTCACATATTTTAGGGTGCGCCGGATAGTTTCAGCAGGCTCGGATTGTTCCGAGGGGCAAGTGCTGACTGCTGCTCATATCCAATGCTCCCGTATCGGAGTACTAACATGACTCAGTCAATGCGGTTCTTCCTATCGATCGTCCTTGCGACACTGGCATCGGCCAGCTTCTTGAACACTGCTAGTGCGGCAACTGCCGAGGATCTGGATGTCGACTCTCGGCAAGCGTTGCAAACGCTGTACAAGTCCACGCCATTTGCTGAAAGTATTTCGCACAACGCCAAAGCGATTCTTGTCTTCCCGAAAATCATCAAGGCGGGCCTTGTGTTTGGCGGCAGCTATGGTGAAGGCGTGTTGTTGAAGGACAAGAAAGTAGAGAATTATTACAACTCCGTAACCGGGTCCTGGGGGCTGCAAGCAGGCGCCCAGTCGTATGGCTATGCGGTTTTCCTGATGACCGACAAAGCCGTGGACTACATACGCAAATCCAAGGGTTGGGAAGTCGGCGTAGGACCCACCGTTGTAATGGTTGATGAAGGGGTGGCGAAGAATCTGTCCAGCACGACCGTGAAGCACGATGCCTACGCGTTCATTTTCGACCAGCAGGGGTTGATGGCCGGGATCAGCATCGAAGGAACCAAGATTTCGCTGATCAAGCGCTAACACCGGTTGTTTGGCGCAGGGATGCGCCAATCCATAAATGCGCCCTCTTGAAGCCATGCGGGGTCCAGTTGCTGATTCAAGCGACCTGCCCAGTCAACGACCTACACCAGCACGGTTAACCAGGCCGACACCAACAGCAAACAAGCCAGTGCAGTGTTCATACGTTTGAATGCCTGCGGCGAACCAAAAGCCCGGGCACTGCCCACGCCGAGCAACGCCCACAGGGTCATGCACGGTACGGAGACCAACAAAAATATCAGCGACAACACCATCAGCCGCAGGGTCTTGTCACCGCCACCGACAAATACGCTCACTACCGCCACCGCCATCATCCAGACCTTGGGGTTGACCAATTGCAGGGTGGCGGCACCGAACACGCTGACACCTTCGTCGCGCGAGGTGGTCGGGGCCAGGGACGGCGGTGCGCTTTGAAAGATCTGCCAGGCGAGCCAACTCAACCAGAGCACCCCGGCCCACGCCATTGCCTGCTGTACACGCGCAAACCGCAGCAGCGTTTCGCCCACGCCGAGCCCGACCGCAAACACAATCAGCGCCGCCGCCCCGCAAGCAGCAAAAATGATGGGCAGTGTGGCCCCCAGCCCCCGCCGCGAACTGTGGCTCAACACCAGAATATTGGTCGGCCCCGGGGTAATCGAGGCAACGAACGCAAACAGCAGGAAAGGCAGCAACGATTCCATGGCATGGACTCCTTGATCAGATAGGAATCCATGGTCGCGGATCAGCGAAATTCAGTCTGGAAGGTTTGAGCAGCGCTTGCGGTAATCCGCGGGTGTGAGCTGGTAGGCACGGCGGAACCAGCGCCCCATATGACTTTGATCGGCGAACCCGAGGGCACTGGCCACCTGTGCCGGCGACTCGCCCCGAGCCAGCAGCTGTCGCGCCTTGGCCAGGCGCAGCTGGATCAAATAAGCATGAGGCGCCAGCCCAAAGGCTGCCTTGAAGGCCCGCGTCAGACGAAAGCGATCAACACCACAGGCTTTGGCCAGATCATCCAGCCCAATGTCTTCATAGACATGGGCATGCAAATAGTCACGCGCAACCTGGGCCACCCACGGCAGGCGCGGATCAAAAGCCTGACGCTTGCGCCAATCAAGGTGGCCAGTGAGCGCCCCCAACAAGGTGTCGATGGCGCTCTGGCGCACAATGCGCAAATCGCCCTCATGGAGCGCGTGGAAGGCTTGAAAAATGGCAGTGGCCAGGCGCGGATCCTGGCTCAGGGTGTCGGCAAAACCCGGCTGACTGTTGGCCGGCGCATGTTCGAACAACGCGTGCAACTCCCGCTCCAGCCAATGTGGATCGAGGTAGAGCATGGAATAGGTAAACCCCTCCTCGGTCGGCGCGTGCCCATCGTGGATTTCCCCCGGCTCCAGCATGAACACCTTGCCCGGTGTACTGAGGTGGCGAACGCGCCGGCAATTGAACTGCTGCACGCCCTGCTCGGTGACCCCCACCAGAAAACTGTCATGCCAATGCGGATCGTAGGCATGCCCCTGAAAATGGGCACGAATTGATTCAACCCCGGTATCGGCGTCCTGGGATAGCTCAATCCAGTTGCGTCTATCCACGGATAGGCTCCATTGGTAACGGTTCAGCGTTGATCTGTACGGACGACTAAATTACCGCGCAATGGAAATGACGTTTAGAAGATTTGTGCAGGTTCCTCGGCAAATGGCAGCTACGCAAAATCTGAGCCCGGAATCCTCTACTCAAAAAAGTAAAGATTTCAATCTCAAGCGTGTACTTTTCTGCCATGGGAACCATGGTCGACTTTTTCAACAGAATCGGCCAAAAACGGTCATTCAGTTCAAGGTGCCTTGCAGTCCAGCCGACTAAAGTGTCACCGCATGCTTTCGACCAAGGCTGTCACCAAAACCACGGATCACCTCCAACAAGGACTTCACCCGCAGCGGCAGATTCCCGGCCGGGTACACCGCATGCATCTGCGGGCTTTCACCGCCGCTGGAGGTAAGTTTGTACTCGGGACAGACCCGCCGCAGGCGCCCCGCTTCCACTTCGGGCTCCGCAATCCAGTCCGCCAGTCGAGCGATCCCGACGCCCGCCAGCGCCGCCTGGAACACCGCCAAACCGGAGCTGAAACGAAATTTGGGATGAACCCGGAAGCTGATGGCCCGCTCTTCACTGCGAAAATTCCACTCCTTGAGAATCCGCGGCGCCGTGTGCAGGATCAGCGAGTGCGACTCCAGCGCCTCGATGGAGTCGGGTATCCCGCGCCGCTCCAGATACCCGGGGCTGGCATACAGGTAACGTGAATAATTCCAGAGCGGATAGCCGATCAGGTCACTGGATTGCGCAAACGCGCCGCGAATCGAGAAGTCCAGCTTGCTCTTGGCCGGGTCGATGAGCTCATCGGTGAAAATCACATCGACGTTCACGTCTGGATAACGCTCGCTGTACTGCGCGATCAACCGGGGCAATACCCCGTGTCCGAGAAACTCGGGGGCGGAAAAGCGGACCCAGCCGTAGGCCTGGCCGCTAATGCCGGCCAGGTCTTCATCCGCCTCACGTTGCAGATCCAGCATTTTGTAGGCGTGGGGCAACAAGCGTTCACCCGCCTCGGTCAAGCTCACGGCATTGGACGAGCGATTGAACAACTTGACCCCGACACTTTCCTCCAGGGCTTGAACGGCACGGGTCAGCGCGCTGGGGGAGCGCCCCAGAGTACGTGCCGCCGCGATGAAGCTGCGCTTGCGAGCCACCGTCGCGAAGGCTTCAAACTCCCCCAACATATTCAATGCCATGCGCCACCTCGTTGCACTTTTCACAACGTGGTATTGCAACACATTAAAAGCCCTTCCGTTAACCTTCCTGCTCAAGGACGCAGGCAAGCCGATGCGATGAAACACGTAGAAGCCGCCGGACGCTCACCCCCCTTCAACGTCAGAGCCTGATTTCATGATCGATATTGTCATCCTTTGCGTGTTCGCCTTCGCCGCCGGCCTGATCGATGCGGCGGTGGGCGGCGGCGGACTGATCCAGATACCCGCGTTGTTCAACGTGCTGCCCACGGCACAACCGGCGGCGCTGCTGGGCACCAACAAGGTCGCGGCAGCCTGCGGCACCGCATTCGCGGCCCGGTCCTTCGTGCGTAAGGTGGTGATCGACTGGGGTCTGGTGATCCCCGCCGCCTGTTCGGCCTTTGTCATGGCCTTCTTCGGAGCGGCCACGGTGTCGTTCGTGCCCCAGTCGATGATCCGGCCAGCGGTGCTGGTGTTGATCGTGCTGATGGCGATCTACACCTTCTGGAAAAAAGACTTCGGCGCCCTGCACAAACCCATGCGCATTGGTACCAAGGAAAAATTGCTGGCGATCGCCATCGGCGGTGCCATCGGCTTCTACGATGGACTGTTCGGTCCCGGCACTGGCAGTTTCCTGATCTTCCTGTTTATCCGCTGCTTCGCCTTCGACTTCCTTCATGCCTCGGCGTCGGCCAAGCTGGTGAACATCGCGACCAACGTAGCGGCGCTGATGTTCTTCATTCCGACGGGTAACGTGCTCTACCTGATCGCAATCCCCATGGCGGCATTCAACATCCTGGGCGCGCTGACCGGCACGTGGCTGGCGGTTCATAAGGGCGTGCCCTTTGTCCGGACTCTGTTCCTGGTGTTGCTGGTGATCCTGATCAGCAAGCTGTCCTACGACCTGTTCGTGTAAACCTGAAGGAAAACTACATGCATCCGGCGATCTGTAGCAGCTGGCGAAGCCTGCGTTCGGCTGCGTAGCAGTCGTGAATCCGGCTAACGCGGTCTGCCTGACGCACCGCAATTTCTGATTTTACGACTGCTACGCAGCCGAACGCAGGCTTCGCCAGCTGCTACAAGGAGTGCGTCACGCCTTAAACGGCTTAACTGACAGGCATTGTGCTTTGTCGTTGAGACGTGTGCGCTTATGGCGCCGGTTTGCCCGGCATGGACGCGGCACTTGCCCACGACCTTTCAACCATTGCTGGCATCGATAGTCACCATCACGTCAATGAAGTTCTCATAAAAAATCCTCGGCGTAACATCCGCTCCATACCCAACCAATAACACCCCGGAGCACACCATCATGAAACGCCAAATCATCCTCAGTATCGCTTTCTCGGTTTTTGCAGTTAACGCTTTTGCCGCGTCTTCTACTCACCCGGTTGTCGCTGAAGGCGGCTCGGATCGTCTGATCGAAAGTCGCATCGCTGAAGGTGGTTCGGATCGTCTGATCGAGAACCGCGTCGCTGAAGGTGGTTCGGATCGTCTGATCGAGAACCGCGTCGCTGAAGGTGGTTCGGACCGTCTGATCGAGAACCGCGTTGCTGAAGGTGGTTCGGATCGTCTGATCGAGAACCGCGTCGCTGAAGGTGGTTCGGATCGTCTGATTCAGAATCGTGCGGCATGAATGAGTGGCTTTATCGCAACACTCAACCAAAAAACCCGGCCTCATCAGCCGGGTTTTTTCATGCGTTTTTAGTGCCCGACGGGATCATCAAAGATAGTCAGCGCTGGTACTCGAGCATCGCTGACGGGTCTTCACAGTGACATTCTTTTTGATCTAAATAACAGTTCTTTCTACAGCAGCGTTTTGCCTATAACAGTCATTTAGTGTTTGGACATAAGGCCATGAAGAACGCCCAGCCTTAGTCCCGGTTCGGAAGGACTCATGTGCGATATGCCGAATACCTTGAACGCCGCCAGCATGAGCACCAAGCCACCGGGCAAGATATTCAGCCGATGGGGTGGCAAGCCCGCCAATTTGAGTTGTTTAACATGCCCCACTTCCAGCAGACGCAACGATAAGCGCAACAGGCCGCCGTAGGTGATACCGCTTTGACCATTGTCATTCAAGCCATTGGCCTTGAGCACTTTGGCCAGCATCCGTGCAGTACCTGAAGAGCCAATAGTTTGCTGCCAACCCAGCGCGCGATAACGACGGGTAACTTTTTCAAACTGCAGAGTGGCCACGCGCTCGGCCTCCAGGAGCGCCTTCGTCGATATACAGCCGCCCTGAAAATAACGCGCGCCAAAAGTGCCGCTGCCAATGGCAATGCTCTCGGTCAAGAGAGGCTGAGTGCCCTGCCCCAGGATCAATTCAGTAGAGCCGCCGCCGATATCCACGACCAGGCGCATACTTTCTGTAGTGGGTATCGTATGGGCAACACCGGCGTACACCAGTTGCGCCTCTTCATGCCCAGAGATGACATCTATACGAAAACCCAGGTGCCGCTCCGCGCTGGCCAGAAACAGTTGGGCATTATCGGCTTCGCGGACGGCACTGGTCGCCACTGCCCGCACTCGACCAGCCTCAAAGCCGCGCAGTTTTTTGCCAAATCGCGCGAGCGCTTGCCATCCCCGATCCAGCGCCAACTCGTCCAGCGCCCCTCCCTGAAATCCTTCCGCCAAACGGACAGGCTCTCGCAAGGTTTTCACTTCCTGGATCATGAACCCCTGATTGCGCCTGACCGACTGGCCGATCATCATGCGAAACGCATTGGACCCCAAATCAATGGCCGCAAACAGGGAGGCGTCTCCTTTCATAGGGGGATTCCTGGCAAATGCATCAGCCCGCAGACGGCGTTCCGTCTGAGCGCTCAAGACGGTTTGCGAGGAGCTTGCCATTCGTTCGATGACACCGTGATGACACCCTCTAACCTTTTCGAAAGAACAGACACCGGGCAAACCTGCCTGGGTAACCGTGATTTGCCACTCAATAAACACGACAAGGAATGCCCGCTTATGAAATTTGGCTACATGATCATCTACGTCCCGGACGTTGTTGCCTCACTCCAGTTCTTTTCGTCAGCCTTCGGGCTTGGCGTTCGCTTCCTCCATGAATCCAACACCTACGGCGAACTCGAAACAGGGGAAACTGCGCTGGCATTCGCCGCCGATGAATTGGCAGCGATGAACTTCAGCACGGGGCATGTCTCGGCACACTCGTCCCCCAAACCACTTGGAATCGAAGTAGGCCTGGTGACCGAGGACGTTCCGGCAGCGCATGCCAGAGCGTTGAAGGCGGGAGCCAGCGAAATCTCTGCACCAAGCGCCAAGCCCTGGGGACAAATCATCTCCTACGTTCGATGCCCCGACGGAACGTTGGTAGAACTCTGCACACCGGTACAGCAATAATCGGGGATCGGTGAGTCGGCATCGCCTCTATAGGCGATGCTGGCGAGTCCCTTTTTGAACGTCCAAAACCGCGCAGCATAAAGCTGCCTTCATCACAGAACAGCATGACTTCAGCCAACAAACCCTACCCCTTCGCCTTGCGCTGAATCATCAAGAACGACCGTCCGTAACTCTGCCCCGGCAGCCTCGAACCCTTCGCTATTCTTAACCACATACCACCGCTGGCACGGCTGAACGCACGGCTTGCGGCATCATCGTCAGGAGTAAGGATCCGGGTAAGGAGCACGCCACCTCAACAGAGTATCGAATAATGAAAATGCTACTGATGGTCGAGTTTCCCCATGAGCCTTTCAACGCGCTTGTCAGGTCGGGGAAAGTCGGCGAAATCATGAACCGCGTGCTGGAAACCATTAAGCCGGAGGCGACTTATTTCACTGAGCAGGATGGAATGCGAAGTGGGATTTTTCTGATCGATGTAGAAGACCCTTCCGAGATTCCCGGCTATGCGGAACCCTTCTTTCTCAACTTCCAGGCCAACTGCAAATTCCGAGTGGTCATGAGTGCGCAGAACCTGCAAGACGCGGGTCTGGAGGAGCTCGGAAAAGCCTGGGGGTGAGGTGCGATCAGTGAATCGGGTGATGGCATTTGGATTTGCCTCACCCTCGGCTGATGTACTCCGAATACCTACAAAAAAAGCCCGGATCAATCGTCATGCCATTCAGTTAAGCCGTAATGCGATCTGTAGCAGCTGGCGAAGCCTGCGTTCGGCTGCGTAGCAGCCGTAAAACCAGAACTTGCGGGGCGTCAGACAGACCGCGTCAGCCGGATTAACGACTGCTTCGCAGCCGAACGCAGCCTTCGGCAGCTGCTACAAGGAGTGCGTCGCGGCTGAAATGGCTTAACTGACCGGCATTACGAGCTGAACCGGACTCTTTCACATCAAAGCCCACTCGCCGGGCAGGCGGAGTACTGCGCTTACTGAACAGTTTTCAGCTTGATCACATCACCGGAGATCTTGGTGGTGTAACCGGTCAGAGCCCAAGCCCAGAACCAGTTTTCCTGCACTTGGGTGTTGATCATCGCGTCGCCGCCACGGGCTTTGATCGCAGCGTTCTGAGCGCGGATGAAACGGTTGTTCTGCTGAATCGGGATGAGGCCGAACAGCAGGAGGCCAGTGGCGGTCGCTTCACTGTGGCCGACAACGGTGTACTGGTTGCTGTCGTACTGCTGAGTCTTCATCGGGGTGCCGGTGCAACCCGCCAGAACCAGACCGAACATGGCTACGACAACTACTTTGCTGAGGTAATTCACTGAGTCACTCCATTAGAAATACCCGGGATCCGTCTCTCGGGCAGCACATACTTTAACGGATGAAGTGGCTCATTGATATCACTTGTACAGACTTTATGCGGTATCCAAAAACGGGTTGATAAGACACCGATTACTGCGGCTGAAATGTCTGAAGGTAGGCCAAAAGGTTTTCGATCTTCTGCGGATCGCTCAGGCCCCAGAAAATCATCCGGGTTCCGGGGACTACTTCTTTTGGCGCTTCGATGTAGGCGGTCAGTGTTTCGCGAGTCCAGACAAGGCCTGATGATTTCATCGCGGATGAGTATTGGTAGTCCGTCGTGCTTCCCGCAGGGCGTCCGAAGATGGCATTGAGTTGCGGACCAAAAGAGCCCCGTGCCGAAGTCCCTACCTGATGACAGCCGCCGCAGATACGGTTAAACAGTTTCTGACCGGCTTCAGCATCCCCCGCCGCTTCGGCTTGCATGCTGAATAACCCGGTAGTGAGCATCAAGGCGAAGGTAAGTACGGCGGCATTTTTCATGTGGTGCTCCCAATCAGGTGTTGCTGACAGCAAAAACGGGCGGCTATTTCATCATGACTGGCTGCTACACCGAAGCCTTGAAGTTAATCTATAACCCTCTTCGTCCCTTTAACGTCGTTGCAGGAGAGCCAGAATGAAACCCGTCGAACCCTTTTATCGGGACGCCGGCAAGGGACCGGGCATTGTCTGCTTTCATGCCAATGCGAGTCACTCGGTGCAGTGGCGTGGACTGCAAGATCACCTGGCCGCAAAGTTTCGGGTTCTGGCGCTCGATTCGTTTGGCGCCGGCAAGAGCCCGGCGTGGCCCAGCGATCGAATCGTCACCCTCAGTGAAGAAGCGCGCTTCGCCGAACCGGTACTCGCCCGTGCCGGCGGACCGCTCATTCTGGTCGGTCATTCTTATGGCGGGGCGGTGGCATTGATCGCGGCGTTGCAGAACCCTGGCCGGGTGCGCGCCCTGGCTTTGTATGAGCCAACATTGTTTGCCCTGCTCGACGCCGAATCGCCCCCACCCAATGAGGCAGATGCCATTCGTGAAGTCGTCGCAAACGCCGGGCTGGCACTTGAGGCGGGTAACCTGGACGCAGCGGCCCGGCACTTCATTGACTACTGGATGGGTGCCGGGGCCTGGGAGCAAACCCCGGAACAACGCAAGCCTTCCATCGCCGCCGCGGTGGCCAATGTGCAGGGCTGGGCTCACGCGCTGTTGAACGAGCCGACGCCATTACAGGCGTTCCGCTCGCTCAACCTGCCGGTGCTTTTCATGGTCGGCAAGGATTCACCGGCATCCTCACGGGCAGTGGCGCGGCTGCTGACCGGCACACTGCCGAACGTTGAAGTGGTGGAACTCGAGGGGCTCGGTCATATGGGGCCCATTACGCATCCTGAGGTCGTCAATCAGGTCATCGTGCAATTTATTGAGCGCATTTGACCTGACTTCACACCGCTACAGTGCAGGACGTTGCAGTTTGACCCACTCCTGCACCGTAGGCCGCTGCCATTGACGCTGCGCGTATTCCACCAGCGCGGATGGCACGGCGTCACCGTTGAGTATCAGCCGGTTGAGCATCAACGCCAGATCCACATCGGCGATCGACCATTGCCCGAACAAGTACTCGCGACCGTCAACCAGCAGCGCTTGTGCGGCACCGATCAGCTTGCGCTTTGCCGACTCGGCAGCGGGCGACAAGGGCGCTGATTTGAGGCCATAAAACACCACCAGTGTGGAACGTTCCTGCCGGATGGGCAGCAGGTCACTACGCAGCCACGCCTGGATTTGTCGTGCCTTCGCGCGCTGCCTCAATTCTTGCGGGTAAACCGGCGTCTGAGGAAAAACGTCTTCCAGGTATTCAGTGATCGCCGACGATTCAGACAAGGCAAAATCGCCATGCACCAGCGTCGGTACGCGCTGGGTCAGCGAGAGGCTGGCATAGTCTTCGGACTGGTTTTCGAAGACGTCGAGGTCCAGCGGACTCAGTTCGAATTCGATGCCCTTTTCGCGAAGGGCCACGAAAACCGACATGGCATAGGGGCTGGTGAATTGAGCATCAACGTACAGGCGCAGGCGGGAATCATTCACGAGGACATCTCCATAGGGTGAGCAAACACGCTACGAGATCCGATGCCATAAAGAAAATGCATGATTTTTATGGGGGCATTCCTGAGCGGAATACCGGGTTGGCGGGCAATCGCTGAAATGACTGCCCCAGCGCATGAATGATCCAATTGCGCTTTTCGCATGAAAAAAGTCATTTGTGCACCTATCTCGCTCACAATCCTCGCCCTAAAGTGCATCGATCTACTCAACCCTCGGCATCCTTATGAATCTCTGGTTTCGACTGTTCCTGATGCTGTTTCGTCGCCCATGGCGCAAGCCGGTTGATGGGCTGGCCACTACTGTCATCCGCATGCGCGTCTGGCCGCTTGATCTTGACCTCAACCGACACGTCACCAATGGCCGCTATTTCACCTTGGCCGATATAGGGCGCATGGACTTCGTCCTGCGCAGCGGCGCCTATCGAGTGGCCCTGCGCCATAGGGCGGTGCCGATCGTCGGGGATACCTGGGGCAAGTTTCGGCGGGAGCTGAAGCTGTTCGAATCGTTTGAGATTCATACCCGAATGCTCGGCTGGGACGATAAGTGGAGCTTTATGGAACACCGCTTCGTGAGCAAAGGACGGGTGATCGGCGTCGTCATCATGCGAGGGCTGTTCCGCGCGGCCAAAGGCACGGTCCCACCTGCCGAGTTTGTCCGGGAACTGGGATTGGCTGAACGGTCACCCGAGATGTCGCCGTGGCTGACAACCTGGTCGCAAAGCTGCGACGATATGAGCCGCCAGCTCCGAGAGGAAGAAGGTCTGACGGCTCAACTGCGTCCTGTCCCTGAACCCTAGCAGGTGGCCAAATAATAACTAATATTCACCTCAATCCCCTGCGAAGGACTGCAACCATGAGCCGGCTCGAGCTACTGACCAAATGGAATCGCATGATCGTTCGGTTGCAGATTGAACACGAAATCAGTGCCCGGGATTTCGAGAAATTCAGCTGGAAACTGGGCATCCCCTGCGTGGTGCTGTCGGCGATCGTCAGCGCCAGCGTCTTTGGCTCGATCAGTGACTCCTCGCCCGTATGGCTCCAATACGTAGCCGGTGTCCTGTCACTCCTGACCCTGGTGTTGAGTTCGGTTCAGACCTTCCTGAACTTTGACACCCGGGCTGCCGGGCACAAAGACACCGCCGAGAAACTCGGGGCGATATCGCGTGAGATTCAGGACGAAATCGCCAGCGGCAAGGACGAAGCGATCCTGGGCCCAATCGTTTTTGACATCCGCAAGCGCATTGATTCGATTCTGCTTGATGCGCCGACCTTGCCCAAGTCGACGATAAGGAGACTGGGGGATGTTCGCGTCTACACAGAGCCACCGCCAGCGGGGCAAGACACCGTCCCGGCTTGATCAACGGCCAGACTTGGCCCGCAGCATCGTGAAAGGAGGCGTTTGAAATGCAACTCATCACGTTGAAAATCGACAAGCCGCAAGAGACCAACTTCATTTTGGGGCAGACGCACTTCATCAAGTCCGTCGAAGACATCCACGAAGCGTTGGTCAATGCCGTGCCAGGTATCCAGTTTGGCGTGGCCTTTTGTGAAGCCTCCGGCAAATGCCTGGTGCGATGGTCCGGCACCGATACCGCCATGATCGAACTGGCGCAGAAAAATGCGCAAGCCATCGGCGCGGGCCATAGTTTCATCATTTTCCTGGGCGACGGTTTCTATCCGCTAAACGTGTTGAACACCGTCAAAATGGTGCCAGAGGTGTGCCGTATTTTTTGTGCAACGGCCAATCCCACCGAAGTGATTCTCGCTGAGACGGAACAGGGACGCGGGATTCTGGGCGTGGTGGATGGCTTCTGTGCCAAAGACATTGAAGGTGATGAAGACATTCTGTGGCGCAAGAACTTGTTGCGGCAGATCGGCTACAAGTTGTGATTTGAGTCCTCAGTTAAGCCGTAATGCGATCCGTAGCAGCTGTCGAGCTCCAGCGAGGCTGCGTTCGGCTGCGAAGCAGTCGTTAATACGGCTGACGCGTTCTGCCTGACGTACCGCAATCTCGGGTTTTACGACTGCTTCGCAGCCGAACGCAGCCTCGCTGGAGCTCGACAGCTGCTACAGCGAACGCAGCCTTCGGCAGCTGCTACAAGGACTGCGCCGCGGCTGAAATTCATTACGCCTTGTGCAGCCTTGCACCTCACCTGCCAGAATTCTGCACCAGTTGCTCAACAAAAAACTCCACATGCCCTCTCGGATGAGTGGGCAACGGCCAGCTATCGACATTGTGAGCCAAGGCCTGGAAGGCTTGAGCGCATTTGGAACGGGGAAAGGCTTCAAACACCGCACGCCCCTTCTGCACGGCTTTGTGCGCACATTCATCGTTGGGTATCGCGCCGACGTATTGCAGCGAGACATCGAGGAACATGTCGGTAATCTTTTCCAGCTTGGCAAACAGATTGCGGCCTTCCGACGGACTGCCCGTCATGTTGACCAACACCCGAAAACGGTGCAGACCGTAGTTCAGGTTGAGCAGCTTGATCAGCCCGTAGGCGCCGCTGATCGAGGTGGGTTCATCGCACACGACCACCATCACTTCCTGCGCCGCGCGGATGAAGTTGACCACTGAGCCACCAATACCGGCGGCGGTATCGATCACCAGCACATCCAGCTTGTCGCCAATATCGCTAAAGGACTGGATCAGTGCACGGTATTGCGCAGGCTCCAGATGAATCATGCTCTGCAAGCCCGAAGAGGCCGGGGCAACACGAATGCCTCCAGGCCCAGGCAACAGTGCCTCGGACAGTTCGCAACGCCCTTCGATGACATCGGCCAGCGTGTAGCGCGGCGTCAGCCCCAACAGAATATCGATATTCGCCAGGCCCAGATCGGCGTCCAGCAATACGACACGCCGCCCCATTTTGGCCAGCGCCAACGAGAGGTTAACCGCCACCGTTGTCTTGCCCACGCCACCTTTACCGCCAGTTACAGCGATAACTTGCACGCAATGCACATCATCCATTTTGTCTTCCTTCCTTGCGCATCGTGTGCCAGTACGTCATGGCCACCGTCCAGATGCCGCAAGAATAGCTGAAAAGCGCGAAATAGCCGCGTTGTCTTCCGACGAGAGGCACTTCGCCACCTGCCATCGAACCTTTTCAACGAAAACGCCGCTAATTCGTTGATTCAGAGAATGACACTGCGCTCCTGAATGCTTGCTGGCAGATGTACCGATAGAGGCGGCTGAACTGGTGCCATACTCTCAGGCGCCCTGCTCACCCCATAGATGACGAAACTACCAAGACGTCTAAATCCAGACGTCATTGATTGCGGTTCTTTCTCCCTCCTGATCGCCGGTATTCAGCACGCCACGCGGCTCGATCAGTAACATCTTCACCTCTCGCCCGGCGTAAGGCTTGTGTTCGACGCCCTTGGGGACAACGTACATTTCTCCCTGCCGAACCACGACGGCCCCCTCTCGAAGATCAATGCGAAGCTCGCCTTCAAGGACGATGAAGGTTTCATCGGTGTCGGCATGGGAATGCCAGACAAAATCGCCTTCGATTTTCACCACCTTGAACTGGTAGTCGTTCATTTCGGCAATAACTTTGGGCGCCCATTGCTCGCTGAACAAAGCAAATTTCTCGGCAAAGTTAATCGCGGTGCAGGTTGTCACGCCGGGTTGGGAATGCATTTGAGTCGCCCTCACTAGACACGTTATCGAGGTCTGACTTTAGGAGAGGATCAGCACTGCGTATTGCATGATTGTGCAAGTCGAGCGCCCTTAAACAAGGCCCAGCCTTTTCATCCATCGACCGGGTGAGACACCATACGTCTGGACGAACTGACGCGTCATGTGGCTTTGATCGAAAAAGCCTGCGCAGACGGCCGCCTCTGCCATCGAGTAGCCGCCGAACATCAGTGCTCTTGCCAGATCGAGACGTCGTTGAGTCATGTATCGATAGGGGCTAGTACCGTACAGCGCACGAAAATCACGGCTCAGGCTCCAGCGGTCTCGACCACTGGCCTGCGCTAACTCCTCCAGGGTAATGACTCGATCCAGCGACTCATGAATCAGCGCACGCGCGCGTTCGGCCGCTGCGAAATCAAACGACTTGCGCCGCCCGCGTTGCCCCGAGTTCACATCCAACGCCTGCGCGAGATCGTAAATGGCATCGTCTTCTTCCAGGGGCTCGATGCAAGCATCGAGGTTTTGCAGTAGCACCTGGGTCGCAGCATAAAGCCGTGGGTCGTTGGATATACCACCCTCGATGAAGGGCAAGGGCTTGCCGCCTAATACTTGCTGAATCAAAGCAGGTTCGATGTAGATCATCCGATAATGAAAACCCGCTTCGGTGCCGGCTTCACCGTCATGCACCTCGTCCGGATGCAAAACGATGGTTTTCCCGGGCAGGCTGTGACGTTTGGTGTTGCGGTACTGGAAGCTTTGTACACCCGACAGCGTTCGTCCGATGGCATACGTATCGTGGCGATGCGGCGTAAACCCATGGCCGCCAAAAAAGGCTTCGATACGCTCCATCTTCAACGGCTGAGCCGAGCGCTTTACCCAATCCTTGTCACCCCTGGCTTTCGTCATGTCCCTGTACCACCTGAATGATGTCAGTACGGTACCAGTCCGCGTGTCCGATGTCCTCCGACGGGCTGACCCGTGCAAGCCTGAATCAGCCCCCACGGCGGCGGTGCTAAATTTGTCTCTTCCCCTCGTGAACCAGTCTTCAGACCCGCAGTCTTAGCCGTGCCGTAAAAGAAGCTCACCCAACGAAGCGCTCCTACGGTCATTGCTCGTTCCTGTCCCCTTATCGTCGTCATCTCATCAGAGCTGTCCGTTCATGCGCCCAACCGTCCGCCGCTGTCGCTTTATCTCGCTGTGCCTGATGCCTTTGCTCCCGCTACTCGCCAGCCCCGCCCATGCCAGTGGGGAGCGGCAACTGGTGGAGGTCATCAACGACTACCGCGCCGATCCCGATCGCTGCGCAGGGCGTACGGTCAAGCCGTTGAGGCCGTTGTCGCTGAAATCGAACCTGGCCTTGCCGGTCGGTTATGGCGGCGGTTTGCGCAGTGCCTTGAAGGCCAACGGCTATCAAGCGGTGACGGTGCGCACCCTTCGCGTGGTCGGCGCGCAAGATGCCGATGAGGCGTTTGACATGCTTGAGAGCGACTATTGCGGGGCGCTGCTCGATACTCAATTCGCCGATATCGGCGTCACTCGCGCCCGCAGCGAATGGCAGATAGTGCTGGCGCAACCGGTGTTAGACGGACGTGCCGGTGATTCGCGAGCGGCGGGCAAGGCGTTGCTGGCACAGGTCAACGCGGCACGGGCCAAGCCGCGCATGTGCGGGCGTCAACGCTTTGCCGCCGCACGACCGTTGGCCTGGAATGCCGCCCTCGGGGCCGCCGCGCAAGGCCACAGCAAGGCAATGGCCTACGGCAATTACTTCGCCCACCGGGATCCTGACGGTGATATGCCATTGGATCGGGCCAAAGCCGCCGGCTATCGAGGCCGGCAGATCGGCGAAAACATCGCCGCCGGGCAAAGCTCACCGAACAAAGCGATGGCCAGCTGGCTGGCCAGCCCCGGGCACTGCGCCAACCTGATGAACCCGATGTTTACCCAGGTCGGCGCAGCCTATGCCGCCGATTCGCGCAGCGATAAAGGTGTTTATTGGACGATGTTGTTTGGTGCGCCTTGAATCAGGCGCGTTCCATAACCCCTGAAATACCAGTCGGTTGATCGCAAAACTCGTAGGAGCCAGGCTTGCCGGCGAAGGCGTCCTTCAGATCGCCTTCGCCGGCAAGCCTGGCTCCTACAAAAAGCGCTCGCGAAGGCGGCGGCACAGTCGGCATTGATGTCGTCTGACACATCGCTTTCGCGAGCAAGCCCGCTCCCACAGGTTCCGACGGTGTTCTTCAGACTCGGGGCATTATTCAAATACTCGACGGCGCTGCCACGCTTTGCCGCCCTTTGAAGGCCAGCGAAAAACAGAAAAATATCGCCAGCGCGAACCCTGCCGGGAACAGCCAGATGTTTTTCCAGTCATGGCTGTCAGCCGACGCATAGTGATCGGTGACCGCCCCGGCCACCCAAAAGCCAATCAGCATGCCCACGCCGTACGTCGCGAGCGTGATCAGCCCTTGCGCGGAGCTTCTGAAACGCTCCGACGCTTTGGCATCGGTGTAGATCTGCCCCGAAACAAAGAAGAAGTCGTAGCAGATGCCGTGCAAGGCGATGCCGGTGAACAACATGAAAGCGAGGTCCCCGTTGTTGCCGTAGGCGAACAACAGGTAGCGCAACGCCCACGCCAGCATTCCCACCAACAGCGCGATCTTGATGCCGAAACGCTGGATGAACAGCGGCAGGAGCAACATGAACAGCACTTCCGAGACTTGCCCGATCGCCATCTTGGCGGTTGGATTGGTCACGCCGATTTCCGCCAGAAACGGGTTGGCATTCTGGTAATAAAACGCCAATGGAATACAGATCAGAATAGAGGCGATGAAGAACACCAGGTAACTGCGGTCCTTCAACAAACCCAAGGCGTCCAGCCCCAGCATTTGCTTTAAGCCGACACTGCCCGGCTCAGGTTTGAGCGGCGCGGTACGCGGCAGGCTGAAGCTGTAGATTCCGAGCACGAATGAGGCAATGGCCGACATCAGAAACGTGTTGCGCAAGCCACCGGATGAGATCGCTTGTTGCGAATCCCAGGCAAACACAAAGCTGATCACCACGCCCGCCACAATCCAGCCGATGGTGCCCCACACTCTGATCCGCGAGAACTCCAGGGCCGGGTCGCGCATCTGCCGGAACGCCACCGAATTCACCAACGCCAGCGTCGGCATGTAGATCATCATGTAGGCCAGCACGAACGGGTAAAACCCACTGAAGTCAGGCGCTCGATAGAGTTGCAACAGCAGCACCGCGCCGATCAGATGCAACACCGCAAGAATGCGCTCGGCATTGAAGTAGCGGTCGGCAATCAAACCGATCACAAACGGCGCGATGATCGCCCCCCAGGACTGCGTCGAGAACGCCATGCCGATCTGCCCGCCACTGGCCCCCAGGTTACTGGAGAGGAAGGTGCCGAGGGTCACGAACCATCCGCCCCAGATAAAGAACTGCAGGAACATCATTACGCTTAATCGCGCACTCATCATGGTCATATCAATCACCGTCTTATTGTTTTTTTTGGAGAAAGGGGCAAACAGGTTTTCAGGCGTCGGGCAAACCCAATAGCCGTCGATTGAAACGCTCGTCGGACGCCACGCTGGCGAAATCGTCAAACGCCTTTCGGGTTTTGCTGATCATGTGCTGCCGGATGAACGCCGCGCCTTCTGCGGCGCCCTGCTGCGAATCCTTCAGGCAACACTCCCATTCCAGAACCGCCCAGCCGGCAAAGTCGTACTGCGTTAACTTGCTGAAAATCGATTTGAAATCGATCTGCCCATCGCCCAAGGAACGGAAGCGGCCAGGCCGCTCGACCCAACCTTGATAACCGCCGTAGACACCCGAACGGGCATCGGGCCGGAACTCGGCGTCCTTGACGTGGAACATGCGGATGCGCTCGTGGTAGCGATCGATGAAGCCCAGATAGTCCATTTGCTGAAGCAGCAGGTGGCTCGGGTCGTAGAGGATCGCGGCGCGCGGATGGTGATCGACGGCCTCAAGGAAACGCTCGAACGAGGCGCCGTCGTGCAGGTCTTCGCCGGGATGGATCTCGTAGCAGAGGTCGACACCGGCCTCTTCGAAACAATCGAGGATCGGCAACCAGCGCCTGGCCAGTTCGGCAAACCCCTGTTCGACCAGACCGCTCGGGCGTTGCGGCCATGGGTAGACGTAAGGCCAGAGCAACGCACCGGAAAACGTCGCGTGCGCCTTCAACCCCAAGCGCTGGCTGGCGCGCGCGGCGAGCTTCAACTGATCGATGGCCCACTCGGTGCGTGCCTGAGGCTGGCCGCGCACATGCGCGGGGGCGAAGTCATCGAACAACGTATCGAACGCCGGATGCACCGCCACCAGTTGGCCCTGCAGATGCGTCGACAACTCGCTGATTTCGACACCTGCCTGGGCGCAGACGGCTTTTAACTCATCACAGTAATCCTGGCTTTCGGCGGCGCGCGCCAGGTCGATGTATTGCGTGCCCAGGGTCGGCAATTGAATGGCTTTGTAACCCTGCGCTGCGGCCCAGCGGGCAATGTTGGCGAGCGTGTCGAAGGGCGCTTCGGCGGACATGAACTGCGCGAGGAAAATACCCGGGCCGCGCAGGCCTGCCGGTGTTGGGGAAGTGTGGTTCACGGGAGGGTTCTCCGGATTCATGGGTTGCAGACCAGTTGGGTCCACTTCGCGTCGCCGCGATGATTGGCGACCACCGCCTCGATGAACGCCATGCCACGCAACCCGACGTCGATGCCTGGCACGCCGGGGGCATCGTTGCCTTCGATGTTGCTGCGGATCGCGGTGGCGAAATCACCATAGAGATTGGCCATGGCCTCGAGATAACCTTCAGGATGCCCGGCAGGCAAACGCATGCGCTGGCTGGCGGCGTCGCATAACCAGGGCTGACCGACACCGGAACGAAGGATGCTCAACGGTTGATCGAGGGAACGATGGATCAGGCTCGCGGGCTCTTCCTGTCGCCACTCCAGCCCGCCCTTGTCGCCATAGACGCGGATTTTCAACGGGTTCTCTTCGCCGGCGCAGACCTGGCTGGCGATCAACACCCCGCTGGCCCCGGCGGCCATCTTGAACAGCATCGCCGCGTCATCGTCCAGTTGCCGCCCGGCAACGTGCGCACCCAAGGTTGCGCACACCTGTTCAATGGGTTGGTCCGCGACGAATTCGGCCAGTGAAAAGGCATGGGTGCCGATGTCGCCAATGCAGCCGCCCAACCCGGACTGCTCGGGCTGATCGCGCCAACTCGCCTGCTTGTTGCCCTGCCCGGCCACATCCCGACTCAGCCAGCCCTGCGGGTACTCGACGATGACCTTGCGCACAGCGCCGATCACGCCGCTACGCACCATCTTGCGCGCCTGCCAGACCATCGGATAACCCAGATACGTGTGGGCCAGTCCATAGAGGCGGTCGCTGCTCTGCACCACCGCCTTGAGCGCCAGCAACTCGGACAGATTCAGTGCCGCGGGCTTTTCGCTGAACACATGAAAACCTACGCTCAATGCCTGACTGGCGATCGGCGCGTGCAAGTGATTGGGCGTGACGATGACCAACAGCTCCATGCGCTGGTCGGCAGGCAGTGCGCGCTCGATATCGAGCATCTTCTGCCAGTCGCTGTAGCAGCGTGAGGCGGACAATCCCAACGCGGCGCCGGTGTCCTGATTGTTGCGGGCGTCTCGGCTGAATGCACCGCACACCAGTTCAAAACGACCATCGAGGCCGGCGGCCTGGCGGTGGGCTTTGCCGATGAAGGCACCCTCGCCGCCCCCGACAAACCCCATTCTTATTTTTGCCGTTGCAACATTCATCGCGAATTTTCTCTTGTTCGGGCGGATTAACGCTTCAGGTTTAACTATGATGTAACCGGTTACATCATGCCGGAAATTTAGGCTCAGTTACTTCAGGTGTCAAACCCGGGATTAAAAATGAAGCTCATTTCAGCGCACGGCCGGACTGCGGTAAGCTCGCCGGTCACGCTTACATCTGCCGGTTCGATAACGAGGTTGTCTTGTCCAATATCCGTGAAGTAGCCCGGCTGGCCGGCGTCTCGGTGGCCACCGTGTCCAGAACGCTGAAGTCGCCCGAGCGCGTACTCCCGGAAACCCGGGACAAGGTCAATGCAGCCGTGGAACAGGCCGGCTACCGGCCGAACCTCATGGCCGTGCAGTTTCGTTCGCGCAAAACCGGCAATCTGGTGATTCTGGTCCCGGCCATCGCCAACACGTTTTTCGCACGGGTGATCAGCGGTGCCCAACAGGCGGCGCAGGCGGCCGGTTATCGACTGCTGTTGTGCGACACCCAGGGCCGCGAGGAAATCGAGCGAGAATTTGCCGCGCTGGCGTACGCCCACCAGGCCGATGGCGTGATTCAGTTGCGCGCCTACGACCCTTTTGAATCGCCCTTCCCCAACGGCGAATCACCGCCCTTGGTCAATGCCTGCGAGGTGATTCAAGGCGGGCGGCATCCGACCATCAGCCTCGACAACCGGGCAGCGGCCAAGGCCATGACGGAGCATCTGATCGATCGGGGCCATCGCCGGATCGGCCTGATCAAAGGCCCGAAAAGCAGCCCGCTCACACGCGACCGAGTGGCCGGTTATCAAGATGCATTGCACCAGGCCGGTATCGCCTCGGACGCGCAATTGATCTGCCACGGGGACTTCACGTTGAAGGCCGGTTTTGATGGCGCGGGAATGCTGCTGGAACTGCCCGACCGTCCAACCGCGTTCTTTTGCGAAAACGATGAAATGGCGATCGGTGCGTTGAAGCGCATCAAACAACAGGGTTTGCGGGTACCCGAAGATATTTCTCTGGTCGGTTTCGATGACATTCCGTTCGCGGCCTACTGTGATCCCGCGTTGACGACCATCGCGCAACCCGCCGAAATCTTTGGCCAAAAAGCCGTTGAAATGCTGATCGCCCTCATCGAAAAAAAGCCCATCCCGGACCGCCATGTGGTGCTGCCGTTCACATTAACCGTGCGTAACAGTACGACCGCCCGAAAGGGATGAGGGAGAAATCATGGACATCAAAACCGACCTGCAACGCATCGCACTCCAGGAAGAAACCCTGAAGTTTGAGCGCTTCGACAAAGCGACGGCCTGGGACTTGGGCACCCGTTTGAAAACCGCCTGCGAGGAGCAAGGCGTGTCCGCCACGATTGAGGTCAGGCTGGCGCGGGACACGGTGTTTTTCTACTCGATGCCCGGAACCTCTGCCAGCAATGCCGACTGGGCACGACGCAAGCGAAATGTCGTGGAACTGATGGAACTCAGCTCATACCGCGTAGGCCGGTCCTTTGCGCTTCAGGGCGACTCACTCGAAGGTTTGATGGGGTTACCCCTGCGTGATTACGCCGATCATGGCGGCAGCTTCCCGATATCGGTCAAAGGCGTCGGGTGCATTGGCGCCGTCACCGTTTCAGGGCTGCCCCAGCGTGAGGATCATGCCCTGGTGGTTCAGGTTTTGGCGCAGATGTGTGGGGCCGACCCGAGCGAACTCGCGCTTGAGGATGAGCCAGTCAGTTAAGCCGCAATGCGATCTGTAGCAGCTGGCGAAGCCTGCGTTCGGCTGCGTAGCAGTCGTAAAATCAGAGACCGCGGTGTGTCAGGCAGACCACATCAGCCAGATTCACGACTGCTGCGCAGCCGAACGCAGCCTTCGGCAGCTGCTACAAAGAGTGCGTTGCGGCTGAAAGAGGCTCACCAGGCAAGGCTCACCTGATCAGCCATAGTGTGCTCTCCCAACAGATCGATTATTTCGGTTGCGCCACCGTGCGCAAATAAGGTTTCAGCGTTTTGAAGCCATCCGGATATTTCTTCCTGGCGTCCTCATCGGAGACCGAAGTGGGAATGATCACGTCCTCGCCCGGACGCCAGTTCACCGGGGTGGCGACGGTGTGCTTGGCGTTCAATTGCAGAGAATCGAGCAGACGCAGCACTTCATCGAAGTTGCGCCCGGCACTCATTGGGTAAATCAGCATCGCCTTGACCTTTTTATCCGGGCCGATGATGAACACTGAACGCACCGTAGCGTTGTCCACGGCAGTCCGTGCACCACCACTGGCATTCGGATGAATCATGTCGTAGAGCTTCGCCACCACCAGATTCTCGTCCCCGATCATCGGATAGTTGACCGCATGCCCCTGGGTCTCTTCGATGTCTTTGGCCCAAGTCTGGTGATTACTGACAGGGTCGACGCTGAGCCCGACGATCTTGGTATTGCGCTTATCGAACTCCGGCTTTAGCCCTGCCATGTAGCCAAGCTCAGTGGTGCACACCGGGGTGAAGTCCTTGGGGTGCGAAAACAGGATCGCCCACTTGTCACCGATCCACTCGTGGAAATGCAGCGGGCCTTCGGTGCTTTCGGCAGTAAAGTCCGGTGCTTCGTCGCCAATACGGATTGCCATGATCGTTCTCCTTACTGTTGAGTCGTAGGGAAGCCGCTGGCTGCTGCTCCAACGGCATTCAGGATCTGTGTTGAACCTGTCAACGCGGATCAGTATAGGAGACGCTTTGAACACACGGGCTCAGAAGGTCTTGCTGGCACTGGCTACCACGGTGGCCGTGCACAGATCGCCATAGCCGTACCAGCTCGCACATTCGCTTTTCGACAGGTCGGTATCGATGTAACTGAGGCCCCAGGTCACGCCGACGAAATCACGGGTCAGTTTGGCTTCCCACTCGGTGTAGGCATCGCGACTTTCACCGTTGGCGGACCAGAAAGCCGGGTCTTTGACATCGTTGCGCCCCACGCGCAGGTCCAGGCCGAGCTCGGCCGGCAATTCGATTTTGTAGCTGAGGTAGGTGTAGAGGGTGTCCTGGTCCTCGCCAAAGAAGTTCGGCGTATTGTTTGAGTAGTTGGCGCCGAGCTTCACGCCATAAACGTCAAGGATGGCGTAGACCTCACTCATGTTGAATTGGCCTTCCTTTGGATAGTCGTACTTGAGGTACCCCAGATCCAGACTGATTGCCTCGGTCGCCTGCCAGTAGTAGCCCGCGTAGTACTCGAGTTCCTGCCGGGTTTTGTAGGGGCCGCCGAAATCGACATTCGAGGTCCAGGCGCCAACGTACAAGCCGCTGCTGTGCACCAGCGTGGCGCCGGCCTGAACCGCCGGATCACCCAGGGTTTGCGAAATGCCTCGGGTGCGGTAGTCACTGACAACGCCCAGGGTCATGTCCAGGCTGAAGTCATCGTTAAGTGTCAGTGCCTGGCTGGTCAGGGGAGCCAATACAAGGCCGGCAAGGGTCAATGCTGAGCGTACGTTCATACAAGTCTCTTATTTTTATGGATCAGCGGGTGATGTCGGGCATGGCGTTGCCCAGCCCCTCGCAATGCGAGGAGCGGGAGCATTTTTTCGGTACTGCAGGCGGGTAGTCGTCAGGACGCGGGCGCGTAAACCTGCTTGCCAGCGAAGAAAGTCTTCAGGACCTTGGTGTCGAACAGTTCGTCGTCGCTGACCTTGAACACATCACGGTCGAGGATGATCAGATCGGCTTGTTTTCCGGGCGCCAGCGAACCAATCTGTTGCTCCAGCCGCAGGGCTTTGGCGGCATTGAGGGTGTAGGCGTAGAACATGGTCTGGCGATCAATGCTTTCTTTGGCATTCAATACACCCAGCGGCCCTTTGCGAGTGCTGGCCTGGGCGATGGCATTCCACGGGTTGGGGCTGGACACCGGCCAGTCACTGCCACCGGCGATGACCGCACCGGCGTTATGCAGGGACCCGGCGGGATACTGATAACCGTAAGCGAACGCGCTGATATACGGTTTGACCAACTCCACCGTGTAAGACTCGCCGGTGGCCCACAGCAGCTGCATGGAAGCGATCACGCCAAGCTGCTTGAATCGCGGAAACTCCTTTGGATTGACCAGTTGCAGGTGAGTAATGCTGTGGGCCATCGGTGTCGGGTTGAGCTTGCGCGCGTATTCAATGCCATTGAGTGACTCACGTACGGCACGGTCGCCGACCGCATGCGTGTGCACAATCCAGTCACGCTTCTCCGCCGCGACCACCAATTCACCGAAGTGTGCCGGGTCGATCAGCAACTGACCGTTTTTTTGACTGTTGGTGAACGGAACAATCACCGCTGCCGTCTGCCCTGGAAACTCCAGGACGCCGTCAGCGAAGACCTTGATACCAGGGAAGCTCAGGTTGGGCACGCCCTCGAATTTCTTCATCACCTTGGCCAGCACTTCCAGATCGGCCGGCCGGCTTTTTGGGTTGGCCAGCAGCAGCGCCGCAACGTGGGCATTGAGCTCGCCCTTCTGCGCCAGTTCGCGGTAAAGCGGCAGAACACCGTAACTCTGCTCGGTGGCCTGGAAATCGAACAGCGAATCACCACTTCCGGCATTCGCTGCCGCGTCCATCCAGGCGGTAACGCCATATTGATTATTGACCTTCACCGCCTCGCGGGCAGCCTTGAGCATGACCTCGTTGCCGGGCGCGGGGATCTGACTGCGTACCTTGTCCCAGCGCGACTCGGCGAACAAGCCATTGGGAGTGAAGTCCGCTGCGTGCCCCACGAAGCTGCGGTCCTGTTCCGACAGACCTTTTACCAATGCCGCGTCGATCTTCAGGCGCTTGAGCATCGCGTTATTGGCCCAGCCGGTATGTCCGTCAATCCCGCTGAGGACCACCGGTTGGTCCGCCCAGCGTCCCTGATTGAAGCGCTGACCGAGCTCGCGGCTTTTCTCCCAATAGGCCGAACTCACCCCGGCAATGCTGATCACGTCACCGGCCCGTGCTCGCCCCGCTTCATCCTGCTCGATCACCCATTGCTCAAGTTCTGGCAACGGCTTTACTTCATCCAGCAGGTTGGCCCCCTGGCTGTTGAAGGCCGCAACGACCGGGTGACTATGGGTATCAATCATTCCAGGCATCAGCACTTTGCCCGCCAGATCGATTCGTTGCGTCTGGGCATCGGCCAGGGCGTTGATCTCGGCATTGCTGCCCACTTTTAGAATCTTGCCGTCTTGCACTGCCACGGCCTGAACCAGTGCTTGACCGGGTTCGGCGGTAAAGACCTTACCGTTGAACAGCACAAGATCAGCAGCGGCCATGGCCTGCGCCGAGGAAAGGGCCAGGGCTGCGGTCAACAGGTTGGGAATGAATAGTCGCATCGGAACACTCTCTTGTTTTTATCGGGCGATTCGGGATGTGGACGCTTGTGACAATGCCTTCGGATCAAGTCCAACGAACGGCGCATTGGCCCCGCTCAGGAAGTGGCCCGAACAGACGGCCGCAAGCCTCTGACAGGCAGGCCTACCCTATAGGGCGCAAGCGTCGGATGGACCTCTACAAATGAGGAGGGGTGAGGCAATTAAATGACCGGCGTCCGATCTGGATAGCGGCGGAACCTGTGGGAACGGGATTACTTGCGAAGACAGTGGCGCATTCAACATAGACCGAAGAGGCTTGTTTAAAAGACCTGAAAGTTACTTCCTGCAAGCTACAAAACCTTGCGCCGTTGCCTACGGCTGCACCAGAATCCGCTGGCTTGTGCGGCTGTGGGTCGGGCTATATCGTTTCCCTATCACTGAAAAACAGTGATCGGGTTTGGTAGCCCGCCCTGTAACAGCCGTATGGCAACACCTTATGCCGTCTCTTTTTTGGGGCTCGGCTTTATATGGTGGTCATGCGTGGGGCTCCTTTGTGAGCGCCGGGTTTCCTGTTGCAGCCGGTCTACCAACCCGCGTATGGCCGCCACTCTTCGTTTGGTAGCGAGGGTGATGGCTCCTTAAAATCTGCAACAAGGAGTTTTCATCTATGTTCAAAGTCACACCCAATCCGCCGGACACTGATCCGATCTCCCCGTACGAACCCGATTCAAAGAAGCTCAACGAGGCCGCCGAGCGGGCTCTGAACTTCCACTTCCCGTCGAATGCCGACATCAAAGCCACTGCGCGCACACCCAGCACTATGTTCTCCGTGGACCCACAGGCCACAGCCGAAACCCTCGCGGTTTTTTTGGTCGAGACACTGGCCTCGGTCGATGTGATGGTCCATCAGTTGGTGGATCATCTGGAGGGTGAGTCGCGCTACGCCCTGCTGGGCATTTCAAACAGCATCATGGTGGCGGAGATCACGGCGAACCGGGTGCTGGATAAAATCAATACACCTTAGAAATATGAACTCCACTCCCCTTGTAGGAGCGAGGCTTGCCCGCGAAGAACGATAACGCGGTGTGCCAGACCTGACGCCTTCGCGGGCAAGCCTCGCTCCTACAAAGGGCGCGTGTTGCAGGCAAACGTTGTTGAATTAGGTCCTTCCTGCCATTTGGCACTATAGTTTATGCCAGATGACAAAGCGGCGGAGACTGCCATGAGCGCCAAGAAAAAAGATGTTGTTGTCGACGAGGCTGTCAAAGATGCCAGCCCAAAAAGAAAGGTTAAACCACGCGAATCCAATGTTGCCGTAACCGTCTTGAGTAATGGCGTGGCAATGCCGGGTTCGAGTCGTGTGCCCCCAATGGTTGCGGTCTTGCTTTCTGGAAAAAACAGCGATGATCGTATGGAGATTTACAGGGCCGTTAAAAACGGTTTCCCGCTGCAGTCGGTGCTCGACATGATCGAAAACAGCGAGGTGTATAAGCAACGCGGCGTGCTGTCGAAAATCGTTGGCGCGTCGGATCGCACGCTTGCGCGGCGGTTGAAAACGCCCAATGAAGCGTTGACCGCGGAGCAAAGCACGCGAGCGCTCAACTATGCGGAGGTCTTGGAAAAGGCAACAGACGTGCTGGGGTCGCGTGAGCTTGCCGAACAGTGGATGGTCAAACCTGCGCGGGGCCTGGATGGTGAGGTACCCATCGATTTGATTTCAAATTCGGTCGGGTATGAATTGGTGACTGACTTTCTGACGCGCATTGAGTACGGGGTCTATTGATGGCTAAAGACCCTTTGAGCAGTGAGATTCACTTCTGGCGCCTGGATCCTGCTGAGCATGCCCCCACCTGGAATTCGGGTATTGGGGCTGAAAAGGTGGGTGGCCGCTGGAACCCTAAAGGTATGGCCACGGTTTACGCAGCCCTGGATGCCTCTACGGCCATCCTTGAAGTTGCGGTGCATAAAGATTTCGATGCGCTGGATTGCAAGCCCCATCGTCTTACGCAGGCCCGTGTGCTGAACTCTTCCAGGATTTATGTCGTGCAGCCCGACAGCATTGCAAACTCTAATTGGCTGGTACCGGGTACCCCGAGTCGCAGCCAGCAACAGTTCGGTGCGGACCTGTTAAATGTGTACCCTTTTGTGTTGGTCCCTTCTAGTGTCTCGCCGCATAGCTGGAATTTGTTGATGAACCCGCAATTGGCTAATGGGTTGTACGAGTTGGTGTTACAAGAGCCTTTTGCCCTTGATGGGCGGCTTAATAAGCCTTTGCCATAAAGGTGTCTTCGCTGACGCCTTCGCGGGCAAGCCTCGCTCCTACAGGGCGCGCGTTGTAGGCGAATTTAATCGCGGCGCGGCGTATCCGCAAGCGAGGTCGCGGAACGCAGGACTGAACCCAGTTCCACCTTGCTCTTCACGCCCAGTTGCAGGTAGCAGTTGCGCAGATAGGTGCGCACTGTCGCAGGGCTCAATTCAAGGATTTTGGCAATTTCCTTGTAGGAATGGCCGGCGGCGAACAGCATCGCTGCCGTTCGCTCCCGTGGCGCCAGCATCGCCCCGCGCGACTGGGCTTCGAGCGACAGGATGACGTGCTCGGCGTTGGGGCTCAGTGTCAGGGCGCAGCGGCCCAGACGCATGACGCAGGGTGCCTTTGGCAGTTGCGCGATCACCTGCGCGGGAAGCATTGAACCGTTCCAGCCGGGTAGCTCACGTTCAATGGCTGCACACAGCGTTGCTCCCACGTACAGCAAGCTGCCGTCCATGCGCGCGACACCAAAGTCAGACGCGCCGTTGCCCGTGTCGAAGCGGATCATGTCCTGCACCTGGAATCGCCACAGCTGCAACAGATGGTCGCAGAAGGCCGAAAACAGATCGGCCTCGCTGTCGTTGAAAGCCCAGGCATCAATGCCTCGATAGAGGCAGACGAAGAACATCAAGCCGCTTTCGGGTAACTCGAAGGTGATGCACATCAGGTAGTAGAGGTCGTGGCGCCGAGCGAAGGCGTTCACTTCTTCATTGGGGTCGGTGAAGCCGCTGTCGCGCACAACCTCACCGGGTCGGCTCATGGTGTCATCGGAGAATTTGTCGTTGCGCGCACAGGTGTGCCACTCGGCGGTAAACGACTCGGGCAGATTGATTCGCCCGTGCATCCAGTTTCTGGTCGAAACATCGACGCCCGGCGCAGACATCTCGCCCCACCAGGCTGAAGCGAAGGGCACTAGTTGGCTGAACGCCTGCAGGCCGTCGGTGATGAAGCAGGAGGCACCGCGATCTCGGGCAAGACGCCCCAGGTGCAAGATGCAAAGGTTGAACGCTTGCAGCGTTGCCATCGACGCCTTGGCGCCGACCTCATCACCCTCCTTCATCGTTCTGATCCTGCTCGCTACATGGCGTATTATTTTTTTGACCATGCCATAGGCGCAGTGATTGCGTCCAGCGCCCTGGCGCGCTAGCTCGCCCGCCATGGGGCCGGCGCTGTTTTCAGATTTTGATTTCACTGGCCGGCATCACGTCGATCCGCGCCACGGAGCCGGTCAGGTGCGCCAGATCCTTGTTGTGTTCGGCGATGATGTCTTCGGCGCTCATCGCGCCGTTGTCGATGGTGGAATGGGCGTCGGCCACCAGCACGACGTCATAACCCAATTGATGCGCCTGACGAACGGTGGCGTTGATGCAGTAGTCGGTTTGCAGGCCGCAGATGATCAGGCGGTCGGCGTCCTGCTCTTGCAGCTGTTCATGCAAGTGGGTCTGGTAGAACGAATCCGGGGTGGTTTTGCGCAGCCGCAGGTCTTGGGGTGAAGTCTTCAGACCATCGGCCAGTTGCCAGCCTTCGCTGCCGTATTGCAGCAGGTCGCCCTCTTCTTCGTGCTGGATCAGGATGACCGGAATGCCGGCGGCCCGGGCTTTGGTGCTGAGGTCGTTGATGGTGTCGATGACGCGCTGGATGTCGAAGCATTCATACTCGCCGGTGCACAGCGCGCGTTGGACATCGATGATCAGGAGTGCGGTGCTCATGGCTTCCTTCCTTGATAAGTCGGTGGCTCGGAGACGGATTTCAACTCCCTTCTTCATGTAGCAATTGTCGTGCTGTAGCAGCTGTCGAGCTCGCGAGGCTGCGTTCGAGCGCGAAGCGGTCGCGAACCAGCAAATGCTGGCTTACCTGAATAAACGCGGTTGCCGATTTTACGACTGCTTCGCAGCCGAACGCAGCCTCGCGGGCTCGGCAGCTGCTACGGAGATCAGGGCCACCCAGGGAGCTGAAATGGCCGGTGATCGCCTGTTTCAGTAACCGAGTGACAACCCGGTATTACGCCGTGGATCGTTCGCGCCATAGAAGCGGTTCTTGCCCACTGGCTTGCCTTCCAGCGAAGGCGCACCTACCAGAATAGCTGCGATATGGTTCGGGTCCTGCGGCCCGGCAAATTTGTGCCCCCAGCTTTCGAGCATCTTCTTGGTGTCCGGGCTGGTGGCGAAGTTCTCCAGGTTGGTTTCTTCCGGCAGCCATTGCTGGTGGAAACGCGGCGCATCCACCGCTTCCTGGATGTTCATGCCGTAGTCGATCACATTGAGGATAGTCAGCAGGGTGGCGGTGATGATGCGGCTGCCACCGGGAGTGCCGACGACCATGACAACTTTGCCGTCCTTGGTGACGATGGTCGGGCTCATGGACGACAGCGGCGCCTTACCGGGGGCGATGGCATTGGCTTCGCCCTGCACCAGACCGTACATGTTCGGCACGCCGATTTTCGAGGTGAAGTCGTCCATTTCATCGTTAAGGATGACCCCGGTTTTGCTCGCCATGACGCCGGCGCCGAACCAGTCGTTGAGGGTGTAGGTCACCGACACCGCATTGCCCCATTTGTCGACGATCGAGTAATGGGTGGTATTGCTGCCTTCGTGGGGCGCTACGCCGGGTTTGATCTCGCGGGACACGCCGGCCTTTTGCGGATCGATGACTTCGCGGATTTTGGTCGCGTAGTTTTTATCCAGCAGATGGGCGATCGGATTTTTCACGAAGTCCGGGTCGCCGAGGTAGCTGTTGCGGTCCACATACGCGTGACGCATCGCTTCGATCTGGTAGTGCATCGCCTGAGCCGAGCGGAAGCCCAGGTCTTTCATCGGGTAGCCGTCGAGGATGTTCATGATCTCGCAGATCACCACGCCACCGGAGCTTGGCGGTGGCGCCGAGACCACATGATAGCCACGGTAATCGCACTCGATCGGCGCCAGTTCGCGGGTCTGGTATTTGTCGAGGTCGGCCTGGGTGATGATGCCCTTGTTGGCCTGACTGGAGGTGACAATGGCGTCGGCCACCCAGCCTTTATAGAAACCGTCGGCGCCCTTCTCGGAAATTTCCCGCAGGGTTTTGCTCAAGTCTTTTTGTACGAGTTTCTGGCCCACCTGCATCGGCTCGCCATTGCTCAGGAAAATCGAGCCCGAGTCGCGCATGTCTTTCTTGAAGACGTCCGTGGCGTACTCCAGCAAGTCGACATCGCCCTGCTCCAGCACAAAACCGTCTTCGGCAAGCTTGATCGCCGGGGCGATCACTTCCTTGCGGGGTTTGGTACCGTATTTCTTCAGGGCCAGTTCCATGCCCGAGACGGTGCCTGGCACGCCAACGGCAAGATGGCCGCGTGTGCTCAGGTCCGGGATGACGTTGCCCGCTTTGTCGAGGTACATGTCGGGGGTCGCGGCCAGCGGGGCTTTTTCACGGAAGTCGAGGAAGGTCTTGCGCCCGTCCGCCAATTGAATCGTCATGAAACCGCCGCCGCCCAGGTTGCCCGCCGCGGGGTACACCACCGCCAGCGCATAACCTACTGCAACGGCGGCATCGACGGCGTTGCCACCATTCTTGAGCACATCGACGCCGACGTGGCTGGCCAGATGCTGGGCGGTGACGACCATGCCGTTTTCGGCCGCGACCGGGGCAACGGAGGCCGCGTGGGCGGTCAGGCAGCTCAGCGCCAATGCGGTTGCCACGAGCGATTTGGTAAAAGGTTCGAACTTCATGAGTCGGTCTCTTTTTGTTTTTAGGTTCTGTTCAAAAACAGCGGGAACGGTTCAAGAGCAGTAGGCAAGTATGGCTGGGATTGCGTATTGCGCCTCCCCGACGAGGCAGTATGCTGGGCCCCCTGTTCAGCACTTTTGCGGAGTCCGCCGGCATGTCCTACACCTTCACCACCCTGGCGTCTCCGGTCGGCGAATTGAAACTGGTGGCGAAAGGTGCACGACTGGCGGCCATCCTCTGGGAAAACGACAAACCGGGCCGGGTAAGGCTGGGGCCGATGACTGAAGCAGCGGACAACCCGATCCTGGTGCGCACCGCACAGCAGTTGCAGGAATACTTCGCTGGCACGCGTAACCGTTTCGAACTGGAACTGGATTTTGCCGGGACGGAATTTCAGCAGAAGGTATGGCACGCGCTGCTGACCATTCCGTTTGGCGAAACGCGCAGCTACAGCGAGATTGCCCGGCAGATCGGCAATCCCAGCGCGGTTCGCGCGGTGGGTGCAGCGAATGGCAAGAATCCGATTTCGATTATCGCGCCGTGTCATCGGGTGATCGGTGCGTCGGGGAAACTGACGGGGTTTGCCGGTGGGCTTGAGGCGAAAGAGCGGTTGCTGACGCTGGAGGGGTACGAGTGCCACGGGGCCGGCAGGATGGATGATTTGTTTATCTAACGGCCCCTACAAAAAGACAGGGAATATCTCTCAGCAATTACCTAAATCGTCGCCCGCAATTCCCGTGGCGACAGGCCATAGTGTGAGCGAAAGCGCACTGCAAAACGTGAGGCCGAGGCGTAACCGCTGGCACCGGCAATTTCACCGATGGGGCGAGACGTGGTTTGCAACCATTGCAGCGCCGTCGCCAGCCGAACGTTTTCCAGAATATTCCTGAAACTGCTCCCCTCATTGGCCAGTTGGCGACGCAACGTCGACTCCCCCAGGTTCAGGTGTTGTGCCACGTGCGCAACAGTCCAGTCTCTCTCCGGGCTGCCCATTACCAGTTGCTGCACCCGTTCGCACAGTGGATCGTTGCGATCCATCAGCAGCGGCCCGGCCTGGCCGCCGAGGCACAGGCTCAGGAGAACCGCTTCCCCATAATGGGTGCGCAATGCATCCGGCGCGTTTGCATTGATGGAGGCCAATAACTGATCCCATGCCTGTGTCGTATGCCGATCCAGAGGGACACATAGGTCTGTCTTCAGGGCGCGGCGATGGCTGATGATCTGCTGACCATATCGGCTGCTGAAGTTACGCAGTGTCGAACCGGGAAAGGTCACCACATCGGCAATGTAGTGACCGTGAAGGCCGGGGAAGTTCGAGATGCCAAGCTCGCGCCCGGCCGGCATCAGAATCAGATGCTGCGGCCCGGCACGCATTTCCCGGTCATCCCATTGCAGCAGTTTTTCCCCCTGCCGCACTCGACACAAGGCGGTAGCGAATATCGACACCCGTTGCAATGTATGGGGCTGTCGCGCCCGTATGACACACGCATCGATAATGTTTTCCCGGTGCTGTATGCCGACACAAGGGCGCATTGTTCTTAACGTCCGTAAGTTGAAGTAATGGTCGCTTTGGCCAAGGCGTTGGCATTGAGCATATAGCCCACCAAGGCGCCACTGGCCTGGTTGTCGAGCGGTAGCTTATCGACTTTCAACGCCCATACGGTGAATTGATAGCGATGGGGCTTGTCGCCTACAGGCGGGCAAGCCCCGCCAAATCCCGGCTGGCCATAATCGGTTCGCCCTTGTACTGCACCGGCAGGCAGGTTCGAACCGACCCCTCTTGGCAAACTGCTGGTTGAAGCGGGCACGTTGACCACCGTCCAATGCCACCAGCCGCTGCCGGTCGGCGCATCAGGATCGTAGACCGTGATCGCGTAACTTTTGGTGCCCGCCGGGGCGTTGCGCCAGGAAAGCTCGGGCGAAGTATTACCACCTTCGCAACCGAAGCCCTGGAACACCTCGCGACTGGTCAACGGGCGGTTTTCAGCAATATCCTGGCTCGTCAGCGAGAAGTCGGCAGCGTGTCCCGTGAGCACGACCCCCATGGACAATGCGGATAGGATTATTCTGATGTTCATCGTGACCTCATCTGAGTGTTGGCGTGAGGCACGAGTTTAGAGAGAGCAAAGGCTGGTTACTGTGCCGAAATGCTCAACCATTGTGCCTGAACGCTCTCTCGATTCAGAGGCCAATCCAATCCTGCTCAAACCGCTCCGAAGATGTTTTTCATCGCCGCATACTGCAGCAGCATGATGGTCTTGGCATCGCAGATCTCCCCGCGATAGAACGCCGCCAGCGCCTCGTCGAACCTCCACTCCAGTACTTCCAGTTCTTCGGTTTCTTCCTCCAGCCCGCCGCCATCACTGACCTTCGAAGACGCGTCGTACTCAGCGATGAAGAAATGCAGCTTTTCAGTCACCGAACCGGGGCTCATGTAGGCTTCGAAAACCTTCTGCACATGGTGGACGCGATAGCCGGTTTCCTCCTCGGCCTCAGCACGAATGCGCTCTTCAGGCGCAACGCCTTCCAGCAGCCCCGCTGCCACTTCAATCAACAAACCATCGTGGCCGTTGACGAACACCGGCAACCTGAACTGACGGGTCAGCACAACAGTTTTCTTCTCACGGTTGAACAGCAAAATCGCCGCACCGTTGCCCCGGTCGTAGACTTCGCGAGTCTGACGCTGCCAGTCGCCGTTGTTGCGCAAGTAATCGAAAGTGATTTTCTTCAGCAGATACCAGTCGTGGGACAACACCCGGGACTCGATGATGTTGACCCGCTCGGCTGTGTTCGACATGACAATCCATCCTTATGTTCGTCAGAAAGCGTCCATGTTAGGCGAAAACAGAAAAGCCCGGCGACTGCCGTAATGGCGCTCCCAAGAGAATCTTGAGTCAGAGAAACCTGTGGCGAGGGAGCTTGCTCCCGCTGGGCTGCGTAGCGGCCCCAAAAATCTGACAACCATTGCGATTTTTGTGAGCGCTACGCACTCAAGCGGGAGCAAGGTATCCGTCCGGTCAACACACCTTCCTGACCTTCAGCCAATCTGCTCGAACCGCCGCCTGGTCACGAACAGCCCCGCGCCCACCGGCACGGCAAGGACCGACATCAATCCCAAGTCAAAGCCCAGCAACTGGGTCTGGCTCACTGCAACGCAGCCGATTGCGCCTGCCACCACCAGCGTCACCCCTAGCCACTTGCGCAGCGGGTACGGCTTAAGAAACCGATCAAGTAGAAAGGCCAGCACCACAACGATGACCGTCTGGGTAATTTCGGACATGTGCTGCCCCACTCAGGTCTTGATGATCAGGGATTCGGAAGAGCGCTGTGGGCCAATCCCACCATTGACCTGCGCCTGGATGCTGACGATTACGTCGCCAGCATGGTAGGTGGGCAGAGTGTCATTGACGTACGAGCGCACACCCGCCGTTACAACAGTACCTGCGGCGACACTGCCTGCAGGTCCGGCTAAACCGCCCACAGTACCGGCAGCGCCACCGAAGGCGGAGGCGGCCAGGTTGGCGATCTTGGTGCGTTGGGCATTGAGGGCATCGCCCTGTTGCCGGGTCAGCGGCTTGGAGATGCCGATCATCATCACGCACGGCAGGCTCTTGGCCTGCATCTTGTCGTACACCTCGACGACCTTGCTGTTGACCTCATAGTGGGCGCTTTTCGCCTCGCCAAAATGCAGCTCGCGCAGGCGTCCGCGTTCGCTGTCGGTGAGGGTGATCTGCGAGACGTTGAAGACGATCCCGTGAGTGCCCATGTATTGGAAAGTCCCTTCCAACTTCATAGTGCGCATCCTTTCGAGGCAAAGATGGCGATTCTCTACAAGGAGCGCATTGGATTCAAATCATTTCACCTTGCCGGCAAGGTGTGTTGGCTCCCTCGCCACAAGTTCTTACTGACTCAAGACTCTCTTGAGTGAACCGCATTGCGGCGCTTTCATCCTCAGGAAAGTTGCGCCTTGTATTCTTTCTGATACTGCCCGGCCAGGGTTTCTTTCTGTTGCTCGTCGAGCAACTTGCCGGCCATCTGGAAGAACTTCTGCTCCTCCTCTTTCAAGTGGTGATGGACCTTCTCCGAAAGCTTTTTCGCCGTTGCCAACCAGGATGGACTGGACATTTCGGTCGCATCCAGCGCTTCCATCATCTCGTCCATTTCGTGGTGTTCGGAGATGGCGTGGCGGCTTAGATCCACGCCGTTGTCGAACTCCATCAGCGGCATGTAGAAATGGCGTTCTTCGGCGGTTTCGTGGGCCTTAAGCTCGGATTTGAGCCGTTTGTAAGCATCAACCCGTTCCGGGGTGTCGCCCTGAGTTTGAATCAGCGCATCGGCATAGCGGCGCTGACGGTCATGGCTTTCACGCAAGGCTTCAAAGATATTCACGGGCTGTCCTCAATGGCTGCGTTCAACAACGATGCTGTTCAGGCTAGACATTCCTGGAGCCCCGGGGGTTCCTTCGGTTGCGGGGGATAGAACAATCGCCACAACCGGGATAGGCTCCGTGTTCACTGCCATAAGGATGTGTAGCCTATGACCCTGCGAATCGAATTGTCGAAAAATGCCTCCCAGGAAGAACGCGAGGCGATCCTCACACCGCTGCGCGCCTATAACGCCTCAAAGGCCGGGGCCACGGTGTCAGAGCAGATTGCTTTGCTGGTACGCAATGACAGCGACGAGATTCTCGGCGGGCTTTATGGCCGAGTGTTTTACCGGTGGTTTTTCATTGAGTTGTTGTCGGTGCCGGAGCTGGCCCGGGGACAAGGGATGGGCTCGAAGCTGATGCAGATGGCCGAAGACCTGGCGCGGGAAAAGGAATGCGTGGGGATCTGGCTGGACACTTTCGACTTCCAGGCGCCGGAGTTTTACAAGAAGCATGGTTACAGCGAGTTGGGGCACATCGCCGATTACCCGCCGGGCCATAAGCGCTTCTTTTTTCAGAAGCGCCTCATTAACACTGATTAAGACGCGCAACCTGTGGGAGCGGGCTTGCTCGCGAAGCTTTTGGCGCCCCTGAAGGCCCCTTCGCGAGCAAGTCGGATCGCCGCACCGCCGCTCCCACATTGGAATGGCATCGGCCGATCGTCTGGGGATTGAGCCTCAAACTGCAGACTGCTCAGAGACAGGTCGCCAACGCCGCCAATCGGCGTTTGGCGACAAAATCGTCATGCTGCGCGTAGTAGCTCAACGCTGTACCCGAGGCGTCGGTGCTCACGTCCACGAAGGACTCGGCTGAACGGGTGTAGACCGTCGAGCCACCCTTCTTGCCCGGCTGCAAATAAGCGCCCGCATCGACGCCAAACACCGCTTCGTCCTGCCAGGCAAACTGCACGCACTGGGCGACGATTTTTTCCGGTTTGTCCGAGGTCAGGGTTTTGTACGGGGTTTTGGTGCGGGCGTCATTCATCGCCGATCCGGCGCAGCCCGCCAGCAAGGTTGCGGCCAGCGCCATCATCAGAATTCGCATTGCATTCGCTCATCAGGAAAAAGCGGACTGTATCACTGCGACGCAGCGTATCGTTCTGCTTTACTTCATTTATACCGCGACACCGCGCAACGATTCGCGCACCCTGTCGCGCCATTAACGCCGCATCGCCCATTTTTTCCGGGCGCATTTTTCTGGAAAGGTCATGACACCCAACGCCGAATACTACAAACCGACCGCTGAATACGCCGACAAGCTGATCAGCCAGATCGGTCAGACGCCGTCCTGGATCGCCAAGCGAATTGGCGTCACCGACAAGCGTATTCGCTACATTCTCGATGGCGAAAGAACCGTTAAAGGCGAAACCACGCCGATCCAGATGACCTACCCCGAGCAATTTGCTCTGGAGTGTCTGGCCGCGGCTGCCAAGGCGAGCAAAAAGCAGTCTTCCAAGGAGTGACCATGGCGGCAACCGAACAGCAACACGAGCAGGCGCTGAAAAAGTTTCTCGATGAGCGTCCTGAGCTGCGCATCGAACTGGACAACCTGAATCCACTGTTGGCCCAGGCCAAGGGCGTGACAGTGGCGCAGTACCGCGACGAGCGTTTGCATGAAGCGTTCGAAGCCGAGGCTGAGCGCCTGGGTTTGTTTGCCTGGGAGCTGACGCTGCAACTGACGGCCGCCACGCCTGAGGATTACCAGGCCCAACGCCTGGAGGTGCACAAGGAAGTCGCGGAGATGGCCGGCATGGACTGGCTGGAGTATTGCGAGTTATATGGGTTAACCAAATAATCTCGCGGTTCAAGGAAGCCTTCATCGATGCTGCCTTCGCCCTCAAGTACCCGGGCCACACCGGGCCATTTGCATACCCATAAATGGCGCGGGCGCATCGGCCTGGCGCTGGTCGCCGGTTTGTCGGTGCTCGCCGGCATGACCGATGCCATCGGCTTCATGGCCAGCGGCGACTTCGTGTCCTTCATGAGCGGCAACACCACACGCCTTGCCGTAGCGATCAGCGATGGCGATCTCGGGCTGACCCTGCGTCTGCTGATTCTCGTGGCCACGTTCGTCATCGGTAATGCCTTGGGCATTGTCGTCAGCCGGTTCGGTGGCCGACGGGCGCTGCCATTGATGCTGTGCATCGCCACGTTGCTGTGCGGCGCCGCAGCCTGGCCCTATGACATGCAACTGCCGGCGCTGTTGGCGACGATCATTGCCATGGGCATGCTCAATGCCGCCGTGGAAGAGGTGAACGGCCTGCCGGTCGGCCTGACCTACGTCACCGGCGCGCTGTCGCGGTTCGGCCGAGGGCTGGGGCGGTGGATGCTTGGCGAGCGGCGCAATGGCTGGCGGGTGCAGTTGGTCCCGTGGACCGGGATGTTTGCCGGCGCGGTGCTGGGTGCTTTACTGGAACATCATCTTGGGCTCAAGGCGCTGTTTGTCAGTGGGTTGCTGGCCGGGGCGCTGGGGGTGCTGTCATTGAAGATACCGCGGCGTTGGCAGTTGGGTTATATGCCGCGCTGAGCAGGTGATCAGATCCTGAATTTATGTTGCCGGGAAGTCCGTCTTCGCGAGCAAGCCCGCTCCCACACTGGATCTGCGGCGGACCACTGTTTTGTGTTCGACATAAATCCAGTGTGGGAGCGGGCTTGCTCGCGAAGGCAGCGACTCGGTCTTCAGGTAAACGCCCTTCGCCGCCCCGCCGATAAAGCTTTATCATGGCCGCAGTTTTGCTGATCGAGCCCATCATGAAATTCGCCATTGCGCTGTTTTCCGCCGCCCATGCGCCCTCCTCGCGCCGCGCCTTGCTGTTCGCCCAGGCCGCGCTGGCCGGCGGGCATGAGATTGTCCGGCTGTTTTTCTATCAGGATGGCGTCTATAACGCGTCCGGCAGCGTGGTCACGCCTCAGGACGAGCAGGATTTGCCCAAGCAATGGCGTAACTTTGTCAGCGAGCATCAACTCGATGGCGTGGTCTGCATCGCCGCCGCCCTGCGCCGTGGGGTGTTGAACGAGGAAGAAGCCCAGCGCTATCAGCGTGAAGCGATAGCGGTGGGTGCGCCGTGGGAATTGTCCGGTCTCGGCCAGTTGCATGACGCGGTGCAGGACGCTGACCGTTTGATCTGTTTCGGAGGCGCGTGAGATGGCTAAATCCTTGCTGATTATCAGCCGTCAGGCGCCGTGGTCCGGGCCGAATGCGCGTGAAGCGCTGGACATCGTGCTGGCCGGCGGTGCCTTCGATCTGCCGATCGGCCTGCTGTTTCTCGATGACGGCGTGTTCCAGCTCGCCAATGAACAGAACGCCAAAGCCCTGCAACAGAAAGACCTGAGCGCCAACCTGCAAGCCTTGCCGATGTTTGGCGTCGAAGACCTGTTCGTCTGCGGCGAAAGCGCCGCGACCCGTGGCCTGGACCCTGAAAACCTGTCACTTGAAGAAGCCCAGGTGCTGACCGCCCAGGAAATCACCGCCCTTATTGACCGTTACGACCAGGTGATCACCCTCTGATGTCGACTTTGCATGTGTTGTCTCATTCCCCTTTCGGCGACGACCGCCTGAGCAGTTGCCTGCGCGTGATCGGCGTCGACGATGCGCTTTTGCTGAGTGGCGATGCGGCTTATGCCTTGCAGCCAGGCACCGCGCCATTCAGCGCGCTGCACGCCCGCGGCCTGAAGTTGTTCGTACTGGCCGAAGATGCTCAAGCACGGGCGTTGCAAATCCCGGACTGGGCCGAGGCCATCGACTACCCGGCCTTCGTCGAACTGTCGATTCACTACGACAAGGTCAACAGTTGGCTATGAGATCCCTGACGGTCGGCGCCCGCGCCATTGAACTGGACAAGGACGGTTTCCTGGTCGAACTGAGTGACTGGTCTGCCGAGGTGGCCGCCGCCCTCGCCGCTGCCGAAGACATTGAGTTGAGCCCGGAACACTGGGAGATCCTCGAACTGCTGCGCAGTTTCTACGACGAATTCCAGCTGTCCCCGGCGACCCGCCCGCTGATCAAGTACACCGCATTGAAACTCGGCCCCGACAAGGGCAACAGCCTGCACCTGAACCGACTGTTCAAAGGCACCCCTGCCAAACTCGCCGCGAAACTGGCGGGCCTGCCCAAACCGACGAATTGCTTATGACCGACTATCCAGCACTGACCCTCGAAACGCCCGCCGAGCACCCGTTCGCCCAGTTCGTGCGGATCCTTGGCAAGGGCAAACGCGGTGCCCGCAACCTGACCCGCGAAGAAGCCCGCGAAGCCATGGGCCTGTTGCTCGACGACAAGGTCGAAGACACCCAGCTCGGCGCCTTCCTGATGCTGTTGCGGCACAAGGAAGAAAGCGCCGAGGAAATGGCCGGGTTCGCCGAAGCCGTGCGTGAACGCCTGAATCCGCCAGCGCTGGCGGTTGATCTGGACTGGCCGACGTATGCCGGCAAGAAGCGTCACTTGCCGTGGTACCTGCTGGCGGCCAAGTGCCTGGCGCAGAACGGCGTGCGCATCTTCATGCATGGCGGCGGCGCGCACACGGCCGGTCGGCTGTACAGCGAACAACTGCTCGAGACGCTGAACATTCCACTGTGCCGCAACTGGCAGCAGGTCGGCGCAGCGCTCGATCAGGGCAGTCTGGCGTTCATGCCATTGGTGGACTGGGCCCCGCAACTTCAGCGGATGATCGACCTGCGCAACACCTTGGGCCTGCGCTCGCCGATCCATTCCCTGGCGCGGATTCTCAACCCATTGGGCGCCCGTTGCGGCCTGCAGAGCATTTTCCACCCCGGCTATCAGGCCGTACATCGCGAGGCCAGCGGTTTGCTCGGCGACACTGCCATCGTGATCAAGGGCGATGGCGGTGAAATCGAGATTAACCCGGATGCCGACAGTCATCTGTATGGCACCACCGGCGGCGAAAGCTGGGATGAAGAGTGGCCGCAGATGTCGACCCAGCGCCACGTCAAACCGGCCAGCCTGGAACCGGAGCATTTGAAAGCCGTGTGGCGTGGCGACGTGGTCGACAGCTACCCGCAAATGGCGTTGATCTCGACCATGGCCCTGGCCTTGCGCGGCCTCGGTCAGCCCCGCGAGCTAGCGTTCGAAACCGCCCAGCAGTATTGGGACGCCCGGGATCGATCGATTTAACCGATCATAAACGCCCAACCTTTGCGCTTTTTGTTCGAACCTATGCGCATAGACTCCTCTCCAACGCTTATCGGTTGAGGAGTTTTGAACATGGGTTTGTTAGTCGAAGGCCGCTGGCAAGATCAGTGGTATGAAAGCAAGGACGGCACGTTCCAGCGTGAACAGGCGCAGCGTCGCCACTGGCTGACCGCCGACGGCAAGCCAGGCCCGACCGGTGTCGGTGGTTTTGCCGCCGAGGCCGGTCGCTATCATCTCTACGTCTCCCTCGCCTGCCCGTGGGCTCACCGCACGCTGATCCTGCGCAAACTCAAAGGCCTTGAAAGCCTGATCGACGTGTCGGTGGTCAGTTGGTTGATGCTGGAAAACGGCTGGACCTTTGACAAGAACCTGGGCTCGACCGGCGACAAGCTCGATCACTTCAATTTCATGCACCAGCGCTACACCACCGATACCGCCGACTACACCGGTCGCGTCACGGTGCCGGTGCTGTGGGACAAACAGACAAATCGCATCGTCAACAATGAGTCGGCGGAGATCATCCGCATGTTCAACAGCGCGTTCGATGAGTTGACCGGCAACGACCTGGATTTCTACCCGGCGCCCTTGCGAAACGAAATCGACGCCATGAACGAGCGGATTTATCCAGCGGTGAACAACGGCGTCTATCGCGCCGGGTTCGCCACCTCGCAGCAGGCTTATGAAGAAGCGTTCGATGAATTGTTTGCTGAGCTGGATCGGCTGGAGCAATTGCTGGGCGCGAATCGATACCTGACGGGTGAATACCTGACGGAAGCGGATATTCGGCTGTTCACTACGATGATTCGTTTCGATGCGGTGTACTTCGGGCACTTCAAGTGCAACCTGCGACGGATTGCCGATTATCCGAATCTGTCGAGCTGGCTACGGGAGATTTATCAGTGGCCGGGGATAGCCGAGACGGTGAGTTTTGAGCACATCAAGAATCACTACTACGGCAGCCACAAGACCATCAATCCGACCGGGATCGTGCCTAAAGGGCCGGCGCAGGACTTCACTGCGGCTCATGATCGGGCGCGGTTGAAGGGGAAAGGGGTTTGGCGTAAAGCTGAGGTCTGATCTGAGCATGGGGGTGGTTTTGAGGGCCTCTTCGCGAGCAAGCCCGCTCCCACATTGGACCGTGTTCAGCCACAGATTCATGGCCAGACACAGATCAAATGTGGGAGCGGGCTTGCTCGCGAAGGGAACAACTCGGTCCTCAGACCTGCGCCTGAGCCCCTTCGAACCACGCCAGTTTCTCGCGCAGTTGCACCACTTCCCCGACGATCACCAGCGTCGGCGCATGCACTTCATGCTCCGCCACCAGCCGTGGAAGGTCGGCCAGGGTGCCGGTAAACACCCGCTGATTGACCGTGGTGCCCTGCTGGATCAACGCCGCCGGGGTATCAGCCGCGCGACCGTGCTTGATCAACTGCTCGCAGATGATCGGCAGGCCCACCAGCCCCATGTAAAACACCAGGGTTTGCGCCGGCGCGACCAGGTCAGCCCATGGCAAATCGGTGGAACCGTCCTTGAGGTGCCCGGTGACGAACCGCACCGACTGCGCGTAATCGCGGTGAGTCAGCGGAATCCCGGCATAGGCCGCGCAACCACTGGCTGCGGTAATGCCCGGGACGACCTGGAACGGAATGCCATGGGCCGCCAGTTCTTCGATCTCTTCACCGCCGCGCCCGAAAATGAACGGATCGCCGCCCTTCAACCGCACCACGCGCTTGCCGGCCTTGGCCAGATCCACCAGATGCTGGTTGATCTGTTCCTGAGGCACGGAGTGATCGGCGCGGCGCTTGCCGACGTAGACTCGCTCGGCATCGCGACGGCACAAATCCAGAATTGCCGGCGCCACCAGACGGTCATACAGCACCACATCGGCTTGCTGCATCAGGCGCAAAGCGCGGAAGGTCAACAGGTCGGGGTCACCCGGCCCGGCACCCACAAGATAAACCTCGCCGGTAGCGACAGGCGCTTCGCCATTGATTTTCGCCAGCATCAAGCGCTCGGCCTCGGCGCCCTGCCCGGCCAGTTGCCGGTCGGCAATCGGGCCCTGGAATACATCCTCCCAGAACGCCCGGCGCTGCTGCACATCCGGAAACAGGCCTTTGACCTGAGTGCGGAAACGCGCCGCCAGACCGGCCAGTTGCCCGTAGGTGGAAGGAATCCAGGTTTCCAGCTTGGCCCGAATCAACCGCGCCAGCACCGGCGCATCGCCGCCGCTGGACACCGCAATGATCAGCGGAGAACGATCGACGATCGCCGGGAAGATCACGCTGCACAGGGCCGGCGCGTCCACCACGTTGACCGGCACGCAACGCCGATGAGCATCGGCGGAGACTTGCGCGTTCAGCGGTTCGTCGTCGGTGGCGGCGATGATCAGCCCGCAACCGTCCAGATCCGCCTCGACGTAGCCACGCACCAGGCACTCGCCACCGCTGCCGACCACCAGCTCACGCAGTTGCGGTTCGATTTGCGGTGCAACCACTCGCAGCAGCGCACCGGCTTCGGCCAGCAGGCGGGATTTGCGCAAGGCAATCTCCCCTCCGCCGACGACCAATACACGACTGCCGCGAAGGTTATGAAACAGCGGCAGATAGTCCATTTAGCCGATGACCTCAAGGCCACCCATGTACGGCTTGAGCACCTCAGGCACACGGATCGAACCGTCGGCCTGCTGGTAGTTCTCGAGCACCGCCACCAGGGTACGACCAACCGCCAGGCCGGAACCGTTCAGGGTGTGAACCAGCTCAGGCTTGCCGGTTTCCGGGTTGCGGAAACGCGCTTGCATGCGGCGGGCCTGGAAATCGCCGCAGTTGGAGCACGACGAAATTTCGCGGTATTTGTCCTGGCTTGGAATCCACACCTCCAGATCGTAAGTCTTGACCGCGCTGAAGCCCATGTCGCCGGTGCACAGCGCCAGGGTGCGATAGGGCAGTTCCAGCAGTTGCAGGACTTTCTCGGCATTGGCGGTCAGGCCTTCCAGCGCTTCCATCGAGGTCGATGGTTCAACGATCTGCACCATCTCGACCTTGTCGAACTGGTGCTGACGGATCATGCCGCGAGTGTCGCGACCCGATGCACCGGCCTCGCTGCGGAAGCACGGTGTGTGTGCCACGAATTTGATCGGTAGCAGTTTCGAATCGACGATCTCGCCAGCGACGATGTTGGTCAGCGACACTTCAGCGGTCGGGATCAGGTACAGATCGGCTTCGCCTTCGCGGCTGATTTTGAACAGGTCTTCTTCGAATTTCGGCAGCTGACCGGTGCCCTGCAACGCAGGCGCCTGCACCAGGTACGGGGTGTAGGCCTCTTCGTAACCGTGTTCGTTAATGTGCAGGTTGATCATGAACTGCGCCAGCGCACGGTGCAGACGGGCGATCGGGCCGCGCAGCAGGGCGAAACGGGCGCCGGACAGCTTGGCGGCGGTTTCGAAGTCCAGCCAGCCGAACTTCTCGCCCAGGGCCACGTGGTCCTGAACCGGGAAATCGAAGGCCTTAGGCGTGCCCCAGCGGCGCACTTCAACGTTGCCTTCTTCGTCATCGCCGACCGGCACCGATTCGTGCGGCAGGTTCGGGATGCCCAGCAGGATCGAATCCAGCTCGGTCTGGATCGCGTCCAGCTCGAGTTTACCGGTGCTCAACTCCCCCGCCATGCGCTCGACGTCCGCCATCAACGGCGCGATGTCTTCGCCGCGCTGCTTGGCCTGACCGATGGACTTGGAGCGCGCGTTACGTTCAGCCTGCAGAGCTTCGGTGCGGGTCTGGACGGTCTTGCGCTGTTCTTCCAGCGCTTCGATGCGCGCAACATCCAGGGCAAAGCCACGGGATGCCAGGCGGTCCGCTACGTCCTGAAGGTTGCTACGTAACAGTTTGGAATCGAGCATGTCGGTTTCTCGTTATCAAAGTTTGGTCAAGGACAGGCCAGCCCAGGTGGCGAGCAGCCCGCCGAATACGCTGATGACCGCATAGCCCAGGGCCAGCGGCACTTGCCCGGTTTCCAGCAGGCGCACCGTATCCAGTGAAAAGGATGAAAAAGTCGTCAGCCCCCCGAGGAAGCCGACCATCAACCCAGCGCGCACCGCAAACGGTACCTCCGGGCGAATCAAAAACAGACCGTATAGAACGCCGATCAGCAAACAGCCCACGATATTAACGGCCAGCGTCGCGGTATAGAAGTGCCGCGGCCAATTCGCGTTGATCCAGTTACCGGTGGCGAAGCGCAATAGCGTGCCGGCGACACCGCCGACAGAAACGGCAACGATCAATGGAATCACTATTTTCTCCGCTGCCGGGGGCTTAGACGATCAAGCTGCGCGAGGTGATTAAGCTTTTCGCCGATTTTCAGTTCCAGGCCGCGGGGCACGGGCTGATAAAACCGTTGCGGTTCGAGCTCGTCCGGGAAGTAGTCTTCGCCAGCGGCGTAGGCATCCGGTTCATCGTGGGCATAACGGTATTCATCGCCATAACCCAATTGCTTCATCAACTTGGTCGGCGCATTGCGCAAGTGCAGCGGCACTTCGAGCGAGCCGTGTTCGGTGGCGCTGCGCATCGCGGCTTTGAAGCCCATGTACACCGCATTGCTTTTCGGCGCGCAGGCCAGGTACGTGATGGCCTGGGCCACTGCCAACTCACCTTCGGGGCTACCGAGCCGCTCCTGCACTTCCCACGCCGCCAGGCACAGGCTCAGGGCGCGAGGGTCGGCATTACCGATGTCTTCGCTGGCCATGCGCACCACACGCCGGGCCAGGTACAGCGGGTCGCAACCGCCGTCGATCATCCGCGCGAACCAGTACAGCGCGCCATCGGGATTGGAGCCGCGCACCGATTTATGCAGTGCGGAGATCTGGTCGTAGAAGGCTTCGCCGCCCTTGTCGAAGCGCCGGCGGGTATCGCCGAGCAGACTTTGCAGCAGGTCGACGCCGATTTCGCTGTTGTCTTCGGCCAGGTCGGAGGCGTTTTCCAGCAGGTTGAGCAGACGCCGGCCATCGCCATCGGCGGCGGACAACAGCATCTGGAAGCCCTCGTCGCTGAGGGTCAGTTGCCGCTTGCCCAGTCCGCGCTCTTCGGTCAGCGCGCGGTGCACCAGCTTGCGCAGGGCGGCTTCGTCGAGGCTTTTGAGCACATAGACGCGTGCCCGGGACAGCAGCGCGTTATTGAGTTCGAACGAGGGGTTTTCGGTGGTCGCGCCGATGAAAATCAGCGTGCCGTCTTCAACGTATGGCAGGAACGCATCCTGCTGGGACTTGTTGAAGCGGTGCACTTCGTCGACGAACAGGATGGTGCGTTTACCGTACTGCCCGGCCTGCTGCTTGGCGACTTCCACCGCCTGGCGGATTTCCTTCACGCCGGCCAGCACCGCCGAAACCGTTTCGAAGTGCGCATCGGAGACTTCCGCGAGCAGCCGCGCCAACGTGGTTTTACCCACCCCCGGCGGCCCCCAGAAAATCATCGAATGCAGGGCGCCCTGCTCCAGCGCTTCACGCAAAGGCTTGCCGCGAGCGAGCAGGTGTTCCTGACCGACGTACTCGTCCAGATTGGTCGCGCGCAGGCGTGCGGCCAAGGGCTGAGCAATCGGGGCGCTGCGAAACAGGTCCATCACTACTTATGAAACCTCACTGGGTCCTGATGCCGATCAGTCAAAGCACTAACACCGCAATCCCCGTGGGAGCGGGCTTGCTCGCGAAGAGGGAGTGTCAGTCGCCATCAATGCTGTCTGACACACCGCATTCGCGAGCAAGCCCGCTCCCACAGGTTATGCGTCTTACTCCTGGATCACGTCCGCCCCTTTAGGGATGTCGAACTTGAATTTGGACGCCGGAATCGGCTCGTTGGCCTTCACGCCAGTGAACAGGATATTGGTACGCTGACCGACGCTATCAATCAGTTGCATGTCATTGACCAGACCGTTGCGGAACGACAGACGCAGGCTGTCGAACAGGGTGTCTTTGGTTTTCGGCTTCAGGGTGAAGTCGATCACGCCGCCGGCTTCCTTGGCGCTGATGTCGAAGCTCTGGCTGATCTTGGACACATCACCGGACAACAACAGGGCCGGAGTCTGGGTCAGGCGCTGGTCGAGGGTCTTGATGGTGACCTGCTCCAGGTCCGGGTCCCACAGGGAAACCTTCTTGCCGTCGGACACCATCAGTTGCTCTTGCGGCGCATCGGTGTGCCAGTAGAACAGACCCGGGCGCTGCAAGGACATTTGACCGGCGGTTTCCTGCAACTGGGTGCCGCTGCCATCAAGCGTCAGCTGGGAGAAACGCGCGGTCAGGGTCTGGGATTTTTCCAGCAGTTGAGTCAGACGCGCCACGTCCTTGTCATCGGCGTGGGCCGAGAGCGTGGTCAAAGCCAGTACCGGCAGCAGCAACATGCGGATAAGACGCATGGGAGTCCTCATAAACATTCGTGGGAGTGCGGGCGGCGTCTCAAGACACCGCCCCTTTCAAAACCGGATCAGTCGCGCACCGGGCCAGGGGCCAGGACTTCACGCGAACCGTTGGTGTTCATGGATGTCACGACCCCGGCCATTTCCATGGCTTCGATCATGCGCGCCGCGCGGTTGTAGCCGATTTTCAGCTTGCGCTGAACCGCAGAGATGGACGCACGACGGCTTTCCAGGACGAACTGCACCGCTTCATCGTAGAGCGCATCGGTTTCGGCATCATCGTCACCGCCACCGCCGCCGTTTTCAAAGCCGCTACCGGGCTCTTCGACACCGGCGAGGATGTCGTCGTTGTATTCCGGCGCACCGCGCAGTTTCCAGGCTTCAACCACCCGGTGAACCTCGTCATCGGACACGAACGCGCCGTGAACACGAATCGGCAGACTGGTGCCCGGCGGCATGTACAACATATCACCGTGGCCCAGCAGTTGTTCGGCGCCGCCCTGGTCGATGATGGTCCGCGAATCGATCTTGCTCGATACCTGGAACGCCATACGGGTCGGAATGTTCGCCTTGATCAGACCGGTGATCACGTCCACCGACGGACGCTGGGTCGCGAGGATCAAGTGGATGCCGGCCGCACGGGCCTTCTGGGCGATACGGGCGATCAGCTCTTCAACCTTCTTGCCGACGATCATCATCATGTCGGCGAATTCGTCGACGACCACGACGATGGTCGGCAGTTTTTGCAGCAGGGGTGCCTCGTCGTGGATGCTTTCGCGCTTGTACAACGGATCGCTCAACGGCTCGCCGGCGTCCTGGGCTTCCTTGACCTTGGCGTTGAAGCCCGACAGGTTACGCACGCCCATTTTCGCCATCAGCTTGTAGCGCCGTTCCATCTCGGCGACGCTCCAGCGCAAGGCGTTGGCGGCGTCCTTCATGTCGGTGACCACCGGGCACAGCAGGTGCGGAATGCCTTCGTAGATCGACAGTTCAAGCATTTTCGGGTCGATCATGATCAGCTTGGCGTCTTCCGGGCCGGACTTGAACAGAATCGACAGGATCATCGCGTTCACCCCCACCGACTTACCGGAACCGGTCGTACCGGCCACCAGCAAGTGCGGCATTTTCGCCAGGTCGGTGATCACCGGCTTGCCGCCGATATCATGACCTAGGGCCAGGGTGACCGGGGACTTGAAGTTATCGTACTCAGGGGTCGACAAGACCTCGGAGAACCGCACGATCTGCCGGTCTTCGTTAGGGATCTCGATACCGACCGTGGTCTTGCCCGGAATCACTTCCACGACACGCACGCTGGTCACGGCCAGGGAACGGGCCAGGTCTTTCGCCAGGTTGGAGATGCGGCTGACTTTGACGCCGGCCGCTGGCTGGATTTCGTAACGGGTAATGACCGGGCCCGGGTGAATCGAATCCACCGAGACCTCGACGCCGAATTCCTTGAGCTTGATTTCCAGCAAGTGGCCGACAGCTGCGAGGGATTCGGGCGAATAATTGAGTTGTTTCTTTTCCGCGGGGTCGAGAATCGAGATCGGCGGCAAGGTGCCTTCCACGGCGCTGTCGACGAACAACGGCGCCTGCTTCTCTTTTTCCACGCGCTTGCTGGGAGCGGCCGGTTTGGGCGGAGCCGGGGCAATCACCGGCGGTACCTGCTTCTCGCGTTCGGACATGTGCTTGCTCAAGGCTTGCTCACGCTCGATCAGGCGCTCCTTGACCTTGGCCTGCTCGCGTTTGTCGGTGACGGTCGGCGCGACCACGTCATGCACGCGATCGTCGACTTCACGCAGTTGGGCGACCAGTTGCTTGCGTTCCATACGGGCCGCCCACCAGCGATTGGCCGCGCCTTGAAACAGTTCGAACAGATCAAGGGTGATCTTGCCGGTGACGTCCATCACCTTGAACCACGACAGGTCGGTGAACACCGTCAGGCCGAACAGGAACAGCGCGATGAACAACAGGGTGCTGCCCTGGATGTTCAGCGCGTTCCGGGCCAGATCGCCGAGGCTTTCACCCAAAGCACCACCCGCGCCGGCCGGCAGACCGGTCGCCGCATGGAAATGGATGTGGGCCAGCGCTGCACCCGACAGCACCAGAAATACCAGGCCGATCAGGCGCCAGGAGAACAGCCAGCCACTCCACTGCCACGGTTCGTGGCGCTGGCGGAAGATCTGATACGCCTTGACCGCCAGCAACAGCGGGAAAATGTAGGCGAAGTAACCCAGGACCATGAACAGGATGTCGGCGCTGTAAGAGCCGGCCGGCCCGCCGAAGTTCTGCACATCGTCGATCTTGCTGTTATGGCTCCAGCCCGGATCGTCTTTGCCATAGGTCAACAAAGCCATCATCAGGAACAGGCACAAGGCGCCGATGGCGATCAATGCACCTTCCTTGAGCCGGTAGTGCAATTGCTGGCGCCAGAGCGGGACGACTGTTTTAGGTGCTGCGGTGGATTTCTTCAAAACGCTTCTTTTCCTGCGCCCATGGCGCGTCCATCTGTTGAATGACTATAAAAACTGCCCAATCCAGGCAGGTAAAAAAGTTAACAGGCGCAACTGGGACTACTTTTAACACTGCGCCCCGGTTTTTCGAAATACGGCATGCACCGCTTTTTTGATACAAACACTGTTACAAGCGAGCATTGTACGGGTTTGTTCACCCGATGCCATGCTTGAGCCCCCTGGGTGCAGCATAGCCAACAGCACAGTACGCGCAGTCCAATTTGAGCATGCATTCTCTTTTGTGACAAAGGCTTATGAGGTGTTTTTATGACTGAAGCGAAGCATTCCCGCCTGATCATTCTGGGTTCCGGCCCCGCCGGTTACAGCGCAGCCGTTTATGCCGCTCGCGCCAACCTCAAACCCGTTGTCATTACCGGCATACAGGCAGGTGGCCAGCTGACCACCACCGTCGAAGTCGACAACTGGCCCGGCGACGTCGAAGGTCTGACCGGCCCGGTACTGATGGAACGCATGCAAAAACACGCCGAACGCTTCGACACAGAGATCGTTTACGACCACATCCATACGGCCAAGTTGCAACAGCGCCCGTTCGAGCTCATCGGCGACAGCGGCACCTACACCTGCGATGCGCTGATTATCGCCACCGGCGCTTCGGCCCAATACCTGGGGCTGCCATCGGAAGAAGCCTTTGCCGGCAAAGGGGTTTCGGCCTGCGCCACCTGCGATGGCTTCTTTTACCGCAATCAGGTGGTCGCGGTGGTCGGCGGAGGTAACACGGCCGTTGAAGAAGCACTGTATCTGTCGAACATCGCCAAGGAAGTCCACCTGATTCACCGTCGCGACAAACTGCGCTCGGAGAAGATCCTCCAGGACAAGCTCTTCGAAAAAGCCGCCAACGGCAATATCCGCCTGCACTGGAACCAGAATCTGGACGAAGTATTGGGCGATGCCAGCGGCGTGACCGGTGCCCGCCTGCGGCACAGCCATACGGGCGAAACCAATGACTTGCCGCTGGCCGGCGTATTCATCGCCATTGGCCACAAGCCCAATACCGACCTGTTCCAGGGCCAGCTGAAAATGCGCGACGGTTATCTGCTGATCAAGGGCGGCAGCGAAGGTGATGCCACCGCCACGGACATTGCAGGCGTGTTCGCCGCCGGTGACGTGGCCGATCATATTTACCGCCAGGCGGTGACGTCCGCCGGGGCCGGCTGCATGGCCGCGCTGGATGCCGAGAAGTATCTCGATGACATCCCCACCGTTTGACGGTTAACCTCCTCAGGCGGGCTCAACGGCCCGCTACCACCCTCCCCTTCTGCAAGCCCGGATGCCATGCTGACTTGGTTACAACGCAACACCCTGACCTTCCCGCCGCTGGAAAAAGCCATGCGCGACCCCAACGGGCTGCTGGCCGCGGGCGGCGATCTGTCCGCCGATCGCCTGATTCAAGCCTATCGTCACGGCTGCTTTCCGTGGTTCTCGGAGGGCCAGCCGATTCTCTGGTGGTCGCCGGACCCGCGCACAGTACTGTTTCCCGACGAACTGCATGTCTCCCGTAGTTTGAACAAACTGCTGCGCCAACAACGCTATCAAGTGACCTTCGATCGGGATTTTGCCGCGGTCATCCGCGCCTGCGCCGCACCGCGCGAGTACGCTGACGGCACCTGGATCACCCAAGCGATGCAGGATGCCTATGTCGAACTGCACAGGCGTGGTTACGCCCATTCGGTGGAAGTCTGGGACGATGGCGCGCTGGTCGGCGGGCTCTACGGCCTGGCTATGGGGCAGTTGTTTTTTGGCGAGTCGATGTTCAGCCGCGCCGACAACGCTTCCAAATATGGCTTCGCCACCCTGGTGCGACACCTGAAAGACTCAGGTTTTGTGCTGATCGATTGCCAGATGCCTACCGATCATCTGCACAGCCTGGGTGCCCGAGCGATTCCCCGCCGCGAATTTGCCGGCTACCTTGCGCGACACCTGGATCAACCGGGCCGCGCCACTTGGGTTTGCTGAGCGACATTGGCGCGTGTGGCTTACACTTAATGCGGGGAAACTCATTGAGAGCGCCCCCTAATCAAAAGCTTATCCCGAGGGTTGATCATGACCGAGTTGGCGCGTTTGAAGTTTTATGCCACTCAGCCCCACTCTTGCAGCTATCTGCCCGAGGAGCAGGCCACGACGCTGTTCCTCGATCCTAGTCAGCCCATGGATGTGCATGTCTACGCAGATCTGTCGGAAATGGGCTTTCGTCGTAGTGGCGATCATCTCTACCGGCCGCATTGCCAGCATTGCAATGCGTGCGTACCGGCGCGCATTCCTGTGGCGCAATTTACCCCCAACCGTCAGCAAAAACGCATTCTCAAACGCAATGCCGACTTACAGGTGCGTCCGGCCAGACCAAAGTTCAGCGAAGAGTACTTCGACCTGTATCAGCGCTACATCGAACAACGTCATGCCGACGGCGATATGTATCCGCCGAGCCGCGACCAGTTTTCGACCTTCCTGGTACGTGATCTGCCATTCTCCCGCTTCTACGAATTTCGTCTCGAAGGCCGCCTGCTGGCCGTGGCCGTCACTGACTTGCTGCCCAACGGCCTGTCGGCGGTCTACACCTTCTATGAACCCGCGCAGGAGCGTCGTAGCCTGGGGCGCTATGCAATCCTCTGGCAAATCGGCGAAGCCCGACGCCTGGGGCTGGAAGCCGTCTATCTCGGCTACTGGATCAAAAACTGCAAAAAAATGAGCTACAAGACCCAATATCGCCCTATCGAACTGCTGATTAATCAGCGTTGGGTCATCCTGAGCTAGTGCCCTGTCTCGCAAATACTGTTCCTTTTTGACGGCGTCTGTTGTCATCATGCTGCGTTGCCGCTCCTTGCCATAGCGGGCTATGACTCGTCGCGGCGCCTTGCCTGACGACAACAGCCACTCGCCAAAAGAGGAACGTATTTGTGAGACAGGACACTAACCCCTTGGCTTAAACCCCATTTTTCGGGCACAATGCACGCCGCTTTTGCCTGGCGCAGTTGCACCGGGCCATTCATTGGACACCGAGGGCTTTACTGCATGTCGAAAGAAGACAGCTTCGAAATGGAAGGCACTGTCGTCGACACCCTGCCCAACACCATGTTTCGTGTGGAGTTGGAAAATGGGCACGTCGTAACCGCGCATATCTCCGGCAAGATGCGCAAGAACTACATCCGTATTCTTACCGGCGACAAAGTGCGCGTCGAGCTGACGCCCTATGACTTGAGCAAAGGGCGCATCACCTACCGCGCTCGCTAATCAAGTCAATACAAAACGCCCGGCTATGCCGGGCGTTTTTGTTTGCGGATCGTTCCCACGCTCTGCGTGGGAATGCCTCAACGGACGCTCTGCGTTCGGCTTTTGAAGGGACGCGGAGCGTCCCGGACTGCATCCCCACGCGGAGCGTGGGAACGATCATGGCAGGCAGCAAAAAGGCGCCAATCGGCGCCTTTTTGCTTTGCTGCGGTTTAACGTCAGGCCATTTCAGCCGTAGTCTCGAACTCGAAGGTCAGCTCGCCGTCCTTGAGGTCGATGTGTACCACACCACCATGGTCGGCCAGTTCGCCAAAGAGGATCTCCTCGGCCAGTGGACGCTTGATCTTGTCCTGGATCAAACGCGCCATTGGACGAGCGCCCATTGCCGTGTCGTAGCCACTCGCTGCCAGCCAGCCACGCGCTGCGTCCGTCACTTCCAGCTGCACGCGCTTGTCTTCCAGCTGCGCCTGAAGTTCGGTAAGGAACTTGTCCACCACGCTTTTGATGACCTCATGGCTGAGGCGACCAAACTGGATAATGGTGTCCAGACGGTTACGGAATTCCGGCGTGAAGCTCTTCTTGATCACTTCCATCGCATCGGACGAGTGGTCCTGATAGGTGAAACCGATCGAAGCACGCGCCGCAGTTTCGGCACCGGCGTTGGTCGTCATGATGACGATCACGTTACGGAAGTCCGCCTTGCGCCCGTTGTTATCGGTCAGCGTACCGTGGTCCATGACCTGCAACAGCAGGTTGAAGACTTCCGGATGTGCCTTCTCGATTTCATCGAGCAACAGCACGCAGTGAGGCTGCTTGGTGATGGCTTCGGTCAGCAAACCGCCCTGATCGAACCCGACATAGCCTGGAGGCGCACCGATCAGACGCGATACGGTGTGGCGCTCCATGTACTCGGACATGTCGAAGCGAACCAGCTCGACACCCAACGCCTTGGCCAGTTGCCGCGCGGCCTCTGTTTTACCTACACCGGTCGGCCCTGCGAACAGGAACGAACCGACTGGCTTGTCAGGCGACTTGAGGCCGGCACGGGACAGCTTGATCGCAGTCGACAGCGAGTCGATCGCCGCATCCTGGCCAAAGACCGTGAGTTTCAGGTCACGCTCAAGGTTACGCAGCAGCTCTTTGTCGGAACTGGTGACGTGTTTTGGTGGAATTCGCGCGATTTTCGCAACGATGTCCTCGACCTGAGGCACTTCGATGCGTTTCACGCGTTTCTCGATCGGCTGCAGACGCTGGTAGGCGCCCGCCTCGTCGATGACGTCGATCGCCTTGTCCGGCATGTGCCGGTCATTGATGTAACGCGAGGCCAGTTCCGCAGCGGCGCGCAGGGCTTCATCGCTGTATTCGATGTTGTGGTGCGCTTCGAAACGTCCTTTCAGGCCACGCAGGATGCCAATGGTGTCTTCCACCGAAGGTTCCGACACATCGACCTTCTGGAAGCGCCGAGCCAGGGCACGGTCCTTCTCGAAGATCCCACGGAATTCCTGGAACGTGGTCGAACCGATGCAGCGAATGTCGCCCGAAGACAGCAATGGCTTGAGCAGGTTCGAGGCATCCATGACGCCACCGGACGCAGCGCCCGCACCGATGATGGTGTGGATCTCGTCGATGAACAGAATCGCCTGCGGACGTTTTTTCAGCTCATTGAGCAACGCCTTGAAGCGCTTCTCGAAATCGCCGCGGTATTTGGTCCCGGCCAGCAAAGCCCCCAGATCGAGGGAATACACCACGCTGTTGGCCAGCAGATCCGGCACCTGGTTGTCGACAATGCGTTTGGCCAGGCCTTCGGCAATCGCAGTTTTACCCACGCCGGCCTCGCCCACCAGCAGCGGGTTGTTTTTGCGGCGACGCGCGAGGATCTGCGCGACGCGCTCGACCTCCAGCTCACGGCCTACCAACGGATCGATACGACCCTGGCGCGCGAGTTCGTTGAGGTTGCTGGCATAAGCATCCAGAGGATTGCCTGAAGAAGAAGACTCACCGCCCTCGTCGTCCTGCATATCTTGTTCACCTTCAGAGTGATCGCCATGCCCTGGCACTTTTGAAATGCCATGGGCGATGTAGTTGACGACATCGATGCGCGCAACGCTCTGCTGTTTCAGCAGAAACACTGCCTGACTCTCTTGCTCACTGAAGATTGCGACCAGCACGTTAGCGCCAGTCACTTCGCGTTTGCCCGAGCTCTGTACATGAAAGACAGCACGTTGCAGTACACGCTGGAAGCCCAGGGTTGGCTGGGTTTCACGATCCTCGTCATGAAGAGGGATCAATGGCGTGGTGGAGTCGATGAACTCCTGCAGATCATGCTTGAGTTTGTCGAGGTTTGCGCCGCAGGCACGCAAAACGGTGGCGGCAGCCTCATTATCCAATAGGGCCAGCAGCAGGTGTTCGACCGTCATGAATTCATGACGCTTCGAACGTGCCTCCTTGAAGGCAAGATTGAGGGTGACTTCGAGCTCGCGGTTTAACATAGCTTCACCTCATACCCAAGTGGTCGGCGATTAACCGTCCTTCTCGATTTCACAGAGTAGCGGATGCTGGCTTTCCCTGGCGTACTGGTTGACCTGCATGGCCTTGGTCTCCGCGATGTCGCGGGTAAACACTCCACATACTGCCCGTCCTTCTGTATGGACGGCCAGCATGACCTTGGTCGCCAGCTCGCGATTCAGGTTAAAAAACACCTCGAGCACTTCGACGACGAAATCCATCGGTGTGTAGTCATCGTTGAACAAAACCACCTTGTACATCGGTGGCGCCTGTAGAGCAGGCTTAGCCTCCTGAACAGCAATGCCTGCGGAATCGTCGTCGTGTAAATCAGGGCGATCCTGATTGAATGTTAGTCGAATCTGGCTGATTGCATGCATGGAAAGAAAGGTTCGTCAGTTGTGCAAATACAGTGGTGGGGGCTGTTATGAACGTTTTCAACTCCGACTGCCCGGTCACCTTGACTATCGGAAAATCGGTGTTACAAACAATAGAGCCCACAGTGGGTAAAAAAGGTCCGCGGAGTCAATCCTATTTGCAAGATAGACTGCGGATTAACTGGATGATACTCCAGTGATGGAGTCTGTTGCAGAGGGATATGGGTATGGCTGTCGGTAAGGTGAAATGGTTCAACAATGCCAAGGGGTTCGGTTTCATTAACACCGACGCCAGAGAAGGTCGCGACGAGGATGGCAAGGACATCGATTTCTTTGCCCACTATTCGGCTATTGAAATGGACGGATACAAAACCCTCAAGGCTGGGCAAATTGTTAGCTTTGAGATCCTCCAGGGCCCCAAAGGACTGCATGCAGTAAAGATCACATCTGTCACCTCTCCGAACGAACAGAGCGCCACTGCCATCCGGCAAGAAACAGTGTCGAGCTGACGCAGCTCATCCAGTCATAAAAAAACCGCCCGAAGGCGGTTTTTTTGTCAGCTGGTTTACATGTGCGAGATCAACGCATCACCAAACGCGGAAGACGACAGCAGTTTCGCGCCCTCCATCAGACGTTCGAAGTCATAGGTCACGGTTTTCGCGGAGATCGCGCCGTTGGTGCCTTTGATGATCAGGTCGGCCGCTTCGGTCCAGCCCATGTGACGCAGCATCATCTCGGCGGACAGGATCAACGAACCCGGGTTGACCTGGTCCTTGCCGGCGTACTTAGGCGCAGTACCGTGGGTGGCTTCGAACATGGCCACGGTGTCGGACAGGTTGGCACCCGGCGCGATACCGATACCGCCCACTTCGGCCGCCAGGGCGTCGGAGAGGTAGTCGCCGTTGAGGTTCAGGGTCGCGATAACATCGTATTCAGCCGGGCGCAGCAGGATCTGCTGGAGCATGGCGTCGGCGATAGCGTCCTTGACGATGACGTTCTTGCCGGTTTTCGGGTTCTTGAACTGCATCCACGGACCGCCGTCGAGCAGAGTCGCGCCGAATTCTTCAGCGGCCACTTCGTAGGCCCATTCCTTGAAGGCACCTTCGGTGAACTTCATGATGTTGCCTTTGTGCACGATGGTCAGCGAGTCACGGTCGTTGTCGACCACATACTGCAGAGCCTTGCGCGCCAGACGCTTGGTGCCTTCCAGGGACACCGGCTTGACGCCGATACCGCAGTTTTCGTCGAAACGGATCTTGGTGACGCCCATTTCTTCTTTGAGGAACTTGATGACCTTGGTCGCTTCCGGCGAACCGGCTTTCCATTCGATACCGGCATAAATGTCTTCCGAGTTTTCACGGAAGATGGTCATGTCGACATCGCCTGGCTTTTTGACCGGGCTCGGTACGCCTTCGAACCAGCGCACCGGGCGCAGGCACACATACAGGTCGAGTTGCTGACGCAGGGCCACGTTCAGCGAACGGATGCCACCGCCGACCGGGGTGGTCAGAGGGCCTTTGATGGAAACTACATAATCCTTGACCGCGTCCAGGGTTTCCTGAGGCAGCCAGGTGTCCTGATCGTAAACCTGAGTCGCTTTCTCCCCGGCGTAGACTTCCATCCAGGAAATTTTGCGCTCGCCGCCGTAAGCTTTCTTAACAGCAGCATCGACAACCTTGATCATGACCGGGCTGATATCAACGCCAATACCATCGCCTTCGATGAAGGGGATGATCGGGTTGTTAGGAACATTGAGAGAATGGTCTGCGTTGACGGTGATTTTGTCGCCGACGGCTGGAACCTGAATCTTCTTGTATCCCATGCTGTACTCCATTGTTTGGATTGAACATCTGGCTGCGTTCGAGCGTACCCCAGTTAAATCGGCGCGCAAACCCTATGTTCCGCCCATCTGCCGCAAAGCTGCACAGTTCGCGACGTACAAGCCTGAAAGCAAAGGGAAAAGCGCCAAACTCAAGCACGGCGAACGACTCTACGCGTCACACTCGCCTGCGACCTTTAGACCAATGGACGAAAAACGTTGCATATGAACCATCGGCAGATTGCCAGCTACCTATGTATAATGCCGCCGCTGACCACAGAGTCACGACGGCCGACCGCTCTATCACACGACGTTGGGCCCGAATAAGCCGGATTGTTACCGCAGTCCACCCGCTTGACGCTCGACTGATGCACCCAACATCACCGCGAAGAAACCTCGACATTCGGCTCATGGATGACTTTGAACGAACGCGCTTACCCGGCGCCCCTCGAGTTTCTGCGCACGCTTTAGCAAAGAAGAGAGAGTTAATCCGAATATGCCCACCCGCTCGAAGATCATCTATACCTTCACCGACGAAGCCCCAGCCCTCGCCACCTATTCACTGTTGCCTATCGTAGAGGCTTTCACCGCCTCGGCTGATATCGCCGTTGAAACCCGCGATATCTCTCTTGCAGGGCGCATTCTGGCCAGCTTCCCCGAGCAATTGGGTGACAAAGCCGTAGCCGACCACCTCGCCGAACTGGGCGACCTGGCCGTTACACCTGAAGCCAACATCATCAAGTTGCCGAACATCAGCGCTTCGGTTCCGCAACTGCAGGCCGCGATCAAAGAGCTGCAAGCCCAGGGCTTCGCACTGCCGGACTACCCGGAAACCGTGACCAGCGATGCCGACAAGCTCGCCAAGTCGCGTTACGACAAGATCAAGGGCAGCGCCGTGAACCCGGTTCTGCGCGAAGGCAACTCCGATCGTCGTGCACCGCTGTCGGTCAAGAACTACGCGCGCAAGCACCCGCACAAAATGGGCGCCTGGGCCAAAGACTCCAAGTCCCACGTGGCTCACATGAGCACCGGCGATTTCTACGGCAGCGAAAAAGCCGCCCTGATCGACGCCGCTGACGCCGTCAAAATCGAACTGATCGCTCAAGACGGCACCACCACCGTTCTGAAAGAAAAAACCACCGTGCAAGCCGGTGAGATCCTCGATTGCGCCGTTCTGAGCAAAAACGCGCTGCGCAGCTTCATCGCAGCCGAGATCGAAGACGCCAAACAAAAAGGCGTTCTTCTGTCGGTTCACCTGAAAGCCACCATGATGAAGGTCTCCGACCCGATCATGTTCGGCCAGATCGTTGCCGAGTTCTATAAAGACGCCCTGGCCAAGCACGCTGACGTGCTGGCCCAGATCGGCTTCAACCTGAACAACGGCATCGGCGACCTGTACGCTCGTATCAAGGCTTTGCCTGCCGAGCAACAAGCGCAGATCGAAGCGGACATCCAGGCGGTCTACGCCGTTCGTCCATCGTTGGCCATGGTCAACTCCGACAAAGGCATCACCAACCTGCACGTGCCGAGCGACGTTATCGTCGACGCCTCGATGCCAGCGATGATCCGTGACTCCGGCAAAATGTGGGGCACCGACGGTCAGCTGCACGACACCAAGGCTGTGATCCCGGATCGTTGCTACGCCACCATCTACCAGGCGGTGATCGAAGACTGCAAGGCTAACGGCGCCTTTGATCCAACCACCATGGGCAGCGTGCCAAACGTTGGCCTGATGGCGAAGAAAGCCGAAGAGTACGGCTCCCACGACAAGACCTTCCAGATCAAGGCAAACGGCGTAGTTCGGGTTTCCGACAGCGCTGGCCGCACTCTGCTGGAACAGACGGTTGAAGCCGGCGACATCTTCCGCATGTGCCAGACCAAAGACGCGCCGATCCAGGACTGGGTCAAACTGGCCGTCAACCGTGCCCGTGCAAGCGCAACTCCGGCGATTTTCTGGCTGGACCCAATGCGCGCCCACGACGGCGTAGTGATCGAGAAAGTTCAGGCTTACCTGAAGGATCACGATACTTCTGGCCTGGACATCCGCATCATGTCGCCCGTCGACGCGATGAAGTTCACCCTGGACCGCACACGCGAAGGCAAGGACACCATCTCGGTGACCGGCAACGTATTGCGCGACTACCTGACCGACCTGTTCCCGATCATGGAACTGGGCACCAGCGCCAAGATGCTGTCGATCGTTCCACTAATGAACGGCGGTGGCCTGTTCGAAACCGGCGCCGGCGGTTCGGCACCGAAGCACGTTCAACAGCTGCTGGAAGAAAACTTCCTGCGCTGGGATTCCCTGGGCGAGTTCCTGGCCCTGGCTGCTTCCCTCGAGCATCTGGGTGTTACCTACAACAACCCTAAAGCGCTGGTGCTGGCCAAGACCCTGGATCAGGCCACTGGCCAGTTCCTGGACAACAACAAGTCGCCATCGCGCAAGGTCGGCAACATCGACAACCGCGGCAGCCACTTCTACCTGGCGCTGTACTGGGCACAAGCCCTGGCCGCCCAGACCGAAGACACTGCACTGCAAGCGCAGTTCGGCGAACTGGCCAAAACCCTGACCGAGAACGAAGCGACCATCGTTGCCGAGCTCAACGCCGTCCAGGGCAAGCCAGTGGACATCGGCGGTTACTACCACGCCAATGCCGAACTGATCAGCAAGGCCATGCGCCCGAGCAACACCTTCAACGCCGCGATCGCTGCGCTGGTTTAAGGTTGTAAGGATGCAAAGAAGCCCCGGCCCAGTGCCGGGGTTTCTGTTTCTGGCGCTCACACCCTTCCAATGTGAACATTGGTCCAATGTGGGAGCGGGCTTGCTCGCGAATGCGGTTTATCATTCAACATCTTTATTGACTGACCCACCGCTTTCGCGAGCAAGCCCGCTCCCACAGGAGCCGCGTTTCACTATTCAAAATTCAAGGAAGTCTTATGGACTGGCTACCCCACATCACCGTCGCCACCATCGTCGAAGACAATGGTCGCTTCCTGATGGTCGAAGAGTTCAAGCACGGACAAACGGTACTCAACCAACCCGCCGGCCATCTGGACCCGGACGAAACCCTGATCGAAGCCGCCGTGCGCGAAACCCTTGAGGAAACCGGCTGGGACGTCGAGCCGACAGGCGTGGTGGGCATTTACCTCTACACCGCGCCAAGCAACGGCGTGACTTATCAGCGGGTCTGCTTCACCGCAAAACCGCTCAAACACCACCCCGACTATCAGTTGGATGATGGTATCGTCGGCGCAAAATGGCTGACGCGTGACGAACTGCTGCAACAGCGCGCAAACTGGCGCAGTGAGCTGATCATCCGCTGTATCGATGATTATCTGGACGGTAAACACTTCAGCCTCGAGCTGATCCGCCCTTCTCTTTAGCCTTGCAGGCTTGAGCCTGCTAGAATCGCGTCCTTTTTCAAGACACTCATTGAATCCCTATGCGTGATCCAGCCCCTTCTGACACACAAAAGAAGCGCGTCATTGTCGGCATGTCCGGCGGCGTGGACTCTTCCGTTTCCGCTCTCCTGCTGATCGAGCAGGGTTATGAGGTGGAAGGCCTGTTCATGAAGAACTGGGAAGAAGACGATGGAACGGAATACTGCACCGCCATGGATGACCTGGCGGACGCTCAGGCCGTGTGCGACAAGATTGGCATCAAGCTGCACACCGCCAACTTCGCTGCCGAGTACTGGGACAACGTGTTCGAGCATTTCCTGGCCGAGTACAAGGCCGGTCGCACGCCGAACCCGGACATCCTCTGCAACCGTGAAATCAAGTTCAAGGCGTTCCTCGACTACGCCATGATGCTCGGCGCCGACCTGATCGCCACCGGCCACTACGTGCGCCGCCGTGACATCGATGGCCGCACCGAATTGCTCAAGGGCCTGGATCCGAACAAGGACCAGAGCTATTTCCTGCACGCTGTCGGCGGCGAACAGATCGCCAAGACCCTGTTCCCGGTCGGCGAGCTGGAAAAACCCGAAGTGCGCGCGATTGCCGAGAAACACGACCTGGCCACCGCGAAGAAAAAGGATTCCACCGGAATCTGCTTTATCGGCGAACGCCGCTTCAGCGATTTCCTCAAGCAATACCTGCCGGCCCAGCCAGGCGAGATCAAGACCACCGAAGGCGAAGTCATCGGCCGTCACCACGGCTTGATGTACCACACCATCGGCCAGCGTCAGGGCCTGGGCATCGGCGGCCTGAAAGACGCTGGCGACGAGCCGTGGTATGTGCTGATCAAAGACCTGGAACACAACGAGCTGATCGTTGGCCAGGGCAATGATCACCCTTATCTGTTCTCCCGCGCCCTGCTCGCCTCGGACATCTATTGGGTCAACCCGATCGATTTGACCGAGCCGCGCAAACTGACCGCCAAGGTGCGCTATCGTCAGAGCGACCAGCCTTGCACGCTGGAGAAGACCGCCAACGGCTACCGCGCGACCTTCGATGACCCGCAACGCGCGGTCACTCCAGGCCAATCCGTGGTGTTCTACGACGGTGAAATCTGCCTCGGCGGCGGCGTGATCGAAGTGGCCGAACCCTGGACCAGCAAGGGTCAGCGCTCATGAGCCCGACTCAAGAGCAACTGACAGCCCTGGGCGGTGTGTTTCTCGCCGCCGTACTGGTCGACAAAATAGCCAAGAGTGGCCAGACCAATGAAGCCGGCCTGACCTGCATGCTCGGCAGCCTGTTGATTCGCGACCCCAAGGACACGCTGGAAGTCTATGGCGGTGACGATATCAATTTGCGTGAAGGCTACCGCGCATTGATCGGTGCCCTGGAGCGCGATCCCAGCACCCTCCAGCGCGAACCGCTACGCTACGCCCTGGCGATGCTGGGGCTGGAGCGTCAGTTGGCCAAGCGCGACGACATGCTGGAAGTGATCGGCAAGCGTTTGCCGCAGATTCAGTCCCAGGTCGAGCACTTCGGCCCGGCTCATGAAAACGTGATCGCCGCCTGCGGTGCGTTGTACCAGGACACCCTGAGCACCCTGCGCCAACGGATTCAAGTGCATGGTGACATGCGCAACCTGCAGCAACCGAGCAATGCCTCGAAGATCCGTGCGCTGTTACTGGCCGGAATTCGATCGGCGCGCCTGTGGCGGCAGTTGGGCGGTCATCGCTGGCAGTTGGTGATCAGCCGGCGCAAATTGCTTAAAGAGCTTTACCCGCTGATGCGCAGCAGCTGAACCGCGCCCGCAATACCGTTTTGTAGTCAGTAACGCGTAATACGCCGGTCAGTTGGCAACGGACCGGCGGATTTTTTTCATGTATGATACGCGCCCCATTTCGTTGCCCGACTGTCCGAGAACACCCCATGCAGCTCTCTTCGCTCACTGCGGTTTCCCCTGTTGACGGCCGCTACGCCGGCAAAACCCAGGCCCTGCGCCCGATTTTCAGCGAATACGGCCTGATCCGTGCTCGCGTTCTGGTTGAAGTGCGCTGGCTCCAGCGCCTGGCCGCTCACCCTGCCATCAGCGAAGTGCCGGCGTTCTCTGCCGAAGCCAACGCGGTGTTGAACACCTTGGCGGAAAACTTCTCTCTGGAGCACGCCGAGCGTGTCAAAGAGATCGAGCGCACCACCAACCACGACGTCAAAGCCATTGAGTACCTGCTCAAAGAGCAAGCGGCCAAGCTGCCGGAACTGGCTGCCGTCAGCGAATTCATCCACTTTGCCTGCACCAGCGAGGACATCAACAACCTGTCCCACGCCCTGATGCTGCGCGAAGGCCGTGATGATGTGATGCTGCCGCTGATGCGCCAGACCGCCGAAGCCATCCGTGAACTGGCGATCCGCTTTGCTGACGTACCAATGCTGTCGCGCACCCACGGCCAACCGGCCTCGCCGACCACCCTGGGCAAAGAGCTGGCGAACGTGGTTTACCGTCTGGAGCGTCAGATCGCTCAAGTCGCCGCCGTTCCGCTGCTGGGCAAAATCAACGGCGCTGTCGGCAACTACAACGCTCACCTGTCGGCCTACCCTGAGATCGACTGGGAAGCCAACGCCCGCGCCTTCATCGAAGACGAGCTGGGCCTGGGCTTCAACCCGTACACCACGCAGATCGAACCGCACGACTACATCGCCGAGCTGTTCGACGCAATCGCGCGCTTCAACACCATCCTGATCGACTTCGACCGCGACATCTGGGGCTACATCTCCCTGGGTTATTTCAAACAGCGCACCATCGCTGGCGAAATCGGTTCCTCGACCATGCCGCACAAGGTCAACCCGATTGACTTCGAAAACTCCGAAGGCAACCTGGGCATCGCCAACGCACTGTTCCAGCACCTGGCGAGCAAGCTGCCGATCTCCCGCTGGCAGCGCGACCTGACCGACTCCACCGTACTGCGCAACCTCGGTGTCGGCTTCGCCCACAGCGTGATTGCCTACGAAGCCAGCCTCAAAGGCATCAGCAAGCTGGAGCTCAACCAGCAGAAGATTGCTGCTGACCTGGACGCGTGCTGGGAAGTATTGGCCGAGCCGATCCAGACTGTGATGCGCCGCTACAACATCGAAAACCCGTACGAGAAATTGAAAGAGCTGACTCGCGGCAAGGGCATCAGCCCTGAAGCGCTGCAGACCTTCATCGACGGCCTGGACATGCCTGCGCAAGCCAAGGCCGAGCTGAAACTGCTCACCCCGGCCAACTACATCGGCAACGCTGTAGCGCAAGCCAAACGCATCTGATCGACCGCTTTACCCGTTTGAGACGCCCGGCAGCGCCGGGCGTTTTTATTCCCGTCTGAAAAGTGCTTTTTTTCAATAGGTTACACATGAATCCTGATATTCCTCTTCAACTTCTGGGCGGCATCACGGCGCGCGAATTCCTGCGTGACTACTGGCAGAAAAAACCCCTGCTGATCCGTCAGGCGATCCCTGATTTCGAAAGTCCGATCGACGCCGACGAACTGGCCGGCCTGGCGCTGGAAGAAGAAGTCGAATCGCGCCTGGTGATCGAGAACGGCGAGCGCCCTTGGGAATTGCGCCGTGGTCCGTTCGCCGAAGACGAATTCAGCAAACTGCCGGAACGTGACTGGACCCTGCTGGTTCAAGCGGTCGACCAGTTCGTGCCGGAGGTCGCTGAGCTGCTGGAGAACTTCCGCTTCCTGCCAAGCTGGCGCGTCGACGATGTGATGATCAGTTTCGCCGCCCCGGGTGGCAGCGTGGGTCCGCACTTCGACAACTACGACGTGTTCCTGCTGCAGGGCCACGGCAAGCGCAACTGGAAAATCGGCCAGATGTGCGACTCCGAGAGCAAGCTGCTGCCACACGCGGACCTGCGCATCCTCGCCGACTTCGAAGCCACCGATGAGTGGGTTCTGGAGCCGGGCGATATGCTCTACCTGCCGCCGCGCCTGGCCCATTGCGGCGTTGCGGTGGATGACTGCATGACCTATTCGGTTGGTTTCCGCGCGCCGAGCGCCGCCGAAGTGCTGACCCACTTCACCGATTTCCTCAGCCAGTTCCTGTCGGACGAAGAGCGTTACACCGACGCCGACGCCCTGCCGGCGGTCGATCCTCATCAGATCCAGCACGACGCCCTTGATCGCCTGAAAAGCCTGCTGGCCGAGCACATGAGCGACGAGCGCCTGCTGCTGACCTGGTTCGGCCAGTTCATGACCGAGCCACGCTACCCGGAACTCGTGGTTGGCCCGGAAGAAATCGAAGAAGACGACCTGCTCGCCAGCCTCGAGCAAGGCGCGATCCTGATCCGCAACCCGAGCGCGCGCCTGGCCTGGTCGGAAGTTGATGACGACCTGCTGCTGTTTGCCAGCGGCCAGAGCCGTTACCTGCCGGGCAAACTGCGCGAGCTGCTGAAAATGATCTGCGCCGCCGACTCCCTGCATACCGACAACCTTGGCGAGTGGCTGAACGACGAAGACGGTCGCGGCCTGCTGTGCGAGCTGGTCAAGCAAGGCAGCCTGGGGTTTGCTGATGAATAAAATTCACGTACGTGTCGCAGACTGGCAAAAGGACAACGCCGAGATCCGGCGCATTCGTGAGACGGTGTTCATCGCCGAGCAATCCGTTCCGCCTGAGCTGGAATGGGATGCTGATGACGCAACGGCAGTCCACTTTCTGGCCTTTGAAGGCGACTTCCCAATCGGCACCGCTCGGCTGCTGCCCGATGGTCACATTGGTCGGGTGTCGGTACTCAAAGACTGGCGCGGCTTGAAAGTCGGCGATGCGCTGATGCAAGCGGTGATCGGTGAAGCCGAGAAGCGCGGGCTGAAGCAGCAGATGCTGAGCGCGCAAGTGCAGGCCACGGCGTTCTATGAGCGTTTGGGCTTCAGCATGGTCAGTGAGGAATTCCTGGAAGCCGGGATTCCGCATGTGGACATGGTGCGTCACTCCGCCTGAGCCCCTGTAACTGATCATTCCCACGCTCCGCGTGGGAAGAATGCCTCTTGGGACGCTCCGCGCCCCCCCTCGCGGCAGTGACGCGGAGCGTCACAGGCTGCATTCCCACGCGGAGCGTGGGAACGATCACGCCCCGCCATCCTCGGATGCCGGGGCGTTTTGCTGTCTACGATTCAACTTGCCCCACCGCGGGCCGACAAACTGGCAATATCAAGACTTTAAAGGCCGGAGATAACGGATATGTCCCTACGCACCCTGCTCACAACGCTGCTGCTGACCTGCAGTTTTTCGGTCATGGCCGCCACCGAGATCGTGCCCCTGAACTATCGCACCAGCGCCGACCTGCTGCCGGTGGCACAGGATTTCATCGGCAAGGACGGCCAGGTCAGCGCCTATGGTAATCAGCTCATCGTCAATGCAGAACAGCGCAAGATCGACGAACTTAAGGCCTTGATCAGCCAACTCGACGTGGCCGCCAAGCGCTTGCTGATCACCGTCGATACCAACGAAAACAACTTCCAGGGTGATCAGGGTTATTCGGTGAACGGTGCCAAGCCGAGCCAGACTCGCATCATCAACCGCAGCACCGACAGCCGCGACGGCGGTATCCAGCAGGTTCAGGCCAGCGAAGGCACACCCGCGCTGATCCAGGTCGGCCAGAGCGTGCCGCTCACCAGTACCCAGACCGACAGCTATGGCGACCTGCGCAGCCAGACCGAATACCGCAACGTCACCCAAGGCTTCTACGTGACTGCTAGCGTCACCGGCGACATCGTTCATCTGGCAATCAGTACCAACCGTGACCGGATGAGCCAGGAACGTCCCGATGTAGTGAACGTGCAAAGTACCGACACAACTGTCAGCGGTCGATTGGGCGAGTGGATCACCCTGGCCGGCGTGAATCGCCAGACTCAAGCTGACAAACAGGGCCTGACCCGCAGCTACTCTACGCAGGGCCGAGATGACATGACCCTGCGGGTGAAAGTCGACACACTGGACTAAAGCACCAAAAACTGACTGATTAGTCGTATTAGACTAAAGATGTAGTGCTTGAAAAAAAGCACTACAAAACGTTTGACGAGCCAAAAAAGCAAAGGCATGATGGCCTCGCTCCCGCTAATCAGAGGCCCTGGCAAGGGCTTTCGAGTCGCTGTTCGCACCTACCCCGCGAGCCGATTCGTGTCTGTACCGCCCACAAGGTGTGTTTGACGAGGTTGCCGACTGGAACGAAGTTGTCCCGAGGGACGGAAGCGTAATTAGGTAACCCGGCTCCACACTGAAGTTCGCACCAAGGCCCACGACGCCCGAATGCGCCCGACAGTTCGCCCTTACCTGCTCACTTTCCCCTCGAGCCCATCGTTCATCCCGTCGCCATCCCCGCCGAACCCGACTTGACCGCCTAAGCTTCTGGTCAGCGAGCAGCCTTTTACGCCCCTTTGAAATGCGCATTTGGCAGGAGCAGGAATTTTCACCAAGAACGACTTTTTATCAAAGACGCGACGAGGTTTATCTCCATGGCACTGACACGCGAACAGCAAATTGCAGCCCTCGAAAAAGATTGGGCTGAAAACCCGCGCTGGAAAGGCGTGACACGCAATTACTCCGCTGCTGACGTCGTCCGTCTGCGTGGCTCGGTTCAACCTGAGCACACCTTTGCAAAAATGGGCGCCGAGAAGCTTTGGAACCTGGTCACCCAGGGTGCCAAGCCGTCCTTCCGTCCTGAGAAAGATTTCGTCAACTGCATGGGCGCCCTGACCGGCGGCCAGGCTGTGCAACAAGTCAAGGCCGGTATCCAGGCGATCTACCTGTCGGGCTGGCAAGTAGCTGCGGACAACAACTCCGCCGAATCGATGTACCCGGATCAGTCGCTGTACCCGGTGGATTCGGTTCCAACCGTGGTCAAGCGCATCAACAACTCGTTCCGTCGCGCTGACCAGATCCAGTGGAAAGCCGGCAAGAACCCGGGCGACGAAGGCTACATCGACTACTTCGCGCCGATCGTGGCTGACGCTGAAGCCGGCTTCGGTGGTGTACTGAACGCTTACGAGTTGATGAAGAGCATGATCGAAGCAGGCGCCGCCGGCGTTCACTTCGAAGACCAACTGGCTTCCGTGAAAAAATGCGGCCACATGGGCGGCAAGGTACTGGTTCCTACCCAGGAAGCTGTGCAGAAGCTGACCGCTGCTCGTCTGGCAGCTGACGTTGCCGGTACACCGACCATCATCCTGGCTCGTACCGACGCCAACGCGGCTGACCTGCTGACGTCCGACTGCGACCCGTATGACCAGCCATTCGTGACTGGCGAACGCACCCAGGAAGGCTTCTACAAAGTACGCGCCGGTCTCGACCAGGCCATCGCTCGCGGCCTGGCCTACGCACCGTTCGCCGACCTGATCTGGTGCGAAACCGCCAAGCCGGATCTGGACGAGGCTCGTCGCTTCGCTGAAGCGATCAAAAAGGAATACCCGGACCAACTGCTGTCGTACAACTGCTCGCCTTCCTTCAACTGGAAGAAAAACCTGGACGACGCGACCATCGCCAAGTTCCAGCGCGAACTGTCCGCCATGGGTTACAAGCACCAGTTCATCACCCTGGCCGGCATTCACAATATGTGGCACAGCATGTTCAACCTGGCGCACGACTACGCCCGCAACGACATGACTGCCTATGTGAAGCTGCAAGAGCAAGAGTTCGCTGACGCTGCCAAGGGTTACACCTTCGTGGCTCACCAGCAGGAAGTGGGCACCGGCTACTTCGACGACATGACCACCGTGATTCAGGGTGGCACGTCCTCGGTGACCGCGCTGACCGGTTCGACCGAAGAAGAACAGTTCCACTGATCTGCTTCATCTGAGTAAACGGCCGTTGCGGACCGAATAAAAGCTAACCGCAACGCTGCACATCTGACGCCCCGACTGGTTCGGGGCGTTTTTTTGTCTGCGTTTTTTTGACCACTGCAAAACCCTGTGGGAGCTGGGCTTGCCCGCGATGGCGGCCTGTCAGTCAACACCTACTGTGTCTGATACACCGTCATCGCGGGCAAGCCCGGCTCCCACAGGGAACGGGTCAACCCACAAAATTTTCCGAAACACATTGATCCAGAGCAGTTTCACGACCCGGAGAATCAGGTAAAACGACCGTGCTCGCTACTTGCAGTAACGCGCATATAAGACAACTTCCCAGCCATTCACCCGTTAAACAGTTTGAAAACCGCGACAAATAATATTGATTATCATTTAGCGGCAAGTATGTTCGTTACATTCCCTACAAAACATATTTGACAAAACCCCCGCTAATGCCCGAGCGGCATGGGCTACAGGGCTTTGGAGGCACGCTATGTCCTTATTCTTGTAAATAATTTCGCTATCTGAATTTTACTTGCTCGGTGTTTAGCCATAAAATCACCGCGATTGATTGCTGCGACATATCGTCACTGCTTTGTTTCTTTTCAAGCTCAGAGACCTTTGCTCTCTGTTAAGGATTTCCAGCATGCCCGAAGCGACCGGACTCATGGCCCACAACTGGGGCTTTGCCATTTTCCTTCTGGGTGTCGGCGGCCTTTGCGCCTTCATGCTCGGCGTCTCCAGCCTCCTCGGGTCAAAAGCCTGGGGCCGCAGCAAAAACGAACCGTTCGAGTCCGGCATGCTACCTACCGGTGGCGCCCGCTTGCGGCTCTCAGCCAAATTCTATCTGGTCGCGATGCTCTTCGTGATCTTCGATATCGAAGCCCTTTTTCTCTTTGCCTGGTCTGTGTCCGTCCGCGAAAGCGGCTGGACCGGATTCGTCGAAGCTCTCGTTTTCATAGCAATTCTGTTGGCAGGTCTTGTCTACCTATTTCGAGTGGGCGCCCTTGACTGGGCTCCGGCAGCTCGTCTGAAGCGGCAAGCGAAGCTGAAACAATGAGGCTTTGGCAATGCAATACAATCTCACCAGGATCGACCCCGATGCTCCTAACGAGCAGTATCCGATTGGCAAACGGGAAACCGTTTCCGATCCGTTAGAAGATCAAGTCCACAAAAACATTTTCATGGGCAAGCTCGAAGACGTGCTCAACGGCACGATCAACTGGGGGCGCAAGAACTCCCTGTGGCCGTATAACTTCGGTCTTTCGTGCTGCTACGTGGAAATGACCACCGCCTTCACGGCGCCCCACGACATCGCGCGCTTTGGCGCCGAGGTTATCCGGGCATCGCCGCGTCAGGCGGATTTCATGGTTATCGCCGGTACCTGCTTCATCAAGATGGCGCCGATCATTCAGCGTCTCTACGAGCAAATGCTCGAGCCCAAATGGGTCATCTCCATGGGTTCGTGCGCCAACTCCGGTGGCATGTACGACATCTACTCCGTCGTTCAAGGGGTGGACAAGTTCCTGCCCGTGGACGTCTACGTGCCTGGCTGCCCGCCCCGCCCTGAAGCTTTTCTGCAAGGCTTGATGCTGTTGCAGGAGTCGATTGGCCAGGAGCGTCGTCCACTTTCCTGGGTCGTTGGTGATCAAGGCGTCTATCGCGCCGAGATGCCTTCCGAAAAGGAAAAGCGCCGCGAACAGCGTATTCAGGTAACCAACCTGCGCAGCCCCGACGAAGTCTGATCCAGATCTGTTCTTACAAAGAAACGAGAAACTGGCTTCATTCTTTACGTTGACCGAAAGCGATAAATAACCATGACTACAGGCAGTGCTCTGTACATCCCGCCTTACAAGGCAGACGACCAGGATGTGGTCGTCGAACTGAACAATCGTTTTGGCCCGGAGGCGTTCAGCGCCCAGCCGACCCGCACCGGCATGCCGGTGCTTTGGGTTGCCCGCGCCAAACTCGTCGAAGTCCTGACCTTCCTGCGTAACCTGCCCAAGCCGTACGTCATGCTCTATGACCTGCACGGCGTGGACGAGCGTCTGCGCACCAAGCGTCAAGGGCTGCCAAGCGGCGCCGACTTCACTGTGTTCTATCACTTGATGTCGATCGAACGTAATAGTGACGTAATGATCAAGGTCGCCTTGTCCGAGAGCGACCTCAGCGTGCCGACCGTTACCGGTCTGTGGCCGAACGCCAATTGGTACGAGCGTGAAGTGTGGGACATGTACGGCATCAACTTTGCCGGTCACCCGCACCTGACCCGCATCATGATGCCGCCGACCTGGGAAGGTCACCCGTTGCGCAAGGACTTCCCGGCCCGCGCCACCGAGTTCGACCCGTTCAGCCTGACCCTGGCCAAGCAACAGCTTGAGGAAGAAGCCGCGCGCTTCAAGCCTGAAGACTGGGGCATGAAGCGTTCCGGTGCGAACGAGGACTACATGTTCCTCAACTTAGGTCCCAACCACCCTTCGGCGCACGGTGCGTTCCGCATCATTCTGCAGCTGGACGGTGAAGAGATCGTCGACTGCGTGCCGGACGTCGGTTACCACCACCGTGGTGCCGAGAAGATGGCCGAGCGTCAGTCCTGGCACAGCTTCATTCCGTACACCGACCGTATCGACTACCTCGGCGGCGTGATGAACAACCTGCCGTACGTGCTTTCGGTCGAGAAGCTGGCCGGCATCAAGGTGCCCGAGAAGGTCGACGTCATCCGCATCATGATGGCCGAGTTCTTCCGGATCACCAGCCACCTGCTGTTCCTGGGGACTTACATCCAGGACGTCGGCGCCATGACCCCGGTGTTCTTCACCTTCACCGACCGCCAGAAGGCGTACACGGTGATCGAAGCCATCACCGGTTTCCGTCTGCACCCGGCCTGGTACCGCATCGGTGGCGTCGCTCACGACCTGCCGCGCGGCTGGGAAAAACTGGTCAAGGATTTCGTCGAGTGGATGCCCAAGCGTCTGGACGAATACCAGAAAGCCGCACTGGACAACAGCATCCTGCGTGGCCGGACCATCGGCGTCGCCGCCTACAACACCAAGGAAGCCCTGGAATGGGGCGTCACCGGTGCCGGCCTGCGTTCCACCGGTTGCGATTTCGACCTGCGTAAGGCTCGCCCTTACTCCGGCTACGAAAACTTCGAATTCGAAATCCCGCTGGCGGCCAATGGCGATGCCTACGACCGTTGCATCGTTCGCGTCGAAGAAATGCGCCAGAGCCTCAAGATCATCGAGCAGTGCATGCGCAACATGCCGGAAGGCCCGTACAAGGCGGATCACCCGCTGACCACGCCGCCACCCAAAGAGCGCACGCTGCAACACATCGAGACCCTGATCACGCACTTCCTGCAAGTTTCGTGGGGCCCGGTCATGCCGGCCAACGAATCCTTCCAGATGATCGAAGCGACCAAGGGCATCAACAGTTATTACCTGACGAGCGATGGCGGCACCATGAGCTACCGCACCCGGATTCGTACTCCAAGCTTCCCGCACCTGCAGCAGATCCCTTCGGTGATCAAAGGCAGCATGGTCGCGGACTTGATCGCGTACCTGGGTAGTATCGATTTCGTTATGGCCGACGTGGACCGTTAAGCATGAACAGCACGCTTATCCTGACAGACCGTTTCGCCCTGAGCGAAACCGAGCGCTCGGCCATCGAGCATGAGCTGCATCACTACGAAGACCCGCGCGCGGCGTCGATCGAAGCCCTGAAGATCGTCCAGAAGGAACGTGGCTGGGTGCCTGACGGCGCGCTCTACGCCATCGGCGAGATCCTCGGCATCCCGGCCAGCGACGTTGAAGGCGTGGCGACGTTCTACAGCCAGATCTTCCGTCAGCCTGTGGGCCGTCACATCATTCGCGTCTGCGACAGCATGGTCTGCTACATCGGCGGCCACGAGTCGGTGGTCAGCGAAATCCAGAGCAAGCTGGGCATCGGCCTGGGTCAGACCACCGCCGACGGTCGCTTCACCCTGCTGCCGGTCTGCTGCCTCGGCAACTGCGACAAGGCGCCGGCGTTGATGATCGACGACGACACGTTCGGTGATGTGCAGCCTGCCGGTGTTGCCAAATTGCTCGAGGGCTACGTATGACCCTGACTTCCTTCGGTCCTGCCAACCGCATCAAGCGTTCGGCCGAGACTCACCCGCTCACCTGGCGTCTGCGTGACGACGGCGAAGCCGTTTGGCTCGACGAGTACCAGGCCAAGAACGGTTACGCCGCTGCGCGCAAGGCCTTCGCCGACATGGCCCAGGACGACATCGTCCAGACCGTGAAAGACTCCGGCCTCAAGGGCCGCGGCGGTGCAGGCTTCCCCACGGGCGTGAAGTGGGGCCTGATGCCCAAGGACGAATCCATCAACATCCGCTACCTGCTGTGCAACGCGGATGAGATGGAGCCGAACACCTGGAAAGACCGCATGCTGATGGAGCAACTGCCCCATCTGCTGATCGAAGGCATGCTGATCAGTGCTCGCGCGCTGAAAACCTACCGTGGCTACATCTTCCTGCGTGGCGAATACACCACCGCCGCCAAGCACCTGAACCGTGCCGTGGAAGAAGCCAAGGCAGCAGGCCTGCTGGGTAAAAACATCCTGGGCAGCGGCTTCGATTTCGAACTGTTCGTCCACACCGGCGCCGGGCGTTACATCTGCGGTGAAGAAACCGCACTGATCAACTCCCTCGAAGGCCGCCGCGCCAACCCGCGCTCCAAGCCGCCCTTCCCTGCCGCCGTGGGCGTGTGGGGCAAGCCGACTTGCGTGAACAACGTTGAAACCCTGTGCAACGTGCCGGCGATCATTGCCGACGGCGTGGACTGGTACAAATCGTTGGCCCGCGAAGGCAGCGAAGACATGGGCACCAAGCTCATGGGCTTCTCCGGCAAGGTCAAGAACCCGGGCCTGTGGGAATTGCCGTTCGGCGTCACCGGTCGCGAGTTGTTCGAAGACTACGCCGGCGGCATGCGCGACGGTTACAAGCTCAAGTGCTGGCAGCCAGGCGGCGCCGGTACCGGATTCCTGTTGCCGGAACACCTGGACGCACAAATGTATGCCGGCGGCATCGCCAAAGTGGGCACCCGTATGGGTACCGGCCTGGCCATGGCGGTGGACGACAGCGTCAACATGGTGTCGTTGCTGCGCAACATGGAAGAGTTCTTCTCCCGCGAATCCTGTGGCTTCTGCACCCCGTGCCGTGACGGTCTGCCGTGGAGCGTCAAGCTGCTGCGCGCGATCGAGAACGGTGAAGGCCAAGCCGGCGATATCGAGACCCTGCTGGGTCTGGTCGGTTTCCTCGGCCCGGGCAAGACCTTCTGTGCACACGCACCGGGTGCCGTGGAGCCGTTGGGCAGCGCCATCAAATACTTCCGCCATGAGTTCGAAGCCGGCATCGCGCCTACCAGCGCCGTCGTCCCGCCTCTGGCAAAGCCGATCGTAGTCGGCGCGTAAACGCTTAAAAAAGCGAAGGGTCCGTGCCCTTCGCTTTGTCGTGTGATGACGCCGTAAACGGCTGTGTTGATTCACACGAATAACAAGATTCCATTAGCCACGCCCGCTGACACCGGGCCAACGAAGAACTTTGAACCATGGCCACTATCCACGTAGACGGCAAAGAGCTCGAAGTCGATGGGGCAGACAACCTGTTACAGGCGTGTCTGTCGCTAGGCCTCGATATCCCTTATTTCTGCTGGCACCCAGCCCTTGGCAGCGTTGGCGCTTGCCGCCAGTGCGCGGTCAAGCAGTACACCGACGAGAACGACAAGCGTGGTCGGATCGTCATGTCCTGCATGACCCCCGCCACCGACGGCAGCTGGATCTCCATCGACGACGAAGAAGCGAAAGTGTTTCGCGCCAGCGTCGTCGAATGGCTGATGACCAACCACCCTCACGACTGTCCGGTCTGTGAGGAAGGCGGTCACTGCCACCTGCAAGACATGACAGTGATGACCGGCCACAACGAGCGCCGCTATCGCTTCACCAAGCGTACTCACCAGAACCAGCAACTGGGGCCGTTCATTTCCCACGAAATGAACCGCTGCATCGCTTGCTATCGCTGCGTGCGCTTCTATAAAGACTACGCCGGCGGCACCGACCTCGGTGTATTCGGCGCCCACGACAACGTGTACTTCGGGCGCGTTGAAGACGGCACCCTCGAAAGCGAGTTCTCCGGCAACCTCACCGAGGTCTGCCCGACCGGTGTGTTCACCGACAAGACTCACTCCGAGCGCTACAACCGTAAGTGGGACATGCAGTTCTCGCCGAGCATCTGCCATGGCTGCTCCAGCGGTTGCAACATTTCCCCGGGCGAGCGTTACGGCGAACTGCGTCGCATCGAAAACCGTTTCAACGGTTCGGTGAACCAGTACTTCCTGTGCGACCGTGGCCGTTTCGGCTATGGCTACGTCAACCGCGAAGACCGCCCGCGTCAGCCACTGCTGGCCAACGGCGCCAAGCTGGGCCTGGACGAAGCACTGGATAAAGCCGCTGACCTGCTGCGCGGTCGCAACATCGTCGGTATCGGTTCGCCACGCGCCAGCCTCGAAAGCAACTACGCGTTGCTTGAACTGGTTGGCGCCGAGCACTTCTACTCCGGCATCGAAGCCGCTGAACTTGAGCGCATTCGCCTGGTTGTGCAGGTGCTCAAAGACAGCCCGCTGCCGATCCCGAACATGCGCGACATCGAAGATCACGATGCGATTTTCGTCCTCGGCGAAGACCTGACCCAGACTGCTGCGCGCATGGCCCTGGCCCTGCGTCAATCGGTCAAGGGCAAGGCCGAAGACATGGCCGACGCCATGCGCGTTCAGCCATGGCTCGATGCCGCAGTGAAGAACATCGGTCAGCACGCGCTGAACCCGCTATTCATCGCCAGCCTGGCTGAAACCAAGCTCGACGACGTGGCTGAAGAATGCGTTCACGCCGCTCCAGACGACCTGGCCCGCATCGGTTTCGCCGTGGCTCACGCCCTCGATGCCAGCGCGCCGGCCGTTGAAGGCCTGGACGCTGAAGCCCTTGAACTGGCTCAGCGCATCGCCAACGCCCTGCTCGCTGCCAAGCGTCCGTTGATCATTGCCGGTACCTCGCTGGGTTCCAAGGCGCTGATCGAAGCTGCAGCGAACATCGCCAAGGCCCTGAAGCTGCGCGAGAAGAACGGTTCCATCAGCCTGATCGTGCCAGAGGCCAACAGCCTCGGCCTGGCCATGCTCGGTGGTGACTCGGTCGACGCAGCCCTGCAAGCGGTGATCGACGGTAAGGCCGACGCCATCGTCGTGCTGGAAAACGATCTGTACACCCGTACCGACAAAGCTCGTGTCGATGCTGCCCTGAACGCCGCGGAAGTGGTAATCGTGGCGGACCATCAGAAGACCGCCACCAGCGATCGCGCGCACCTGGTGCTGCCAGCTGCCAGCTTCGCTGAAGGCGACGGTACGCTGGTCAGCCAGGAAGGCCGCGCCCAGCGTTTCTTCCAGGTCTTCGACCCGACTTACCTCGACGCAAGCATTCTGGTTCACGAAGGCTGGCGCTGGCTGCATGCCCTGCGTTCGACCCTGCTGAACCAGCCGATCGACTGGACCCAACTGGATCACGTCACCGCTGCCGTTGCTGCGAGCAAGCCGCAACTGGCGCGCATCGTCGATGCCGCACCGTCCGCCGCGTTCCGCATCAAAGGCCTGAAACTGGCTCGCGAACCGCTGCGTTACAGCGGCCGGACTGCCATGCGCGCCGACATCAGCGTGCACGAACCGCGTACTTCCCAGGACAACGACACCGCGTTCTCGTTCTCCATGGAAGGTTACTCGGGCTCGGTCGAACCGCGTCAGCAAGTACCCTTCGCCTGGTCTCCGGGCTGGAACTCGCCGCAAGCCTGGAACAAGTTCCAGGACGAAGTCGGTGGTCACATCCGCGCTGGCGACCCGGGCACTCGCCTGATCGAAAGCACCGGTGATTCGCTGAACTGGTTCGCCAGTGTTCCGCGCGCGTTCAACCCGGCTCCGGGCACCTGGCAGGTCGTGCCGTTCTTCCACCTGTTCGGCAGCGAAGAGAACTCTTCCAAAGCCGCTCCGGTCCAGGAACGCATTCCAGCCCCTTACCTGTCGCTGGCCAAGTCCGAAGCCGATCGTCTGGGCGTCAATGACGGTGCCCTGCTGAGCCTGAACGTGGCTGGCCAGACCCTGCGTCTGCCGCTGCGTATCAACGAAGAGCTGGGCGCCGGTCTGGTCGCCTTGCCGGCCGGTATCGCCGGTATTCCGCCAGCGATCTTCGGCAAATCCGTTGACGGTCTGCAGGAGGCAGCGCTATGACCTGGTTCACTCCTGAAGTGATCGACGTAATCATCGCGGTCCTCAAGGCCATCGTGATTCTGCTCGCCGTGGTGGTGTGCGGCGCGCTGCTGAGCTGGGTCGAGCGTCGTCTGCTCGCCCTCTGGCAGGACCGTTACGGTCCGAACCGCGTCGGCCCGTTCGGCGCGTTCCAGATCGCCGCCGACATGATCAAGATGTTCTTCAAGGAAGACTGGACCCCGCCGTTCGCCGACAAAGTGATCTTCACGTTGGCGCCGGTCGTGGCCATGAGCGCCTTGCTGATTGCCTTCGCGATCATCCCGATCACCCCGACCTGGGGCGTGGCGGATATCAACATCGGCATCCTGTTCTTCTTCGCCATGGCCGGTCTGTCGGTCTACGCGGTGCTGTTCGCCGGCTGGTCGAGTAACAACAAGTTCGCCCTGTTGGGCAGCTTGCGGGCCTCGGCACAAACCGTGTCGTACGAAGTGTTCATGGGCCTGTCGCTGATGGGCATCGTGATCCAGGTCGGCTCGTTCAACATGCGCGACATCGTTGAATACCAGGCGCAGAACCTGTGGTTCGTCATTCCGCAGATCTTCGGTTTCCTGACTTTCTTCATCGCTGGCGTCGCCGTGACTCACCGTCACCCGTTCGACCAGCCGGAAGCGGAACAGGAACTGGCCGACGGTTACCACATTGAATACGCCGGCATGAAATGGGGCATGTTCTTCGTCGGTGAGTACATCGGCATCGTGTTGATTTCGGCGCTGCTGGTGACCTTGTTCTTCGGTGGCTGGCACGGTCCGTTCGGCATTCTGCCGCAGATCCCGTTCATCTGGTTCGCACTGAAAACCGCGTTCTTCATCATGTTCTTCATCCTGTTGCGCGCCTCGATTCCGCGCCCACGGTATGACCAAGTGATGGATTTCAGCTGGAAGTTCTGCCTGCCGCTGACCCTCGTCAACATGCTGGTGACCGCTGCGGTCGTGTTGCTCAACACGCCCGCCGTCGCGGCTCAGTGAGGATAGAGAATCATGAAGTACATTTTTGACATCGTGCATGGCTTCTTCACCCAGCTTCGCAGCCTGGTGATGATCTTCGGCCACGCCTTCCGCAAGCGCGACACGCTGCAATACCCGGAAGAGGCGGTGTACCTGCCGCCGCGCTTCCGTGGCCGTATCGTGCTGACCCGCGACCCCGACGGCGAAGAACGTTGTGTAGCCTGCAACCTGTGCGCCGTGGCGTGCCCGGTCGGTTGCATCTCGCTGCAGAAAGCTGAAACCGAAGACGGTCGCTGGTACCCGGACTTCTTCCGCATCAACTTCTCGCGCTGCATTTTCTGCGGCCTCTGCGAGGAAGCCTGCCCGACCACCGCGATCCAGCTGACACCGGATTTCGAAATGGCCGAGTTCAAACGTCAGGACCTGGTGTACGAGAAAGAAGATCTGCTGATCTCCGGCCCCGGCAAAAACCCTGATTACAACTTCTATCGTGTTGCAGGTATGGCGATTGCCGGTAAGCCTAAAGGCGCCGCGCAGAATGAAGCCCAGCCGATCAACGTGAAGAGCTTGCTGCCTTAAGGAAGAAAGATGGAATTCGCTTTCTATTTCGCATCGGGTATCGCTGTTGTGTCCACGCTTCGCGTGATCACCAACACCAACCCCGTGCACGCCCTGCTCTACCTGATCATTTCGCTGATCGCCGTGGCCATGACGTTCTTCGCCCTCGGCGCACCGTTTGCCGGTGTACTGGAAGTGATCGCCTACGCCGGCGCCATCATGGTGCTGTTCGTGTTCGTGGTGATGATGCTGAACCTGGGCCCGGCCTCGGTTCAGCAAGAGCGCGTCTGGCTCAAGCCCGGCATCTGGCTGGGCCCGGTCGCACTCGGCGCCCTGCTGCTGGTTGAACTGCTGTATGTGCTGTTCAGCGATGCCAGCGGTCAGGCCATCGGCCACACCACCGTAGACGCCAAGGCCGTGGGCATCAGCCTGTTCGGTCCGTATCTGCTGGTGGTCGAACTCGCCTCGATGCTGCTGCTCGCCGCAGCGGTTACGGCATTCCACTTGGGCCGCAACGAAGCCAAGGAGCAATGACGATGCCTGCTATCCCTATGGAGCATGGTCTGGCGGTTGCCGGCATCCTGTTCTGCCTCGGTCTGGTCGGCCTGATGGTCCGGCGCAACATTCTCTTCGTGCTGATGAGCCTGGAGGTCATGATGAATGCCTCCGCGTTGGCGTTCATCGTTGCCGGTAGCCGCTGGGGTCAACCGGATGGACAGATCATGTTCATCCTGGTGATCAGCCTTGCAGCCGCCGAGGCCAGTATTGGCCTGGCGATTCTGTTGCAGCTGTATCGCCGCTTCCACACTCTCGATATCGACGCTGCCAGCGAGATGCGCGGATGAACCTTCTCTATTTGACTTTCCTGTTCCCCCTGATCGGTTTTGTGCTGCTGGCGTTCTCCCGGGGACGCCTCTCGGAAAACCTCTCGGCGCTGATCGGCGTCGGTTCCATCGGCCTGTCAGCGATCGTCGCGGCCTATGTGATCTGGCAGTTCAATGTTGCGCCACCGGAAGGTGGTCACTACACCCAGATGCTGTGGCAATGGATGGCGGTGGAAGGCTTTACGCCGACCTTCACCCTCTACCTGGACGGCCTGTCTGTGACCATGCTCGGCGTGGTGGTGGGCGTGGGCTTCCTGATCCACCTGTTCGCGTCCTGGTACATGCGTGGTGAAGCCGGTTACTCGCGCTTCTTCGCTTACACCAACCTGTTTATCGCCAGCATGCTGTTCCTGGTCCTGGCCGATAACCTGCTGTTCGTGTACTTCGGCTGGGAAGGCGTGGGCCTGTGCTCGTACCTGTTGATCGGTTTCTACTACAGCAACCGCAACAACGGTAACGCGGCACTCAAAGCCTTCATCGTGACCCGCGTCGGCGACGTGTTCATGGCCATCGGCCTGTTCATCCTGTTCCAACAGTTGGGCACGCTGAACATCCAGGAACTGCTGGTCAAGGCGCCTGAGCACTTCAAGGCCGGCGACTTCTGGATCGTTCTGGCGACCCTGATGCTGCTGGGCGGCGCTGTCGGTAAATCCGCGCAACTGCCGCTGCAAACCTGGCTGGCGGATGCGATGGCCGGCCCGACTCCGGTTTCGGCACTGATCCACGCCGCGACCATGGTGACCGCCGGTGTCTACCTGATCGCCCGTACCCACGGTCTGTTCGCCCTGGCGCCGGACATTCTGCACCTGGTGGGTGTTGTGGGTGGCGTGACGCTGGTGCTGGCAGGTTTTGCCGCACTGGTGCAGACCGACATCAAACGTATCCTCGCCTACTCGACCATGAGCCAGATCGGCTACATGTTCCTGGCGCTCGGCGTAGGTGCGTGGGACGGCGCGATCTTCCACCTGATGACCCACGCCTTCTTCAAGGCGCTGCTGTTCCTTGCATCCGGTTCGGTGATCGTTGCCTGCCACCACGAGCAGAACATCTTCAAGATGGGCGGCCTGTGGAAGAAACTGCCACTGGCCTACGCCAGCTTCATCGTCGGCGGCGCGGCCCTGGCGGCCTTGCCTCTGGTGACTGCGGGCTTCTACTCCAAGGATGAAATCCTTTGGGAAGCGTTCGCCAGCGGTAACCAGGGTCTGCTTTATGCCGGTCTGGTCGGTGCCTTCATGACCTCGCTGTACACCTTCCGCCTGATCTTCATCGCGTTCCACGGTGAAGCGAAGACCGAAGCCCACGCCGGTCACGGCATTGCTCACTGGCTGCCACTGTCGGTGCTGATCGTACTGTCGACGTTCGTCGGCGCGATGATCGTTCCGCCGCTGCACGGTGTACTGCCACAAAGCGTCGGCCATGCCGGCGGCGAAGCCAAGCACAGTCTGGAAATCGCCTCGGGCGCCATCGCCCTGGCCGGTATCCTGCTGGCCGCGCTGCTGTTTCTCGGCAAGCGTCGCTTCGTCACCGCCATCGCCAACAGCGGCGTCGGCCGCTTCCTTTCGGCCTGGTGGTTCGCTGCCTGGGGCTTCGACTGGATCTACGACAAACTGTTCGTCAAGCCTTACCTTGCGATCAGCCACATTCTGCGCAAAGACCCGCTCGACCAGACCATCGGTCTGATCCCGCGTATGGCCAAAGGCGGTCACACCGCCCTGAGCCGCACCGAGACCGGTCAATTGCGTTGGTATGCCGCCTCGATGGCTGCTGGTGCCGTGCTGGTAATCGGCGCCGTCGTGCTGGTAGCGGTCTGATATGAACCTTGCGAACTTGCGAAAGGAAACGAGCCCGTCATGATTCTGCCCTGGCTAATCCTGATCCCCTTCATCGGCGGCCTGCTGTGCTGGATGGGTGAGCGCTTCGGCGCCACCCTCCCCCGCTGGATTGCGCTGATCACCATGTCCCTGCTGCTCTCCCTCGGCCTCTGGCTGTGGGCCAACGGTGACTATTCATTTGCACCGGCGCCTGGCGCCGATCCGACCTGGGCGATTGAGTTCAAGCACGTCTGGATCCAGCGCTTCGGCATCAACGTGCACCTGGCCCTCGACGGCCTGTCGCTGTTGATGATCCTGCTGACCGGCCTGCTGGGTGTCCTCTCGGTACTCTGCTCGTGGAAAGAGATCCAGCGTCATGTGGGCTTCTTCCACCTGAACCTGATGTGGATCCTGGGCGGTGTCGTTGGCGTGTTCCTCGCCCTCGACCTGTTCATGTTCTTCTTCTTCTGGGAAATGATGCTGGTGCCGATGTACTTCCTCATCGCGCTCTGGGGTCACAGTTCTTCGGACGGCAAGAAAACCCGGATCTACGCGGCGACCAAGTTCTTCATCTTCACTCAGGCTTCCGGCCTGATCATGTTGGTGGCGATCCTGGGCCTGGTACTGGTCAACTTCAACGACACTGGCGTGATTACCTTCAACTACGCCGATCTGTTGAAAACCAAGATGTCGACGACCACCGAGTACATCCTGATGCTCGGCTTCTTCATCGCCTTCGCGGTCAAGCTGCCAGTCGTACCGTTCCACTCCTGGTTGCCTGACGCTCACGCCCAGGCGCCGACCGCGGGTTCCGTGGACCTGGCCGGTATCTTGTTGAAGACTGCGGCGTATGGCCTGCTGCGTTTCGCCCTGCCGCTGTTCCCGAATGCCTCGGCCGAGTTCGCGCCGTTCGCCATGACCCTGGGTCTGATCGGGATCTTCTACGGTGCCTTCCTGGCTTTCGCACAAACCGACATCAAGCGTCTGATCGCCTTCTCGTCCGTTTCCCACATGGGCTTCGTGTTGATCGGCATCTACTCCGGCAGCCAACTGGCGCTGCAGGGCGCAGTGATGCAGATGCTGGCGCACGGTCTGTCGGCCGCGGCACTCTTTATCCTCTCCGGTCAGCTGTACGAGCGTACCCACACCCGCGATATGCGTGAGATGGGTGGCCTGTGGTCGAAGATTGCCTACCTGCCGGCCCTCAGCCTGTTCTTCGCCGCCGCGTCCCTGGGCTTGCCGGCGACCGGTAACTTTGTCGGTGAGTTCCTGATCCTGATCGGCACCTTCGCCAGCGCGCCATGGGTCACCGTGATCGCCACATCCGGCCTGGTGTTCGGTTCGGTCTACTCGCTGATCATGGTCCACCGTGCCTTCTTCGGCCCGTCGAAATCGGACGCGGTGCTGCATGGCATGGACGGTCGCGAACTGATCATGGTGGTTGGGCTTGCGGCGCTGCTGATCTACATCGGCGTGTACCCGCAACCGTTCCTCGATACCTCTGCCGCGACGATGCATGGCGTGCAGCAGTGGCTCGGCACCGCCTTCACTCAACTCGCTTCGGCCCGGTAAGAGCGCTATGGAATTCACGACTCAACACTTTATCGCGCTTGCGCCGTTGTTGATCACCAGCGCCACGATCATCGTGGTGATGCTGGCTATCGCATGGCGCCGCAACCACTCACAGACCTTCCTGCTGTCTGTGGCAGGTCTGAACCTGGCTCTGCTGTCGATCCTGCCAGCCCTGAAAGTCGCGCCGCTGGCCGTGACGCCATTGCTGCAGATCGACACCTTCGCTTGCCTGTACATGGCGCTGATCCTGGTCGCCACCCTCGCCTGTGTGACCCTCGCCCACGCCTACCTCGGCGATGGCGGTTCGGGTTACCCGGGCAACCGTGAAGAACTTTACCTGCTGATCCTGATGTCCGCCGCCGGTGGCCTGGTCTTGGTCAGCGCGCAGCACCTGGCTGGCTTGTTCGTCGGTCTGGAACTGCTCTCGGTACCGGTTTACGGTCTGGTGGCGTATGCCTTCTTCAACAAACGTTCGCTGGAAGCCGGCATCAAGTACATGGTGCTGTCGGCTGCCGGTTCCGCGTTCCTGTTGTTCGGCATGGCCCTGCTCTACGCCGACGCCGGCAGCCTGAGCTTCAACGGCATCGGTCAGGCCCTGGCGGCCACCGGCCTGCCAAGTTCGCTGGCTCAAATGGGCCTGGGCATGATGCTGATCGGCCTGGCGTTCAAACTGTCGCTGGTACCGTTCCACCTCTGGACCCCGGACGTTTACGAAGGTGCTCCGGCACCGGTGGCAGCGTTCCTGGCCACCGCGTCGAAAGTCGCTGTGTTCGCGGTGATGGTGCGTCTGTTCCAGATCTCGCCAGCGGCGAGCAGTGGCGTGCTGAGCGATGTGCTGACCATCATCGCCATCGCGTCGATCCTGTTCGGTAACCTGCTGGCACTGACCCAGAGCAACCTCAAGCGTCTGCTGGGTTACTCGTCCATCGCCCACTTCGGCTACCTGCTGATCGCCCTGGTGGCGAGCAAAGGCCTGGCCGTGGAAGCCATCGGCGTGTACCTGGTCACTTACGTGATCACCAGCCTTGGTGCATTCGGCGTGATCACCCTGATGTCCTCGCCGTACAACGGCCGTGACGCCGATGCCCTGTACGAATACCGCGGCCTGTTCTGGCGCCGTCCGTACCTGACCGCCGTCCTGACTGTGATGATGCTGTCCCTGGCCGGTATCCCGCTGACCGCGGGCTTCATCGGCAAGTTCTACATCATCGCGACCGGTGTCGAGTCGCAGCAATGGTGGCTGGTCGGCTCCCTGGTACTGGGCAGCGCCATCGGCGTCTTCTACTACCTGCGTGTGATGGTCACCTTGTACCTGATGGAACCGAACCTGCGTCGCCACGATGCGCAACTGCACTGGGAACAACGTGCAGGCGGCGTGATGCTGCTGGCGATTGCCGTACTGGCGTTCTTCCTCGGCCTGTATCCACAGCCGCTGCTGAATCTGGTTCAACAGTCGGGGTTGGCGGGTTGATCGCGTAAGCGATACTCGGCAACAAACAAAAACGGCACCTTCGGGTGCCGTTTTTGCGTTTGGGGATTCAACATCAAAAGATCGCAGCCTTCGGCGGCGCCCACAAGCGCGTAGGAGCTGCCGAAGGCTGCGATCTTTTGATCTTCATTGCTCCCCCTCTCCTCCCCCGATATCCAGAATCGCCTCGCGGATGAATCAGCCGCGTCCTACATCCAGATCCTGCCTTCGACTTTAACGTAATGACTTGACCGAATTGGGCAGGAACAGAAGCCTTGACCTATTCGATTCTTGTGATAAAAATATACGCAGGTAACGTACAGAACATGGATGCTCTTTTTATCGAATTACCCGTATTTCAAAAGCATCGAAGTGACTACCTGGATGATGATCTGTTTCACCGTTTCCAGCAGGAGCTGCTGCAAAACCCGGAAGCGGGAGATGTCGTCGAAGGCACCGGAGGCCTGCGCAAAATTCGAGTGGTGGATGAGCGGCGAAACAAGGGAAAGCGCGGTGGGCTGAGGGTGATTTATTACTGGTGGTCCGGTTTCGACCAATTCTGGCTCTTTACCTTGTATGGCAAAAACGAACAGGACGATCTGACGCCACAACAGAAAAAACTGCTTAAAGAAATGCTTTATCGAGAAATCAAAGCGAGAACGAGCGATGAAACGTGACATTTTTTCCGAGCTGGTAGAGGGGTTTGAAACCTTGGCCGATGAGCGCCAAGGTAAAGTCACTCTACGCACGCACAAAGTAAAACTGGCCAAACTGGCTCCGATTACGGCAGAGGAAGTGGTTGGCATCCGCCAGCAACTGAATCTCTCCCGGCCGGTATTCGCGATGTACTTGCGCACCAACACCCGGACGCTGGAGAACTGGGAACAAGGACGGGCGAAACCTAATGCTCAGGCGACAACGCTGATCCGGCTGGTTGAGCGTTTTCCGGAAACGGTTGAACAACTGGCGGCGCTGACTTGAAGTGTTTGCGGCGTACTCAATGACGCCATCGCGAGCAGGCTCGCTCCCACAGGGGACTACGTTCTGTCAGAAAGAATGCGGTTCAATGTGGGAGCGAGCCTGCTCGCGATGGCGGTGGCACAGAGACAAATAAAAACGGCACCTTACGGTGCCGTTCGCCTTTCACATTACAGACGCTTACTTACGCGCCGCCTCCCACGATTTCAGCAGTTCGGCATAGCTCACGGTTTCGCCTTTAGGCTTCTCGTTCGCCAGTTTCGCTTTCGGCGCACCCGGCTGATCGAACCAGTACTGCGCATCTCGCTCAGGATTCATTTTCGGCCCGCAGGTCGGTTGTACCTTGGAGCGTTCCAGACGGGTCATGATCGCATCCTGATCCTTGGCCAGACCGTCCAATGCCTGTTGTGGCGTTTTCTCGCCACTGGCCGCTTCCGCGATGTGGCTCCACCACAGTTGTGCCAAACGAGGATAGTCCGGCACGTTGGTCCCGGTCGGGGTCCATTGCACGCGGGCCGGGCTGCGATAGAACTCCACCAGACCACCGAGTTTCGGTGCCAGGTCGGTCATGGCTTGCGAGTTGATGTCCGACTCGCGAATCGGCGTCAGGCCGACGATGGTTTTCTTCAGGGATACGGTTTTCGAGGTCACGAATTGCGCGTACAGCCAGGCCGCGAGTTTTTGCTTTTCAGGCGTGGACTTGAGGAAGGTCCAGGAACCGGCGTCCTGATAGCCGAGCTTCATGCCCTCCTCCCAGTACGGACCTTTCGGCGAGGGTGCCATGCGCCATTTCGGCGTGCCGTCGGCGTTCATCACCGGCAGGCCCGGTTTGGTCATGTCGGCGGTAAACGCGGTGTACCAGAAGATCTGCTGGGCGATGTTGCCCTGGGACGGCACCGGTCCGGATTCGGAGAAGGTCATGCCCGCCGCTTCCGGTGGCGCGTATTTTTTCATCCAGTCTACGTACTTGGTGGTCGCATACACCGCCGCCGGGCCATTGGTATCGCCGCCGCGGGTCACGCTGGAGCCGACCGGATGGCAGTCTTCGACACGGATGCCCCACTCGTCCACCGGCAAGCCGTTGGGAATGCCCTTGTCGCCAGCGCCGGCCATGGAGAACCAGGCATCGGTAAAGCGCCAGCCGAGGGATGGGTCTTTCTTGCCGTAGTCCATGTGGCCGTAGACGCGTTTGCCGTCGATTTCCTTGACGTCTTCGCTGAAGAATTTGGCAATGTCTTCATAGGCCGACCAGTTCACCGGTACGCCCAGTTCATAACCGTATTTTTCTTTGAATTTCGCTTTCAGATCCGCACGCTCGAACCAGTCGGCGCGAAACCAGTAGAGGTTGGCGAACTGCTGGTCGGGCAGTTGATAGACCTTGCCATCCGGCGCGGTGGTGAACGAGATACCGATGAAGTCTTTGATGTCCAGGGTCGGTGAGGTGTAAGCCTTGCCTTCGTTGGCCATCAAGTCGGTGATCGATTCGGTCTTGCCGTAGCGAAAGTGCGTACCGATCAGGTCCGAGTCGTTGACCCAGCCGTCATAGATGTTCTTGTCCGATTGCATCTGGGTCTGCAGCTTTTCCACCACGTCGCCTTCTTGCAGCAAGTCGTGGGTCAACTTGATCCCGGTGATCTCGGTAAAGGCCTTGGCCAGCGTTTTGGATTCATATTCGTGGGTCGCGATGGTTTCCGAAACCACCTTGATGCTCATCCCGCGAAACGGCTCGGACGCTTTGATAAACCACTTCAGCTCTTCGAGCTGCTGGGCTTCGGTCAGGGTGGACGGTTTGAACTCGCTGCCAATCCATTTCTTGGCGGCGTCTTCATAGGCATCGGCCCAGGCCGCAGCGCTCAACCCGCTGAGTGCCAGCATGGCTGCCAATGAAACGCTATGTCGCAGCTTATTGTTTTTGTCGAACATAGAGACCTCCTGTTTAGGTTTCGGAGCAACATTGCCGATCGATTTCGACTAGCCCCAACGCATCACAGCCAACAGCCACACCAGAGACAACGCGAACGCTACCCAGATGCTCCAGTCGGTGACGCCGATTACCAGCAAATGCAGGTAGGCGCTGCCGAGAAGACCGATAAACAGCCGATCGCCACGGGTAGTGGCAATCGGCAAAAAACCACGCCGAGGGATACTCGGCGAACGCAATTCCCAGGTCGTCATGCCCGTCAGGATCAAGGCAATGACGCTGAAGAACGCCGCCGTGGGGCCCGTCCAACTCATCCATTCCATCATCAGTTCCTCATACCCGGCCCAGGGCAAAGCCCTTGGCCACGTGGTTGCGAACAAACCAGATCACCAACATGCCCGGCAGGATAGTCAACACCCCCGCTGCCGCCAGCACGCCCCAGTCGATGCCGGACGCCGAGACCGTGCGGGTCATCACCGCCGCGATGGGTTTGGCGTTCACTGAAGTCAGGGTTCGCGCCAGCAACAGCTCGACCCAGGAAAACATGAAGCAGAAAAACGCCGTGACACCGATCCCGGAGCCGATCAGCGGGACGAAGATCTTCACGAAGAACTTGGGGAAACTGTAGCCGTCGATGTAGGCGGTTTCGTCAATTTCCTTGGGAACGCCGGACATGAAGCCTTCAAGAATCCACACCGCCAACGGCACGTTGAACAGACAGTGAGCCAGCGCAACCGCGATATGGGTGTCGAACAGCCCGATCGAGGAATACAACTGGAAGAACGGCAGCAGGAAAACTGCCGGTGGCGCCATGCGGTTGGTCAGCAGCCAGAAAAACAGGTGCTTGTCACCGAGGAAACGATAGCGTGAAAACGCATACGCCGCCGGCAGCGCCACGCTCAGGGAAATCACCGTATTCAGGCTCACGTAATACAGCGAGTTGAGATAACCGGTGTACCAGCTTGGGTCAGTGAAGATCACCTTGTAGTTGGCGAAGGTGAAATCCTGAGGAAACAGGGTCAGACCACCGAGGATTTCGGTGTTGCTCTTGAAGGACATGTTCAGCAGCCAGTAGATCGGCACCAGCAGGAACAGGATGTAGATCAGCAACGGGATAAGCTTTCTCTTGCTCATGGCAGGCCTCATCGATTGGCGTCAGAGTGAGTCATGGCGGTATAGAACAGCCACGACACCAACAGGATGATCAGGAAGTACACCAGCGAGAAAGCCGCCGCCGGGCCGAGGTCGAATTGCCCTACGGCCATTTGGGTCAGCGTCTGACTCAAGAAGGTCGTGGCATTGCCCGGACCGCCACCCGTCAGTACGAACGGCTCGGTGTAGATCATGAAGCTGTCCATGAACCGCAGCATCACCGCGATCAGCAGCACGCTCTTGAGCTTGGGCAACTGGATGTGTCGGAAAACCGCCCAGGCCGACGCTCGATCAATCCGCGCCGCCTGGTAATACACATCCGGAATCGCCCGCAAACCGGAGAAACACAACAGCGCCACCAGCGATGTCCAGTGCCACACGTCCATCACCAACACCGTGACCCAGGCGTCCATGGTATTGGACGCATAGTTGTAGCTGATGCCCATGGCATTGAGGCTCGAACCGAGCAAACCGATGTCAGCCCGGCCGAAAATCTGCCAGATGGTGCCGACCACGTTCCATGGAATCAGCAGCGGAATCGCCAGAATAATCAGCACAACCGACGACCAGCGGCCCTTGGTCGGCATGGTCAGGGCGATGGCGATGCCCAAGGGGATTTCGATCAGCAGCACGCAAGCGGAGTAGATGAACTGGCGCAGCAGCGAGTCATGCAACCGTGGGTCGAGCAGCACTTGCTTGTACCAGTCGGCACCGACGAAGTAACGGCTGGACTGGTCGAAGATGTCCTGCACCGAGTAGTTGACCACGGTCATCATCGGGATCACCGCACTGAACGCCACCAGCAGAAATACCGGCAACACCAGCCACCAGGCCTTGTTGTTCTGCACCTTGTTCATGGCAGCACCTCCAACAGGTAATCATCGGCATAGACCATCAGCCATTGCGCCGGAAAACTGATGTATGCCGTGCCTTCGGGCACCGGTTTGTCTTCGGCCAGGCGTACTTTCAGCGGAGCGCCGTCGAGGTTCAGGGTCATGATCTTGTAGGTGCCCAGGTCTTCGACGTGTACGACCTGTGCCTGCATCGCGTCATCACAGGGTTCGTCCCACACATGGACGAACTCCGGACGAATACCCACCTTCAGGGTTTTCCATTCGGACTCGGCGATTCGTTTCTGCATCGCGTCGGACAACGGCAAGTGGGTCCCGGCAAAACCGACACCGCCGGCTTGTGGCTGGACCTCGATCAGGTTCATCCCCGGGCTGCCGATGAAATAGCCTACAAAGGTGTGGCTCGGCCGCTCGAACAATTCCCGTGGCGTACCGAACTGCACAATTTGGCCGCCGTACATCACGGCGATCTTGTCGGCGAAGGTCGAGGCTTCGAGTTGATCGTGGGTGACATAGACCATGGTGATGTTGAACTGCTCGTGGATCTGCTTGAGCTTGCGCCGCAGTTTCCATTTCAGGTGTGGGTCGATCACTGTCAGCGGTTCATCGAAGAGGATCGCCGACACGTCATCGCGCACCAGCCCACGGCCCATGGAGACTTTCTGCTTTTCATCGGCAGTGAGGTTGCGGGCCTTCTTGTACAGCAATGCCTGAAGGTCGAGGACTTCGGCGATTTCCTGCACCTTGGTGTGAATTTTCGCTTCCGCCATGCCCTGATTGCGCAATGGAAAGGCCAGGTTATCGAACACCGTCATGGTGTCGTAGACCACCGGAAACTGGAAAACCTGGGCGATGTTGCGCTTTTCCGGGGTCAGTTCGTTGACCACTTTACTGTCGAACAGTACTTGGCCCTGGGACGGGCTGAGTAACCCGGAAATGATGTTGAGCAAGGTCGACTTGCCACACCCCGAAGGCCCGAGCAACGCATAAGCACCGCCCTGCTCCCAGACGTGGTCCATCTCGCGGATCGCGTAATCCTCGGGGCCGGTTGGCGTAGGGGTGTAGCTGTGGGCAAGGCTTTGCAAACGGATTTCGGCCATCAGGCAACCCTCGCAATGCGGCGACCGGGCGCCTGGACCAGCCGCCCCTGCATATCGAACACAAACAGTTTATGGGTCGGGATATAGATGCGAATCGGCGCATCGACGTCGTATTCGTGAACACCCGGCAAGTGCAGCACCAGCAGGAAATACTCGTTGCGTACGTGCAGGAAGGTTTCCGAACCGCTGATCTCGGCCACCTCGACGGTCACCGCCAACTCCAGATCGTCGTCGTTGCTCGGCACCAGCGAAATGTGGCTAGGGCGCACACCAAAACGGAACTCGCCCTCGCCCACCGGCCGCAGATCGACGTTCAACGGGAAGTGCACGAAGTTGGCGAAACTGACTTCGTTGCCGGCAATGCGCCCCGGCATCAGGTTGATCGGCGGTTCGGAGAACAACTCCGCCGCCAGCACGGTTTGCGGCTGGTGATACACCTCGGAGGACTTGCCGCTCTGAATCACCCGACCTTCGTGAAGAATCGTGGTGGTGCCGCCCAGCGCCAGGGCTTCATTGGGTTCGGTGGTGGCATAGATAGCGATGGTGTGATGGGCCGCGAACAGCTCGCGCATTTCCTGGCGCAGCTCTTCGCGCAGCTTGTAGTCGAGGTTGACCAGTGGCTCATCGAACAGAATCAGCTCGGCGTCCTTGACCAGCGCCCGGGCCATGGCCGTGCGCTGTTGCTGGCCGCCGGAGAGTTCCAAAGGATGGCGCTGGAGGAATTTCTCGATGCGTAGCATCTTCGCGGTTTCCAGCACTTTGCTTTGGATCAGCTCGTTGGAAACGCCGCCCTGACGCAGTGGCGAGGCGATGTTCTCGAACACCGTCATGGTCGGGTAGTTGATGAACTGCTGATAGACCATCGACACATTGCGCAAACGCACCGGGCGTTGGGTGACGTCGACGCCGTTCATCAGGATGCGGCCGCTGTCGGGCTTGTCCAGACCGGCCATCAGGCGCATGAGGCTGGTTTTGCCGGACAGCGTGCGACCGAGCAAAACATTGAACGATCCGGGTTCGAAGTTAAGGCACGCATCGTCGATCCAGGTCTGACCCTCGACGGTACGGCTGACGTGCTCCAGGATTAGTGACATGGCTCGGCCTTTTTATTATTGGAGTCAAGCGACCGGAGCACTACAGCGACATTCGTGCCAGAAATTCCAAGCGGTTGATCTGGCTTGAAAATCCGTCAAATGGAGGAAAAACCGCGTTCGTAGCTGAACAGAAATGAACAACCGCGACTGAACAATTGAACAGTTAAAAGATTGACAATGAACAAATGTGAACAACACTCTACGGATGCTTTACTGCGGGAAATTCTGAATTGCGCACGCCCTGTGTAGCAGCTGGCGAAGCCTGCGTTCGGCGACGCAGTCGTCGTGAAATCAGGCATCGCGGTGTATCAGGATGACCATGCAAACAGGTTTTACGACGACTGCGTCGCCGAACGCAGGCTTCGCCAGCTGCTACATGAATCGCGTTACTCATAACAAAAATAATAATGCTCAGAGATCGACTGCCATGGCCGCACCTGCCCCGCCGCTCTCCCACGACGCCATCATCCAGGACTCCTGGTCCCGCTGCCGCGCGTTCGGGCTCGATCATCAGAGCGCACCAGCGTTCGATCAACTGCCGGCCGATGGCATCGCCCAGTTGCTGGAGAGCCAGCATTCACTGGTGCAGACCACCCATCAGGAAGTCCTGCCGTATTACGAGAACATCCTCAGCAACTCCAATTGCCTGATCATGCTCGCCGACAATCAGGGCCAGGTGCTGACGTCCTGGGGCACCCAGCGTTTCATTGAGCCGAGCCTGACCCGCGGTTTCAGCGCCGGCGCCAGCTGGATGGAACGTTGCAGCGGGACCAATGCGATCGGCACTGCGTTGGCCTGCGAGCAGGCCGTGCACATCGAGCACGATGAACATTTTCTCAAGGCCAACCGCTTCATGACCGGCTCCGCCGCGCCGATTTTCGATGCCGAGCGCAAGGTGATCGCGGTGCTGGATGTGTCCAGCGACAGCTACCTGCCGCCGTCACACACCTTGGGCATGGTCAAGATGATGAGCCAGACCGTGGAGAACCGGCTGATCCTCAACCTGTTCCACGGCCAGCATTTTCAACTGACCTTCAACACCGGGCTGAACAACCTCGACAGCCAATGGGCCGGGTTGCTGATCTTCGACGAAACCGGTCAGGTGCTGTCGGCCAATCGCCGGGCCGACAACCTGCTGGGCATCAGCCTGTCGCGAGTCAGCGTCGAAAGCCTGTTCAAAGTCTCATTGCTGGAACTGCTGAACCAGCCGGACGGCCTGCCGTTTGCCCTGCAAGCCTCGGGGCGCAACCGTTTCCAATGCCTGTTAAAGCGGCCGAAACAGGCGCCGATTCGGGCTCGTCTGTTTTCTGAACCTGAGCGCGCTGAACCCACGGCGCCAGCGCCCACCGCGATCAGCCTCAACACCCTGCATTTTGGCGACAGCCGCGTGGAAAAAGCCGTGCGCCAGGCCGAGCGTTTGCTGGAAAAAGACATTCCGCTGTTAATTCACGGAGAAACCGGCGTCGGCAAGGAAGTCTTTGTCAAAGCCCTGCATCAGGCCAGTTCACGCAGCAAACAGCCGTTCATTGCCGTCAACTGCGCAGCGATCCCCGCCGAACTGGTGGAATCCGAGCTGTTTGGCTATGAGAAAGGTGCGTTCACCGGCGCCAATCAGAAAGGTAGCATCGGGCTGATCCGCAAGGCCGACAAAGGCACCCTGTTCCTCGATGAAATTGGCGACATGCCACTACCGACCCAAGCCCGGCTGTTGCGGGTATTGCAAGAGCGTTGCGTGCAACCGGTGGGCAGCAGCGAGTTGTTCCCGGTGGACATTCGGATCATTTCGGCGACCAACCGCTCGTTGCGCGAACAGGTTCAGCTGGGGCGGTTTCGTGAGGATTTGTATTACCGCATCGGCGGTTTGACCCTGGAACTGCCGCCACTGCGGGAGCGCAGCGATAAGGAAGCGTTGTTCAAACGGCTGTGGGAACAGCACCGCGAACCGAGCCAATGGGCTGGCTTGAGCCGTGAAGTGATGGAGCTGTTCAGCCGTCATCCGTGGCCGGGGAATTTGCGTCAGGTCAGCAGCGTGATGCAAGTAGCGCTGGCCATGGCCGAGGAACAACCGGTGCGGCCGGAGCATTTGCCGGATGATTTCTTTGTCGATCTGGAGATGGAGCCGGTGGATTCGCCGGAGCCAATAACCGTCGACCTCAATGATGCCGAGGAATTGAATCGGCAATTGCAGGCGGCTGGGGGGAATATTTCCCATTTAGCCCGCAGGCTCGGGGTTAGTCGCAACACCCTTTACAAGCGATTGCGCCAGGCAGGCGACTGATCGTTCCCACGCTCCGCGTGGGAATGCCTCAACGGACGCTCCGCGTTCGGCTCTCGAAAGGGACGCGGAGCGTCCCGGGCTGCATTCCCACGCAGAGCGTGGGAACGATCATCAGTCAGCCAATCGCCAGGTCGTCCCGCCCTTGCCGTCTTCCAGCACCACGCCCATGGCGGTGAGCTGGTCGCGGATGCGGTCGGATTCGGCCCAGTCCTTGTTGGCACGAGCCGTCAAACGAGCCTGGATCAGTGCATCAACCTCAGCCGCATCGACCCGCCCTTCGGCACCGGCCTGCAGGAAGTCATCGGCTTCAAGCTGCAACACACCCAGCACGCTCGCCAATTCTTTCAAACGAGCCGCCAGACCGGCCGCTGCATCGAGATCGCTCTCGCGCAGACGGTTGATCTCGCGGACCATCTCGAACAACACCGCACAGGCTTCCGGGGTACCGAAGTCGTCGTTCATCACCTGAGTGAAGCGCTCGACAAAGGCTTCGCCACCCGCCGGTGCCACGTTCGGCAGGCCTTTCAACGCGTGGTAGAAACGCTCGAGCGCGCCTTTGGCGTCCTTGAGGTTGTCTTCCGAATAGTTGATCGCGCTGCGGTAGTGGCTGGACACCAGCAGGTAACGCACGACTTCCGGATGGTACTTTTCCAGCACGTCGCGAATGGTGAAGAAGTTGTTCAAGGACTTGGACATCTTCTCGCCATTGATGCGAATCATGCCGCAATGCATCCACGCGTTGGCGTAGGTCTTGCCGGTGGCCGCTTCGCTCTGGGCGATTTCGTTTTCATGGTGCGGGAACTCGAGGTCGCTGCCGCCGCCATGAATGTCGAAAGTCTCACCCAGGCAGCAAGTCGACATTACCGAGCACTCGATGTGCCAGCCCGGACGACCGTCACCCCACGGCGAAGGCCAGCTCGGCTCACCCGGCTTGGCGCCTTTCCACAGCACGAAGTCCAGCGGGTCCTGTTTCGACTCGTCGACTTCGATCCGTGCGCCGATGCGCAGGTCTTCGATCTTCTTGCGCGACAGCTTGCCGTAGCCCATGAACTTGGCGACGCGGTAGTACACGTCGCCATTGCCCGGTGCGTAGGCGTAGCCCTTGTCGATCAAGGTCTGGATCATCGCGTGCATGCCTGGGATATGGTCGGTGGCACGCGGCTCCATGTCCGGCTTCTTGATATTCAGGCGCGCTTCATCTTCGTGCATCGCCGCGATCATGCGCTCGGTCAAAGCTTCGAACGACTCGCCGTTCTCGTTGGCCCGATTGATGATCTTGTCGTCGATGTCGGTGATGTTGCGCACGTAGGTCAGGTCGTAACCGCTGAACCGCAACCAGCGGGTCACCAGGTCGAACGCGACCATGCTGCGGCCATGGCCCAGGTGGCAGTAGTCGTACACGGTCATCCCGCAGACGTACATGCGCACCTTGTTGCCATCCAGCGGCTTGAAGACTTCTTTGCTCTTGGTGAGCGTGTTGTAGATCGTAAGCACTTTATGTTGTTCCTTGAATCACTGGCCCCACGAATCACGCAAGGTCACGGTACGGTTGAACACCGGAGCGCCCGGTTTCGAGTCCTTGATATCCGCGACGAAGTAACCTTCGCGCTCGAACTGGAAACGGTCTTCCGGCTGTGCATTGCCCAGCGAAGGCTCGGCACGACAACCAGTGAGAACTTGCAGCGAGTCAGGGTTGATGTTGTCCAGGAAACTGGCGCTGTCTTCGGCCTTCTCAGGGTTGGCCGAACGGAACAGGCGATCATACAGACGCACTTCGCACTCGACGCTGGCGGCGGCCGGCACCCAGTGAACCACGCCTTTGACCTTGCGGCCTTCAGGGTTCTTGCCGAGGGTTTCCGGATCGTAGGAGCAACGCAGTTCGACGATGTTGCCCTCGGCGTCCTTGATCGCTTCGTCGGCACGGATCACGTAGCTGCCGCGCAGACGCACTTCGCCGTTCGGCTCCAGGCGCTTGTAGCCTTTTGGCGGTTCTTCCATGAAGTCTTCACGGTCGATGTAGAGCTCACGGGCGAACGGCAGAACGCGCACGCCCATGTCTTCTTTCGGGTGGCACGCCAATTCGAGGTTTTCGACCTGGCCTTCCGGGTAGTTGGTGATCACGACTTTCAGCGGACGCAATACGCACATGGCGCGTGGGGCGCTGTGGTCGAGGTCGTCACGGATGCTGAATTCAAGCATGCCAAAGTCGACCACGCCGTCGGAACGGTTGGTGCCGATCATTTCGCAGAAGTTGCGGATCGATTTCGGTGTGTAGCCACGGCGACGGAAACCCGACAGCGTGGACATGCGCGGATCGTCCCAACCGTGAACGTGCTTTTCATCGACCAGTTGCTTGAGCTTGCGCTTGCTGGTGATGGTGTAGTTCAGGTTCAGGCGGCTGAACTCGTACTGACGCGGTTTCGCCGGTACTGGCAGGTTCTCGAGGAACCACTCGTACAGCGGACGATGGCTTTCGAACTCCAGGGTGCAGATCGAGTGGGTGATGCCTTCGATGGCATCCGACTGTCCGTGGGTGAAGTCGTAGTTCGGGTAGATGCACCACTTGTCACCGGTCTGGTGGTGATGCGCGTGACGGATGCGATACATGATCGGGTCGCGCAGGTTCATGTTCGGCGAGGCCATGTCGATCTTGGCCCGCAGCACGCGTGCGCCGTCCTTGAATTCGCCGGCCTTCATACGGGCGAACAGGTCGAGGTTTTCTTCAACCGAGCGGTCACGGAACGGGCTGTTCTTGCCCGGTTCGGTCAGGCTGCCACGGTATTCCTTGGCTTGCTCGGGGGTCAGGTCGTCGACGTAGGCCTTGCCGGCCTTGATCAGCTCTACCGCCCAGTCGTGCAACTGGTCGAAATACTGCGAGGCATAGCGCACTTCACCGGACCATTCGAAGCCCAGCCATTTGACGTCGCTTTCGATTGCGTCGATGTATTCCTGGTCTTCCTTGGCCGGGTTGGTGTCGTCGAAACGCAGGTGCGTGACGCCGCCGAATTCCTGAGCCAGACCGAAGTTCACACAGATCGACTTGGCGTGACCGATGTGCAGGTAGCCGTTGGGCTCAGGCGGGAAACGGGTGACGATCTGCGTGTGCTTACCCGAGTCCAGGTCCGCCTGGATGATCGGGCGCAGGAAATTGACCGGCACGGCAGGGCCGGTCTTGGAATTCGAGGTAGGGTCGACAGTGGGCTTGCTCATAGGATCCTTGAACGTACAAGTGCGCGGCCAGTTGGCCAAATCAAAGCGGCTGTTATAAATCAAAGGGGCTTATCATAGCCGATGCTGTCAAGTGGCTGACAGAGCAGGCCGGCAATCGGCTGCATTTAATCGGCTGGCAATGAAAAACAGCCTCGAAATTCGCGCCCGGCACGCTAAACTGCGTGCCTTGGCCGACACTGGCCGGACTGGTTGAGGGCCTGAACGCCCCGAAACCCACGAATTCATAGAAAAAAGAGTACCGATCATGACCCAAGTCAAACTGTCCACCAACTTCGGCGACATCGTCCTGGAGCTGAATGCTGAGAAAGCCCCGATCACCGTGGCCAACTTCATCGAGTACGTTAAAGCCGGTCACTACGAAAACACTGTTTTCCACCGTGTCATCGGCAACTTCATGATCCAGGGCGGCGGTTTCGAGCCAGGCATGAAAGAAAAGAAAGACAAGCGCCCAAGCATCCAGAACGAAGCCGACAACGGCCTGCCGAACGTGAAGTACAGCGTGGCCATGGCCCGCACCATGGAGCCGCATTCGGCTTCCGCCCAGTTCTTTATCAACGTGGCTGACAACAGCTTCCTGAACCACAGCGCCAAGACCGTTCAGGGTTGGGGCTACGCTGTATTCGCCAAAGTAGTCGAAGGCACCGACGTGGTCGACAAGATCAAAGGCGTGGCCACGACTTCCAAAGCCGGCCACCAGGACGTACCCGCAGAAGACGTGATCATCGAGAAAGCCGAGATCATTGAGTGATACTGCTGATTTCAGACTTGCATCTGGAAGAGGAACGCCCGGACATTACCCGGGCGTTTCTGGATTTGCTCGCTAGACGTGCCCGCTCAGCGAGTGCGTTGTACATTCTGGGCGACTTTTTCGAGGCGTGGATTGGCGACGATGCCATGACGCCGTTCCAGCGTTCCATCTGCCAGGCCCTGCGCGACCTCAGCGACAGCGGCACGGCCATTTTTCTGATGCACGGCAATCGCGACTTCATGCTCGGCCAGGCTTTCTGCAAACAGGCCGGCTGCACGTTGTTGAAAGACCCGAGTGTCGTGCAGTTTTACGGCGAGCCGGTGCTGTTGATGCATGGCGACAGCCTCTGCACCCGCGACGTCGGCTATATGAAGCTGCGACGTTACCTGCGCAACCCGATCACCCTGTTTATCCTGCGGCACCTGCCCTTGCGCACGCGCCATAAACTGGCGCGCAAGCTGCGCAGTGAAAGCCGTGCGCAGGTGCGGATGAAGGCCAATGACATTGTTGATGTCACACCGGAAGAAGTGCCGCGGGTCATGCAGCAATATGGCGTGAAGACCTTGATCCACGGGCATACCCATCGCCCGGCCATCCACAAGTTGCAGATTGGCGAGCAGGCGGCCAAACGCATTGTGTTGGGGGATTGGGACCGTCAGGGCTGGGCGTTGCAGGTGGATGAGCAAGGGTTTGCGTTGGCGCCGTTCGACTTCGCCCCGCCGCCACAACTGGCAGCACCCGCAAACTAACGGCCGAACACAAAACCCTTGTGGGAGCGGGCTTGCTCGCGAAGGCGGACTCACATTCAGCATCTCTGGTGACTGTCACACCGCTTTCGCGAGCAAGCCCGCTCCCACATTGACCGCGTTTTGCCTCAATGTCCTGCCGAGGCTGGCCCCGCCTTTGCCGCAAACGGCGGTTTCGCAAGCCACACCAGCAGAATCAACCCCATGAACGCCCACCCCAGCAACGTGAAGTAATCCACGGTGGAGAGCATGTACGCCTGGCTGGTCAGCACATGATCCAGTTGCGCGTAAGCCGGGTTACCCGCCCCGCCGAGCGTGTTCAACGCCTCCCGGGTCGCCGGCTCATACGTGGTAATGCTTTCACTCAAATATGCATGGTGTTGATCGGCCCGGCGAATCCAGATCCAGGTGGTCAACGATGCCGCAAAACTACCGCCCAGGGTCCGCAGGAAGGTCGCAAGGCCTGCGCCGTCGGCAATCTGGCTCGGCGGCAAGTCCGACATCAAAATGCTCAGGGTCGGCATGAAGAACAGCGCCACGCCAATGCCCATGAACAATTGCACCAGCGCGATGTGCTGGAAGTCCACTTCGTTGGTAAACCCGGCGCGCATGAAGCAACTCAAACCGATGCAGAGGAACGCGCCACCAGCCAATAGTCGGAGGTCGAACTTGTGCGCGTACTTGCCGACAAACGGCGACAGCAGCACCGGCAAAATACCGATCGGCGCCACCGCCAATCCGGCCCAGGTGGCGGTGTAGCCCATCTGGGTTTGCAGCCATTGTGGCAGGATCAGGTTGATGCCGAAGAACCCGGCATAACCGCCCACCAGCACAATGGTGCCGATACGGAAGTTGCGGTAAGCGAACAGCCGCAGGTTGACCACCGGGTGTTTGTCGGTCATTTCCCAGATCACGAACACCGCCAGCGCAATCACTGAAATAGCCGCGCCGACGATGATGAAGTTCGATTCGAACCAGTCCAGATCATTGCCCTTGTCGAGGATCACCTGCAACGCGCCGACACCGATAATCAAGGTGATCAAACCGACGTAATCCATTGGCTGGTAACTGGTCACCACCGGCCGCGCCTTGAGTTGCTGGCGCACGACCATCACTGCGAAAACTCCGATCGGTACGTTGATAAAGAAAATCCATGGCCAGCTGTAGCTGTCAGTAATCCAGCCGCCGAGGATCGGCCCTGCAATCGGCGCCACCACCGTGACCATCGCCAGCAACGCCAGGGCCATGCCTCGCTTGGCGGGTGGATAGACTGCGATCAACAGCGTCTGGGTCATCGGGTACAAGGGACCTGCCACCAGGCCTTGAAGCACCCGAAAGCCGATCAGCTCCGGCATCGAGGTTGAGATGCCACAGAGAAACGAGGCCAGCACGAACAGGATCGTCGCCCAGAGAAACAGCTTCACCTCGCCGAAACGCCGGCTGAGCCAACCGGTCAGCGGCAGCGCGATGGCGTTGCTCACGGCAAACGAGGTGATGACCCAGGTGCCCTGCTCCGAACTCACGCCCAGGTTGCCGGAAATCGTCGGCAAGGCCACGTTGGCGATGGTGGTGTCGAGCACCTGCATGAAGGTCGCCAGCGACAGGCCGATGGTGCTGAGCAGCAGGCTGGGCGGCGTGAAAGACGCGTTATTGCTCATCGCAAATCCTTTGAAACCTGATTGGCACGGCGCCTATTACTGACGCAGCTGACCTTATGGGAGCGAGCCTTTGTGGCGAGGGAGCTTGCTCCCTCGCCACAAAGGCTCGCTCCCACAGGGTCGGTGTGATGACCAATCAACGGTGCGCGGTTTTACTGACCGCAGCGCTGTTGTCATGGATCAGCTGGGTGATCATCGCGTCGGCCTCGGCCAACTGACGGTCGTAGATGCCGGTGCTGAACGAAGCCTTTTGCGGCGACTGTTGCGCCAGCACCGGACCGCTCTGGTCGCGCAGGTTCACATCGACCTGAGTCGACAGGCCAACCCGCAATGGGTGCCTGGCCAGCTCTTCGGCGTTGATGTGAATGCGTACCGGCACCCGCTGGACGATCTTGATCCAGTTACCGGTGGCGTTCTGTGCCGGCAGCAAGGCAAACGCACTGCCGGTCCCGGCGCCGAGGCTGTCGATGGTGCCGCTGTATTTGACGTCGCTGCCGTAGAGGTCGGCCTCGATGTCCACCGGCTGACCGATGCGCATGTCACGCAGTTGGGTTTCCTTGAAGTTGGCGTCGATCCACAGCTGATCCAGCGGGATCACCGCCATCAGCGCGGTGCCCGGCTGGACCCGCTGGCCCAGTTGCACGCTGCGTTTGGCAACGTAACCGGTGACCGGCGCGATCAAGGTGCTGCGGGCATTGTTCAGGTACGCCTGACGCAATTGCGCGGCAGCGGACATCACGTCCGGGTGCGACGACACCACGGTGTCATCAACCAGCGCGCTGGTGGTCATGAGCTGTTGTTTGGCGTTGGCCAGGGCGTTCTGCGCCGAGGTCAGGTCATCACGGGCGTGGGAAAGTTCTTCCTGGGAAATCGCCCCGCCAGCGGCGAGGTTTTTCCGGCGATTGAAGTTGTCCTGGGCCTTTTGCACTTCGGCCTGTTGCGCATTGACCTGGGCTTTCATTCCGTCGACATTGCTGTACAAACCGCGCACCTGGCGCACGGTGCGAGCCAGATTGGCCTGGGCACTTTGCAGACCGACTTCCGCGTCGTTCGGGTCGAAGTTGACCAGCACCTGGCCTTCGTGGACCAGATCGCCATCGTCGGCACCGATGCTGACCACTGTGCCGGTAACCAACGGAGTGATTTCCACCACGTTGCCGTTCACATAGGCGTCGTCGGTGCTTTCATTCCAGCGACCGTAAAATTCTTGATAACCCCAGACGCCGAGCCCGGCGAGGATCACCACGATGGTCAGTGCAAACAGCATCACTTTGCGCTTGCGTGGATTGCTCGTGTCTTGAGCGTTGTCAGGGGCTTGGGATGTATCGACGGTGGCCATGACGGGTACCTTGAATTAGTTGTGCTGCGTGGCTGGGGTTGCGTTGGCTGCGGTCAGGGTTTCGCCCTGGAAGCCGCCGCCCAGCGCTTGCATCAGTTGAATCGACAGGTCGATCTGCTCGGCATTCAGGTTGGCCAGTTGACGCTGGGCCTGGAGCAATTGCTGCTCGATGCTGAGCACATCCAGGTAATTACCGATACCGGAACCGTAGCGCTGGACCACGGTGTTGTAAGAATCCTGGGCAATGTCGGTGGCGTGCTGTTGGGCGCCGATTTGCCGGCCGATATCGCGCAACTGGTTGATGGTGTCGCTGACATCGCCCAGGGCTTTCACCAGACTTTTGTTGTACTGCGCCACCGCGAGGTCGTAATCGGCGTCGCGGGAATCGAGGTCGGCACGCAGGCGGCCACCGTCGAAAATCGGCACCGAGATCGTCGGCGCGACATTGAAGAAGCGACTGGCGGAACCGAACATCGCATCGCCCAGCAATGATTCGACACCGGCCGCCGCGCTCAGGTTGAGGTTGGGGTAAAACTGAGTCTTGCCCGCCGCGATGTTTTTGCTCGCGGCTTCAACCCGCCAGCGTGCCGCCACCAGGTCCGGGCGACGACCGAGCAACTCCGCCGGCAGCACCGACGGCAACGCCACGGCGCTGGTCTGGAGAACTTTCGGTCGGGCGATTTCATTGCCGCGATCCGGGCCTTTGCCCAGCAGCACCGCCAAGGCGATTTTCGCGCTTTGCAGGCGTTTCTCGGCGTCGATCAGGCTGGCTTCGGCGCTGGCTTCCAGGCTTTCGGTCTGCTGGAACTGGTACTGGCTGTCGATCCCCGAGCTCAGGCGACGCTGGCTGAGGTCGAGCATTTGTTGGGTGCGCTTGAGGTCTTCGCTGGCCAGGTCATGGATGATGTGCGCCTGCCCCAGATCGCTGTAGGCGCGGGCGACATCGGCGGACAAGGTCAGCTGCGCGGCCTGCTGATCGACTTCGGCGGCACGGGCCTGGCCCAATGCGGCTTCCCAGGCAGCGCGCTGGCCGCCCCAGAGGTCGAAGTTGTAATTGAAACTCGCACCGAGATTACGCACGGTGGAATAGGTGCCGCCCTGCCCGCTCGGGTCCTGATCGCGAGCCGGACGCGAACGGCTGACGCCGGCGCTGGCATCGAGGGTCGGCATCCGCGCGGCGTCGGCGGCATAGGCAGCGGCGCTGGCCTGATGGGCGCGGGCGTCGGCGATTTGCATGTCGGGGCTGTCGTGCAAGGCTTCGCGGATCAGACCGTCGAGTTGCGGATCGCCGAGGCTTTTCCACCAGTCGCTTTTCGGCCACGCCGCGGGCGACAGCGTCACGCCGTTGAGGGATTGCCCGGCCTTTAGATTTTTCGCATCGAGGCTGACGCCTTCGGTGGTCAGGCCGCTGTAACTGGCGCAGCCGGCGAGGCTCATGGCCAACAGCACCAGGCTCAGGCCGCTACGCAGGCTTTTACTGTTCATGGCCACCTACCCGCAGCAGGGTGATCGAGTCACCCGCGGCTACCAGAATTTTCTTCAGGATCTGTTCCAGGGTTTTCAATTCTTCCGGGGTGATGGCGCCGGCCAGTTCATTCATGGCGTCGGCGCCGATCTGCGGCAACTGATCGGTCAGTTGCTGGCCCTGTTCGGTCAGCACCAACTGAACCTGACGCCGGTCTGCCTCGGAGCGTTGGCGGGCGAGGAAACCTTTCTGTTCCAGACGATCGAGCATGCGGGTCATCGAACCGCTGTCCAGCGACAAATGACGGCACAGTTCGGCCGGGGTATCGACACCGAACTGGGCCATGATGATCAGCACTTTGAACTGCGCGGCGGTGATGCCGTGGGGTTCCATGTGCGTGTCGATGATCCGGTCCTTGAGCAGCGCGGCACGCCCGAGCAAAAGGCCGAGATGGCAATTATGGAAATCGTATGAGGTGAAATGTTTCATCTGACCACCGATTAGCTGCCTAGGCAGAGAATGTATGTCGAGATGTTACTGCCTAGGCAGAGAATGTCAACGCAATAGTTAGGATGCTTTGTATTTGGCTGATAAGTGGCGACGGGATTTGTAGTGACCGCACTGCCGCCTTCGCGAGCAAGCCCGCTCCCACATTTGATCGCATGCTTATGTAGCGACTCGGTCGAATGTGGGAGCGGGCTTGCTCGCGAAGGCCGCGACTCGGTTATGAAGTGGGGCGGGCCTAGAAATCCCGCTTGTAGAAGATGTCCAGCGAACTGGCCACGCCGCTGGCGGCTTCGAGGTAGACCTTTTTGCTCAGTTTGTAGCGCAAGGCGATGGTGTTGGCCGGTTCGAACACCCCGACGCCATAACGCAGGCTGAGCTTTTCCGAAATATTGCCGCTGGCCACCACGGCGGTGTTGGCGCCGCTGCCTTGGGTATCGAGCTGGAAGTCTTGAATGCCCAGATCCTTGGCCAAGCCGCTGGTCACCCCGGAGCTGCCCATCAAGCCCAACCCGAGGGCGGCTTGGGCGAGCATATTGTTGTCTTCACCGGTGGTGCTCAGCGGACGCCCCAGCACCAGATAGGACAATGCCTGCTCCTGACTCATCGCCGGTTCGGAAAAGATCTGCGTGGTCGGCTGCTCGGCGCTGCCACTCAGGCGAATGCCGGCAATGACATCGTCGGTCTGGCGAATCGCTTCGATGTCCAGATACGGCTGATCGATGGGACCGGCAAACAACAGACGCGCCCGGCGCACCGTCAGTCGCTGACCGTAGGCGCGGTAACGTCCGTCGTTGAGCCACAGCTCGCCACGGGTGTCCATGTTGTCGCCAATGTGCACCTGACCTTGCAGGTTGGCGGTCAGGCCGAAGCCGGCAAAGCTGAGTTTGTCCTGCCCGACCACCACATCGATGTCCATCGCCATGGCCATCGGTGGTTTGCCCTCTTCAGTCTGCTGACCGACGATCACCGTGTCATCGGAGACCTTGACGGTCGATGGCGGCAGTTCGCGCACGGTGATTTCACCCTTGGGCACCAGCACTTTGCCGACGATTGCCAGTCTGTCGTCCTTCATGGAGATCTTCAGGTCCGGTGCGACTTCCAGCGCGGCGTAGGGCTCGACGGTGACCGGCAACTGCGAGCCCTTGAGTGCCAGATCCACCACCAGCGCCTGACCCCAGGCGATGTTGCCATTGAGGCTGCCCTGCCCGCTCTTGCCGCTTTTCCAGCCGCCATTCAGTTGCACGGTTTCGCCGGCAATCACAGCTTGAAGTTGCAAGGCTTCGAGCGCCATCGGCAGCTCAGGCCCGGAGATCTCACCGTCGCGCAGCTCAAGGTTGCCATTGACCAGCGGCGCCAGCAGTCCGCCAGACAGTGTGCCGCTGCCGTTCAAATGCCCGGAGAGTTTCTCGACCATCGGTACAAACGGCCGCGCCACCGACAAGTCCAGACCACTGAGACGGAATGAGCCGGACAGCGGTTTGTTCTTCGGTATCGGATTGATCTGCGCCTGAACCATCAGCTCACCGAGCTTGCCGCCGACAAAGTTGAGGTCGGTGTCGATGCGTTTTGGCGTGAGTTTGCTGGTGAGCTTCAGGGTCTGGTATGGGAAGTCCAGCCATTGTTCCTTCTCGCGCATACGCAAGGTGCCGCCGCTGGCGTCGATGCTGATCTGGCCGTTCGGACCGCTGGCCGGCAAGTCCAGTTGCAGGTCGGCGTTGAGCTTGCCCTTCCAGGCGAAATCCTTTGGTAGCCATTGCGCCAGGCTGTCGATGGGGAACTGCTTGAGGTGGTAACGCAGTTTCGGCTCGGGCATCAAGCGCTGGTCTTCGCCGCACAGGCTGGCCGGGCCAGACATCCAGCAATGGGCGCCGAAGTTTATTTTGCCGTCCGCCAGTCGCTCAAGCTTCGCCGGATTTTGCAGTTTCCAGGCCTGACCGCCGGCCTGGATATCGCCACTGGCCAGACGCCCACGCCAATTGCCCTTGTCCAGCGTGCCATCAAGACCGAGCGCCAGTTTCAGCTTCGGTCCTTGCAGATCGAGGGCGAGCTTCTGGTTTTTGATGTCGCCCTGACCGCTGGCGGTCAACGTGCCCAGTGAGGTGTCGCCGGTCTGGATGCCGCTGCCCTTGAGGTCGATTTTCGCCCGCTGGGCGCTGTCGAGGGTGGCGTCCAGATTTAGGCTTTGCAGGCGATTGTCTTCGAACGCCAGTTGCGTGCCTTGCAGACCGAGCTTGCCTTGTGGCGCTTTGAGCGTGCCGGCGACATCGACCCGACCATTGAGCTGACCGCGCAGTTGCGGCCAGAGCTGGGCCAGACGCGGCAGCTTGATGTCGAGCTGGCCGGTGAGCTTCTGTTGCAGGCTGCCTTTGCCGTTGATGCTGTTGTCGCCGAGGCGAATCTGCAAGGTATTGAGGTTCCACTGCTCGCCGGCGCCATCGGCCTTGGCTTGCAACACCGCCGGTTGCCCGCGCAGCTTGCCTTTCAGGTCCAGATCGGCGGTCAGGCTGAGTTGTTCATTTTTCATCTCGCCTTTGCTGCGCAATGGCCCAGCCAAGGTGCCCGGCAATTCCGCGAGCCAGTACGCCGGGTTGATTGCCGAGAGGTCCAGCGCCGTATCCCAGGCGATACCGTCGGCGAACTGCAGATTCAGGTGCCCTTCGGCCTTGCCCTGCCCGGCTTCGAGTTTGAATTGCGGCAGGTGGATTTTGCTCAAGTCGCCGCTGAACGGGCTGTTCAGACTGAACGCCCCCGCCGGGCCATCCAGTGCGGCTTTGAAGTTACCGATGTAGTTGCCGTCGGTGTAGGAGACTTCACCGTTGAAGCTACGCAGCGCCACTTGCGGCTCGTCGATCAGCGGATAGAGACGGCGCCACGGGAAATCCAGCCAGTCGATTTTCGCTTCAGCACTCAGGCCTTTGCTCCAGTCCACTTGCCCGGTGAGTTTGAGGCTCTGTTTGTCGTTGGCCGTCAAATCAAGACCGGCGATCTGCGCGCCCTTGGCGTCGACCTTGCCTTGCAGCAACAGAGCAACCGGGCCTTGCTCTGCGGGTAACGTGGCTTTGCCGAGCAATTGGTAACCGTTTTTCAGGTCGCCGTCGCCGGTGAGCTCCAGTTGATTGAGTTGCAGGGTGTCCGGCAGATCGGCGCTAGGTTTGAAGCCGTCGGCGGTGATGCGCACGTTGGCCGGGAGGTTTTCAACGAGCGGTTGCAGTTCACCGGTGAGTTGCCCGTTCAGGTAGCCGCTGCTGTCGGCTTTCAGGTTCAGGGTTTTCAGCAGATCGCCGTCGACCTTCAGGGTCAGTGCCCATGGTTCGGTACCCGGAGACGGTAAAATCAATTTGCCTTCAGCGGTCAGCGGCCAGTTGCCGCTTGGTTGCAACAGGCCGGACAGGTTCAGGCTCAGCTCATCACGCTGCAAGTGCACCGAGTCGATCTGCAAACCTTTCTCGGTCCAGTGCGCCGCCAGTTGCAGCCCCTTGAGTTCTTCACTGCCGTTGAACAGCAGGCGGCCGATTTTGACGTCGCCCAATTCGATGGCCAGCGGCAATTTCAAGTCCGGCAGACTGATCGGCCCGCTGCTTTCCTCTTCCACGCCCGGCGGGAATTGCAGGCTGACCTGCTCGGCCTGCAATTGCTCGATGCACAACGTCATGCGCATCAGGCACAGCGGCGACCAGGCGAAAATCGCTTTGTCCAGCTCGACCCGGCTGCTGTCCTGCTGCCACTCCAGATGATCGGCGCTCCACTGCCCCCCCAAACGGCCCTGGAAATTCGCCACGGTCAAACCCGGCACAAACCCGAGCGCCCAGCGACTGCCCGTCGGAGTACCCAGCACGGTGACCAGTGTCAGCACGATCAGCATCAGCAGCGCCGGGATCGCCAGCAGCGTTATTTTCAAACCACGCTTCACAGCTCAGGCCCCATGGAAAAGTGCAATCGAATGCCGCCGTCGTCGTCCATCGCGTGGGCCAGGTCAAGGCGAATCGGCCCCACCGGCGAAACCCAGCGCACACCAATACCGACCCCGGTTTTGAGGTTCGGCAGTTCGAGTGTGTTGAAGGAGTTGCCCTGGTCGATGAAGGTAGCGACCCGCCATTTTTCGGCGACCGAGTATTGATACTCGACGCTGCCGGCCACCATGTAGCGGCCACCGATACGGTCGCCATCGGAGTTTTCCGGAGACAGGCTCTGGTAGTCGTAACCGCGCACGCTCTGATCGCCACCGGCGAAGAAGCGCAAGGACGGCGGAACGGATTTGTAGCCGTTGGTGGCGCTGCCGCCGACCTGCACCCGACCGAGCAAGCGGTGTTTGTCGAAGACCGTGGTCAGGCCTTTAACCAGCGCCGTGCCGTAGAGCAAGTTGGTGTCCGAACCCAACCCTTCCTTGGCGACTTTGGTTTCGAATTGCAGGCGATAACCGTTGTGCGGATCGATGCGGTTGTCACTTTTCAGGTACGAATAGCTCACGCCGGGCATCAGCAAGGTGCTGAGCCCCGAATCGTCACCGAGTTGGTATTCCTCACGCTGCCATTTGAGTGATACCACCCGCTGCCAGCCGCTGGGCAACTTGCTGTGCCATTCGGGGCCGAGGGTCAGCAGTTTGCTGAGGGTATCGGTGCCAGCGATTTCTTCATATTGATAACCACCGGCAAAACGCAGTTTGTCGGTCAATGGTGGGTCCAGCGGAACGTCGTAAAACAGCCCGACGTTCTGCCGTGGCGCCGAAATCTCGGCCTCCCAGCCGTAACTATGCCCTTGAGGATTGACCCAATGCCGCGTCCAGTTGGCTTTGACCCGTGGACCGACGTCGGTGGAAAAGCCCAGACCGAGGCCCATGGTCCGTGGCTTGCGGGTTTCCAGTTTGACCGCCACCGGGATCACGTCATCCTTGGACGCGGTCGGCGCCGCGTCGACGCGCACGCCCTCGAAATAACCGCTCGATTGCAGCGCCTGATTGAGTTCGGCGATCAGTTCGGAGTCATAGGGCGCACCGGCCTTGAACGGCACCATGCGTTGCAGCAGGTCTTCATCGAACGGCGTGTCGCCTTCAAAACTGACCTTGCCCAGCGCATAGCGCGGGCCGCTGTCGTAGATCAATTCGATGTCGGCGACGCCGGCGCGCGGGTCCACCAACAGTTTCTGGCGGGTGAAGCGCCCACTGAAAAAGCCATAACGCGAGGCCTGGTTCTGGATCAGCCGCTTGGCGTCTTCGTAACGGCCATGGTTCAGCACCGCGCCGGGTTTGAGCAGATCGCTTTTCGGTACTCTAAAGGATTTGAACGAGGCCGCCGGGCCGTCGATGCGCACCGTGACGTTGCGCAAATGGATCGGCTCACCGGGGTCGATGTTCAGCACCAGGCGCGGCGTCTTGCCACCCTTCACGTCGCTGTCGATTTGCGGCTGGTAATAACCCAAGGCCTGGGCGGCCTTGCGCGCCTGTTCTTCGGCGCCGCGACTGAAGCGCAGCAAGGCTTCTTCATCGCGATCGCCGAGGCTACCGATATAGCCTTCTATATTGGCCTTCAGTTCATCGTTGGACGGTTTGATCCGCACATCCAATTCACTTTGCGCCAGCGCCGCGCAGCTGGAGATCAGCATCAGCACGCCACTGGTAAATCTTCCGGAAAACTTCATAGCGCGGATGCTATCACGAGCCTGGGGGCCTGATAGAGCCTGACCTGCCGTGAAAGTTCTACTGTTATGCCGTTGCCGTTTGTAACACCTGCGGATTCGCGTGGAAAAACACGTGTTCAAGAATCGGGCCTACTGCTACTTCGCCGATTTCCTCATAGCCCTGTCGCTTATAGAACTCCAGATAACGAGGATTCCCGGTGTCGAGGATCACGCCTTGGGAGTGTTCATCGACCGCGCACCAGTTGTGCACCGCTTGCAGCAATTGTTCGCCGAAGTGCTTGCCCTGGAATTGTGGATGAACCCCCAGCAGCGGCAGGACATGCACCGAGTCAGACGGCACGCACGCCATCACGGCGGCGTGGTAATCGAGGTAGCGTCGGGTACAGCGAAACCCGGTGCTGAGCACCATCCGCAGACGCCAGGCCCAGCTTTCGGTGATACCCAGGCGGCGTTGCGGCGGTGCGATCAGGGCGATGCCGATCAAGCGGTCATTCACTAGCAGGCCGATGGCTGGCAACTCCTGAAGAAAGTGTTGCTTGACCAGTTCGCGCACCGTGGCCCGTACTCGCTGTTCATAGCCGGGACGTTCGGCTTCGAACAGGTAGCCGAACGTCGGCTCGTGCCGGTACGCCTGATACAACAAGGAGCGTGCTTCGCGGGAATAGCCGCTGTCGAGCATGTGAATATCGGCGATGACGGTCGAGGTTTCGGGCATAACGGTAGTTCTCCCCTGGGCGCGGCTCAAAAATGGCGGCGCTCTTATTGTTACGAGCGTGTTGGCGCTGGCACAGTTCCTGACTGATCCGAAATCAGTGGTGGTACTTAAACCGTCATCGCGAGCAGGCTCGCTCCCACAAGGTATAGACCAGACTCATAACCTGTGGGAGCGAGCCTGCTCGCGATTGGGCCATAACGTCCCACACAAAGCTGACGGGCAAAAACGAATCGCCTCACCCCAAGGCTGGCCCCATTCCTACATGTCAGCTAGCATCGCATTTTTGCCAGGACTGCCGACCATGAAGATCGTCTCCTTCAACATCAACGGGCTGCGCGCTCGCCCGCATCAGCTGGCGGCGCTGATTGAAAAGCATCAACCGGACGTGATCGGCCTGCAGGAAACCAAGGTCCACGACGACCAGTTCCCCCTGGCCGAGGTTCAAGCACTGGGTTATCACGTGCATTTCCATGGGCAAAAAGGCCATTACGGCGTGGCCCTGCTCTCGCGCCAGGAACCGATTGCCTTGTACAAAGGTTTCACCACTGACGAAGAAGACGCCCAGCGACGCTTCATCTGGGGCACTTTCGCCGACGCCAATGGCGTGCCGGTGACCATCATGAACGGCTATTTCCCACAGGGCGAAAGCCGCGATCACCCCACCAAATTCCCGGCCAAGGAACGTTTCTACAGCGATTTGCAGCAATTGCTGGAAAGCCAGTTCAGCAACGACCAGCCGATTGTGGTGATGGGCGATGTGAACATTTCCCCCGAAGACTGCGACATCGGCATCGGCCCGGACAACATGAAACGCTGGCTGAAAACCGGCAAGTGCAGCTTCTTGCCCGAAGAACGCGAATGGATGGCCCGCTTGAAGAATTGGGGCCTGGTGGACAGCTTCCGTCACCTGAACCCGGACGTTGCCGACCGTTTCAGCTGGTTCGACTACCGCAGCCGCGGTTTTGAAGATGAACCCAAGCGCGGGCTGCGGATTGACTTGATCATGGCCTCCCATGGATTGTTGCCGCGAGTGAAGGATGCCGGCGTGGATTACGATTTGCGCGCAATGGAAAAGCCCTCCGATCACGCACCGATCTGGCTTGAGTTGAGCTGATCCGGTTTTGCTGATCATTCCCACGCTCTGCGTGGGAATGCATCCCGTGACGCTCTGCGTCACATTCAAGAGCGGAACGCGGAGCGTCCTCGACGGCGTTCCCACGCAGAGCATGGGAACGATCACTGTCATCGTTCAGAAACCTTACTGACTTATTCTCCCGGCACTTTCTTTGGCTTCATTAGGTGCCGGCATGACGCTGCGCGTGTTGTTCCTGTTGCTGCTCGGCGCTGTGCTGCCGTTGCCGGTGTCGGCCAGCGATTTGCCGATGCCCGAGCGTGGCCCGGTGTTACGCATCCAGGGCTCCAACACCATTGGCGCAGCATTGGGCCCAGCGCTGGTCGAGGGCTTGATGCGTGAACAGGGCTTGCTCAAGATTCATCGCGAAGCCCCGGACAAAGCCAACGAACAACGCATCGTCGGCGAAACCGTTCAGGGACGCCGAGTCGAGGTGGAGGTCGCTGCCCATGGTTCCAGCACCGGGTTCAAAGCCCTGAGAATCGCCTCTGCCGATCTCGCGGCTTCGTCGCGCCCGATCAAGGACAACGAACGGCTGGATCTTGAGCCGCTGGGCGACCTGAAAAGCCCGATTGCCGAGCAAGTCATCGCCATCGACGGGCTGGCAATCATCCTTCATCCGCACAATCCGCTGAAGCAACTCAACACCGTACAACTGGCGCGAATCTTCAGCGGCGAAGCGAAAACCTGGGAAGCACTCGGCGGCACCGGTGGGATGATTCATCTCTATGCGCGGGATGATCAATCAGGCACCTATGACACGTTCAAGGAACTGGTCCTCAGCCCGCGTGGGAAAACCCTGAGCGGCAACGCGAAACGCTTCGAATCCAGCGAGCAATTGTCCGACGCCGTCAGTCTGGACCCGCAAGGCATCGGCTTCATCGGTTTGCCTTATGTGCGCCAGGCCAAAGCCGTGGCCATTGTCGATGGCGACTCCCAGGCCATGCTGCCGGTCAATAGCCTGATCGCGACGGAAGATTACCCGCTATCCCGTCGGCTGTTCTTTTACCTGCCGCCGAATGGGAAAAATCCCTGGGCCAAGGCCTTGGTGAAGTTTGCCCAAAGCAGCAAAGGTCAGGCGATCGTCGCAGCCAATGGCTTTATCGCACAGACTGTGCAGGCCATGGCCGTCACGCCGAATGCGTTGATGCCCGAGGGTTATCAGGCACTCAGCCGTCATGCCCAGCGGCTGACGGTGAATTTCCGCTTCGAAGAAGGCAGCGCGACGCTGGATAACAAGGCCCGACAAGACCTGTCGCGGGTACTCGACTATATAAAGCAGCACGACAAAATCAATCGGCAGGTGACGCTAGTCGGGTTTGGCGACGCCAAGAGCGACCCGGCGCGGGCCGATCTGCTGTCGAAACTGCGGGCCATGGCGGTGCGGCGAGAGCTGGTGAAAAGCGGCGTGGTGTTTCGCGAGATTCGAGGTTTCGGCGCCGAGATGCCGGTAGCGACCAACAGCGGGGATGAGGGGCGGATCAAGAATCGGCGGGTTGAGGTTTGGGTGTATTGAACCAGACACCCTCGCGGTGAAAGGTCTGACGCATTCGCGAGCAAGCCCGCTCCCACAGGTGACCGAGTTCTCTCAAGGGAGTGCGGTCAAATGTGGGAGCGGGCTTGCTCGCGAATGGCAGGCGCCGCGGATTTACTGACCGCTACGCATCATTTCCTTCGGCACATATTTACCGATCTCGAACTTGCCGATCGCCGCGCGGTGCACTTCGTCCGGGCCGTCGGCCAGACGCAGGGTGCGTTGCATGGCGTACATGTAGGCCAGCGGGAAATCGTTGGAAACCCCTGCCCCGCCATGGATCTGGATCGCCCGATCGATCACCCGCAATGCCACGTTCGGCGCCACGACTTTGATCTGCGCGATTTCGCTCTTCGCCACCTTGTTGCCGACGGTGTCCATCATGTACGCCGCTTTCAACGTCAGCAGGCGCGCCATGTCGATCTCCATCCGTGAGTCGGCGATCTTGTCGATGTTGCCGCCCAGACGCGCCAAGGGTTTGCCGAACGCGGTGCGGTTGACCGCACGCTTGCACATCAACTCCAGCGCACGCTCAGCCATGCCGATCGAACGCATGCAGTGGTGAATCCGGCCCGGGCCGAGGCGACCCTGAGCGATTTCGAAGCCGCGTCCTTCACCCAACAGGACGTTTTCGTACGGCACCCGGACGTTTTCGAACAGTACTTCGGCGTGACCGTGAGGCGCGTCGTCATACCCGAACACCGGCAGGGGACGCACAATCTTCACGCCAGGGGTATCCACCGGCACCAGAATCATCGAGTGCTGCGCATGGCGCGGTGCATCCGGATTGCTCAGGCCCATGAAGATCAGGATCTTGCAGCGTGGATCGCAGGCGCCAGAGGTCCACCATTTCTTGCCGTTGATCACCCACTCATCGCCATCACGCACAGCGCGGGCGGCCATGTTGGTGGCATCTGACGAGGCCACGTCCGGCTCGGTCATGGCGAACGCCGAGCGAATCTCGCCGCGCAACAGTGGTTCAAGCCAGCGTTGCTTCTGCTCTTCATTGGCGTAACGCACCAGCACTTCCATGTTGCCGGTGTCTGGCGCGGAGCAATTGAACGGTTCAGGACCGAGCAGCGAGCGGCCCATGATTTCCGCCAATGGCGCGTATTCGAGGTTGGTCAGGCCGGCGCCGAGTTCGGATTCAGGCAGAAACAAATTCCACAGGCCTTCAGCTTTGGCCTTGAGTTTGAGTTCTTCCATGATCGCTGTCGGCTGCCAGCGATCGCCCTCGGCGACCTGGCGTTCGAACACCGCTTCAGCGGGATAAACGTAAGTGTCCATGAACGCGGTCACGCGCTCACGCAGTTCTTGCACTTTGGGCGAATAAGCGAAATCCATGGGCAGCTACCTTCTAAAGGGAGGTTGTTCAGGTCATGCAATCGATGCTAGAACAGCGTTGATAATTTACCTAGCCTATTCTCGGCGTGTATTAACATTCATCACCGATATATGATCGACTGATCGAGCCACCTTCCTAAAACAAGAAGCAGAGAGCGCAGCGCAATGAATCTGAGCAAGGTCGACCTCAACCTTTTCATCGTCTTCGACGCGATCTACACCGAAGCCAACCTGACGCGCGCCGGGCAGATTGTCGGCATCACTCAACCAGCCGTCTCGAACGCTCTGGCCCGCCTGCGCGAGACCTTCAACGATCCGCTTTTCGTGCGTACCGCCCAAGGCATGGTGCCCACACCGATGGCGCAGAACATCATCGGCCCCGTGCGCAACGCCCTCTCCTTGCTGCGGGTGTCGGTGCAGGAAAGCCGCATCTTCAACCCGTTGCAGGCGGTCAAGACTTACCGCATCAGCATGACCGACCTCACTGAAGCGGTGATCCTGCCGCCGCTGTTCCAGCGCCTGCGACGCCTGGCGCCGACGGTGATCATCGAAAGCTTCCTGTCCAAACGTCGCGAAACCACCAAGGAACTGGCGGCCGGTCGTCTCGATTTCGCGGTGGATGCGCCACTCAACACCGACCCGCAGGTGCGTCACGTCAAGTTGATGGAGGACCGTTACGTGTGTGCCATGCGCAAGGGCCATCCGTTGGCGGGCAAAGAGAAATTCACCCTCGACGATTATCTGTCCCTGACCCACATCCATATCTCCAGCCGGCGCAGCGGTCTGGGTTATGTCGATCTGGCCCTGGGCAAAATGGGCATCCAGCGCAAGATTGCCCTGCGCTCCCAGCATTACCTGATGGCGTCCCAGGTGCTGCAACAGACCGACATGGTCATGACCGTGCCGGAACGCTTCGCCCGTCGCCATGACCTGTACGCGGTGAACCTGCCGGTCAAAGAAGTTCCGCCGGTGGAAACTCACCTCTACTGGCACGAAAGCACTGACCAAGACCCGGCCAACCGCTGGATGCGCGAGCAAATGATCGAGTTGTGCCAACAGGTTACGGCGCATGAGAAGAAGCTCGATAAGGTGTAGGGCTTTGGACCGCGTCATCGTTCTTCGCGAGCAAGCCCGCTCCCACAGGTGATCGCATTCCCCTGAGAGAACGCGGTCACCTGTGGGAGCGGGCTTGCTCGCGAAGAGGCCGGTGATAACAACGAAGATCCATGCCCCTTGACGTAAACGTCAACCTGACATTAGCTTAGCGCCATGACCTTTTTCGAGCGCTTCCATGAGCAGCCAGACCTATAGCATTTCCGACCTCGCACGCGAGCTCGACATCACCACACGGGCCATTCGCTTCTATGAAGAGCAAGGCCTGCTCAGCCCCGAGCGCCGCGGCCAGGAGCGCATTTATTCGCCCCGTGACAAGGTCAGCCTGAAGCTGATTCTGCGGGGCAAGCGCATTGGTTTTTCCCTGGCCGAATGCCGCGAGCTGATCGAGCTCTATGACCCCTCCAGCGGTAACACCAAGCAACTGCACAGCATGCTGGCGAAAATCGCCGAGCGTCGGGAACAACTCGAACAGCAATTGCTGGACATCGAACAGATGAAACTGGAACTCGATACGGCCGAAGAGCGCTGTACTCAGGCGCTGGAACAGACAATCAAGAGCCAGCAGGCCGTCCAATAACCGTACAACGATTTAATGTGGGAGCGGGCTTGCTCGCGAAAGCGGTCTGTCATTCAACACTGGTGTCGGCTGGCCCGACGCCTTCGCGAGCAAGCCCGCTCCCACAGTAGATCGTCGTTCGCCCACTACTACAGGTGAATCCTCCATGTCCCTACCCACCCACGTACGCCTGGTCGAAGTCGGCCCCCGCGACGGTTTGCAAAACGAAGCCCAGCCCATCAGCGTTGCAGACAAGGTGCAACTGGTCGACGCACTGACCGCCGCAGGCCTGGGCTATATAGAAGTTGGCAGTTTCGTCTCACCCAAATGGGTGCCGCAAATGGCCGGTTCCGCCGAGGTCTTCGCGCAGATCCAGCGCAAGCCGGGCGTAACCTATGGCGCCCTCGCCCCCAACCTGCGGGGCTTTGAAGATGCCATCGCCGCCGGGGTCAAGGAAGTCGCCGTGTTTGCCGCAGCGTCCGAATCGTTTTCCCAGCGCAACATCAATTGCTCGATCAGCGAGAGCCTCGAGCGCTTCGTGCCGATCATGGACGCCGCCAGACAACATGGCGTCAGCGTGCGCGGTTACGTGTCCTGCGTGCTGGGCTGCCCTTACGAAGGGGACATCGCACCGGAACAAGTCGCCCGGGTTGCTCGTGAGCTCTATGCGATGGGCTGCTACGAGGTTTCGCTGGGAGACACCATCGGCACCGGCACCGCTGGCGCGACCCGCAAGATGTTCGAAGTGGTATCGGCCGATGTACCACGTGAAAAACTGGCCGGGCACTTCCACGATACCTATGGCCAGGCCATGGCCAACATCTACGCCAGTCTGCTGGAAGGCATCGCGGTGTTCGACAGCTCCATCGCCGGCCTCGGCGGCTGCCCATACGCCAAGGGCGCCAGCGGAAATGTCGCGACCGAAGACGTGGTTTACCTGCTCAACGGCCTGGGTATCGAGACCGGAATCGACCTGGATGCCTTGATTCGAGCCGGCCAACAGATTTGCGCGGTGCTGGGGCGCCCTACCGGTTCGCGCGTGGCCAAGGCCCGCAGCGCACAGTGACAGTGTGAATGTGTCCGGGTGTTACCGCGTGTTCTGAAACGTGGGCGGAAACGAGTAACACGGAAACAAATTGTCGGGTTTGGGTTGGATGAAAAACCCTACGAAAAACTCAAAGCATTGAATTTAAAGGGTTTTTAAAAGTTGGCACGGCTTCTGCTATCTCTATGGCATAACAAGAATAAAAACTGCAAACCAATAAAAATAAGACGTAACGACTCTGACATAACAAGAACAACACGGCAGAGACGCAGCTAACAGATTTTTTTGGAGAGGATGTGCTTTTCAGGGTGCTTTTCGAAGTAACCCGCAACCGGGCAGAGAACAATAAAACTACCTTCAGGTAGCTCCCGAACTGGTTGGATCGCTTAGCGAAAAAGTAGATCAGCGCTCAAAAAAATACGTTTGCTCTTGATCCCGGATGGGGATCGACAAAAACAGCGGTAAAGGGCCACGGTTGCCAAAAACAACAACAGACCGCCCCTCAATAATAAAAAAAGAGCACGTACGACAAAATTAAAGGGGAGCTTCGGCTCCCCTTTGTGCTTTCTTGCCTTCCGGTTTTTCTCGATCCAAATGTGGGAGCGGGCTTGCTCGCGAATGCGGTGGATCAGTCACCATCAGTATTGACTGACACACCGCATTCGCGAGCAAGCCCGCTCCCACACTGGTTATGTGTCAGTCTTTGTTGATGCGCAGCTCCTCAATGCTGATCTCACGCATCCGGAACTTCTGGATCTTGCCAGTCACCGTCATCGGAAACTCCTCGACGAACTTGAAGTAACGCGGCGTCTTGAAGTGCGCTATGCGCTCCTTGCACCAGGCTTGCAGTTCCTGCTCGGTGGCGCTGTGGCCGGGGTGGAATTTGATCCAGGCGACGATCTCTTCACCATAACGGGAACAAGGAATGCCGATCACCTGCACGTCGGCGACCGCCGGGTGGGTGAAGAAGAACTCTTCCAGTTCCCTTGGGTAAACATTCTCACCGCCACGGATGATCATGTCTTTGTTACGCCCGGCGATGCACACGTAGCCTTCGTCGTTCATGCTCGCCAGATCGCCGGTGTGCATCCAGCCCGCCTCATCGATAGCCTCGGCGGTGCCTTGCGGGTTATTCCAGTAGCCGAGCATCACGCTGTAGCCCCGAGTACACAGCTCTCCGATAGTGCCGCGCGGTACCAGGTTGCCCGCCTCATCGATGATTTTGCTTTCCAGTTGCGGCTGGGTTCGGCCAACGGTGGTGACGCGCAATTCCAGCTCGTCTGACGGACCGGTCTGCAAAGACACAGGGCTGGTTTCCGTCATGCCGTAGGCAATCTGCACTTCGCTCATGTGCATTTCATTGATAACCCGGCGCATCACCTCGATCGGACAGGTCGCCCCGGCCATGATCCCGGTGCGCAGGCTCGACAAATCAAACTCGGCGCGCTTGGGCTGATCGAGCATGGCGATGAACATGGTTGGCACGCCGTAAAGCGCGGTGGCTTTTTCTTCGGCGACGGTGCTCAGTGTCAGCAATGGATCGAAGGCGTCGTTGGGGTAAATCATGGTGCTGGCGTGGGTGACGCAACCAAGATTGCCCATGACCATGCCAAAGCAGTGATACAGCGGCACCGGAATCACCAGCCGATCATTGACCGTCAGCCCGAGGCTTTCGCCGACCATGTAGCCATTGTTGAGAATGTTGTAGTGGCTGAGGGTCGCGCCCTTGGGGAAACCGGTGGTGCCGGAGGTGTATTGGATGTTTACCGCTTGATCGAAATGCAGACTGTCCTGGCGTTCGCGCAATTGCTCGATTGACACGCTGGCCGCCAGATCGGTCAGCTGCGACCACGGCAGGAAACCTGATGGCGGTTGCGTATCCAGGCTGATCACCCCGCGCAGTTCCGGCAGACGTTCGCTCTGCAACTGGCCGATGGATTGCTCCGCCAGTTCCGGAACCAATCCTTGCAACATGCCGTGATAGTCGGAGGTCTTGAAGGCCCCGGCACAGACCAGCCATTGGCAACCGGACTGCTTCAACACGTATTCGAGTTCGGAACTGCGGTAAGCGGGATTGATGTTGACCAGGATCACGCCGATTTTCGCGCTGGCGAACTGGCTGATGCACCACTGGGCACAGTTCGGCGCCCAGATGCCGAGTCGATCACCAGTCTGCAAGCCCAGCGCCAAAAATGCTCTGGCGTGCAGGTCAACAGCTTCTGCCAACTGCTGCCAGGTGTAACGCAGTTGTTGATGGCGCACGACCAGCGCCTCCCCGTTCGGGTATTGCGCGACCGTGTTATCGAACGCCTGCCCGATGGTCATCGCCAGCAAGGCTTTGTCCTGGGAACCACGGGTATAGCTGCGCTGCGGGCTTGCACTGGTTTGATCCATGACGACCCCTATTGTCTTTATTAGTGGGTTGCCGAACGTCACCTGTGGGAGCGGGCTTGCTCGCGAATGCGGTGGGTCTGTCGACATGAATGTTGAATGACAAACCGCTTTCGCGAGCAAGCCCGCTCCCACAGAGTCGGTCCGCTTTACCGTGTCGAAACTGGCTCTACTCTCGCTCAAGTTGACGTTAACGTAAAGGGTCATTGACAGCCATTCGTCACAGGCTTACGTTAACGTAAAGGTGAGAGCCGAATCACTGCCCTCCCCACCCTACAAAAAAGCCAAAAGGTGCCCCATGAGCTACCCATCCCTGAACTTTGCCCTCGGTGAAACCATCGACATGCTGCGCGATCAGGTTCAGTCCTTCGTCGCCAAAGAGATCGCCCCGCGCGCCGCTCAGATCGACATTGACAATCTGTTCCCCGCCGACCTGTGGCGCAAATTCGGCGACATGGGCCTGCTGGGTATCACCGTGCCTGAAGAGTACGGCGGTGCGGGCCTGGGTTACCTGGCGCACGTCGTCGCCATGGAAGAAATCAGCCGTGGTTCGGCCTCGGTCGCCCTGTCCTACGGCGCCCACTCCAACCTTTGCGTCAACCAGATCAACCGCAACGGCACTCACGAACAGAAAAGCAAATACCTGCCGAAGCTGATCAGCGGCGAGCACATCGGCGCCCTGGCCATGAGCGAACCGAATGCCGGTTCCGACGTGGTCTCGATGAAACTGCGCGCCGACAAACGTGGCGACCACTACGTACTCAACGGCAGCAAAACCTGGATCACCAACGGCCCTGACGCCAACACCTACGTGATCTACGCCAAGACCGACCTGGAAAAAGGTCCGCACGGCATCACCGCGTTCATCGTCGAGCGTGATTCCAAAGGCTTCAGCCGCAGCAACAAATTCGACAAGCTCGGCATGCGCGGTTCGAACACCTGTGAGCTGTTTTTTGATGACGTGGAAGTGCCGGAAGAAAACATCCTCGGCGTGCTCAACGGCGGCGTGAAAGTGCTGATGAGCGGCCTCGACTACGAGCGCGTGGTGCTTTCCGGCGGCCCGACCGGGATCATGCAGGCTTGCATGGACCTGATCGTTCCGTACATCCATGACCGCAAACAGTTCGGCCAGAGCATCGGCGAATTCCAGCTGATCCAGGGCAAAGTCGCCGACATGTACACCCAACTCAACGCCAGCCGCGCCTACCTCTATGCGGTGGCCCAGGCCTGCGAGCGTGGCGAAACCGCGCGCAAGGACGCCGCCGGCGTCATCCTCTACAGCGCCGAATGCGCAACCCGAATGGCCCTGGACGCGATCCAGATTCTCGGTGGCAACGGCTACATCAACGAATTCCCCGCCGGTCGTCTGCTGCGAGACGCCAAGCTGTACGAAATCGGCGCCGGCACCAGTGAGATCCGTCGCATGCTCATCGGTCGCGAACTGTTCAACGAAACCCGCTAAACGGAGCTGCACATGGCTATCCTGCATACCCAGCTCAACCCCCGTTCGGCGGAGTTCGCGGCCAACAGCGCGGCAATGCTCAAGCAGGTCGACGCCCTGCACACCCTGCTCGCGCAAGTACAGCAAGGTGGCGGCCCGAAGGCTCAGGAGCGGCATACATCGCGGGGCAAACTGCTGCCCCGTGAGCGGATCAATCGCCTGCTCGATCCGGGTTCGCCATTTCTGGAAATCAGCCAATTGGCGGCCTACGCGGTGTACGGCGAAGACGTTCCCGCCGCTGGCGTGATTGCCGGTATCGGCCGGGTGGAAGGCGTCGAATGCATGATCGTCGCCAACGATGCCACCGTGAAAGGCGGTTCTTATTACCCGCTGACCGTGAAAAAACACCTGCGCGCGCAAACCATCGCCCAACAGAATCGCTTGCCCTGCATCTATCTGGTGGACTCCGGCGGCGCCAACTTGCCGCGTCAGGATGAAGTGTTTCCGGACCGCGAACACTTCGGGCGGATCTTCTTCAACCAGGCCAACATGAGCGCCATGGGCATTCCGCAGATTGCGGTGGTCATGGGCTCGTGCACCGCCGGTGGCGCTTATGTACCCGCGATGGCCGACGAGGCGATTATGGTTCGTCAGCAGGCAACGATTTTCCTTGCCGGCCCACCGCTGGTGAAAGCCGCGACGGGTGAAGTGGTCAGCGCCGAAGACCTCGGCGGTGCCGATGTGCACTGCAAGATTTCCGGTGTCGCCGACCACTACGCCGAGAGCGATGAACACGCCCTCGCCTTGGCCCGGCGCAGCGTCGCCAACCTCAATTGGCGCAAGCTCGGTGAACTGCAACAACGCACGCCGATCGCGCCGCTGTACAGCAGCGACGAGTTGTACGGCGTGGTGTCGGCGGACGCCAAGCAACCCTTCGACGTGCGCGAAGTGATCGCCCGGCTGGTGGACGGCTCGGTGTTCGATGAATTCAAGGCATTGTTCGGCACGACATTGGTGTGCGGCTTTGCCCACCTGCACGGTTACCCGATTGCGATCCTCGCCAACAACGGCATCCTGTTCGCCGAAGCCGCGCAGAAAGGCGCGCACTTCATCGAACTGGCCTGCCAGCGCGGCATCCCGTTGCTGTTCCTGCAAAACATCACCGGTTTCATGGTCGGCCAGAAATACGAAGCCGGCGGCATCGCCAAGCACGGCGCGAAACTGGTGACCGCCGTGGCCTGCGCCAAGGTGCCAAAATTCACCGTGATCATCGGCGGCAGTTTCGGTGCCGGTAACTACGGCATGTGCGGTCGGGCTTACGATCCGCGCTTCCTGTGGATGTGGCCGAACGCCCGGATCGGCGTGATGGGCGCCGAACAGGCGGCGGGCGTGCTGGTGCAGGTCAAGCGTGAGCAAGCCGAGCGCGGTGGCCATGGTTTCAGCGCCGAGCAGGAAGCCCAGATCAAGCAACCGATCCTCGATCAGTACGAAGAGCAGGGTCATCCCTATTATTCCAGCGCTCGACTATGGGACGACGGTGTCATCGACCCGGCGCAGACACGCGACGTGTTGGCCCTGGCCTTGTCGGCATCGCTGAATGCGCCAATCGAACCGAGCCGCTTCGGCGTGTTCCGGATGTGATTTTTTGTGGGAGCGGGCTTGCTCGCGAAGGATTCACCGCGGTTTACCTGATGCACCGCGTTATCGTTCTTCGCGAGCAAGCCCGCTCCCACATGAGTTGTGGAGACGTAACACATGAGCGACTTCAACACCCTCGAACTGCTGACCGACCCGCGGGGTTTTGCGACCTTGTGGCTCAGCCGTGAAGAAAAGAACAACGCCTTCAACGCCGAAATGATCCGCGAACTGATCCTCGCGCTGGACAAAGTGTCGAGCGATGCCAGTCTGCGTTTTCTGTTGATCCGCGGACGCGGCAAGCATTTCAGCGCCGGTGCCGATCTGGCCTGGATGCAGCAATCGGCCGAACTCGATTACCACACCAACCTGGATGACGCCCGGGAACTGGCGGAGTTGATGTACAACCTCGCCAAACTGAAAATCCCGACGCTGGCCGTGGTGCAAGGCGCGGCGTTCGGCGGCGCGCTGGGCCTGATCAGTTGCTGTGACATGGCCATCGGCGCCGATGACGCACAGTTCTGCCTGTCGGAAGTGCGCATCGGCCTGGCGCCGGCGGTCATCAGCCCGTTCGTGGTGCAAGCTATCGGCGAGCGAGCGGCACGCCGCTATGCGTTGACCGCAGAACGTTTCGGCGGGCAACGGGCTCGGGAAATCGGCTTGTTATCGGAGAGCTACCCGATGGCTGAACTGGAACAGAAAGTCGATCAGTGGATCGACAACCTGCTGCTCAACAGTCCGGCGGCCATGCGCGCCAGCAAGGACTTGCTGCGTGAAGTCGGCCATGGCGCGCTGACTCCGGCGCTGCGACGCTACACCGAAAACGCCATCGCCCGAATCCGCGTCAGTCCCGAAGGCCAGGAAGGCCTGCGTGCCTTCCTGCAAAAACGTCCGCCGAACTGGCAAGCCGAAACCACCCTCAAGGAGCCGCGTTGATGAGCGCACCTGTTCTCACCACCTTGCTGGTGGCCAACCGCGGCGAAATCGCTTGCCGGGTGATGCGCACTGCCAAAGCCCTGGGCCTGACCACCGTGGCCGTGCACAGCGCCACCGACCGGGATGCCCGGCACAGCCGCGAAGCCGATATCCGCGTTGACCTGGGCGGCAGCAAAGCCGCCGACAGCTACTTGCAAATCGACAAACTGATCGCCGCTGCGAAAGCCAGCGGCGCCCAGGCGATTCATCCGGGCTACGGCTTTCTTTCGGAGAACGCCGGGTTCGCCCGCGCAATCGAAGCGGCCGGCCTGATCTTCCTCGGCCCGCCCGCCTCGGCCATCGACGCCATGGGCAGCAAGTCCGCGGCCAAAGCCCTGATGGAAACTGCAGGCGTGCCATTGGTGCCCGGCTATCACGGTGAAGCCCAGGACCTCGAAACCTTCCGCGACGCCTGCGCACGCATCGGTTATCCGGTGCTGCTCAAGGCCACGGCGGGCGGCGGTGGCAAAGGCATGAAAGTGGTCGAGGACGTCAGCCAACTGGCCGAAGCCCTGGCCTCGGCGCAACGTGAAGCGCTGTCCTCGTTCGGCGACTCGCGGATGTTGGTGGAGAAGTACCTGCTCAAGCCACGCCACGTGGAAATCCAGGTGTTCGCCGATCAGCATGGCAACTGCTTGTACCTCAACGAACGTGATTGCTCGATCCAGCGTCGGCATCAGAAAGTCGTCGAAGAAGCCCCGGCTCCGGGTCTGAGCCCGGAACTGCGTCGAGCCATGGGCGAAGCCGCTGTGCGCTCGGCACAGGCCATCGGTTACGTCGGCGCCGGCACCGTGGAGTTTTTGCTGGATGCGCGCGGTGAGTTCTTCTTCATGGAGATGAACACGCGCCTGCAAGTTGAACACCCGGTCACCGAAGCGATCACCGGCCTCGATCTGGTGGCCTGGCAGATTCGCGTGGCCCGCGGTGAAGCGCTGCCGATGACTCAAGACCAGGTGCCGCTGATCGGCCATGCGATTGAAGTGCGGCTGTATGCCGAAGACCCGGGCAACGATTTTCTACCGGCCACCGGGCGTCTGGCGTTGTATCGTGAATCCACTGCAGGACCGGGGCGTCGCGTCGACAGTGGTGTCGAAGAAGGCGACGAGATTTCGCCCTTCTACGACCCGATGCTCGGCAAGCTGATTGCCTGGGGCGAAGACCGTGAACAGGCACGGCTGCGTTTGCTGAGCATGCTTGATGAGTTTGCCATCGGCGGGCTGAAAACCAACATCAACTTCCTGCGCCGAATCATCGGCCACCCTGCATTTGCCGCGGCGGAGCTGGATACCGGTTTTATTCCGCGTTATCAGGAACAACTGCTGCCAGCACCTTCGGACCTCAGCGACGAGTTCTGGCAAGCGGCCGCGCAGGCATTTGCCCAGAGCCAGCCGAGCACGACCCGCACTGATGACCTGAGTTCGCCTTGGGGTATCGGCAACGGATTCCGTGCCGGACTGCCAACAGAAATCACCCTGCATTTGAGTTGCGAAGAGCAAGACCGGGCGCTGACTTTGGGCGATGCCGACGCTCATACCGCGCAGCTCAAGGGTGAATACCTGCTGACCGAACACAACGGCTTGCGCCGCCAGCATCGGGCAATCCGCCGGGGCGATACGCTGTATCTGCAATGGGACGGTGAGCTGCGCCGCATCGAGTCGTATGACCCGATCAGTGCCGTCGAAGCCAGTCACAGCCATCAGGGCGGACTCACCGCGCCTATGAACGGCAGCATCGTGCGAGTGCTGGTGGAGGCCGGGCAAACGGTCGAAGCCGGGGCGCAATTGGTGGTGCTGGAAGCGATGAAAATGGAGCACAGCATTCGCGCGCCCCACGCTGGGATTATCAAGGCGTTGTATTGCCAGGAAGGCGAGATGGTCAGTGAAGGCAGTGCGTTGGTGGAGTTGGAACACGCGTGAAATGAAGATCGGTCCTACGCGTTGCGAGGACCGATCTGATTAGAATTTGGCAGTCGCCTGAACCACTACGCCGATAATTCGGCATTCCTCGGTGAAAAGGGCTTTCGGATAGGTCGGATTGAGCGGGACCAGGTAACGCTGCCCGCCCTCTTCGATCAGTTTGCGAAAAACCGCCTCGGCGCTGCCGGGCCATTGGGCGATCACCAGTTTGCCAGGCTCGGGCACGATGGCCGGGTCCACCAGAATCAACATGTCCGCGGCAATGCTCAGCCCCGTGGGTGCGGTCATCGCATCGCCAACCACCACCAGCCAGAACGCTGCGCCCTGGGCATGGTAATCGGACAACTCGAAGCGCGGCTTGCTGACAGTCGATGAGGCACCGTAAGCCGATAGTTCTCCATCGCGCACCTCTCCGGTTTCCCGCCAGTCACTGACCGGGTAGCGAAAGTACGGGTTGTACTTTTGCGTCAGAGAGATCTCCTCATCCTGTGAGACCTGCGGTTCCCTGATCACCATCGCGACTTCCAGATAGTCCATCCCCAGCGCCTTCAAGACACGGTTCATCTCTTGGATGCGGGGCTGACGACGTTTATTCAGCCAATGGCCGACGCCGCCCTGGGACATTCCGATGCGCTCGGCGAGTATTTCTTGAGTGACTTTGAGTTCACTCATTTTGGCCTTGACCAATTCAATCCATTTATCCATGTGCGGCACGATACGTGGGGTACTCCGACCAACAAAACACAAATTGTAGTATTTAAATTCAAGACACAAATACAGTACGTACTAAGCTGGGCTCACGGATTTGAATCTTTCACGGAGCTTGCCATCGTCATGACCATCCCCAGCATTACCCTGCCCGACATGCAATTCGACACCACACTCAACTCGCCAAAAGGCTCGGCTGCCGCGCAGCGGGCACTGGACTATTACTTGAAACCAGCTGTGTCAGAACAGTCCGGCGAAGAACGTTTCTTCGATGTGAACCGTAACATCAGCAGCGAAGAGGCATTGGTCCATGCTTCGGATCTGTTGCGATGTGCCGCCGCCACCGCGCATGAATCAGCCAACCAGCTGCAGGGCGCAAGCCGGGATCTGGCGTTTTCGACAGTCCATATGATCGATATGGCCAAGGCGATGGTCGATCGATCCCTGGAAGGGGCACAGCAGGGCTGAGGCTAATACGCAGGAGTAGAAAGGAAAGAATTTTCCAATCATGCAGATAAAAACATTTGACTTGCAAATGATAATAATTATTATTGCAAGCAACTGGTCGCGAGATCAGTCGATGGACCAGGGACCTTAGGTCGGTCTCCTGGACTATCTCCTCATCAGGCTAATCACGGTTTTTGACCCGGCTTTTTGCCGGGTCTTTTTTTGCCAGTTATTCTGGCTTTGGCTTCAGGCTAATGAAGTCTGTGGTGCTGCAAAATTCGATTGGCGCGGATGATATCAAAAGAATATCTGTTGGCAAGAGAGGCCCGGTAGCATTGGGCCAAACTAACGCAAAATAGCACTTGAGAATCACTTGCACAGTCTCTAAGCTGCATCGGCGTCAAGGAGGACGCCCCCCCTTTTCACCCTCGCAATTTCCCCCGGTTTTTCCCTCCCTTGCGTGTAAAGTAGCAGCCATAAAAACATATTCAGGAATTGATTATGGCCGTGGCTAGATCTTCTTTCGACATCAACGCGAACTTCGACAGTGGCAACATCGAAGTGCTGGACATCAGCAATCCTTTGCAAGCACTGCTGGCGATCAAGCCAGACACTCGCAGCCAGCATTTCCAGTGGTTCCACTTCAAGGCCAGCGGTCTGCACGTCGGACAGGAGCATTGGTTTCGCCTGAACAACGCCAGCAAATCCTCGTACAACAAAGCCTGGGATGGCTATCAGGCGGTAGCGTCCTATGACCATGTCAACTGGTTCCGGGTGCCGACCATCTTTGAAGGCGACTGCCTGCGTTTCAGCCTGGAAGCCACTGCCACCCATGCCTGGTTCGCCTACTTCGAACCTTACAGCCGGGGCCGTCATGACTGGCTGATCGAACAGGCATTGACCAAAGCCGGCACCGAACTGCTGGCCACCGGCAAGAGCGTTGAAGGTCGCGACATCCAGTTGTTGCGCAAAGGGACGGGGGCCGAAAGTCAGCGCAAGGTCTGGATCATCGCCCAGCAACACCCCGGCGAACACATGGCTGAATGGTTCATGGAAGGCGTGATCGAGCGTCTGGAAAAACACGACGACCCCGTGCTGAAAAAACTCCTGGCCAGCGCCGACCTGTACCTGGTGCCGAACATGAACCCGGACGGCGCTTTCCACGGTCATTTGCGCACCAACGCCATGGGCCAGGACCTGAACCGCGCCTGGCAGAACGCCAGCCAGGAAGTCAGCCCGGAAGTGCTGTTCGTTCAGCAACAGATGGAAAAGTATGGCGTCGACCTGTTCCTCGACATCCATGGCGATGAAGAAATCCCCCACGTGTTCACCGCCGGTTGCGAAGGTAACCCGGGCTATACGTCGCGGATCGAAAAACTCGAAGAACATTTCCGCAGTCATCTGAAACATCAGACCAAAGACTTCCAGACCAAGTACGGCTACACCCGCGACGAGCCGGGCAAAGCCAACATGACCCTGGCCTGCAACAGCGTCGGTCAGAAGTTCGACTGCCTGTCGCTGACCCTGGAAATGCCCTTCAAAGACCACAACGACGCACCGAACCCGCTGACCGGCTGGTCCGGCAAACGCTCCAAGCAATTGGGCAAGGACGTGCTGACGACCATCGCCGACATGGTCGATACCCTGCGCTGATTGTCCTTTAACGTCAAAAGATCGCAGGCTTCTGCCGAAGGCTGCGATCTTTTGACGTTTTCACTGGGCAGCGATCCGCACACAATCCTCCGGTCCCAACAAACGCCCATCCTCGGCACGCAACTCCAGCGGCCGCACCGGTCGACCGTTCTCACGATCGACAACCCGCGAATGCGTCTCCCCCGCCTCAAAGAAAAACGCCTCGCCCCACTGCCGCAATCCGATGATCAACGGGAACAGGCCCTTGCCCTTCTCCGTCAGCACGTATTCCTGATACGCGCTGCCGTCCGACGCTGGCACCAGATCGAAAATCCCGTGAGCCACCAACGTGCGCAGGCGTGCCGAGAGAATGTTTTTGGCCATGCCCAGATTGCGCTGGAATTCACCGAATCGCCGCAAGCCATCGAACGCATCGCGCACGATCAATAACGACCACCAATCACCAATCGCGTCCAGTGAACGAGCGACCGGGCATTCGGCGCCTTCCATGCTTGTACGTTTAACCATGACCGCGTCCGCCGGCAAACAAATGTGGTTGCAATATAAAACCAGATTACCTACCGTACAACTGGTTTTATTTTGAAACCACACAAGGAAGCCCGTGATGAAGCCTGACCATCCGTTAAGCGGCGCAGTGGTGCTGCTGTTTGCCCTTGCCTGCGGCCTGGCCGTCGGCAATGTGTATTACGCACAACCGCTGCTCGATGCCATGGCCGAAGCCTTCGCCATGGACCCGGCAACCATCGGTATCGTCGTCACCCTTACCCAGATCGGTTATGGCGTGGGTCTGTTGCTGCTGGTTCCGCTAGGGGATCTGCTCAACCGCCGCCGGCTGATCGTCGTGCAAACCCTGCTGTCGGCGCTGGCTTTATTGATGATTACGTTTGCCTCGAACAGCATCTGGCTGTTGCTCGGCATGGCGCTGACCGGGTTACTGGCGGTCGTGACACAAATCCTGGTGGCCTACGCAGCGACTCTGGCCATCCCGGCGCAACGTGGACGTGTGGTGGGCGTGATTACCAGCGGCATTGTCGTCGGCATTCTGTTGGCACGAACGGTGTCGGGCGGCATGGCCGATCTGGCCGGTTGGCGTTCGATTTATCTGCTGTCCGCCGGGTTGACCCTGGTGATGGCGCTGCTGTTGTTTCGTGTGCTGCCCAAGCACGAAGAGGCGCGACCGGATAGCGCTTACGCTGCGTTGATCGGCTCGGTCTTCACGCTGTTCAAGGAAGAACCGGTATTGCGTCAACGGGCCATGCTTGCCCTGCTGACCTTCGCCAGCGCCATGGTGCTGTGGACGCCCTTAGTGCTGCCGCTGAGTGCCCCGCCGCTTTCACTTTCCCACACCGAAATCGGACTGTTCGGCCTGGCCGGAGCCGCCGGTGCGCTAGCCGCTGCCCGTGCCGGGCATTTGGCCGACCGCGGTTTGGGCCAATGGACCAGTGGACTGTCGTTGCTGCTGATGCTCGCCTCATGGCTGCCCATCGCACTCACCCAATCCTCGCTATGGGCGCTGCTGCTCGGGGTGATTACGCTGGATCTGGGTTTACAAGCCGTTCATGTCACCAGCCAAAGCATGATCTACAGCGTGCGTCCCGAAGCGCAAAGCCGACTCACCGCTGGCTACATGCTGTTCTATTCGATCGGCAGCGCCTTGGGCTCTATCGGTTCGACGGCGATGTACGCCTGGGCGGGATGGATCGGGGTGTGCTGGCTGGGTGCGGGCATCAATGCCGTGGCGTTGATTTATTGGTGGCTGACGTTGGCCACGAAGAACCAACCTGTGGAAGCAACTTCACGCTGACGCGTAGGAGCTGCCGCAGGCTGCGATCTTTTGATCTTGGGGACACCTTCGATTCTTAAGATCAAAAGAAAAGATCGCAGCCTGCGGCAGCTCCTACATTGACCGTGTACATCCGCAGAATTTGGCTGCAGCTGTTGGGATCACCCGCGATCCTTACCCCGCAGCATGCTGTTCAGCACATCGTCGCGGCGCACCCAACCGTGAAACAACGCCGCCGCCAAATGCAGCAGCACGGTCAGGAACAGCAGATACGCCAGATACCCGTGCGCCTTGCGCAGGAACGCAAACACCTGCGCATTCGCCGGCAGAATCGACGGCAACTGCAACGAACTACTGAGCATCACCGGATCACCGGCTGCCGAAATCATCGCCCAGCCCAGCAGCGGCAAAATCAGCATCAAGGCGTACAGCAAAAAATGCGAAGCCTTGGCCGCGAATGCTTGCCAACCCGGCAGGTCCGCAGGCAGCGGTGGTTGGCGGGTCGAAAAACGCACGGCCAGGCGCACGATTACCAGCAACAGAATCGCAACGCCCAAAGGTTTGTGCAGATGGATCAGCCACTGATGGCGCTCGGACACCGAGGCCGCCATACCCGCGCCGATAAACAGCATCGAGAGGATCATCAGCGCCATCAGCCAGTGCAACAGCCGCGCCAATGGCGCGAAATGGTTCGGTTGAGCGCTCATTATTGAGACTCCTGTTTGGCGTTGGGCAACTGCTTCACTTCGCTGGTGCGGCGCAGGTAGGAACGGGCGTAACCCGCTGAGCGAGCGGCAAGCAGCGGGTCGTCGGAGCCTTCGATACCGCTGGGCAACACCAGCGGATCGTAGTTGATGTCACGGCACTCGCCATCGAGTTGCGGCTGAGTACTTTCGAGCACCAGCGTGCCGGCGTTCAGCACTTTTCGGCCGTCGGGCCACGCTTTGCTCGCGTCGTTGACCGGGTCCCCAGGGTTCGCCAAGGTGATGTTCAACTGCCAACGCAGCGGTCCGGCGGACAAACGCTGCACCAGATCTTTCTCTAGGAAATCACCGCCCTCGGGAGCCATCGCACCTGCCGCGTCCTGAGCAACCGGCGTCATGCTCCAACGCACCGCCTGCCGTTGCCCGGCCGCGTTCACCAGGTAAAACGCGTTGACGCTGTTATAGGTTTGCGTCGCGTAACTGGCCGACGGTTTGGCGGTTTTGATCCAGGCCAGAAACGGCGCGGCTTCCGGGTGAGAACCGAAAAACGCTGGAACAGCCGCCGGGTTTGGTTTGCCGGTAGACGGATCCGGTGACTGTGCTTGTTGCAACTGATAGAACGCCTCGGGCGTGCCCACCGGGAAAACCGGCATGCTGTTCATCCCGGTGCGCCACTGCTGGCCGTTAGCCTGAGTAAAACGCAACGCCAGGCTGCGGATCGGCACGCTGTTGTCCGGCGCGTAAGGGTTACCGGCAGGCAGCGCGAAACGCCCGACCACCGGGGTCCGCGCTTCGTTGAACACTTGGGCGCTGGAATACTCGCGCGCTTGGCTGCTGCTCTCAAAATGCCCGATCACGCACACGCCTTTGGCGTGGTTACGACGGAATCCCGGGTGTACGCCGTTGTTTTTCTCCAGCACATTGACCAAGGCTTTCGGCGTCAGGCGCTGTGGGTCGAGTGTGCCGTTGACGTAGGCAAAAGCCCCGGCCAGCGCGGCGACCACCACGGCAATGCCGGTCAGGCGCAACGTCAGGCTCGCGGCACTCAGCGGTGGCCGGTCAGGCCCCGTTGGCGGTGATGAGCGATCTACCATGAATGACTCCAGGGCCATCGGCCACAAGTGAGAAGAATCAGGCAGACGAATCGCGCCAAGGTTTATTCCATCGCCCGGTGTTTATTTTTCCAGGCATGGAATAACCTCGAATGCCGGGCGTCTTCCTGAACACTCACCACAGCGTAGTGACTGGTCAGAACTTCATGAACGATATCGACGAACAACTCAGGGAAGTCATTCCCAGGCTGCGGCGTTTCGCCGTATCGCTGACGCGCAACCCCAGCAGCGCCGACGATCTGGTGCAGGCCTGCCTTGAGCGCGCGCTGTCGAGTTGGGGCGACAAACGTCCCGAGGGCGACTTGCGTGCCTGGCTGTTTTCGATTCTTTATCGGCAGTTTCTCGACGCTCATCGCCGCTCCCGGCGTTATGCGCGCATGCTCGAACTCTTTACCGGCCGTGACGATGCGCAGCCTTCGGCAGAGCGCACCGTGATCGCCCAATCGACCCTGCAAGCCTTCGATCAGCTCAGCACCGAACAGCGCGCACTGCTGCTTTGGGTATCGGTGGAAGGCTTGAGTTATAAGGAGGTCGCCGAGATTCTCGACGTCCCCACCGGCACCGTGATGTCGCGCCTGTCCCGCGCACGCCAAGCCTTGCGCCAGCTCAGCGACGGCGAAATCAACCGCCCTTCCCTGCGGAGACTCAAATGATCAGCATGCCTCCCAGCGAGCGTGACCTGCACGCCTACGTCGATCACCAACTCAGCGATGCCGACCGACATCGGGTGGAGACTTATCTGGCCAACAACGGCGAAGTGGCCGCGCAAGTACGCGCCTGGCAACACGATGCCCAACAGTTGCGCGCGGCCCTGGGCGGCGCCTTGCAGCAACCGGCCAACCCGCAACTCGACCCGGCAATGATTCGCCAGCGAGTCAAACGCCAGTCACGCCGCCATCTGGCCAGCGCCGCAGTATTGCTGATCGCGGTCAGCCTCGGCGGATTGGGCGGTTGGCAGGCGCGACAAATGACCCTGGTCAGCGCCCCGCTGCCGATGACCGACGCCATGCAAGCCTACCGGCTGATTGCCCAGCAAGGCATCCTGCCGGCGGACTACAAAGTCAGCAATGACGGCGATATGCAAGGCTGGCTCGATCAGTACTTCAGCCAGGCCCAACGCCTGCCGAACCTGACCGCTGCCGGATACACACCCATCAGCGGGCGGCTGCTCAGCACCGAACAAGGGCCGGCGGCAATGGTGGTTTATGAGGATCAGGCCGGCCACAAAGTCAGCTTCTACGTCCGCCCGCCAGGACCTAAAAACTTCCTCCTCCCTCGGGGTAGCCGCAGCGATGGTGAGTTGCAGGCCGAGTACTGGTCGGGGGCCGGGTACAACTATGCGATGGTCAGCCCAAGTGACACGCCGACGGCGCAGATGCTCAAGCAAACTGCGCAGTTCTGATCACCACCGCCAATCCCTGTGGGAGCGGGCTTGCTCGCGAAGGCGATTTAACATTCAACGTTTATGTTGACTGACCCGCCGCCTTCGCGAGCAAGCCCGCTCCCACAAGGGGTCGGTGGAGGCCTGAGATTGTGCTTACCCCTGCCCAAACACCTGCGAAGGCCTGCGCAACAGCGGATCAAACGGATTGATCCGCGGCCCGATCAGCGCGGCTTCGCGCTTGAGCATCTCCACCACTGTCGGCAAGCGATCCGGCCCCAGGCGATCGCTGACCGTGGCCACACTCAACGCCGCCACCGCCCGACCTTCGCGATCAAGAATTGGCACGGCCACCCCGGCCATGCCTTGCAATACGCCGGTATTGCGCCCGGCGTAACCAAGGGTGCGCACATTCTCGACTTCCGAGCGCAGGAACACCTCGTCATACAGGTGAAAATCCTTGAGCCGCGGCAAGTTGTAATGAATCACCGTGTCGCGCTCCTCTTCCGGCAGAAACGCCAGAATCGCCAGACTGCCTTGCCCTACGCCGAGCGCCACCCGCCCGCCGATGTCACCGGTAAACGTGCGGATCGGAAACGGCCCTTCACTACGGTCCAGACAGATCGCATCAAAGCCGCTGCGCGCCAGCAAAAACAACGAGTCCCCCAACGACGCCGACAGCCGCAGCAATGCCGGCCGCGCCAGCTCGCGCAAATTGCCGGTATTACCGGCGCGGGCCGCCAAGGCAAAAAACTCCAGGCTCAGGCGATAGCGTTTGCTGCGCACGTCCTGCTCGACCATGCCCTCGTCCATCAGGCTGCGCAGCAAGCGGTGGGTGGTTGGTTGCGACAAACCAATGCGCTGCGCCAGTTGCGTCACGCGCTCTCCGCCCTCGATGGTATCCCCCAGACTGCGCAGCACCGCAAACAGTCTTGAGACGGCACCGACGCCGACTTCATTTTTGTTTTCATTCCGCTCAATGGAATCAGACATGTGATTTCTCGACAATAAATTTACTCACTGAATGAAACTGAAAATAGTCATCGCTTCAGTGAAATAGGCCATTGAGCCCATCCTATTCTTCGTCCTACTCTGCGTCCATCAGGGGCGATTCGAACAACAGCGGCAGCCGACAGAAGTCGAGCGCCAACGCACCCCGGCAACACCCTTTTCGTATCTGCCCATACAAAAAAGCGCGCCTTTGGCGACGCATAACAATCTCAGGTGGAGCGCAGTCATGGCCTTCGTGCAACTTGAAAACCTCGGCAAACGTTACGGTGAGATCGACGCGGTCGTCGCCACCAATCTGTCGGTGGAAAAAGGCGAGTTCGTTTCCTTGCTCGGTCCCTCCGGCTGCGGCAAAACCACCACCCTGCAAATGATCGCCGGCTTCGTCGAAGTCAGCAGCGGGCGCATTGTGCTGGACGGTCGCGACATCACCCACGCCAAACCCGCCAGTCGCGGTCTGGGCGTGGTGTTCCAGAGTTACGCGTTGTTCCCGCACATGACTGTGCAAGACAACGTCGCCTTCGGCCTGCGCATGCGCAAAGTGCCCAACGGCGAGTTGCAGCAACGGGTGGATCGGGTGCTGAAACTGGTGCGTCTGAACCAACACGCCGAGCGTTATCCACGGGAGCTTTCCGGCGGTCAGCGCCAGCGTGTTGCGCTGGCCCGGGCGTTGGTGATCGAGCCGCCGGTGCTGCTGCTCGACGAACCGCTGTCCAACCTCGACGCCAACCTGCGCGAAGAGATGCAGTTCGAAATCCGCCGCATCCAGCGTGAAGTCGGCATCACCACGCTGATGGTCACCCACGACCAGTCTGAAGCACTGTCGATCAGCGACCGGGTGGTGGTGATGCAGGCCGGGCGCATCACTCAGATCGACGCGCCCTACACCCTCTACGAACACCCGCGCACCGAGTTCATTTCCGGCTTCGTCGGCAAGGCCAACCTGCTGCCCGGCGAACGGGACAGCGCTGGCGTTGTGCAGGTCTGCAGTCGTGGCGACGGCGAACTGACCCTGAGCCTGCGCCCGGAAAAAATCGATCTGCGTGATGTTGGCCATGGTCGTTTGCAAGGCAAGATCGTCAGCCGCTTCTTCCTCGGTAGCCAATGGCTGTACGGCGTATCGACATCGTTGGGCGAACTCAGCGTGGTGCGCCGCAACGACGGTTCGGCTCCCTTGATCGAAGGCACGGCGGTCGGCCTCGACTGGGACTCGGCGCTGCTGCGGGTGCTGAGAGTCGATGAGGTGTCGGCATGAGTACGCTTGTCGTCATTCGCCAGGGACGCCAGGGTTATTGGCTGTCAGCACCGGCCCTGGCCTTGTACCTCGGTTTACTGGTCATCCCGTTGGGCCTGACGCTGGTGCTGTCGTTCAACGTTTTCGACTACAGCTCGGGGATCAACAGCGACGCCTACACCCTCGATCACTACAGCAGCCTGCTGGGCGATCCGTACTTCTACGAGATCTTTCTGAGGACGTTCTGGATCAGCGCCCTGACCACCCTGCTCTGCGTGGTGATCGGCGTGCCCGAGGCCTACATCCTCAGCCGCATGGGCGCGCCGTGGCGCTCGATCTTCCTGATTCTGATCCTCACGCCGTTGCTGATTTCGGTGGTGGTGCGCGCCTTCGGCTGGAGCCTGTTGCTCGGCGCCGACGGCCTGGTCAACCAGACCCTGCAAGCCTTCGGTGGCTCGCCGATGAAGTTGCTTTATACGCCGTTCGCCGTGGTGATCGCCCTGGTCCACGTGATGCTGCCATTCATGATCATTCCGGTCTGGACCTCGCTGCAGAAACTCGACCCGGCCGCCGAACAGGCCGCGCTGTCACTGGGCGCCAGCCACCTCACGGTGATGCGCAAAGTGGTGCTGCCGCAAATCATGCCCGGCGTGCTCTCCGGCACCTTGATCGTGTTCGGCCTCGCGGCCAGTTCATTTGCCATTCCCGGACTGCTCGGCGGACGCCGGATAAAGATGGTCGCCACGCTGATCTACGACCAGTACCTGTCGGAGCTGAACTGGCCGATGGGCGCGTCCATCGCCGTCGCGCTGCTGTTGCTCAACCTGCTGATCATGCTGTCGTGGAACCGGATGATCGAAGGCCGCTACAAGAAGTCATTGGGATAACTCGTCATGTCCAGAAACGGTCCTTTCGCCCTGCTGTTCCATACCCTTGTGGTGCTGTTCATGCTCGCGCCGCTGGTGGTGGTGTGCCTCGTCGCCTTCACCCCGGAAAACACCCTGAGCCTGCCGACCACGGAGTTTTCCCTGCGCTGGTTCCGTGCAGTGTTCGAGCGCGCAGACTTTGTCGATGCCTTCTACAACAGCCTGATCCTGGCGTTCTGCGCCGCCACGCTGGCGACGCTGATCGCGGTGCCGGCAGCCCTGGCGATCACTCGATTCGAGTTCCCCGGCCGGGACTTTTTCAACGGGCTGTTCTTGTCGCCGATCATCATTCCGCACCTGGTACTGGGCGTCGCGTTGCTGCGGTTGTTTGCGTTGATGGGTGTCAACGGCAGCTTCGCCTGGCTGATCTTCGCCCATGTGCTGGTGATCACGCCGTACGTGCTGCGACTGGTGTTGGCCTCGGCCATCGGCCTGGACCGCAGTGCCGAACACGCCGCGCAATCCCTGGGCGCCGGACGCTTCACGTTGTTCCGGCAAATCACCTTGCCGATGATTTTGCCGGGGGTCGCCGGTGGCTGGCTGCTGGCGTTCATCAACAGCTTCGATGAGGTCACGTTGTCGATCTTCGTCACCTCGCCGGCCACGCAAACCCTGCCGGTGCGCATGTACGTGTACGCCACCGAATCCATCGATCCGATGATGGCGGCGGTGTCGGCCCTGGTGATTGCGCTGACGGCGTTGACGATGATTCTGCTCGATCGGGTCTACGGCCTGGATAGGGTGCTGGTGGGTAAACAATGAGGTCGCCATGGCTCTGCTGAAACGACTGGCCGAAGGCGACCGCCCGGCCCTGGACTTTATCCTCGACGGCAAGCCTGCCCGTGGCCTGCTCGGCGACACCCTGCTAACGGCCGTGCTGACCTGCAGCGAACACCTGCGCGGCAGCGACTTCAGCGCCGAACCCCGCGCCGGTTTCTGCCTGATGGGCGCCTGCCAGGACTGCTGGGTACGCCTGGGCGATGGCCGCCGGGTGCGGGCGTGCTCGACGCTGCTCGAAGCCGGCCAACACATCCGCCGCGAACCGGGGCGATCGGTATGAAGACCCAATCTGCCTGCACAAACCGGATTCCCTGTGGGAGCGGGCTTGCTCGCGAAAGCGTCGTGTCAGCCACCACACCTATTGAATGTGCCGCCCCCTTCGCGAGCAAACCCGCTCCCACAGGATTGCAGTGTCGATCACTTATGAGGTGGGCATGAAACCTGTAGTCATCATCGGCGCAGGCCCCGCTGGAATCCGTGCGGCGCAAACCCTCGTTGCCCACGGCGTGCACCCCGTGCTGCTGGACGAAGCCGCCCGCGGTGGCGGGCAGATTTATCGGCGTCAGCCGGCGAATTTCAAGCGTTCGTCGCTCAAGCTGTATGGCTTCGAAGCACGCAAGGCCAACGCGCTGCACCAGACAATCGACGCACTGCGCGAGCAACTCGATTACCGCCCCGACACACTGGTGTGGAACGCCGAGGCCGGCGCGCTCGACACCTTGCATGAGGGACGCGCTATGCGTGTCGCCTTCTCCCGGGTGATTGTCGCCACGGGCGCCACCGACCGGATTCTGCCCGTGCCAGGCTGGACGTTGCCGGGGACATACAGCCTCGGTGCGGCGCAGATTGCCTTGAAGTTTCAGGGCTGTGCCATCGGCGAACGGGTGGTGTTCGCCGGCAGCGGGCCGTTGCTGTATCTGGTGGCGTACCAATACGCCAAGGCCGGCGCCAACGTGATCGCCGTGCTCGACAGCTCGCCCTTCAGCGCTCAGGCCCGCGCCCTGCCCGGTCTGCTGGCGCAACCGACCACGTTGGCCAAAGGCATTTATTACCGCACCTGGCTGACCGCCCATGGCATCCCGGTGCACCAGGGCGCTACCTTGAAACGCATCGATGGCGAACACCGCGTGCAATCGCTGAATTGGCATAACGCAGCAAGTGAACATCGAATCGAATGCGACGCCGTAGCCTTCGCCCACGGCCTGCGCAGTGAAACCCAACTTGCCGACCTGCTGGGCTGCGAATTCACCTGGAACCCACTCAACCGCGCCTGGCTGCCGCAACGCGACCGCGCCGGTCGCAGCAGTGTCGCCGAGGTGTACCTGGCCGGTGACGGCGCCGGCATCATGGGCGCCGACGCCGCGGAAATGGCCGGTGAACGGGCAGCCCTGGCGCTGCTTGAAGACATCGGTTACCTGATCCCGCCACAGCGTGCCACCCAGCTGGAACAGTCGCTGAACACTATCGGCAGATTCCGCCAAGGCCTGGAGCGCGCCTTTGTCTTTCCCGAAAGCTGGGCCACCGACGCCGCGGATGAACTGATGATTTGCCGCTGCGAAGAAGTGCGCGCCGGCGACATCCGTCAGGTGGTGCGCGACGGCCATTGGGAGATCAATCGGGTCAAGGCCCATTGCCGGGTCGGCATGGGGCGCTGCCAAGGACGGATGTGTGGCGCCGCCGCAGCGGAAATCATCGCCTGCGAAAGCCAGCGCAACCTGTCCGACATCGGCCGGTTGCGGGCTCAGGCGCCGATCAAACCCCTGCCATTCGGTCTGGAGGTCGAGCCATGATCGAGGTCGATGCAATCATCATTGGCGGCGGCATTGTCGGGGCTTCCGCCGCCCTGTTCTTGAGCAAAGCCGGCCGTCGCGTCGTATTGCTGGAGCGGGACTTTTGCGGTTCGCACTCCAGCGGTGTGAACTACGGCGGCGTGCGTCGTCAGGGCCGGCCGCTGTCGCAATTGCCGCTGTCGCAACGGGCTCACGAGATCTGGGGGCAACTGCCGCAGTTGATCGGCATCAACGGCGAGTACCAGCGCAGCGGTCACCTGAAGCTCGCCCGCAGCCTCAACGACCTGCTCGCCTTGCAGGATTACGCCGCCAGCAGCCAGGGGTTCGGTCTCGATTTGCAGGTACTCGACCGCAATCAGTTGCGCGCACGTTTCCCCTGGGTCGGAGAGGTCGCGGTCGGTGCCTCGTTGTGCCCGGACGACGGCCACGCCAACCCGCGACTAGTGTCTCCGGCCTTCGCGCAGGCGGCGCGTCGGCACGGTGCGCAAATCCATGAACAATGCGCAGTAACGGCGGTGGAGCATGACGGTCAGCGCTTTCACGTCAGCACTCAATCCGGCCTCGAGCTGCACGCCCCCTGGCTGCTGAATTGCGCCGGTGCCTGGGCCGGAAACCTCGCCGCGCAATTCGGCGAAGCAGTGCCGATGCACGCCGGGCACCCGGCAATGCTGGTCACCGAACCGTTGCCGCTGGTGATGAATGCCAGCACCGGGGTCGAGGGCGGTGGCATCTATGCCCGTCAGGTCGCTCGCGGCAATTGTGTGTTGGGCGGCGGCCAGGGCTTTGCCCTCGATGACGCACGCGCCCGGCCTGGTCAGAACGCCGTCATCGAGATCTTGCGCCAGGCCGTCGAACTCTACCCGTTTCTCGAAGGTGCCCAGGCGATTCGCACCTGGAGCGGCACCGAAGGTTATCTGCCCGATCGCCAACCGGTGATCGGCCACAGCAGCACCCAACCCGGTCTGTTGCACGCGTTCGGCTTTGCCGGCGCAGGCTTTCAGATCGGGCCCGCGGTGGGCCAGGCGCTCACCGAGATCATCTGTAGCGGCGCGTCAAAGACGTCGCTGGATGCGTTTTCCATCACCCGGTTTCACTCCATCTCCGTTGCTTGATAGAGGAAGGTCGCGCCATGAATCATTTCAAACGCAGTGCACTGCTCGGTTTCTCTTGCTTGGGCGCCATGCTCACGGTCAACCAGGCCCAGGCCGAACCGACGCTTTACCTGGGCATGAACGGCGGAACCATGGAGCGGCTCTACGCCGACAAGGTGCTGCCGGCTTTCGAGAAAGCCAATAACGTCAAAGTGGTGATCGTGCCGGGAACCTCCGCCGATATTCTGGCCAAGGTCCAGGCCAGCAAAGGCAACCCGCAGATGCACGTGATGTTCCTCGACGACGGCATCATGTACCGCGCCATCGCCATGGGCTTGTGCGACAAACTCGAAGACAGCCCGCCCCTGGCGCAGATTCCGGCCAAGGGTCGCATCAAGGATCAAGCCGTGGCGGTCAGCCTTGGGGTCACCGGGCTGGCGTACAACACGCGGCTGTTCAAGGAAAAAGGCTGGAGCGCGCCGACCTCATGGATGGACATGGCCGACCCGCGTTTCAAGGACAAACTGGTGTTTCAGTCGATGGCGTCTTCGACCTTCGGCCTGCACGGTTTTCTGATGTTCAACCGGATTCAGGGCGGCAGCGAAACCGACGTCGAACCGGGGTTCAAGGCGTGGCCGAACACCGTCGGGCGTAACGTGCTGGAGTACATTCCGAGTTCAGCGAAGATCTCCGAAATGCTCCAGACCGACGAAGCGGCGCTGTTCCCGCTGACGCCGACCCAGGTCACCGCGCTGAAACTCAAGGGCATGCCGGTGGAATATGCACAGCCCAAGGAAGGCTCCGTGGTGCTCAACGTCGCCGAATGCGCCATCGCCAACAACACCCAACCGGAACTGGCGCAGAAACTCGCGGCCTTCCTGCTGACGCCCGAAGCGCAAGCCGCCGCGCTTGAAGACGGCGATCAGATTCCGTCCAACCCGAATACGCCAACCACCGACAAGACCCGCGGTCAGGTCGAGGCGATGAAGCAGTATTTGACGACCGCGATCGCCATCGACTGGGATCAGGTCAACGAACAGCGCCCGGCGTGGAATGCCCGGTGGAATCGCAGTATCGAGCGCTAACGAAAATCCTGTAGGAGCGAGCGGTGCGGCGATCCTACAGGTTCTGCATCTTGACTTACTGGTCTTAGGCCAAGCCCAACTTTCCCGCTATCATGTCGCCCATTTCCAGGCCCCCACGCCCTCCTCCTGATCAATAGCGAACCTGTCCATGGATACCCTCGCCCAACTGCGCGCCGGCCAACTGTCGGGCATCACCCGTCTGGATCTGTCCTGCGGCCTGACCGAGTTCCCCCAGAAAATCTTCGACCTGGCGGACTCGCTCGAAGTGCTCAACCTCAGCGGCAACGCCTTGCGCAGCCTGCCAGACGACCTGCACCGCCTGACCCGTTTGCGCGTGCTGTTCTGCTCGGACAATCAGTTCACCGAACTGCCCGCTTGCCTTGGCCAGTGCACCGCGCTGACGATGATCGGCTTCAAGGCCAACGCCATCGAAAACGTGCCGGGCGCCGCCCTGCCGCCGCTGTTGCGCTGGCTGATCCTCACCGATAACTGCATCACGGAGCTGCCGACCGAACTGGGTGAGCGCCCGCATCTGCAAAAGCTCATGCTCGCCGGCAACCGGTTACAGCGTCTCCCCGAAAGCCTGAGTCATTGCCATCGACTCGAGCTGATCCGCATCGCCGCCAATCAGCTCACCGAGCTTCCCGAGTGGCTGCTGACCCTGCCGAGCCTGACCTGGCTGGCGTACGCCGGTAACCCGCTGGAAACCGAAGCCGACGCGGCTGCGCTTGAAGCCACGGCGAGCATTCCCTGGTCCCAACTGAACCTGGAGAAAAAACTCGGCGAAGGCGCGTCGGGGGTTATCCATCAGGCGTTGTGGGAACAGACGAAACAGGTCGCGGTAAAGCTCTACAAAGGAGAAATGACCAGCGATGGCTCGCCGTTGCACGAAATGAACGCCTGCATCACCGCCGGCATCCACCCCAATCTGATCCGGGTCGAAGGGCGAATCGTCGGCCATCCGCAAGCGCAGGCCGGGCTGGTGATGCAACTGATCGATCCGAGTTATCGCAACCTGGCCGGGCTGCCGAGCCTGGCGTCCTGCACCCGCGACGTCTACACCGACGACACCCGGTTCAGCGCTGGCGCGGCACTGCGCATCGCCAGTGGCATTGCTTCAGTGGCTGAACATTTGCACCGCCAAGGCATCACCCACGGCGACCTCTATGGTCACAACATCATGTGGAACGAGCATGGCGATTGCCTGTTGGGCGACTTTGGCGCGGCGTCTTTCCATGCCACTTCGGACAGCCTTGAAAGCCGCGCGCTGCAACGGATCGAAGTGCGGGCGTTCGGGGTGCTGCTGGGGGAATTGCTGGAGCGCATCAACTCGGGGTTGAGTGATGAACAGCGGGGTGCGTTAGAGGGTCTACAGCAGCGTTGCTGTCAGCCGAATGTGCTGGCGCGGCCGGGGTTCAGCGAGGTTGTGCAGGCGTTGAAGGGACGGTGACCGCTGCGCGGTCAATCGCGAGCAGGCTCGCTCCCACATAGGATTTGTGAACGCCACAGATCGAATGTGGGAGCGGGCTTGCTCGCGAAGACGGCCTGCCAGGCAACAAAAGCCGTCAATGACACACAGACTTAACCCGCCAACCCGACAAACATGTCCTGCACGTCATCATGGTTATCGAGGCCTTCGAGGAACGCTTCGACTTCTGCCATCTGCTCATCGCTCAAACCACTGACCGGGTTCTTCGGCTGGTAGCCCAACTTGGCCGACAACACGGTGAAACCCTGCTCCGGCAGCGCTTTCTGTACCGCATCCAGGTCTGCAGGTTCGGTCAGGAACAGCGTCGCGCCGTCTTCACCTGGCTCGAAATCCTGGGCACCGGCTTCGATCGCCGCCATTTCCGGGTCGGCGTCAGGGCTGTCCGGGGACGCCTCGATCATGCCGACGTGGTTGAAGTCCCAGGCCACCGAACCGGAAGCGCCCAACTGGCCCTTACGGAACGCGACGCGGATTTCAGCGACGGTGCGGTTGATGTTGTCCGTCACGCATTCAACGATCAGCGGCACCTGATGCGGTGCGAACCCTTCATACGTCACGCGATGGTATTGCACGGTTTCGCCGAGCTGGCCGGAGCCTTTCTTGATCGCGCGTTCCAGGGTTTCGCGGGGCATCGAGGCTTTTTTCGCCTGTTCGACCACCAGACGCAGGTGTGCGTTGGTGGTGGTATCGGCACCGTTGCGGGCAGCGATGGTGATTTCTTTCACCAGTTTGCCGAAGATCTTGCCTTTGGCGTTGGCTGCCGCTTCTTTGTGTTTAACCTTCCACTGTGCGCCCATTACTCACTCTCTTGATCTGTGGCGCCGAGACATCTATTGGCCGACGCGTTGCGCAAGTTTATACGGCCTAAAGACGCCAATCGACCAAAAATTCCAAGATCTTCACCCCGTGACGAATCGACATCTTCATCAGTGTTTGTAGGGCGATTCTGAAAAGTCGATTTGCGGTGACGCTTCAGGGCTGTGGTTTCGTACCCTCTGCGCCCATCCTCCCTGGCAGAAGCGCGTTCGATGCACAACGACAAGGAAAGCCCCTTTACCCTGACACTGCTCGACGGCGGTTTGAGTCTGCAGGTGTTGCAGTTCAGCGGCCGTGAAGGTCTCAACCAGCCCTATCGATTCGACATCGACGTGATCGGCCTCGCTCCGGCGATGCACCTCGACCAATGGCTGCAACAACCGGCGTTTTTGCGGCTGGCGGATGACCAGGGCATTCACGGCGTGATCCACAGCGTCAGTCGCGAACATCGCGGCCCGCACCGGGTCGGCTATTCCCTGGTGTTGACGCCCCATCTGCAACACTTGGATCGACACAGTGTGCGTCGGGTGTTTCATCGTCTCAGCGTCCCCGCGATCGTGCGCCAGTTGCTGGAGGAGCATCAGTTGCCCGAGCACAGTTATCGTTTCGAACTGGCAAACGGCGGCTACCCGCCCCGGCCTTTTTGCATTCAGTACGATGAGAGCGATCTGGCCTTCCTGCAGCGGCTGTGTGAGGAAGAAGGCATCCACTATCACTTCGAACATCAGCCCGATGGACACGTACTGGTGCTGGCCGATGACAGCTTGAGTTTCCCCCAGGAGCCACTGTTGATGCCGTTCCAGGACGACGTATTCAACGACTCCGTCTTGCCGGTCATCAGCGAACTGTTCCAGCGCCATGAGCCGGTCCCCGCCCCGGCACGATGGGAAGCCAGAAACCGCGGCGCGCCGATGGTCGGCGATGGAGCGGCTAATCACATGCTCGCCAGAACGGGCCCGGTAACGGAACGCCCTGCACCTGCACAGCTTCATCATGACCAGCTCAGCCGTCGACGGCTGGAGCGCTTGCGTTGCCCGCAACGGCAGATCCACGGCCAAAGCAACCAGAGCGAACTGCGCAGTGGACGGATCCTGCAAGTGGCGCAGCATCCGCTCTCGAGTTTCAACGATCAGTGGCTGCTCACCGATATCCGGCACCAGGGGCAGCAACCCTCGATTCTCGCCGAGGATCAGCCCGGCAGTGCCCGGCGCTATAGCAATCAGTTCACGGCCATTCCCTGGTCAACGGTCTTCAGGCCGGCGCTTAAACAGATCAAGCCGAGCATCCCGGGCTATCAGATCGCCCGGGTACTCGGCCCCGCCGGGCAACCGGCGGCACTCGATGATCAAGGCCGGATACAGGTCAGGTTATGGCCGACGCCGGCGTTCGAGGCGGATGAATCCGTCGGTCTCTGGCTACCGATCGCCCTCGCGGCGCCGGACGGTCGGATCGATCCGGCCAGGCTGCCCACGGCCGGCTCCGACGTGCTGATCAGTTTTCTCGACAGCGATCCGGACCGGCCAGTGCTGTGTGCCGGCATGGGCCATCCAAAGCCTTCCCGGCCTGCTTCCGAGCCACGCCGCGATGGCCGTCTGCTGCTCGATTGGCTGGTCAACCGCTCGGATCTCGCCCCTTGAGTTTCATCCCTTGTCGGCGCACCGGGAGTCTGGTGTAGGCAGGTCCGGCCTCTTCGCGGGCAAGCCCGCTCCCACAGTGGATCTCTGTCGTACACACAATTTGTGTCTGCTGAAGATCAAATGTGGGAGCGGGCTTGCTCGCGAAGGCCGCACCTCGGTTTATCTGCCAGGCGCCAACCCAAAAAACGCCTGGATCAAGCGCAAATCCCGCCGCCGCTCCATGCACCCGATCATGTGCCGATTGACCAGACCCTCGCCAATAATCGGCACCGCCGCCACCCGCGGGTCATGGCTGACTTCCAGCGACGACACCACGCCCACGCCCAACTCTGCGGCCACGGCCTCGGTCACTGCCTCGCGACTGTCCAGTTCCAGTAACACCCGTGGATTGACCCTGGCCTGAGCGCATGCCTCGTCGAACGTGCGTCGGGTAATCGAACTCGGTTCACGCAAGACCATGATCACCTGGTCCAGCTCCTTGAGCTGCACCCCTTTCGACTGCTGCGCCCACAGATGACCCGCGGGCACCAACGCGCAAATCCTCGACTCGCTCAACGCCTGCAGGTGCAGCCCCTTGCGCGGTTCGACCTCGGTCAGCACCGCCACGTCGGCATGCTCCGACAACAACGCCGCCAATGTTTCCTGAGCATTGCCCAACCGCAGGTTCACGGTGATCCCCGGATAACGCGCACGCAAACTGGCGAGCATCGGCATGACCATATGCGGCCCGTCCGCCGCCACTTCCAGGCGCCCGGTCAGCAGCTGCCGGTTGGCCTCCAGCATCACCTGCGCTTCTTCGGCCAAGCCAAACATCGCCCGGGTGATTGCTGCCAGTTTGGTGCCCTCTTCCGTCAGCTCGACGCGCCGCGCGGTACGTCGCAACAAGGTGATCTGGTAGTGCTCCTCCAACGCCTTGATGTGCCCGGTGACCGCCGGTTGGCTGATAAACAGGCGTTCGGCGGCACGGGTGAAGCTGCCTTCCCGAGCCACAGCGTCGAAGGCACGCAGCTGAAACAGATTCATGAATAACTCTCACTGATGGCTGGCATAACAATAAACAATTTGATTGATAGCTCACCGAATTGCAATTTATGTCCCGTAGCTTCATCCCACTGAGCTTTTGCGAGGACACAAGAATGAGTACTGCCGAGCCCATCCTGCTCACCCCCGGCCCATTGACCACATCGAGCCGCACCCGTCAGGCAATGATGGTCGACTGGGGCTCATGGGATGACCGCTTCAACCAACTGACCGCTAGCCTCTGCGAACAACTGCTGACAATCATCAACGGCGGCGACAGCCATCACTGTGTGCCGTTGCAAGGCAGCGGCACGTTCGCGGTCGAGGCAGCCATCGGCACATTGGTGCCTCGCAACGGTAAAGTTCTGGTGCTGATCAATGGCGCCTACGGCAAGCGTCTGGCGAAGATCTGCGAAGTGCTCGGCCGCTCGTTCAGCACCTTCGAAACCGCCGAAGACGAACCGACCACCGCCGTCGACGTCGACCGCCTGCTGCGGGCCGATGCCAGCATCACCCACGTCGCGCTGATTCACTGCGAAACCAGCACCGGTATCCTCAACCCGCTGGCTGAAATCGCCCACGTTATCGAGGAACACGGCAAACGCCTGATCATCGACGCCATGAGTTCGTTTGGCGCCCTGCCGATTGACGCCCAAGATGTGCCGTTCGATGCGCTGATCGCCGCCTCGGGCAAATGCCTGGAAGGTGTGCCGGGGATGGGCTTCGTTTTTGCGCGAAAAGAAGCGCTGGCCAATGCCGCCGGCAATTCGCACTCACTGGCAATGGACTTGTTCGACCAGCACACCTACATGGCCAAGACCGGCCAATGGCGCTTCACCCCGCCGACCCACGTGGTCGCGGCGCTGCACGAAGCGCTGCTGCAATACAACGAAGAAGGCGGCTTGCCCGCACGGCATCAGCGCTACGCCAATAACTGCCAGGTGCTGCTCGATGACATGGCCAAACTGGGACTGCGCAGCTTCCTGCCCGCCGCGATCCAGGCGCCGATCATCGTCACCTTCCACGCGCCGAAAGACCCGCGCTATCAGTTCAAGGAATTCTACGAGCGGGTCAAGGCCAAGGGTTTCATCCTCTACCCCGGCAAACTGACCCAGGTCGAAACCTTCCGCGTCGGCTGCATCGGCCACGTCAACCAGGCCGAAATGCACGCAGCAGTGGCGGCGGTCGCCGAGGTGCTGCGCGAGATGGAAGTCATCGACATCTGATTCACCTCAATCCCCTGTGGGAGCGGGCTTGCTCGCGAAAGCGGACTGACATTCAACATTGATGTCGACTGACACACCGCCTTCGCGAGCAAGCCCGCTCCCACCAAAAACAGCTCCCCTCTTAGCCAGTTGCCACAGGAATTTGCTCACCATGAACTACAGCAACCCAACCAAACTCCAAGCCGCCATCCTCGACTGGGCCGGCACCGTGGTCGACTTCGGCTCTTTCGCCCCGACGCAGATTTTTGTCGAAGCCTTCGCCGAGTTCGACGTCCAGGTGTCCATCGAAGAAGCCCGCGGGCCGATGGGCATGGGCAAGTGGGACCACATTCGTACCCTGTGCGATCAGCCGCAAGTCGCCAAGCGTTACCGCAACGTGTTCGGTCGCACCCCGACCGACGATGACGTCACCGCCATTTACAAACGCTTCATGCCGCTGCAGATCGAAAAAATCGCCGAACACTCGGCCCTGATTCCCGGCGCCCTGGACACCATCGCCAACCTGCGCCAGCAAGGGATCAAGATCGGCTCATGCTCCGGCTACCCGAAACAAGTCATGGACAAAGTCGTCGAACTGGCCGCCACCAACGGCTACGTCGCCGATCACGTAGTCGCCACCGACGAAGTGCCCAACGGCCGCCCATGGCCGGCTCAGGCACTGGCCAACGTGATTGCCCTGGGCATCGACGACGTCGCGGCCTGCGTGAAGATCGACGACACGGTGCCGGGCATTCTCGAAGGTCGCCGCGCCGGCATGTGGACCGTGGCGTTGATTTGCTCCGGCAACGCGCTGGGTCTGGACTACGAAGGCTATCGCGCCCTGAGCAGCAATAAACTGGCCAGCGAACGCAAGCGCATTCACGCCATGTTCGAAGGCTCGCGGCCGCACTACATGATCGACACCATCACCGACTTGCCCGAGGTGATCGCCGACATCAACAAGCGCCTGGCCAACGGCCAGATGCCGCAAACCAACTGATTGCATCCCTCTCCCCACAAAAAAGCGCCAGTTCCTTTAACGGAACTGGCGCTTTTTTGTGGTCGATCACTTGATCCTGAGCATTGAACAGCCCATTGGTCTCAGGCAAATCCCCCAAACAGGATTACAGTTAACCCACGCCGTCGAACAAGAACGGTGACTTCAGACCAGACCTGTGAGGAAACACCGTATGCCCTGGAAGAATTCCGAATCACGCTACAGCACCGTATCGATCGCGCTGCACTGGTTGATGCTGGTTCTGCTAATCGTGGTTTACGCCTGCATCGAATTGCGCGGGATATTCCCCAAAGGCAGTGGCGGCCGGACGCTGATCAAGGAAGCCCACTTCATGCTCGGCCTGACGGTGTTCGTGCTGGTCTGGCTGCGGCTGTTCGCCCGCAGCCTGGGGCCCGCGCCGCAGATCTTTCCCGCCTCGCCTCGCTGGCAAACCCTGCTCGCCAAACTGATGCATTGGGCGTTGTATATTTTCATGGTCACCATGCCGATTCTGGGCTGGCTGATTACCAGCGCCGAGGGGCATCAGGTGATGTTCTATGGCTTCGATCTGCCGTTGCTGATCGAAGAGAACAAACCGCTGGCCAAGCAGCTTGAGGGCTGGCATGTGCTCGGCGGGACGATCGGCTATTGGCTGATCGGCCTGCACGCTCTGGCCGGGCTTTATCATCACTATGTGGTGCGCGATAACACCTTGCTGCGGATGATGCCCAAGCGCGGTTGAGTTCGGTAAGTCAAGACGCAGAACCTGTGGGAGCGTGGCTTGCCCGCGAAGAACGATGACGCGTAATACCTGAAAACCGCGGTGCATTCTTCGCGGGCAAGCTTCGCTCCTACAGGATTTAGCCCTCTCGCCGTGAACTGAAACCCCGACGACCCTGCAAGCCACCGGTATGGATGAAGATCAGTCGCGTGCCCCGGGAAAATTTACCTGCCTCGATTTGTTGCTTGAGCGCCAGCAACGCTTTGCCGGTGTACAGCGGCTCGAGAGGAATGCCACTGGCCTGTTCGGTCTGCTCGATGAACTCGAGTAACAGCGGATCGACCTTGGCAAAACCACCACGGCTGGCGTCCAGCAGTTCATAGGCGGGATCGATCAGTCCGGCGTCCTGCACAATCATCTCGACCTGCTGCGCCACGCCATGGTCGTCAGGCACCGCCAGCGCGCCATACACCGGATGTTCGCCCGCCTCGGCCAGAACCAGACCGGCCAGGGTGGTACCCGTTCCGCAGGCCAGCCACCAGCCATCATAATTGCTCCAACCCAAAGCACTCAGTTGCTGGCAGGCCATCTCCTTCAGCCGCATGCAACCCTTCGCCCCAAGCAAACCGCCGCCACCTTCCGGCACTGGATGTAGCTCGGGGTATTGCTCCCGCCATGGCTGCCAGAAGCCCGGTTCATGTCGCGCGCGATAACCGCCATAACCCAACCAGTGCAAGTGCATGCCGAATGCCTGCAAGTCCTTTACCGTCGGAGTGTCTTGCGGATGCCCACGCAGCAGTCCGACCGCGGTGAAACCAAAGCGTTTGCCTGCAGCGGCCAATGCATGGAGATGGTTGGAATGGGCACCGCCCAGGCTGATGATGCCTTGGGCGCCATTCTGGTCAGCGGCTTTGAGGTGTTCGATGAGTTTGAACCACTTGTTACCGCTGATCAGCGGGTCGATCTGGTCCAGACGCAGGATCGCGACGTCGATGCCGGCAGTGGTGAGCCAGTCCAGGTGAAGGGGCTCGAGGGGGGCTTGGGGTTGCCAGTTGCCAGGAGGAGAAAGCATTGACGCCTGATTGTTCTCAGAAAGAGTCCGCATTCTAGTCGCTCAAAGCAACCCATCGCGAGCAGGCTCGCTCCCACATTGGATTTGCGTCGGTCACAAAATACGTGAACACCACAAAACCTGTGGGAGCGAGCCTGCTCGCGATGGCCATTGGCACGTTAAACCTGCGTATTACAACTCAGCCGCCAACCGCGAACCCTGGTTGATCGCGCGCTTGGCATCCAGCTCCGCCGCCACGTCCGCTCCGCCGATCAAATGCACGTTCTGCCCGGCCGCGAGCAAACCGTCCTGCAACTCACGCAACGGATCCTGTCCGGCGCAGATCACGATGTTGTCCACCGGCAGCACCTGCGGTTCGCCGCTTTCACCGATACGGATGTGCAGGCCTTCGTCGTCGATCTTCAGGTACTCGACGCTGTTAAGCATCTGCACCTGCTTGTTCTTAAGACCCGTGCGGTGAATCCAGCCAGTGGTCTTGCCCAGGCCATCGCCGACCTTGGATGTCTTGCGTTGCAGCAGGAACACTTCACGGGCCGGCGCATGCGGTTCAGCCTTGATTCCCGCAACGCCGCCGCGCGCTTCCAGTTGTGTATCGATGCCCCATTCTTTCCAGAAGGCTTCGCGGTCCTGACTGGTGGCCACACCCTCGTGAACGAGGAATTCCGACACATCGAAACCGATACCGCCGGCGCCGATCACCGCGACGCGCTTGCCCACCGGTTTGCGCTCGAGGATCACGTCCAGGTAGCTCAGCACCTTGGCGTGCTCTACGCCCGGAATCGCCGGCACCCGTGGCGCAATGCCGGTCGCCAGGATGATTTCGTCGTAACCGCCCTCAACCAGCTGCGCCACATCCACACGGGTGTTCAGGCACAGTTCGACGTTGGTGGTCTGCAATTTGCGGTTGAAGTAGCGCAGGGTTTCGAAGAACTCTTCTTTGCCCGGCACGCGCTTGGCAATGTTGAACTGGCCGCCGATTTCGCTGGCCGAATCGAACAACGTCACCTGGTGACCACGTTCAGCGGCCACAGTGGCGGCGGAAAGACCGGCAGGGCCAGCACCGACCACGGCGATTTTCTTGATCTGCCGCACCGGCAGGTAATTGAGTTCGGTTTCATGGCAGGCCCGTGGGTTCACCAGGCAACTGGTCAACTTGCCGCCAAAGGTGTGATCCAGGCACGCCTGATTGCAACCGATGCAGGTGTTGATTTCATCGCCACGACCGGCCGCAGCCTTGTTGACGAAATCCGGATCGGCGAGGAACGGGCGCGCCATGGACACCATGTCGGCATCGCCTTCGGCCAGAATCTGCTCGGCGACTTCCGGGGTATTGATACGATTGGTGGTGATCAGCGGAATGCCCACCGAGCCACGCAGCTTGGCCGTGACTTTGCTGAACGCCGCACGCGGCACCTTGGTGGCGATGGTCGGAATCCGCGCTTCGTGCCAGCCGATGCCAGTGTTGATGATCGTTGCACCGGCCTGCTCGATGGCCTTGGCCAATTGCACGATCTCTTCCCAGCTGCTGCCGCCTTCCACCAGGTCGAGCATCGACAGGCGGAAGATAATGATGAAGTTCGGGCCGACCGCTTCGCGCACCCGGCGGACGATTTCCACCGGCAGGCGCATGCGGTTTTCGTAAGCGCCGCCCCAGCGGTCAGTGCGATGGTTGGTGTGGGCCGCGAGAAACTGGTTAATGAAATAACCTTCGGAGCCCATGATCTCGACGCCGTCGTACTCGGCTTTTTGCGCCAGGCTCGAGCAAGTGACGAAATCGCTGATCTGCTTCTCGATGCCTTCTTCGTCCAGCTCTTTAGGCTTGAACGGGTTGATCGGCGCCTGAATCGCGCTCGGCGCCACTTGTTTCGGGCTGTAGGCATAACGCCCGGCATGGAGAATCTGCATGCAGATCTTGCCGCCCGCCTCATGCACTGCTCGGGTGACGATCAGGTGTTTGAGTGCTTCTTCCTCGGTGGTCAGCTTGGCCGCGCCGGAATAAACCCCGCCCTCATCATTCGGGCCGATACCGCCGGTGACCATCAGACCTACGCCACCACGGGCACGCTCGGCGAAGTACGCGGCCATGCGCTCGAAACCGCCGGGCTTTTCCTCAAGCCCCGTGTGCATCGAGCCCATCAGGGTGCGGTTGCGCAACGTGGTAAAACCCAGGTCCAGCGGGGCCAACAGGTGCGGGTAATGAGCGGCGGCCATCGGTAACTCCACAACGAGCGATCACGGAAAAAATGCAGGAGCTCTTCGGCCCCCGTCAGTCATGTTCGACAGACTAAGAGTCGCACCGCTGTCACTCAATGACCGTAACTGACAACTTATTGATCCAAATGTGCAGCGCCTCTTGGCAAGCGCGGGGATGGGCCCTACCCTAGTCGCGAACCCCGCACACGGCCGTTGACTGTTTCCCCATGCGCAAACTTTTGTACCTGACCTTTTCCATGGCGTTGATCGCCGTCCTCACGACCTACGCCATGTGGGCCGCGGACCGTCCGGTGGGTCATTACCTGTCGGATTTGCGTATCAGCCTTGCGGTCGATCAGGGCACCCCCGCCGATCGCGGCAATCTGCTGGGTATCCAGCCCGAGCTGTTCCCCACCGATTATCAAAGCCCCGAACGCCTGCACCGCAAGCTCGCGGCTTATTTGCAGAAGGCTCAGGATCAGGGCCTGCTGAATGAAAAGACCATCGTCGTACTGCCCGAACATGTCGGCACCTGGCTGATGATCAGCGGCGAAAAAGACGAGTTGTACCAGGCCACCACCCTCAAGGAAGCGATGAACTGGCTGGCGGTGAGCAACCCGTTGCAGTTCATCCGCGCCCTGATCAGTGCCGAGGGCGGTAGCCGTCTCGACGATGCGCACTTGCGGATGAAAGCCAAGAAAATGGCCAAGAGTTACCAGGCGCTGTTCGGCGGCTTGGCGAAAGAATTCCGCATCACTCTGGTGGCGGGTTCCATCGTGTTGCCCGAGCCGAGTGTCAGCGATGGCACCCTGAAGATTGGCCGCGGTGCCCTGTACAACAGCAGCGTGGTGTTCAGTCGCGACGGTTTGCCGATCGGCCAGCCGCAGCGGCAAATGCACCCGACTTTCGCTGGTCACGACACCGTCGATGCCAATTCCGAACACACGATCAACGTCGTCGACACACCGGCCGGACGCTTGGGCGTGTTGATCGGCAGCGACAGTTGGTATCCGGAAAACTATCGCAAACTTGACGATCAAGGCGCGCAACTGGTGGCGGTCCCGGCGTTCGTCGTCGGGCGCGGGTCTTGGGACCAACCGTGGCGCGGCTACAAAGGCCAGTCCACGCCTAGCTCTGTCAGTCTCAAGGCTGGCGAACTCAGCGAAGGTCAGGCCTGGCATCGGCTGACGCTGATTGCCCAACCGTCCGGCAGCCAGACCATCGCCGGCATGAGCGTGTTCCTGCGCGGTCAGTTCTGGGACAAGGGCAGCGCCGGTCAAAGTTTCCTCAGCAGCAACGGGCAACAATTCGCCGACGGCGATGCCCGGGGCGCGCGTTTGCTGAACCTCTGGCTGTAAGCCGATGAAACCGCAGCCGATGCGCCTCGGGGATTTGTCGGTGGGCTTCGTCCATAGCCTGGCCGACGCCGTGCGCAGCCATGGCCTGGACCCACAACCGCTGCTCGAACAGTACGGCCTCGACGCCGCACGACTGGCCGAGGCCGGCGCCCGCCTCTCGATCCCGCGCTACATGCGCCTGGGTCACGGGGCCATTCAACTGACTGACGACCCGGCACTGGGTTTGCGTATGGGCCAGCTCAGCCGTCTGAGCCAGGCCGGCCTGGCCGGAGTCACCGCCGCCCAGGCCCCCACCGTGCGGGAAGCGGCGCGCTGCCTGATACGCTTTGAAGCGCTGTATGGCTCCAACTATCGCGGCCAATCGAGCTTTCATGAAGACGCCCAGGGCGCCTGGCTGCGGTTCTATTCGATCAGTCCCTACAATGCCTACAATCGCTTCGTGGTGGATTCGATCATCGCCGGCTGGTTGCAGCAATTGTCCAGCGTAAGCCCTGCCCCGCTACGCGCCGAACGGATCGAGATCGAGTTTGAAGCGCCGGATTACCGCGAGGCCTACGCCGTGTTGGGGGATTGTCCGATTCAGTTTGGCGCCGAACAGAATCAACTGCGCCTGAACCTGGACAGCCTCGCCCAGCGCAATCCGCAGCACTGCCCCAGTACCTGGCGGCACCTGCTGCAATTGTGTGAACGGGAACTGGAGCAACTGACACGCACCCGCAGCCTGCGTGAACGCATCACTCAGTTACTGGGGCCGTTGCTCAATGGTGGTCGGGAACCCGACCTGGAAGAAGTGGCGGCACGCCTGAAGCTGCCGACCTGGACCTTGCGTCGCAAACTCGCCGAGGAAGGCACGCAATTTCGTGCAATTCTCAACGACACGCGCCGCGACCTCGCCATGACTTACATCCGAGACACCGAACTGGCGTTCGGGGAAATCGCCTACCTGCTGGGATTTGCCTCTGCCGAAGCCTTTCAACGGGCTTTCAAACGCTGGAACGGCCAGACCCCCGGCGAGTTTCGCCGCAGTCATCGCCAATCCGCGTAAGGTTAGGAGGCGTACTCAATAAGTTTCCCCGCTGCGCCCCCTAAAGCTCGGTAGCGTCTTCGGCTGGTTCCAGCGGGTCCAGTTCAAACGCCTGGTATTCGAGTAGTTCTTCTTGATAATCGTCCATTATTAAACCCCCATCGCTTGTTGAAAAAATCGCTTGAATAAATGACCAGCGCCCTGAGCATAAAGTGCCCGCATGAAAGAAAAATGACGGGCACATGACACTACATCTCTACTGAATAAAACGTAGCAGGTGGTCAGGAATTTATCACAGGATTTTTTCGATACGAGCGGTAGGAATACGGCCCGATTTGATGTGGATCAATCTTGAAAGGTGTTGCGGGATCGGAGTCGTCTGACCCGATCCCATAACATTGGCCAATTACTGCCCGGAGACAGGCATGGCCGAAATTGGCTCAGTTGGTGCTGGCATCGTGCTTGAATCCGCCGGTGGAGCCACTGTTTCGGTGGACGAACTCGGCTCGCTGCTCTGCACCGGGGTAATCGGCGCCGTTTCAGCAGGTGGCACAACAGGCTCCGAACTGGCTGGAGCGGTTTCAGCGGGTGCAGGTTCGGCTGCCGGCGCTGGAGCAGGCGCAGGTTCTGCCGCTGGGGTCGAGGTCGGCGCCAACTGAGCCGGCGCAGCCTTGGCTTCGGGCACACCCAGATCAGTCTTCGGCTTCTCGGTAATGTGTGCCGCCTTCTTCGCCTCCGGTGGCAGGAACAACTCGACCAAGGCAAAGAAACGCTCGTAGAACTTGGCCGAGGACACGGTTTCACTGGCGACCTTGACCATCGAATCGTCAGACGAGCCGATCGGCATCGATACCGAGCCCAACACGCCGACACCGAGGCTGGCGGAGTTGTTGGTCTTCTTCAACGCATAACGGTCCTGCAGGGCGTTGGCGAACATTGTCGCGTGATGCCCTTCGCTGCCGTCATCGGCACAGACCACGCTGAAGCTGATCTCCATGTGGGTCTCGCCAGTCTGCTGGAAGCTCTTGTGTCCACTGACCAGCTTCGGATCGGCGCTGGTGATGATGTAACCCTGGCTGAGCAAAGCCCGACGGGCGGCCTCGCAGGTTTGCGCATCGGTCACCGGGTAATTGCGCGAGAACGTTCCGGAGTCATCGAAGTTCTCATGCTCGTAGATGGCGGCTTTCTTCGACGAACAACCGGCAGCGGCGGCCAGCACCAAGGCCAGCCCGACAACACGCATGGGAATTGATTTAAACATTGAACATCCTGAGGAAAACGGTTCGGGGCGTATTGTGCAACAGATCGATGCTTAGCGTCGCACCGTTTGGTGTCTTGAAACAGTTACAAGTCTACTGACTGTTACTGACAGGAAAAAGTCGCGCGGTAAATAAGCAGGCGACGGGTAGCTCATGCCGTTTTTGTTTCACCCATAAAAAACCCCAGCCTTACGGCCGGGGTTTTTGTGTCGCGCAAAGCTCAGTCAAGCATCAGAAACGCTTGATCTCAGCCTCGCTCTCCAACAGTTTGCGGTAAGCCGCGAAGTCTTGCTGGCCAATGCGCGAAGCGAGGAAGCGACGGTATTGAACCTTCTCTTCTTCGGTCGGCGCCGCAGCTTCGTTCACGCCGTTCAGACGCACGATCACCAGGCTACCATCGGCCAGGGTCACGCTGCTGAAGGTCGGCTTGTCTTTGGCAACCGGCTTGGGCATGCGGAACAGCGCTTGCAGCACAGTTGGATCGACCCCTTCCTGAGCACGCGTCGCAGCTTGAGTCACTTTCCAGTTCTGGCCATCGATCGCCTGGTCCAGTGCAGTCTTGCCATCGCGCAGGCTGACGATCAGTTGATCAGCCTTGGTCTTGGCGGCAGCACTGGCATGCTCCTTGGTCAGCTGCGCACGGATGCTGGCAGCCACGCTTTCCAACGGCAGTTGCTCAGGCTTGCGGTGTTCCTTGGCGCGCAGCACGATCACGGTTTCCGGGTCCAGCTCGATGGCGGTGCTGTTGGCACCCTCATCCAGCACTTCAGGACTGAACGCAGCGGTCACTACGGCACGGTTGGCCGCAATTCCTTCGCCACCTTCCCGGCCGAATGGCGCAGACGTGTGGACAGTCAGCTTCAGGTCTTGTGCTGGCTGGGCCAGATCGGAGGCCTCGAACGACGAGTCTTCCAATTGCTTGGTCGCCTCGACGAAACGCTGCTCGACCTGCTGGGTTTTCAGCTCGCGGGTCAGCTTGTCTTTCAGGCTGGCAAACGTCGGCACTTCAGGGGCTTCAACGCCCAGCAGCTTGATCAGGTGGAAACCGAAGTCAGTGCGAACCGGCTCCGAAACCTGATCCTTGGCCAACGAATACAGGGCTTTTTCAAACGCTGGATCGTAGACGCCTGGACCTGCATAACCGAGGTCACCGCCGTTGTTCGCCGAGCCTGGATCCTGGGAGAACTCCTTGGCCAGAGCCTCGAATTTCTCGCCTTTGGCCAGACGCGCCTGCACTTCTTCGATTTTGGCCTTGGCTTGCGCCTCGCTCACCTTATCGTTCACTTCGACCAGAATATGCGCAGCCCGGCGTTGCTCGGACAGGTTCGCGGTTTCTTTCTGATACGCCGCTTGCAAGTCTTCGTCCTTGACGCTGACCTGATCAAAGAAGGACGCCTTCTTCAATTCGAGGTAGTCGATGACCACCTGATCCGGCGTCATGAATTCCTTGGCGTGTTCGTCGTAGTAGGCTTTGACTTCGTCGTCAGTCAGTTTCACCGCCGCAGGATCTGCCTTGACGTTCAAGGTGGCGAAATCGCGGGTCTGTTTTTCCAGACGGGCGAAGGCCAGAACCTGTGCATCGGTGACAAAGCCGCTACCGGCCAAGCCAGCACGTAGCTGACCGATCAGCATTTCCTGAGCCAGCATCTGGCGAAATTGCAGACGGCTATAGCCCAGTTGACGGATCACCTGATCGAAGCGATCGGCGTTGAATTTGCCTTCCACCTGGAATTCAGGCGTTTGCAGGATCACCTGATCCAAAGCCGCTTCGGAGAAAGCGAATTTCGATTTTTCTGCGCCTTGCAGCAGCAGTTTGCGATCGATCAGGCCTTTGAGGGCCGATTCGCGCAGCATTTTTTCGTCGAGCAAGGAAGCATCGAAATCCTTGCCAAGCTGTTGCATGAGCTGACGGCGTTGCATATCAACCGCCTGGTTCAGCTCGTTTTGACTGATTTCTTCACCATTGACCTTGGCCGCATCCTGGCTGTTGGTCGTCGCCTGGAAAATGGCCTCGATACCGGTGAAAGCCATCAGTACAACGATGATCCCGATAATGGTCTTGGCAATCCAGCCTTGTGAATTGTCCCTGATATTCTGCAGCATGCGTCCCCCAGAAACGGTTGAACTTCAAAATTAGGCAACCGTGGAGCGTGGGTAGAATCCGGATAGAAGAAAGGCGCATCCGAGGATGCGCCTTCTCGTAACTGGCGGAGCGGACGGGACTCGAACCCGCGACCCCCGGCGTGACAGGCCGGTATTCTAACCGACTGAACTACCGCTCCGCTGCCAAGTCAGGAATGACCCCGACCCGGATAGGCAATAACCTGAATCGAACTTAGTTGACAGCTTCTTTCAGTGCTTTACCGGCTTTGAAACCTGGTTTTTTGGCAGCAGCGATTTCCAGCGTCTTACCGGTCTGTGGGTTACGACCGATGCGAGCTGGACGATCGGTTACGGAGAAGGTACCGAAACCAACCAGAACAACAGAGTCGCCAGCCTTGAGAGCGCCAGTGACGGATTCGATTACAGCGTCCAGCGCACGGCCAGCAGCAGCTTTCGGGATATCAGCGGATGCAGCGATAGCATCAATCAGTTCCGACTTGTTCACTCTAAGTCCCCTTATATCTATTTGAGTTTGATTCTAAGTTTTTTGGTGAAAGCAAAAAAACGAGTGCTGAATGGCCTACAGACACTTAAGAGCCGCTTTATAACAAGGGCTCTAAAAAACTGTCAACAAGCCCCCCAGGCAAATGCGTACTAATGCGTGCTAATTCTTTCCTTAGAGTCAGTCTCGCGCTTTTCATCCTTTGCAACGATCTCCGGAACCACATCCGGCAAGGGCTCCGGCGCGTATTGCAGCGCAATTTGCAGGACCTCGTCAATCCATTTAACTGGTTTAATCTGTAGATCTTGCTTGATATTGTCAGGAATTTCCTTCAGATCGCGTACGTTCTCTTCAGGAATGATCACCGTCTTGATTCCACCACGGTGAGCAGCCAGCAGTTTTTCTTTCAAACCACCAATCGCCAACACCTGACCACGCAAGGTGATTTCACCGGTCATGGCAACATCTGCGCGTACAGGAATGCCAGTCAATGCTGACACCAGGGCCGTGCACATGCCTACACCGGCGCTAGGGCCATCTTTCGGCGTTGCCCCTTCAGGCATATGGATATGGGTGTCGCGCTTCTCGTGGAAGTCCAGAGGAATCCCCAGGCTCTTCGCACGACTGCGGACAACGGTCAGGGCTGCGGTGATCGATTCGACCATCACGTCACCCAGAGAACCGGTTTTGATCAACTGGCCTTTACCTGGCACGACCGCGGCTTCGATGGTCAGCAACTCGCCACCCACCTGAGTCCACGCCAAGCCTGTGACCTGACCGATCTGATCCTGCGACTCAGCCAGGCCGTAGCGGAATTTACGCACGCCCAGGAAGTGCTCGAGCATGTCGGCAGTGACCTTCACCGAGAAGCGTTTTTCCATCGCATGTTCTTTGACCGCCTTGCGGCAAACCTTGGCAATCTGGCGCTCCAGCCCACGTACACCGGCTTCGCGGGTGTAGTAGCGGATGATGTCGCGGATCGCTTCGGCGTCGAATTCCAGCTCGCCTTTCTTTAGTCCGTTGGCCGTAATCTGCTTCGGCGAAAGGTATTTGACAGCGATGTTGATCTTCTCGTCTTCGGTGTAACCCGGCAGACGAATCACTTCCATCCGGTCCAGCAGCGCTGGCGGAATGTTCATGGAGTTGGAGGTGCACAGGAACATCACATCGGACAGGTCGTAATCGACCTCCAGATAGTGATCGTTGAAGTTGTGGTTCTGCTCGGGATCGAGCACTTCCAGCAACGCCGACGCCGGATCGCCACGCATGTCGCTGCCCATTTTGTCGATTTCATCGAGCAGGAACAGCGGGTTGCGGACGCCCACCTTTGTCATTTTTTGAATCAATCTTCCTGGCATCGAACCGATATAAGTCCGGCGATGACCACGAATTTCCGCCTCATCGCGCACGCCACCGAGGGCCATGCGCACGAATTTGCGGTTGGTGGCGTGAGCGATCGACTCCGCCAGAGAGGTTTTACCCACCCCGGGAGGACCGACCAGGCACAGCACCGGACCACGAATCTTCTTCACGCGCTTCTGCACGGCGAGGTATTCGAGGATCCGCTCTTTGACTTCTTCCAGACCATAGTGGTCGGCGTCGAGAATATCTTCGGCACGGGCAAGATCCAGACGCACCTTGCTCTGGGCCTTCCACGGCACTTGAACCAGCCAGTCGATATACGAACGCACCACCGTCGCTTCCGCGGACATTGGCGACATTTGCTTGAGCTTGTTCAGTTCGGCCTGAGCCTTGGCCAACGCGTCTTTCGGCAGGCCGGCGGCATCGATACGCTTCTTCAGCTCTTCGATTTCGTTGTGGCCTTCGTCGCTGTCGCCCAGTTCTTTCTGAATGGCCTTCATCTGCTCATTCAGGTAGTACTCGCGCTGGCTGCGCTCCATTTGCTTTTTAACGCGGCCGCGAATGCGTTTTTCGACTTGCAGCAGATCGATCTCGGCATCCAGCAACGCCAGAACGTGCTCGACCCGGGCCGACAAATCGATGATTTCGAGGATTTCCTGCTTCTGCTCGATTTTCAGGGCCATGTGCGCGGCCATGGTGTCAACCAGGCGGCCTGGCTCGTCGATGCTGTTAAGCGACGACAGGACTTCAGCGGGGACTTTCTTGCCCAGCTGCACATATTGTTCGAACTGAGCCAGCAGGCTGCGGACAAACACTTCCGACTCGCGCTCAGGCGCGTCGACTTCGTCGATCAGCGAAACTTCGGCACGGCAGTGGCCGTCGACTTCGCTGAAGCGCTCCACGGCGCCCCGCTGCTCGCCTTCGACAAGAACCTTGACCGTGCCGTCAGGCAGCTTGAGCAGCTGCAGAACGGTGGCGATGGTGCCTACGCGATAAAGTGCTTCTTCACCGGGATCGTCGTCAGCAGGATTTCGCTGAGCCAGCAGAAGGATCTGCTTGTCGCCCGTCATCGCTGCCTCGAGGGCTTCGATGGATTTCTCGCGCCCCACGAACAGCGGGATAACCATGTGCGGATAAACCACGACATCACGCAATGGCAGGAGAGGCAATTCGATGGTTGTCTTCATGATTTCGCCTCTACGGCGGCCATAAGGCCGTAAACAGATGGAAGTAAGCTTGAAACCAAGATGGGGGCTGTTTTCAAAAAAAACAAGCGGATAAAAAAACCACTTTAAAGATCGCCGCTTACGGTAGCGCCTGCGTGGGCCCGGATACATCCAAAAAGGTCGGATGTCATGCTGCCTTCACAGCGGTTCGACGATCCGACAAGCCAGCGCCCACAATAGCAAAGGGGCCCGAAGGCCCCTTCTTTATTTCAGCAGTGTGACGCTCAGGCGTCTGGCGCTGCCTTGGCAGCCGGCTCACTGTTTTCGTAGATATACAGTGGCTTGGACTTGCCTTCTATAACGCTTTCATCGATCACTACTTTACTCACCTCGGACTGCGAGGGGATTTCATACATAGTGTCGAGCAATACACCTTCGAGAATCGAACGCAGACCACGGGCACCGGTTTTGCGTTCCAGGGCACGTTTGGCGACCGATTTCAGCGCGTCAGCCCGGAATTCCAGATCCACGCCTTCCATCTCGAACAGCTTGGCATACTGTTTGGTCAGAGCATTTTTCGGCTCGGTGAGAATCTGCATCAACGCAGCCTCATCAAGCTCGTCCAGCGTAGCAAGTACCGGCAGACGACCAACGAACTCCGGGATCAGACCGAACTTGACCAGATCGTCAGGCTCGACTTCACGCAGGGATTCACCGACTTTCTTGCCTTCTTCCTTGCTGCGCACTTCCGCGTTGAAACCAATGCCACCCTTGGTGGAACGGTTTTGAATAACCTTTTCCAGACCGGAGAACGCACCACCGCAGATGAACAGGATGTTACGGGTGTCGACCTGAAGGAATTCCTGCTGCGGATGCTTGCGACCACCTTGAGGTGGAACGGAAGCGACCGTACCTTCGATCAACTTGAGCAGGGCCTGCTGTACGCCTTCACCGGAAACGTCCCGAGTGATCGACGGGTTGTCAGATTTACGTGAGATCTTGTCTATCTCATCGATGTAGACGATACCCATCTGGGCTTTTTCTACATCGTAATCGCACTTCTGCAGCAGCTTCTGAATGATGTTCTCGACATCTTCACCTACATAACCCGCCTCGGTGAGGGTGGTTGCGTCGGCGATGGTGAACGGAACGTTCAGCAAGCGGGCCAGTGTTTCGGCAAGCAGGGTTTTACCCGAGCCTGTCGGGCCGATCAGCAAGATGTTGCTTTTGCCGAGTTCGACGTCGTCATTCTTTTTGTCACGCTGGTTCAAACGCTTGTAGTGGTTGTACACCGCTACGGCCAGAACCTTTTTCGCACGCTCCTGACCAATCACGTACTGATCAAGGATGCCGCTGATTTCTTTAGGCGAAGGCAATTTATGCGCGCTGCTTTCGGCCTGGGCTTCCTGCACCTCCTCACGGATGATGTCATTGCACAGGTCGACGCACTCGTCGCAGATAAAGACCGAGGGGCCGGCAATCAATTTGCGTACTTCATGCTGGCTTTTGCCACAGAAGGAGCAATAGAGCAGCTTGCCGTTGTCCTCGCCGTTGCGGGTGTCAGTCATTCGTTCGATCCAAATCCGATAGGCTTGCAACACAAGATGAAGGCTATTGCGGGCTTTTTCAAGCCCGCCGGTGATCAGACCAGCTGACCAACCCTATTTTGAGCTGCTTATTATTAAGCGGGGCGCTGGTTGATCACTTCATCGATCAACCCGTATTCACGCGCAGCTTCAGCGCTCATGAAATTATCGCGGTTGGTATCGCGCTCGATTTCTTCAAGAGTGCGCCCGCTATGCTTGGCCATCAGCGTGTTGAGGCGCTCACGAATGAAGAGGATTTCCTTGGCATGGATTTCGATATCCGAAGCCTGGCCTTGGAAACCGCCCAGTGGCTGGTGAATCATCACACGCGAGTTCGGCAGGCAGTAACGCTTGCCCTGGGCACCGGCCGTCAGAAGAAACGCGCCCATGCTGCACGCTTGACCGATACAAGTGGTCGACACGTTTGGCTTGATGAACTGCATGGTGTCATAGATCGACATGCCCGCCGTGACCGAACCGCCCGGGGAGTTGATATAGAGATGGATGTCCTTGTCCGGGTTTTCCGCTTCAAGGAACAGCAGTTGCGCACAGATCAGGTTGGCCATGTAGTCCTCTACCGGACCAACCAGAAAAATCACTCGCTCCTTGAGAAGGCGCGAGTAGATGTCATAGGCGCGCTCGCCACGAGCAGACTGCTCGACAACCATCGGGACCAGGCCGCCTGCGGCCTGGATATCAGAGTTCTGCTGAATATAGGAATTACGGAACATGCTCTGCAGTCACTCCCAAATAGTTATGTCTTGAATACGCATAAGCCAGCACGAAGGCTGGCTTATGGTGTGTGCTTCTTACCGCAAAAACGATCAGTCGGCTTGTGGAGCTTCTACCGGCTTGACAGCTTCTTCGTAAGAGACCGATTTGTCGGTCACGCTAGCTTTCTGCAGAACAGTATCCACAACTTGTTCTTCCAGCACAACCGAACGGACTTCGTTCAGTTGCTGGTCGTTCTTGTAGTACCAAGACACAACCTGCTCAGGCTCCTGGTAAGCCGAAGCCATTTCCTGAATCATCTCGCGAACGCGGGCTTCGTCAGGCTTGAGGTCGAATTGCTTGACCACTTCAGCCACGATCAGACCCAGCACAACGCGGCGCTTGGCTTGCTCTTCGAACAGCTCGGCCGGCAGTTGGTCAGGCTTGATGTTGCCGCCGAACTGCTGAACAGCCTGCACGCGCAGACGGTCAACTTCGTTGGACAGCAGAGCCTTTGGCACTTCGATCGGGTTGGTGGCCAGCAGACCGTCCATAACCTGATTCTTGACCTTGGATTTGATCGCCTGACGCAGTTCGCGCTCCATGTTCTTGCGAACTTCGGTGCGGAAGCCTTCCAGACCGGTTTCCTTGATGCCGAATTGAGCGAAGAATTCTTCGGTCAGCTCTGGCAGTTTAGGCTCGGAAACGGTGTTCACGGTCACGGTGAACTCAGCGGCTTTGCCTGCCAGGTCGAGGTTCTGATAGTCCTCAGGGAAGGTCAGGTTCAGAACGCGCTCTTCGCCGGCTTTAGCGCCGACCAGACCGTCTTCGAAGCCTGGGATCATACGACCGGAACCCAGCACCAGCTGGGTGCCTTTGGCGGAACCGCCAGCGAACACTTCACCGTCGACCTTGCCGACGAAATCGATGTTCAGTTGATCTTCGTTCTGAGCAGCGCGATCGGCGACTTCGAAACGGGTGTTCTGCTTGCGCAGGATTTCCAGCATCTTGTCCAGATCGGCATCAGCCACGTCAGCGCTCAGGCGCTCGACAGCGATACCTTCGAAACCGGCAACGGTGAACTCCGGGAACACTTCGAATACGGCTACGTATTCCAGGTCCTTGCCTGCTTCCAGGGATTTAGGCTCGATCGAAGGCTGACCAGCCGGGTTCAGCTTCTGCTCAACCACAGCTTCGTAGAAAGAAGACTGGATCACGTCGCCTACAGCTTCCTGGCGAGCGTCAGCACCGAAACGGCGCTTGATTTCGCTCATTGGCACTTTGCCTGGACGGAAGCCAGCAATCTTGGCCTTTTGGGCGGTCTGCTGCAGACGCTTGTTGACCTGGCTCTCGATGCGCTCAGCCGGCACGGTGACGCTCATGCGGCGCTCAAGAGCAGTAGTATTTTCAACAGAAACTTGCATGGATATTCCTCGTTGCACAGACGTTAGCCGGCCGTTTCCGACCCCAGAATCAAGGGCATGCATTCTAGTGGGTCAAACTCAAGAAGTCACCCTACTGAAAACGGGTAAAAAAGCAGCAGGCAATTTATAGGCGGGGACAAACGGTTGTGCCTCGCCCTGTTAGCAAATACAGCCAGTCATGCCAAGGCTCTGCACCAATCCTTCTATATATAGAAGGAATCGGCAATCCATCCCTGACAGCCGACCCCGCGAGGGGATCGGCGGGCAAATCGTGCATCATCGAGAAACATAAATACGATGAAACGACCCGCCCCTGCGACCCACAACCTGCAGTCGTCGACACTCAAACAACTGAAACAAAAAAGGCGCCAGACTGTTAAATCTGGCGCCTTTCGAAATATGGGGTGGACGATGGGGATCGAACCCACGACAACGGGAGTCACAATCCCGTGCTCTACCAACTGAGCTACGCCCACCATATTGCGTGACAAAGAAGCCAAACAACTTCTTTGCTGAGCCCCAACCAAGCCAAGCGGCAAGAGTGAAGCTTTATTTGGTGCGGATGAAGAGACTCGAACTCTTACGCCTCGCGGCGCTGGAACCTAAATCCAGTGTGTCTACCAATTCCACCACATCCGCGGATTGAAGCTGTTAAAGCAAAGGCGCCAGACTGTTAATCTGGCGCCTTTCGAAATATGGGGTGGACGATGGGGATCGAACCCACGACAACGGGAGTCACAATCCCGTGCTCTACCAACTGAGCTACGCCCACCATATCGCGTTACTTGTGCCAAAGTTGCCTAATGGCGCACCCGGCAGGACTCGAACCTGCGACCATCCGCTTAGAAGGCGGATGCTCTATCCAGCTGAGCTACGGGCGCCTTGTTAATCTGTACCCTTGAAGGACTACAAACTAAGTGCTTTTCAGCCTTGCGGAAGCGTAACTCCGCTCGACCTTCTCAACCAGTGCTAGGCTGTGCCCGACAAGTGCGACGAATAGTATAGAGCCCCCCAGAGGTCGTCAAATCCTTTTTAAAAAAAATTCATTTAATTAAAGGGGTTAGGGGAATTTGCAGACCAAGCGCCTTTGCCCTCACCTCATGACATGCGAGAATGCGCTCTCTTTTTTTCCCCTCTCGATGGTTAATCACGCGCAATGACTGCACAACTAATCGACGGCAAATCGATCGCCGCCAGCCTGCGCCAGCAGATCGCCAAACGAGTCGCCGAGCGTCGCCAGCAAGGTCTGCGCACGCCTGGCCTCGCGGTGATCCTGGTCGGCAGCGATCCTGCCTCTCAGGTTTATGTCTCGCACAAGCGTAAAGACTGTGAAGAGGTCGGCTTCCTTTCCCAAGCCTACGACCTGCCTGCCGAAACCACTCAAGAAGCACTGACCGATCTGATCGATCGCCTGAACGATGACCCGGCGATTGACGGCGTTCTGCTTCAACTGCCCTTACCTGAGCATCTGGACGCCTCCAAATTGCTGGAACGCATTCGTCCTGACAAGGATGTCGACGGTTTCCACCCTTATAACGTCGGCCGTCTGGCCCAGCGTATTCCGCTGCTGCGTCCGTGCACACCTAAAGGCATCATGACGCTGCTGGAAAGCACCGGTGCCGATCTATACGGAATGGACGCGGTCATTGTCGGGGCTTCCAACATTGTTGGTCGCCCGATGGCAATGGAACTGCTGCTGGCCGGTTGCACCGTGACCGTTACCCACCGCTTCACCAAGGATCTGGCGGGCCATGTCGGTCGCGCCGACCTGGTGGTGGTTGCCGCCGGCAAGCCGGGCCTGGTCAAAGGTGAGTGGATCAAGGAAGGCGCGATCGTGATCGACGTTGGTATCAATCGCCAGGAAGACGGCAAGCTGGTCGGTGACGTGATCTATGAAACCGCCCTGCCCCGCGCCGGCTGGATCACTCCGGTACCGGGTGGCGTTGGCCCGATGACCCGCGCATGCCTGCTGGAAAACACGCTGTACGCCGCGGAAACACTGCACGGCTGAGTTCACGCTGGCTTGCAGCGCCGCATAAAGGAACCCCGCCAGTCGCGGGGTTCTTTTTGCCTGCAGAAAAAGCTCGACCACCCGCCGGAAAAGCCCGCTTTTATCAGGCGGCCAGGCACTTTCATCTGAACATCGAACAACCATCGACAGTTCTTCAGCCATACTCCTAAAATGCGTCGCTTTTTAAAGAAACAGCCCGTTACAAAACGGTATATCCACCCTTTATGAGTCCGCCAGCGTGAAAATCCGTCTTTCAATCCTGAGCCTGTTTTTTGCATTTACAGGGACTTTCACCACGCCAACGATCAACGCTGCAGAAACCACTGCCGCACCCCGAGACACTTCACAACTGAAAATCGCTTCCGGCAGTGTCTTGCTGATGGATATGCAAAGCAACAAAGTGATCTATGCCAGCAACCCTGACGTCGTAGTGCCAATCGCATCCGTCAGCAAACTGATGACTGGCCTGGTGGTGGTAGAAGCCCGGCAGAACATGGACGAGTATCTTTCCATCAACATCAGCGACACCCCAGAAATGAAAGGCGTGTTTTCCCGGGTCAAACTCAAAAGCGAATTGCCACGCCGAGAGATGCTGCTGATTGCCCTGATGTCCTCGGAAAACCGTGCCGCTGCGAGTCTGGCCCATCACTATCCGGGCGGCTATGTCGCGTTCATTGCCGCCATGAACGCCAAAGCCAAAGCGCTGGGAATGACCAGCACCCACTTTGTCGAACCGACGGGCCTCTCTCCTCGCAATGTGTCCACCGCTCGCGATTTGAGCAAACTGCTGATCGCCGCACACAAGTATCCGCTGTTGACTCAATTGACCACCACCAAGGAAAAAACCGTTTCGTTCCGCAACCCCAACTACAGCTTGGGTTTCCGCAACACCGACCATTTGGTCAACAAGCCTAACTGGGACATCAAACTGACCAAAACCGGCTTTACCAACGCGGCCGGTCACTGCCTGGTGCTGGTGACCCACATGGGAGATCGGCCGATGGCGCTGGTGATTCTCGATGCCTTCGGCAAGTACACGCACTTTGCCGATGCCAGCCGGATTCGCAGCTGGGTCGAAACCGGCAAGAGCGCCAACGTGCCGTCCGTAGCCCTGCAGTACAAATCCGACAAGAATCTCAAGCATCGCCAAAGCGGTGTGGTTGAAGCATCGAAGTAAACTCCAAACGCCTCCAAACGAAAGCCCCGAATAAAAAGCCCCGAATATTCGGGGCTTTTTATTCGGGATTAATCATTGGGCAACGGCATCTGATCGTCATCCGGAATGCCGTCCCCCGCACTCGGGTCTTTCCAACCTTGCGGATGCTTTGTGGGCACCACGGTCGGTCTGGCTAATGGATCCCGTAACGGACTGTCCGGGTCCATCACCGGATCCAGATCCGCCTCGGGGGTTGTTGGAACACTGTCTGGAGGATCTGGACGTTTGTCGTCGAAGCTCGAATCGGTAGACATATGCACCTCTGACTAGGTCTTGGGTTTCAGATCGCCCAGTGGATCGTAAGGCTTCGCGGGAGCCTTCTTGCCCGCCTCACCCGGTTTTATATCCTTGGGCGCCTTGGCAGGGCCGATGGGATCGACCTGAGGATCGGCGAGGTCCGGAGAATCAGGGTCGAATCCCAACTCATTATCGGACGAATGCTCGGATGAGTGCGGGCCGACAGGGGTATTGGAATGAGCCATGGGCGCCTCCTGGTCACGACCCGGCAAAGTAATCCGGGCCCTTTACATGAGAGGCCAATAACCCTGAGTGGTGCCCTGCAAGATGACGAACGGAAACTACTGCGCGCTCAACGCTTTTTTCGCCCGGGCTGCCGCCTGTTCCTGACCTGACTGGGCAAGATCGCTCGCCGCTTTCAGCCAGCGCTGCTGATCGACATTGGCCGGAATCTCGTCCGGCTTCTGAATCAATACGGCCCAGCCACCGGCATTCTCGAACGCCGATTCAAAGGCGCTGAACCCCATCAGCAACCGACGCTCCATCCCGGCGCGCAGCAACACCGTCTGCTTCTGACGATTGTAACCGGCGAGAATGGCGTATCGCGGCTCTGCCCAAAACGCCGAGCCTTCCGTGAAGCGCACCATCACCGGATAACCGGCGGCGACCTGGGTCAGCAGCGCCGGCAAATTTTTGTCGAGGGGGTAGACCACCATCCCGTATTCGCGGGCGAGATTCTGCATGTTCTGCTGCAACCGGTCTTCGGCACCCGGCAAATGCAGAGGTTTGTCGAGCAGCCCCGGGGTTATCACGATGCCCTGCCGGGACAGCAGACTAGCCAGCACCTGAGGCCCGCTTTGATAACTTTGCCCACGGTAGAACGTACCGCTGAGTTCGACCCGCTCCGGCAGACGCTTGATCTCAGGCGCCACGCTCCCCGCACAGCCAGCCAGGCCGGCAACGCAGCCAACGATCAGCACCAAAGATCGAATTCGAGAAAATACCCGCACCATCATCACTCTCTTGTTCAGACGCCAGGCAATCGCACAGCCGGCTTGGCCGTCGATCATAGGATGCCGCGCGACAGCGGTATAGCCTTAACCGGCAGTTGATTGCATTCGATAGAGCGAACTGGTTGGTGACAGGCGACTTTTGGTCAATAGCCTGAAATACAGCAGCGGCTAGACTGTCACTTACCAAGGACGAATGTGTGCCCGATGCAGGGCAAAGAGGAGGCACTGATGAGCCTGACAATGACCATTGTAATGTTGATCTCCGGCTGGCTGGCCGTGGCCGCCGCCATGCTGTGGGGCGTTTTGCGTATTACCCGCCGACACCATCACCACCCGGTTCAATCGGCGCCTGTGGCGAACACCGATCAGCCGGCTGCCCACCCCGCCACTGCGCACTGACCGGCGCTTTTCGGTCGTCCAAACTAAAACGGCCGCCTGGACTCTTTCGAGTTCAGGCGGCCGTTTCATTTAACGAAGGTTACGCTTGAGCGGCGATGCGCTTCTGCCTGGCCCGACGCGACAGCATGTTCAAGCCTTCGATCGTGGCCGAGAACGCCATGGCCGCATAGACGTAGCCTTTCGGTACGTGGGCGCCAAAACCTTCGGCGATCAGCGTCATGCCAATCATGATCAGGAAGCCCAGCGCCAGCATCACCACTGTCGGGTTGTCGTTGATGAACTTGGCCAGAGGGTCAGCCGCCAGCAACATCACCAGTACCGACACCACCACCGCGATGATCATGATCGGCAAATGCTCGGTCATGCCGACGGCGGTAATGATGCTGTCGATGGAGAACACCATGTCCAGCATCAGGATCTGCCCAATCGCAGCAGCAAAACCCAGGGTCACGGTCGAGGTGGCCGAGGTCGGATCATCCGGCGCCGGGTCCATGCTGTGATGGATCTCGGTGGTCGCCTTCCACAACAGGAACAGGCCGCCGGCGATCAGGATCATGTCTTTCCAGGAGAACGCATGGCCGAGAATCTCGATCACCGGCTCCGTCAGCTGGACGATGAACGCGATGGTGCTCAACAGTGCCAGGCGCAGGATCAACGCCATGCCGATACCAATCCGTCGCGCCTTCTGGCGATGCTGTTCGGGCAGCTTGTTGGTGAGGATCGAGATGAAGATCAGGTTATCGATGCCGAGCACGATTTCCATCACCACCAGCGTGGCCAGGGCGACCCAGGCAGTGGGGCTTGCAGCAAGTTCTAAAAGGTATTCCATGGGTCAGTCCTGACTCGTTTGAACGGTTTAGATTTCCTGGGACGAAGAGTCGGTTTTGTCCGTCTCTTTGGTTGGTTGTTCTTTCTTGCTGATCAAACCGCCCGTGGCATCGCTGAGCGCTTGCTCGGCCGCTTTGTGGGTATCGTCAATCGCCTGTTTGGCGGTTTCGGCAGCCTTGCCCATCAATTGCTGAGCGCTTTTCTCGGCCTGGTCGCAACCGGCCAACACCAGTAAAGACGTGATCAGCAGTGCCGTGGTTTTAAGCTTCATGATGCTTCCCTCGATAGAACAGACAGAACCGAAAAGGCGATCCGTCGATAGCGAGGCATTCTAAGGAAGCAAACACTTCAGGAAAATTCGTATTTTTAGCGGTTATACTTCGGCTATAACGAATCCAGACAGTGTATGGCGTATGCCTGTAGGAGCTGTCGAGTGAAACGAGGCTGCGATCTTTTGTTTTTAACAAGCAAGATCAAAAGATCGCAGCCTCGTTTCACTCGACAGCTCCTACGACAGCTTCTACAGATGATGTGAACAACGGGATTTCACCAACATGCTTAATTATCGACAGCTGCATTACTTCTGGGTGGTGGCCAAGACCGGCAGCATCGTGCGCGCCTGCGAGCAATTGAACCTGACGCCACAGACCATCAGCGGGCAGATATCCCTGCTCGAGCAAACCTATGGCATCGAGTTGTTCCGCCGGGTCGGCCGACAGCTGGAACTCACCGAAGCCGGACGTCAGACGCTCCCTTACGCCGAGCAGATGTTCCAACTCGGTGGCGAACTGGAGTTGATGCTGCGGGCGCAGCCCAATGAGCAACAGATTCTGTTTCGGGTGGGCGTCGCCGATGTGGTGCCCAAATCCATCGTTTATCGCCTGATCGCACCGACCATGGAGTTGAGCGAGCCCCTGCGTATCACCTGTCGCGAAGACAAACTGGAACGCTTGCTTGCCGACCTGGCGATTCAACGCCTTGATCTGGTGATCTCCGACAGCCCGATGCCCTCGAATCTGGACATCAAAGGCTACAGCCAGAAGCTCGGCGAATGCGGCATCAGCTTCTTCGCCACCGCCGAACTCGCCGCGCGATATGGCCAGGACTTCCCTCACAGCCTGCACGGCGCCCCACTGCTGATTCCCGGACCGGAAACCGTGGTGCGCAGTCGCTTGCAACGCTGGTTTGCCGAACAGCAGATCCAGCCACGGATCGTCGGCGAATTCGACGACAGTGCCCTGATGCAGGCCTTCGGCCAATCCGGCAGCGGGATATTCATCGGCCCGAGTGTGATTGCCGACGAAGTGAAACGCCAATGCGACGTGGAGTTGATCGGCCAGACCGACGCGGTGCGCGAGTCGTTCTACGCCATCTCAGTGGAACGCAAGGTCAAGCACCCCGGCATTGTCGCCATTACCGAAGGTGCCCGACGCGAGTTGTTTGTCGAGATGTGAGGCGTCAGGCGCAGATTTCGCGAGGTTTGAAGGTCATCAGCGCCATCGCCAACAGAATCGAGACCAAGATAAAACCGGCCGCCGCGAAACCCAGGCCACCCAGGCCCACACTGTCGATCACTCGCCCACCGACCATCGCGCCCAGACCGATTCCGAGGTTGGCCCCGGCAATGTTCAGCGATGCAGCAAAGGCCGGAGCTTCAGGCGCAGCCTTCATCAGGCGCACGTGGCTGACCAGGAACAGCGCGGCCTGAGTCACACCCCAAATCCCCATCGCTGCCGCCAGACCAAGGGGTGAATGAATGTTCGGCACCAAGGCCACCATGCCGGCAATCATGAACGCACAAAACGTCACAGAAGCGATCAGCGGATGCCGATCCACCGCACGACCGCCCAACGAGTTGCCGATCAAGCCGACCGCGCCAAAGCCCATCAGGCACCAGCCGACCACCGTGCCGTTGAAACCGGCGAGCCGCTCAAGAATGTCCGCCAGGTAGGTGTACGCGGTGAACATGCCGCTGAACACCAGGATCGACAACAGCACATGCCCCAGCATTAACGGGCTGCGCAGAATTTTGAACTGCGAGCGAAAACTCACCTGATGCTGGTGCAGGTTGGTTTTCGGCAGGTAAATAAACAGCAGCAACGCCTTGGCAAACGCGATCACCGCCAGAATGCCGAAAGCACTGCGCCAGCCGAACGCATCGGAAATCAGCGTACCCACCGGAATGCCGAACACCGTGGCGCAGACGATACCGAAACCGATCTTGGAGATGGCCCGCCCGGCATAGTCCGGCCCGACGATGTCCACTGCAGTTTCACTGGCCAATGCCCAGAACACCGGCAGCCCCAGCGCCGGAATCAATCGCGCAATGGCCATCACCCCGATGTTCGGCGCCAGTGCCGCCAGCGTGTTGGCCAGGCCGAACATGATCAGCACGCTGATAAACAGTTTGCGCCGTTCAAACCTGGCGAAGTACGCCGTCAGGAACGGCCCGAAAGCGGCTACGGTAAAGGCGAACAGGGTCACCAGCAAACCCGCTTGAGGGATGCTGACGTCCAAGTCACGGGCGATTGCCGGCAACAGACCGACGATAATGAACTCCGTGGTCAGCACCGTAAAACCGGCGGCGGACAACAGAAGAATGGGCAACAGCATGCAGAACTCCAGGAAAACGACGACACCAGCGACAGCCCGAAGGCTCACTGGCAGAACTTGAAAATGAGGATGGCGAAGCTTAACAGAGTGTTTGCGGACGAGGTTGCACGAACCTGCAAATCGCGTTGAGCAATCGGGTGGCAGATCGTCACAGGCCTGAAGGATCACGGCTACGCTGTGATAAAGTCCGCGACCTGCGGTACTTACACTTTGCTCATCGGCCATTCACTGGCATTGATGTAGCGACCTTCGGTTCCCTCCATGTGGCCTGCCCGGCTTTTTGCTGCATGAGCACAACCCTGCACCCTAATAAAATCAGAGATGCCGTTATGACCGCTTCATCCCCTTCTCTCTTGCAACGCCTGAAACGCAGCAGCCTGGTCACGCAAATCATCATCGGCCTGATCGCCGGGATTGCCTTGGCGTTGTTCGCGCCTGAGCTGGCCAAGTCCACTGCCTTCATTGGCAAAGTGTTCGTCTCGGCGCTCAAGGCTGTTGCGCCGATTCTGGTGTTCGTGCTGGTCATGGCCTCGATTGCCAACCATAAGCACGGCCAGGAAACCCACATCCGGCCGATTCTGTTTCTGTACCTGCTGGGCACCTTCGCGGCGGCCGTGGTGGCGGTGATTGCCAGTACGCTGTTTCCGTCGAGCCTGGTGCTGTCGACCCAAGACGTTGCGGTGACCGCACCGGGGGGCATCAGCGAAGTGTTGCAGAGTCTGTTGCTCAGCGTAGTCGACAACCCGGTCAGTGCGCTGATGAACGCCAACTTCATCGGCATTCTGGCTTGGGCGATCGGCATGGGTGTTGCGATTCGCCATGCCGGCGAGACGACGCGCGAAGTACTGGGCGATCTGTCCAATGGCGTGACCTTGATCGTGCGTCTGGTGATTCGCTTTGCGCCATTGGGGATCTTTGGCCTGGTGGCCTCGACCCTCGCCACCTCCGGTTTCGGTGCCTTGATCGGTTACATGCATCTGCTGGCTGTGTTGTTGGGCTGCATGCTGTTCGTGGCGCTGGTGATGAACCCGGTCATTGTGTTCTGGAAGCTGCGTCGCAACCCGTATCCGCTGGTATTCACCTGCCTGCGCGAGAGCGGCATCACCGCCTTCTTCACCCGTAGTTCGGCGGCGAATATTCCGGTCAACCTGGAGCTGAGCAAGCGTCTGGGCCTGCACGAAGATACCTATTCGGTGTCGATCCCGCTCGGCGCCACCATCAACATGGCCGGCGCCGCGATCACCATCACCGTGTTGACCCTGGCCGCCGTGCATACCCTGGGCATCGCCGTGGACATTCCGACAGCCATCCTGCTCAGCATCGTCGCGGCGATCTGTGCCTGTGGCGCCTCGGGCGTGGCCGGGGGTTCGTTGTTGCTGATTCCACTGGCGTGCAGCCTGTTCGGCATCCCGAGTGAAATCGCCATGCAAGTGGTAGCGGTCGGCTTCATCATCGGTGTGTTGCAGGACTCGGCGGAAACCGCGCTGAACTCCTCCACCGACGTACTGTTCACCGCGGCGGCGTGCCAGGGTGAGGAGCAGAAGACCCAGAAAGCCCGGGAAGCCCAGCGTCTGGCGTAACAACGCACCTGTAGGAGCCAGGCTGCCGCTCCCACATTTCGCCGACAAGCCTGGCTCTCGGCAAAACGAAAAAGCCCGCCAAGGCGTAAACCTTGGCGGGCTTTTTTGTATCTGGGCGGTTTAGAACGCGCCCATGTAATCGCGCTTGCCCACTTCCACGCCGTTGTGACGCAGCAGTGCGTAAGCGGTGGTCACGTGGAAGAAGAACTGCGGCAAACCATAGCTCAGCAGGTAAGCCTGGCCAGTGAAGCGCTTCTCTTTAGGCGTGCCTGGACGGGTAACGATCTCGATGCCTTCCTTGCCGTCGATCTGCTCGGGTTTGATCTCGCCGATGAAAGCCAGGACCTTGGCGATCAACGCTTGCAGTTCGGCGAAGGTGGTTTCGGTGTCATCGTATTTCGGCAGTTCGACTTCAGCCAGACGCGCCGAAACACCTTTAGCGAAATCGACGGCGATCTGCACCTGACGCACCAGCGGGAACATGTCAGGGTACAGACGGGCTTGCAGGAACGCATTCGGGTCGATGTTTTTCGCGCTAGCGTGGGCTTCGGCCTTGCTCAGGTTGTTGCTCAGGGCATTGAGCATTTGCTGGAAAACCGGAACGGAAGCGGCGTACAGGGAAATAGTCATGATGGTCTCGTGTGGTGACAGGAGTAAAAACCTGGAGCGATTATAGCCATGCCCGACCGCCCTGCGGCTTGTCTTTTATCCTGCAAGGATTAGGCTAGGCGGCTTCGACTGCATGCTTCGACTGCATAGGGAAAAGCGCGATGAGCACTGAGCAAGAAACGACCTCCGACGAACCGCGGCTCAACAGCACGGAAATCCGCATTCTGGGCTCGTTGATCGAGAAACAGGCCACCAGCCCGGAAACCTATCCGCTGACGCTCAATGCGCTGGTGATTGCCTGCAACCAGAAAACCAGCCGCGAACCGGTAATGAACCTCAGCCAGGGCCAGGTTGGCCAGAGCCTGCGCGTTCTGGAAGGTCGCGGCTTCACAAGACTGGTAATGGGCAGCCGCGCCGACCGTTGGGAGCATCGGGTCGACAAGGCGCTGGAACTGGTGCCGGCGCAGGTGATTCTGACGGGGCTGTTATTTCTGCGCGGCCCGCAGACGGTCAACGAACTGCTGACCCGCAGCGGCCGCATGCATGACTTCGAAGATGCCGAGCAGGTGGTGCATCAACTGGAGCGCTTGATCGCCAGGGGTCTGGCGCTGTTGATCCCGCGCCAGGCCGGCCAGCGCGAAGACCGTTACATGCATGCACTGGGCGATCCGGCGGATATCGAAGCGATCCTGGCTGCCCGGCAGAACCCGGCGGAACGTGGCACCAGCAGCGGTGTGTCGGTTGAGCGAATCGAAGAGCTTGAAGCGCGGATTGCGGCGCTGGAAGAGCGCTTGGCACGCCTCGAATAGCCCCTTGGCCGATGCGCTGTAGCCTTTAGCCCTGTAGCAGCTGCCGAGCCTGCGAGGCTGCGTTCGGCTGCGCAGCAGTCGTAAACCCTGCACGCACGGTTTTCCTGAAGTACCGAGTCGTCTGAATTTACGACTGCTATCGCAGCCGAACGCAGCCTCGCAGGCTCGGCAGCTGCTACAGGGCTGCGTTGCTACAAGGATGTGCTCAACGCTGACGGCCTACTCGCCGTCCCAATAATCCACGCCATCGGCCTGCCTGGCGACGGCGACGAAGCCCGAAGCATTGCCTTGGGCATCGACCTTGAAGTCGTCCATCACCACGTATTTTCCGGAATCCGGGTATTCGCAAATGTCCGGTGATTGCTGACTGCTGACCGCCAGATAGCGCAATTCGCCGTTGCTGGTGTTGATGATCTGGTGCGCGGCTTCAGGACCACCCGCCGGGCAGGCAATCACATCACCAGCGCGGATCGGAAAGCGTTCGGCACCCAGGCGAATCTCCCCCTCCCCGGCCACGATGTAGAACATCTCCTCGTTGACCCGATGGTTATGAAAAGGACTGCCACGCATGCCAGGCTCCAGGGCATACAACCGATAACCCAGCTTTTGCGCGCCCAGTTGCTGGCCGATGCGTGCTAGGCGTTGCTGATAGCGGCCGGCAGCGTCTCCGGTGGGAGCAAACTCTTTGGGCAGCGGTAAAAGTTCGGCCTGATCCAGGTTGAGAATGGCGGGATGCATGAAAACCTCGGTCACGGTGGCTGGAGAGCAAGTCTTCGCTTGCTGGTGGCCAGTATAGGCGGGGATATTCGTGGGCAAGGCTAGGGCAGGCTGGAAACCGAGTCGCGGCAATCGCGAGCAAGCCCGCTCCCACAGGTGACCAAGTTGGTCCAGACTAATGCGGTCAAGTGTGGGAGCGGGCTTGCCCGCGATTGGGCCAGTACAGTCAACTGTCAGCTGCGGGCAAACGCCACGGCTTTCTGGAACTGCTCATCGGTCGGCCGCACACCGGTGTACAACACGAACTGTTCCAGTGCCTGGATCGCAATCACTTCCAGCCCGGTGATCACGCGCTTGCCTTCGGCACGACCGCGCACGATCAACGGTGTTTCCGAGGGGATCGCCACCACATCGAAGACAGTTTCCGCCGCAGCGATAACATCAGGCTCAAACGCCAGTTGATCGGCCTCCGGCCCGCCGGTCATGCCGATGGGCGTGACGTTGATCAGCATCTGCGGGCGTTGAGCGCCCAACTCCGCCTGCCAGTGATAACCCAACGATTCAGCCAAAGCACGCCCGGCGCGCTCGTTCCGGGCGACAATCAGGCCATTTTTGTAGCCGCCATCGCGCAAGGCACTGGCCACAGCCTTGGCCATGCCGCCGCTGCCGCGCAGGGCAAAGGTCGAATCCTCGGGAACCTGATGGGTTTCAAGCAACTGGGCAATGGCGATGTAATCGGTGTTATAGGCCTTGAGATGACCGCTGGTATTCACAATAGTATTGATCGATTGGATGGCCTCAGCCGATGCATCCAGCTCATCGACCAACGCAATACAGGCTTCCTTGAACGGCATCGATACCCCGCAACCCCGGATGCCCAAGGCGCGAATGCCGCCCACAGCGCCCGGCAAGTCCTGGCTGCTGAAGGCCTTGTAGTAAAAATTCAGGCCCAGTTGTTCGTACAGATGGTTATGAAACCGCAGGCCAAAATTGCCGGGGCGCCCCGAGAGTGACATGCACAGCTGAGTGTCTCTGTTGGGGTTCATCTGCATTGGAATCTCCTTCAATAGCACTTTCGGATGGACGGGATTAGCCACTTCAGCGGTTCTGATTGATCATAAAAGCCAGTCTGCACCTGGCACACAGCCGTAAAGAAGCCGGTACAGACCTTACACAAAATTTACCCAACGGCTGTGCTGATTTTCAAAAAAATGCTGTCTTAGAAGTATCCCCGCGACAACTTGTGTCTATTGCAGACGCGAGCGCCGGGTCGAAGAACCGAGGACTTATCATGATCCGTAAAATCCCCACAGTAGCCTTGCTGATCGGTGCTCTTGCTATCGCAGGGCAGGCAGAAGCAGGTGGTCATGGTCATGGCGGCTGGGAAGGTCCGGCTGTGTTTGGTGCGATCGTCGGCTCGGCAATCATTGGCTCCGCAATAATCGGCCGCGACCGTCCAGTGTATGTGGAGCAACCGGTCTACGTTCAGCCACAACCGGTGTACGTGCAGCCACCGCCTGTTTATTACCAACCGGCGCCGGTCTACGTTCAACAACCGATGTACTACCGCCCGGCACCGATCTATTACGGTCCGCCACGCGGGTATGGTCCACCACGCGGCTACTACGGCCCTCCCCATGGTTATTATCGTGGCGACCGCTGGTAACACGCACATCAGGCCCCGCTATAAAAGCGGGGCCTTTTTTGTGACCACTGGCCGGACGAAGTCTGAATAAATCTCGTCAAGGTCGCTGTCGGGACAGTACCGGCAGGTAAAGTTGGTCATATTTATGTCATGTCCGATCCGCAAGCTTGGATCTGTCCGTAAACAACAGGTTGATAAAAACAAGGACGACCTTCATGCCCACACAAAACCCGCATCGCATTGTCGGCTTGTGCACTTCCGGCAAGGTGTACAACGCACTGACCGAACTCAAGCACCTGGAAGGCCATCGCAGCGCAAAATTCCTCTCGCTACTGGCAGAAAACCTGGTGCGCAAAGGCCTGCTCAATGAGCAGGAAGTGGTGCATATGCTTGATCAAGTGGTGGATTGACCGCAGGACTCATTGGCATCAATGACGACTATCGAAAGCGTTGATTGTCCGTTCAAGCGTCCGATCCGTAAGGTAGCTCCATAGATTAATGGAGGTACTTATGGCTCAGGTTCAGATCATGTCCGTTATCGGCAGCGCCGTTCCCGCACAGCTCAGAGCGCGAGGATTGCTTGCCTGTTGGTATCTGGTGCAGGACGGCGAACCGATCAGCGGCCCGCTCACCTCGCTTCCCGCCGCCCAAGCCCTGTCACAACGTATCGACGCAGGCCAGCTCAGCGCTTAAGGCAGCTGAACCTTGGGCTTGGAATCGATGAAAATCGCCCAGCTCGACACGAACAGCGCCGCGATCAACGGCCCTATGACAAAACCGTTCAGGCCAAAAAGCGCGAGGCCGCCCAAGGTCGAGATAAGGATCAGGTAGTCCGGCATTTTGGTGTCCTTGCCCACCAGGATCGGTCGCAGAACGTTGTCCACCAGGCCGATCACGAACACTCCGAACAAGGTCAGCACCGTGGCCTGCCAGATCGCGCCGCTGAACAGGAAATACGCCGCCACCGGTATCCAGACGATCCCCGCCCCCACCGCCGGCAACAGCGACAGAAACGCCATCAACACCGCCCAGAGCAGCACGCTCGGGATGCCCAGAAACCAGAAAATAAAACCACCCAATGCCCCTTGCGTGATCGCTACCACCACATTGCCCTTCACCGTGGCCCGCACCACTCGATTGAACTTGAGTTGCAAACGACGTTTCTGGTTGTCTTCCAGCGGTATCGCCGCACGTACTTTACGTGCCAGTTCGGACCCGTCCCGCAGGAAGAAAAACAGCAGGTACAGCATGACGAAAAAGCTCACCACGAATTCGAACGTGCCCTGACCAAAGTTGAACGCCTTGGTCGCGACAAACTGGCTGCCTTGCATCGTGCTCTTGATGATGTTCTCCCGAAGCCCGCTCAGCTCACCCATGCCGAAACGGTCGAGCAAGTACTGAACATAGGGCGGCAGACTTTGCTTGAACTGCGACACATAGCCGGCGATGTCCAGTTCGCCGCTTTCGATTCTGTTGTAGAGTGCCGCGCCTTCCTGAACCAGCAAGGTACTGATGGTGATTACCGGCAGGATCGCGATCACCACGCAGAGACTCAAGGTGAACAGGGCCGTCAGGTTGCGTGGCCAGCCGAACCTCTGTTGCAACTGATGCTGCAAGGGTGAAAAAAGAATGCCGAGGATGACCGCCCAGAACACCGCGCCATAGAGCGGCAGCAGAATCCATATGAAGGCAATGCTCACCAGGGTCAGCAAGACCATCAGCGAGGTGTTTTGCAGCTTCGTTTCGTTCATGTCCGATCCATGTCAGTGCACAGGGGCGCCAACGCGCGTCTTGATGTTTAGTCCGCCACGGCTCGCGCGAGTGCCATCCGTTTTTCATCAAGCATAGATCCAGATCAATAAACCCCGCGGGCAAGCCGCTTACCCTTGCCGGCTTTTGCGATCGACACTGCCATGACCAGCACCATAACGCTCACGCCCCCGGAACTGCTCGCCCCCGCCGGCACCCTGAAAAACATGCGTTATGCCTTCGCCTATGGCGCCGATGCGGTGTACGCCGGCCAGCCGCGCTACAGCCTGCGGGTGCGCAACAACGAATTCGATCACGCCAACCTCGCGCTCGGCATCGCCGAGGCCCAGGCTCAGGGCAAGCGTTTCTATGTGGTGGTGAACATCGCCCCGCACAACGCCAAGCTCAAAACGTTCTTGAAGGACCTGGAACCGGTGATCGCCATGGCGCCGGACGCGCTGATCATGTCCGACCCAGGCCTGATCATGCTGGTGCGCCGGCACTTCCCGCAGATGCCGATCCACTTGTCAGTGCAGGCCAACACGGTGAACTGGGCCAGCGTCGAGTTCTGGCAGCAACAGGGCTTGAGCCGGATCATCCTGTCCCGCGAACTGTCGCTGGAAGAAATCGCCGAAATCCGCCAGCAGGTCCCGGCGATGGAGCTGGAAGTGTTCGTCCACGGCGCGTTGTGCATGGCCTATTCCGGGCGCTGTCTGTTGTCGGGCTATATGAACAAGCGCGACGCCAATCAGGGCAGTTGCACCAACGCCTGTCGCTGGAAATACTCGGCGACACCGGCCAGCGAAAATCAGCTCGGCGAAATCGTTCAGCAGTTCCGCCCCGAACCGACCCTGGGCATCGGCGCGCCGACCGATCAAGTGTTCCTGCTGCAAGAAGCCAATCGCCCTGACGACCTGATGCCGGCGTTCGAGGATGAACACGGCACCTACATCATGAACGCCAAGGACCTGCGCGCCGTGCAGCATGTCGAGCGCCTGACGCAGATGGGCGTACATTCATTGAAGATCGAAGGCCGGACCAAATCGCACTTCTATTGCGCGCGCACCACCCAGGTGTATCGCCGCGCAATCGATGATGCGGTGGCTGGCCGAGCGTTTGATCGCAGCTTGATGACTGATCTGGAATCCCTGGCCCAACGTGGTTATACCGAAGGTTTTCTGCGTCGACATGTGCATGACGAATATCAGAATTACCAGAACGGCAGCTCGGTTTCAGAGCGTCAGCAGTTCGTGGGTGAGCTGACTGGCGAACGCCGGGATCGGCTGGCCGAGGTGCGGGTAAAGAATCGCTTTGGTATGGGCGATCACATGGAACTGATGACGCCCAAGGGTAATTTCCACTTCGACTTGCATCAGTTGCAGAACGTCAAAGGCGAGGCCGTTGAAGTGGCGCCGGGGGATGGGCACACGGTGTATTTACCGATACCGGACGCGGTGGATCTGCGCTTTGGGTTGTTAATGCGCGATGTCAGCATGAGCTAGAAAACCTGAGCGACAAGCCCCCTGTAGGAGCGAGGCTTGCCCGCGAAAGCGATGTAATGACTTACGAATACCGCAACGCCGTAGCCGGCTCGACTTTCGCCGCCCGCCATGCCGGATACACCGTCGCCAAAAAGCTCATGATGAAACCGGCGGAACAGATCAACAACACATCCGCACCCTGCAGTTCCGATGGCAAGTTACTGACAAAGTACACATCGGAACTGAAGATGTGCTGCCCGCTGACCCGCTCCATCCAGCCCACCAGCTCACTGACGTTCAGCGCTGCGATCACGCCCAGTACGCCGCCAATCAAGGTGCCGACAACCCCGATCACCGTGCCCTGCACCATGAAGATCGCCATGATCTGCCGAGGCGTCGCGCCGATGGTGCGCAGGATTGCGATGTCCGCGCCCTTATCGTTCACCACCATGATCAGGGTCGCAATGATGTTGAACGCCGCCACCGCGACGATCATCAGCAACAGTAGGCCGATCATGGTTTTTTCCATCTTCATCGCGCTGAACAGACTGCCCTGGGTGTGGGTCCAGTCGTCAGCCTTGTAGGCAGCGCCCAGGCCTGTCGCGATCTCGCTCGACACTTGTGGCGCGGCGTACAGATCCTTCACCGCCAGGCGCACGCTCTGCACTTGATTGGGCTGCCAATGTTGCATTTGCGCGGCATCGGCGAGGTGAATCAGCGCCATTGAGCCGTCCAGCTCGGCGCCAACCTTGAACACGCCCACCACGTTCAGCCGCTGCATGCGCGGAGTGATGCCGCCCGGTGCGGTGCTGATTTCCGGCACGATCAGGGTGATCTTGTCGCCGACGTTCAAGCGAAAGCGCCGCGCAGTGATCTCACCGATCACCACGCCAAACTCGCCGGGCTTCAAGGCGTCCAGACGCCCCTGAACAATGTGGTTGGCAACGATCGACACCTTGCCTTCCAGCGCCGGGTCGACACCGCTGACCTGAATCGGCTGCATCGTGCCCTTGTAGGACAGCATGCCTTCCATCTCGGTGAACGGCACCGCCGCCGTCACTTCAGGATTCTTCATCGCCGCGGCGGCCACCGGCTGCCAATCGTCTATAGGGTTCACGCCGACGATGGTCGCGTGGGGCACCATGCCGAGAATGCGCGAGCTCATTTCGCGCTGGAAGCCGTTCATTACCGACAACACCACGATCATCGCCAGCACGCCCAGGGCGAGGCCGATCATCGAGGTCATCGAGATGAAGGAAACAAAGCGATTGCGGCGCTTGGCGCGGGTATAGCGCGCGCCGATAAAGATCGATAACGGTCTGAACATTCGCTGGGCACCGTATAAAAATAAAAGACCCGACGTACTGTTCAGTACGTCGGGTTTCGGTCAATCAGATGGGTGTCAGGTAACCTTCCTGCAAATGCAGGACGCGATCCATCTGGCGGGCCAGGTTCATGTCATGGGTCACCACCAGGAACGCGGTGCGCATCGAGGTGCTGAGTTCCAGCATCAAATCCTGAATGCCCTGGGCGGTGTGGGAGTCGAGGTTGCCGGTCGGCTCGTCGAGCATCACCAGGCCTGGCTTGTTCACCAGGGCACGGGCAATGGCCACACGCTGGCGTTCGCCACCGGACAATTCCGCCGGTTTGTGCTCCAGACGATGGCCCAGCCCTACCCGCTCCAGCAACGCCGTCGCACGCTGACGCGCTTCCGGGATCGCGGTTTTACCGATCAGCAGCGGCATGCAGACGTTTTCCAGCGCGGTGAACTCAGGCAGCAAGTGGTGGAACTGGTAAACGAAACCCAGCGACCGATTGCGCAGCAGGCCACGGGCCTTTTCATTCAGTGCCGAGAGTTCTTCACCGGCCAGCCAGACGCTGCCCTTGGTCGGCGTATCGAGACCGCCCAGCAGGTTGAGCAAGGTACTTTTGCCCGAACCCGAGGTACCGACGATCGCCACGCGTTCGCCGGGATGCAATTCCAGTTGCAGACCCGCCAGAACCTCTACCGATTCCGGGCCTTCCACGTAGGATTTGCCCAGGTTGCGGCAGCTCAAGATTGCTTTATCACTCATGCCCGACTCACTCATAACGTAGCGCCTCCGCAGGCTGGGTGCGCGCGGCACGCCAGGCTGGATACAGGGTGGCGAGGAAACTCAGAACCAACGCGGCGGCGCAGACCATCAACACGTCCTGGCTCTGCACTTGCGACGGCAGGTAATCGATGAAATACACGTCGGCGTTCAGGAATTTGTGGCCGATCACCCCTTCAAGGGCGGAGATCGCGGCGCTGACGTTCAGCGCGGCGAAGATCCCGACCACCGCGCCAATCAGCGTACCGACCACGCCAATGACCGTGCCCTGGACCATGAAGATCGCCATGATCTGCCCCGGCGTAGAGCCCAGGGTGCGCAGGATCGCGATATCTCCTTTCTTGTCATTCACCACCATTACCAGCGTGGAGATGATATTGAACGCCGCCACGGCGACGATCAGCAGCAACAGCAGGCCGATCATGGCTTTTTCCATGCGGATCGCTTGATACAGATTGCCGTGGGTGCGGGTCCAGTCTCGGGCGTAATACTGGTCTTCGCCAAGTTGCTGAGCGATGGTCCACGCCACGCGTGGTGCCTGGAAAAGATCGTCGAACTTCAAGCGCAGGCCCTGGACCTGATCCGGCTTCCAGCGGTGCAGCTTCGCCAGATCCTGCAGGTTAGTGATGCCCAGATAGCCGTCGATCTCACCGGCCCCGACGTGGAAGATGCCGACCACGGTAAAGCGTTTCATGCGCGGGAACATCCCGGCCGGGGTCACGGTGACTTCCGGCGCGACAAACGTCAGTTTGTCGCCGACCGCCACGCCGAGCTTGGCAGCGGCCTTGTCGCCGATGACGATGCCGAAACTGCCCGGCGCCAGGTCATCGAGTTTGCCCTGCTGCATGAAGTTATCAATGATCGACACCTGCCGTTCCTGCACAGGGTCGATGGCATTGAGCAGCACCTTGGAGACCTTGCCGTTGTTGGTCAGCAGGCCCTGCATCTGGACGAAGGGCGCAACCGCGGCCACCTGCGGGTTCTGCTTGACCTGGGCGGCCAGACTTTGCCAGTCGCTGATCGGCTCACCGGACTCGATGGTCGCGTGGGGCACCATGCCCAGCACGCGGGTGCGCATCTCATGATCGAAGCCGTTCATGACCGACAGCACGACGATCATCACGACCACGCCAAGGGCGAGTCCGATCATCGAGGTCAGGGAAATGAACGACACAAAATGATTGCGACGCTTTGCACGGGTATAACGCGTGCCAATAAATACGAAGAGAGGTCTGAACATGTCGGGGCTTGTTCGGAGGGAAAAGGAACGTCCTTGTGGCGGGGGTCGATAACCAGCTTTACACTCAGACCACCGCCGCTACCATGGGTTCGCCATGTCGACATTAGATGAAGAAGATCGCCGCGAATACTACCGTATCGAGGACACGATCGCACTGGAAATTCGGCCCCTGTCTGCTCCCGAAGCCGCAGGCCAGGAAGTGTTGCAGGATGCTTCCCCACTATTCAACCTGCTCAGCGAACTGCACCTGAGCGAATTCGAGTCGCAACACCTGTTGCGACAGATCAGCGAACGCGACCGGACCATCGCCGCGTTCCTGAAATCCCAGAACAAACGCATCGATCTGCTGAGCCAGGTCGTCGCCCTGACCGTGCTCGGACAGATCGGCGAACCGCAGCCGGTCATCCTCTCCGAAGGAGGTATCGACTTCCAGCATCCGACGCCCATCGCCACTGGCGCGCACCTGTCGGTCAAGCTGGTACTCATGCCGCAAGCCCTTGGCCTGCTGCTGCGTGCCCGCGTCACCCATTGCGACCGCAAGGGCGAAGGCTACGATGTCGGCACCGAGTTCGAATACCTGTCCGATGCCCAGCGGCAATTGCTGGCCCGTTACATCTTGCAGCGACAGGCACAAGAACGACGCCTGGCCCGCGAACAAAACGAATCAGGCATTTAATTTAAGGAAGAACCGTGACTCTCATCTACGGCCATCGCGGCGCCAAGGGCGAAGCACCGGAAAACACCCTGACCAGCTTTCAGGAATGCCTCAAGCACGGCGTACGCCGTTGCGAACTGGACTTGCACCTGTCCAAGGATGGCGAGTTGATGGTGATCCACGACCCGACCCTCAAACGCACCACCGAGCGTCGCGGCAAAGTAGTCGAACATACCGCCGCGGAGCTGGTGACCTACGACGCGCGCAAGGGCGGCCCGGGCTGGATCAAACCCTGCCCGATTCCAACGCTGGAAGAATTGTTCGAGAAATGTGATTTCGATCACTGGCAACTGGAAGTCAAAAGCGCTTCACGCACCCGCGCCGCGACCACCGTGCTGGCGATTCGTGAAATGGCGCAGCGTTTCGGTATGCGGGACAAGATCACGATTACGTCAAGTTCACGCGAAGTGTTGAAAGCCGCGCTGGACCTGGTGCCGGACGTGTCTCGCGGTTTGGTGGCCGAGTACGCCTGGCTCGACCCGTTGAAGGTCGCGCAAAACTATGGCTGTGGGATTCTGGCGCTGAACTGGACCCTGTGTACACCGGAACGCCTGCAGAAGGCGCAGCGTCAAGGGCTGCATGTGTCGGTGTGGACAGTCAACGAGCCCGCGCTGATGCGCAGACTCGCCGACTTCGGCGTTGACAGCCTGATTACAGACTTTCCCGGTTTGGCCACTGCCACGCTCGAGAATTGCTGAAATCGGTCTCCCCGGCCGGCTCAGGCCACCGGCCGGAGCCGCTCAAAAAAGCCGGTTGAGGCCATCGTACGCCGCTACCCGATAGGCTTCAGCCATGGTCGGGTAGTTGAACGTCGTGTTGACGAAGTACTTCAGGGTGTTCTGTTCGCCCGGCTGACTCATGATCGCCTGACCGATGTGCACGATTTCCGACGCCTGATAACCGAAGCAGTGAACGCCCAGTACTTCCAGGGTATCGCGATGGAACAGGATCTTCAGCATGCCTTGCGGTTCGCCGGCAATCTGCGCACGCGCCATGCCCTTGAAGAACGCCTTGCCCACTTCATACGGCACCTTGGCCTGAGTCAGCTCCTGCTCGTTCTTGCCGATCGAGCTGATCTCCGGAATGGTGTAGATGCCGGTTGGCACGTCGTTGACGAAGCGCCAGCTGCCATTGTCGACAATGCTGCCAGCGGCCGAACGCCCCTGGTCGTGCGCAGCACTGGCCAGGCTCGGCCAACCGATCACGTCACCGGCGCCGTAAATATTCGGCACGCAGGTGCGGTAGTTTTCGTCGACTTCGATCTGGCCACGGCTGTTGACCTTCACGCCGATATTTTCCAGACCCAGCTGATCGGTGTTGCCGGTACGACCGTTGCACCAGAGCAAGGCATCGGCCTTGATCTTCTTGCCGGACTTCAGGTGCAGGATCACGCCGTTGTCCACGCCTTCGACGCGGTCGTAGTCTTCGTTGTGGCGAACCGTGATGTTGTTATTGCTGAAGTGGTAACTCAGCGCCTGGGAAATTTCCGAGTCGAGGAAGCTCAGCAACTGACCACGGTTGTCCACCAGCTCGACCAGCACACCCAGACCACTGAAGATCGAGGCGTATTCGCAACCGATCACACCAGCGCCGTAAACGATGAGTTTGCGCGGGGTATGGCCGAGGCTGAGGATGGTGTCGCTATCGTAGATACGCGGGTGATGGAAATCGATGTCCGCCGGGCGATAAGGACGCGAGCCGGTGGCGATGATAATGTGCTTGGCCACCAGTTTTTCAACCACGCCGTTGGCGCAGACCACTTCGATGGTTTGCTCGTCAGCGAAGCTGCCGGTCCCGAAGAACACGTCGACGCGGTTACGGGCGTAGTAGCCGGTGCGCGAGGCGACTTGTTTGGAGATGACTTTTTCGGCGCTTTTCAAAACGTCCGGGAACGAGAACCAGCGCGGCTCACCAATGGCCCGGAACATCGGGTTGGTGTTGAACTGCATGATCTGCCGGACCGAGTGACGCAAGGCCTTGGACGGGATGGTGCCCAGGTGGGTGCAGTTGCCGCCGACCTGGCGACGGCTATCGACCATCGCCACCTTGCGCCCTGCTTTGGCGGCATTCATTGCCGCGCCTTCTCCGGCCGGGCCGGAACCCAACACCACCACGTCGTAGTTGTAGACAGCCATGCATACTCCTCAGAACAGGCCGCGGCGCCCTCGGCACCTGCGGCTAAATCACGCCGATCTGCGGCGTGAAGGAACAATTTGGGGCCAGTGCAGAACCCGGACACAGTCTATAGAAGCGTCAACGCCGGGCACATTAACCCTTGGTCGCGTCGTAGGCTAGTTTTGCCTGCACTACAACGCCATCAAAAACGCTTTTGATGCCGTAATCACTTGGTTTTCTCACCCACCAGGCGCTCAAAAGCCTGATTGGTGCGTGTGACGAAACCTGTATCGGCACGAATCACAAAGAATGCACCAATGTCATGGGTTTGGGCATAGTCCCAACCCCGTTCAGGACCGAGAATCAGCAACAGCGTCGATAGGCCATCGGCCATTAACGCTGAAGGATGAATCACTGTGACTGACGCCAGGGTGTGTAGGACCGGAGCTCCGGTACGGGCATCGAAGGTGTGGGAATAGCGCTGGCCACCCTGCTCGAAATAATTACGGTAGTCACCGGAGGTGGACACGCCATAGCCGTCGATGGCGATGACTTTTTGCGCGACTTGCTGATCGTCTCGGGGCTCTTCCAGGGCGATGCGCCAAGGCGAGCCATCGAGTTTTTTGCCGGCGGCCTTGAGTTCGCCAGTGACTTCAGTCAGGTAACTGTGGATACCCATTGCTTCGAGTTTCGCGGCAATCGTATCGACCGCGTAACCGGCAGCTATGCTGTTGAAGTCGAGCTCGACTGCCACGTCCTTGCACAACTGATCACCGTCGATGCGCAAGTGGCTGTGGCCGACGCGTTGCTGCACCTCGGCGAGCGCCTCGGCACTCGGCACTTTTTCCTCTCGCGCTTGCGGTCCGAATCCCCAGAGGTTGAGCAGCGGCTCCACCGTCAGGTCGAAGGAGCCATCGCTTAGCGAAGACAGTCGCTCGCCGACGCGGACCAGTTCGAGGATTGGCGCGGGCATTGTCTGACAGCGGTTAGCGGGCAAATTATTGAATCGTTCAATGTCGGAGTCGCTGCGATAGGTCGACATTTGCTGATCGATTTCAGCGAGGATTTTTTCAACCTGGATGCGGACTTCCGCCGGAGCGGGAAGATGGGCACGGCGCACGTACTTGATCGAATAGCTGCTGCCCATGGTCGGGCCGCTGAAACTCTCCATCGAATCGCTATTGCCGCAGCCAGTTAAGGCGCCTATCAGGACAACAACACTGCACCATCGCCATTTCAACAAACCCTGCCCCTCCTTGAAACCACGCCAAGACCGGCCATTATGCACCACCCCTTGTAGGAGCGAGGCTTGCCCGCGAAAGCGATGTGTCAGGCAAATCGCCTTCGCGGGCAAGCCTCGCTCCTGCGCGATCCCCACAAACAAAAACGCCCCAACCAAAGTCGGGGCGTTTTCATGTGCGGCTAAGGCTTAGCGCGGGAATGCTGGCGGGTTTACACCGGCCATGTCTTCCATCACGCGAACGACCTGGCAGCTGTAACCGAACTCGTTGTCGTACCAGACATACAGAACAACGCGGTTGTCCTGAACGATGGTCGCTTCCGCATCCACAACACCTGCGTGGCGCGAGCCAACGAAGTCGGTGGAAACCACTTCCTGCGAATTGACGTAGTCGATTTGCTTGTGCAGATCGGAGTGCAGCGCCATGTAGCGCAGGTACTCGTTCATCTCTTCACGGGTGGCGGCTTTCTCAAGGTTCAGGTTGAGAATGGCCATCGACACGTTCGGCGTCGGAACACGGATCGCGTTACCGGTCAGCTTGCCGGCCAGCTCAGGCAGCGCCTTGGCAGCAGCGGTGGCAGCACCAGTCTCGGTGATAACCATGTTCAGCGCGGCGCTACGGCCACGGCGATCACCCTTGTGGAAGTTGTCGATCAGGTTCTGGTCGTTGGTGTACGAGTGAACGGTTTCGACGTGACCGTTGATGATGCCGAACTTGTCATTCACAGCTTTCAGCACCGGCACGATGGCGTTGGTGGTGCAGGAAGCGGCGGACACGATCTTGTCGTCAGCGGTGATTTCACCGTGGTTGATGCCGTGAACAATGTTCTTCAGCTTGCCTTTGCCAGGCGCGGTCAGAACAACGCGGTCGATACCCGGGCAGGACAGGTGCTGGCCCAGGCCGTCGGCGTCACGCCATACACCGGTGTTATCCACCAGCAGCGCGTTTTTGATGCCGTACTGGGTGTAGTCCACTTCAGTCGGGTTCTTCGCGTAGATAACCTGGATCAGGTTGCCGTTGGCGGTGATGGTGTTATTGGCTTCATCAATGGTGATGGTGCCATTGAACGAACCGTGTACCGAGTCCCGACGCAGCAGGCTGGCACGCTTGACCAGATCGTTCTCGGCGCCCTTGCGGACAACGATGGCGCGCAGACGCAGGCCGTCGCCACCACCGGTTTTCTCGATCAGGATGCGCGCCAGCAGACGGCCGATACGACCGAAGCCGTACAGGACAACGTCGGTGCCGGTACGGCCGGAACCATTCTGCTTGCCGACCACATCGGCCAGTTCGTCACGGACGAACGCTTCGGCGGTACGGCCATTACCTTCGGCTTTGAATTTGACAGCCAGCTTGCCCAGGTCTACCGAAGCAGCGCCGAGCTTGAGCTCGCTCATTGCCTTGAGCAGCGGGAATGTTTCGTGGACGGACAATTCACTGTCATCGGACTGGCGATGGCGAGCAAAGCGGTGAGCTTTGAGAATCGCGATGACAGACTGGTTGATCAGACTGCGGCCATAGATCGAGCTCACCACGTTGTTATTGCGGTAGAGCTGACCGATAAGCGGAATCATCGCTTCTGCGAGTGCTTCACGGTCGATCCATTCACCAAGACACTGGTCGGGCTTCTGAGTCACGGTAACCTTCCACATGTAGGGGCAGAAAAAAGGGGCTACATTATGCCGCCGAGTGGCTCCTGTAGCAATGCGCGCCTGTCGCACTGGCGGTAACAAAATCCTGTTCAAAAAAATTACGCCCCGCTCAAGCCCAGTAAAACCGGGGTCTCCAGCATCGTCAATTTTTTGGAGACATCGCCGCCTTGTCCGTAACCATCCGTAACACGCGTTCGTTTTGCCACTACATAATCAGTAATTTTCACTAAAAAACCACTCGATTTTGTCATTACCACTACATTTTGCCCAACCCGCGTAATAGACATATCTGCAACTGACAGCCGGCACCTGAGGCCGTTACAATTGTCGACTTTGTCGCAACGCTTGGAGCTCAACCTTCCGTGCCCGTTCTGCGTCTACCGCTTCTCCCTGCCGCGGCAGGTAAACAGCACTGGGGCAACCTGCCCGGTGCCGCCCTGAGCCTGGCCATTGCCGAGGCCGCCAGCGCTGCCAAGCGCTTTACCCTGCTACTGACCGCCGACAGCCAGAGTGCCGAACGGCTGGAACAGGAGCTGAGTTTCTTCGCCCCGGATTTGCCTGTTCTGCATTTCCCAGACTGGGAAACCCTGCCCTACGACCTGTTCTCGCCACACCAGGACATCATCTCTCAGCGCATTTCCAGCCTTTATCGGCTGCCGGAGCTGGAGCATGGAGTGCTGGTCGTGCCGATCACCACGGCCCTGCACCGCCTGGCACCGACCAAATTTTTGCTGGGGAGCAGCCTGGTGCTGGACGTCGGCCAGAAGCTCGATGTCGAGCAAATGCGCACCCGGCTTGAAGCCAGCGGCTATCGTTACGTCGATACAGTTTATGAGCACGGCGAATTCACCGTGCGCGGCTCGCTGATCGATCTGTTCCCGATGGGCAGCAAACTGCCCTTCCGCATCGATCTGTTCGACGACGAAATCGAAACCCTGCGTACCTTCGATCCGGAAAACCAGCGCTCAATCGATAAGGTGGACACTGTTCGCCTGCTGCCGGCGCGGGAGTTCCCGCTGCAAAAGGACGCGGTCACCCGTTTCAAGGCGCGCTTTCGCGAGCGCTTCGATGTCGACTTCCGTCGCTGCCCGATCTTTCAGGATTTGAGCAGCGGGATTACCCCGGCCGGTATCGAGTACTACTTGCCGTTGTTCTTCGACGAAACCTCCACCCTGTTCGATTACCTGCCTCAGGACACGCAAGTGTTCTCTTTGCCTGGCATCGAACAGGCGGCGGAGAATTTCTGGAACGACGTGCGCAATCGTTACGAAGAGCGCCGCGTCGACCCATCCCGTCCGTTATTGCCACCGGCCGAGCTGTTCTTGCCCGTGGAAGATTGTTTTGCTCGCCTGAAGAGCTGGCCTCGTGTGGTTGCCAGTCAACAGGACGTGGAAACCGGTGTCGGTCGCGAGCGCTTCCCGGCTCAGTCGCTGCCGAACCTGGCCATCGAAGCCAAGGCCACTCAGCCGTTGGCGGCGCTGGCCGGTTTCCTCGACGAATTCCCTGGCCGCGTGCTGTTCACCGCCGAGTCCGCGGGCCGTCGTGAAGTGCTGCTGGAATTGCTGGAACGCCTGAAGCTGCGGCCGAAAACCGTCGACAGCTGGCCAGACTTTGTTGCGAGCAAGGAGCGCTTGGCGATCACCATCGCACCGCTCGACGAAGGACTGTTGCTGGACGATCCAGCCCTGGCCCTGGTCGCTGAAAGCCCGTTATTCGGCCAGCGCGTGATGCAGCGTCGCCGTCGCGAGAAACGCGCTGACGCCAACAACGATGCAGTGATCAAAAACCTCACCGAACTGCGCGAAGGCGCGCCGGTGGTGCACATCGATCATGGTGTCGGCCGCTATCTGGGGCTGACGATCCTGGAAATCGATAATCAAGCCGCCGAATTCCTGACCCTTGAATATGCCGAGAACGCCAAGCTGTACGTCCCGGTCGCCAACCTGCATTTGATCGCCCGCTACACCGGCAGCGACGATGCCTTGGCGCCGCTGCACCGCCTCGGCTCCGAAACCTGGCAGAAAGCCAAACGCAAAGCCGCCGAACAGGTGCGCGACGTGGCCGCCGAGTTGCTCGACATCTATGCCCGTCGCGCCGCTCGCGAGGGTTATGCCTTCGCCGACCCCAAAGCCGATTACGCGACCTTCAGCGCCGGTTTCCCGTTCGAAGAAACCCCGGACCAGCAAACCACCATCGAAGCGGTGCGCGCAGACATGCTCGCGCCGAAACCGATGGATCGCCTGGTCTGCGGCGACGTCGGTTTCGGCAAGACCGAAGTGGCGATGCGCGCGGCGTTCATCGCGGTGCATGGCGGTCGTCAGGTGGCGATTCTGGTGCCAACCACCCTGCTCGCCCAGCAACATTACAACAGCTTCCGCGACCGCTTCGCCGACTGGCCGGTGAGCGTGGAAGTGATGAGCCGCTTCAAGTCGACCAAGGAAGTCAACGCCGCGGTCGCGGACCTGGCCGAAGGCAAGATCGACATCGTCATCGGCACACACAAGCTGCTGCAAGACGACGTCAAAATCAAAAACCTCGGGCTGGTGATCATCGACGAAGAGCACCGTTTCGGTGTCCGTCAGAAAGAACAGCTCAAGGCGCTGCGCAGTGAAGTCGACATCCTGACACTGACCGCCACGCCAATTCCGCGCACGTTGAACATGGCGGTATCGGGCATGCGCGACCTGTCGATCATCGCCACGCCGCCGGCCCGCCGCCTGTCGGTGCGCACGTTCGTCATGGAGCAGAACAAGAGCACGGTAAAAGAAGCCCTGCTCCGTGAGTTGCTGCGTGGCGGCCAGGTCTACTACCTGCACAACGACGTGAAGACCATCGAGAAATGCGCCGCCGACCTCGCCGAACTGGTGCCGGAAGCACGGATCGGCATCGGCCACGGGCAGATGCGTGAACGCGATCTCGAACAGGTGATGAGCGACTTCTACCACAAGCGCTTCAACGTGCTGATCGCCTCGACCATCATCGAGACCGGCATCGACGTGCCGAGCGCCAATACCATCATCATCGAGCGTGCCGACAAGTTCGGTCTGGCGCAGTTGCATCAATTGCGTGGCCGCGTCGGTCGCAGCCACCACCAGGCGTATGCTTACCTGCTGACACCGCCGCGCCAGCAGATCACTCCCGATGCAGAAAAGCGTCTCGAAGCGATTGCCAACACCCAGGACCTCGGCGCGGGCTTCGTGCTCGCGACCAACGACCTGGAAATCCGCGGTGCCGGCGAACTGCTGGGCGACGGTCAGAGCGGGCAGATCCAGGCCGTCGGTTTCACGCTGTACATGGAAATGCTCGAGCGCGCGGTGAAGTCGATCCGCAAGGGCGAACAGCCAAACCTCGACCAACCGCTGGGCGGCGGTCCGGAAGTCAATCTGCGTGTACCGGCGCTGATCCCCGAGGACTATCTGCCGGATGTTCACGCGCGACTGATTCTCTACAAACGCATTGCCTCGGCCACCGATGAGGAAGGCCTCAAGGACCTGCAAGTGGAGATGATCGACCGTTTCGGCCTGCTGCCGGAGCCGACCAAGAACCTGGTGCGGATAACGGCGCTGAAATTGCAGGCCGAACAGTTGGGCATCAAGAAAGTCGACGGTGGTCCGCAAGGCGGTCGTATCGAGTTCGCGGCACAGACCCCGGTCGACCCGCTGACACTGATCAAACTGATCCAGAGCCAGCCCAAACGCTACAAGTTCGAAGGCGCCACGATGTTCAAATTCCAGGTCCCCATGGAGCGCCCGGAAGAACGTTTTAATACTGTAGAGGCGCTATTCGAGCGCCTCATTCCGACCACTGCTTGAAGGACGCCGCATGCGCCTGTTTCGCTCACTGACCTTGTTGATGTCGTTGTTTTCGCCGTTCGCCTCGACGGCGTTTGCCGATGATCTGTATCAGGTTGAAATGATTCTGGTGCGGCAAAACGCCGTGCCCGCCATCGTCAGCCGCGCCGCGCCGGAAGACTGGGATGCCGGCGCCCAACGCATCAGCCCCGACAGTTTTCGCACGCCGAGCCTTAATCCCGAAGTGGAAAAGCTCACCGCCAGCAATGAATACACAGTGCTGATGCACAAGGCCTGGCAACAAAAGCTCGGCGAAGAAGCCAGCAAAGTCGCGATCAGCGAAGGCACCGAGCAGTTCGGCCAGTTCCCGATCGAAGGCACGCTGAGCCTGAAACTGGGGCGTTTCACCGACGTCGATGCAGACTTCTGGGTCAATAAGATTGATGCCAACGGCCTGGTCACCGCCAGCGAACGCCTGAAGCAGGAAAGCCACACCAAGAACGGTCAACTGAACTTCCTCGACAACGGTCACCTGGGCCTGCTGATCAAGATCACCTCGCTGACCGCCCCTGCACCTCGGCCAGTCCCCGATGTAACTCCGGACTGATATGCCCCCGACCCTGAGCAAACCCCTGGCAACATCCTGGGTCAGCCGATTCAAGGAACAGAGCCTGGAGCGTGGCCGCCGCTACGCGCTGGAAAACCGCGTCAGGATCGTCGAAGTCGGCGACGCCACCATCACCGCCAGTTGCGAAGGCTCTGGCGGCAACGTTTACCGTCAGACCATTCGCCTGCGCGAGTCGGCCAAAGGCACCTTGCTGATGATCGACGCCACGTGCACCTGCCCGGTTCATAGCAACTGCAAACATTGCGCGGCGGTGTTGCTGCAAGTGCAGGAAACCCTCGCCTACCCGGCGGCGGCGAAAGACGCCGAACTGCTGGAAAAACTTCAGGCTGTCCTGGAAAACCGTAGCCCGAAAGCACCGCCGCAAGTGCTGGTGGACAACGTGCAACCGGTGCCGCGCCTGTGGCTGGCAAGTATCGAATTCAGTGCCTTTGAACCACGCAACGGCAAGATGCAGCGTTACATCCAGCATCGCGCGGCGCTTTCCTTCAGTTATCTGGACGAATACGTCAGCGGACAGAAAAACACTGACATCCTGATTCGTCAGGAGACACAGACGCTGCGGATAAAACGTCACCCGGAAGTCGAGCAGGCCTACAGGGAACAGCTGCGAATCCTCGGTTTCAAGATCGCCACCCGACAAAGCAAGGCCTTGCCCGAAAGTGCCGGCGAACTCTACGAGATGGTCAACGACAGCGCCTGGCTGACCTTCACCCTCAACGAGCTGCCGAAGCTGCGCACCCAAGGGTGGGAGTTGCAGATTGACGAGGACTTCGGCTTCGACCTGACCGCAGTTGAAGACTGGTACGCCACCGTCGAGCAGGCACCGGAGCGCGATTGGTTCGACCTGGAATTGGGGATCATCGTCAACGGCGAACGGCTGAGCCTGTTGCCGATCCTGTTAAACCTGATGCGCTCCCATACCGAGCTTCTCAACCCGGAACGCCTCGCCCGACGCCGCGACGACGAATTGATTCTGGTGAACATCCCGCAGCGCCGCAGCACCGACCAAGGCCCGCTGCAGGTCGCCCTGCCCTTCGGCCGCTTGAAACCGGTGCTGGCCACTCTCGGCGAGTTTTACCTGCAAGAGCCCGGTGAAACCACGCTGCGCCTGAGCAAGGCCGACGCCACGCGACTGAATCCGCTGGAAGGCCTGCCGCTGCTCTGGGAAGGTGGCGAGCAGATTCGCACCTTTGCCCAGCGCCTGCGTGACATCAAAGACCACACCGCAGTGGCACCCGAAGGCTTGAATGCCACCTTGCGCCCGTATCAGCTGGAAGGCCTGAGCTGGATGCAGTCGTTGCGGCAACTGGAAGTCGGCGGGATTCTCGCGGACGACATGGGCCTGGGCAAAACCCTACAGACCCTGGCACATATTCTCAGCGAGAAGAATGCCGGGCGTCTCGATCGGCCGTGCATGGTGGTCATGCCCACCAGCCTGATCCCCAACTGGCTCGACGAAGCCGCGCATTTCACGCCTCAGCTCAAAGTGCTGGCGCTGTACGGTGCCAGTCGCAAGAAGCACTTCGGCGATCTGGCCGACTACGACCTGATTCTGACCACTTATGCGCTGCTGCCCAAGGACGTCGAACGCCTCGCCGCGCAGCCGTTGCACGTATTGGTGCTGGATGAAGCGCAGTACATCAAGAATCCCAACAGCAAGGCCGCCCACGCCGCCCGCGAGCTGAATGCTCGCCAGCGCCTGTGCCTGAGTGGCACGCCACTGGAAAATCACCTCGGTGAGCTGTGGTCGCTGTTCCACTTCCTGCTGCCCGGCTGGCTCGGTGACGTGAAAAGCTTCAACCGCGATTACCGCGTACCGATAGAAAAGCGTGCCAGCGACGTAAGACTTCAGCACCTCAACGGTCGGATAAAACCGTTCCTGCTGCGCAGAACCAAGGAACAGGTGGCCACCGAACTGCCGCCGAAAACCGAGATCGTCCATTGGGTCGAGCTCAACGAAGCGCAGCGCGACGTGTACGAAACCATGCGCCTGGCCATGGACAAGAAAGTCCGCGACGAGATCACTCGCAAAGGCGTGGCGCGCAGCCAGATCATCATTCTTGAAGCCCTGCTGAAGCTGCGCCAGGTGTGCTGTGATTTACGCCTGGTCAACGATGCTGCCCTGCCCGCGCGCGGTAGCACCTCCGGCAAGCTTGATAGCCTGATGGAAATGCTTGAAGAGTTGTTCGAGGAAGGTCGGCGGATTCTGCTGTTTTCGCAGTTCACCTCAATGCTGTCGTTGATCGAGGACGAGCTGAAAAAACGCGGCGTGGCGTATGCGATCCTGACCGGACAAACCCGCGACCGACGCACGCCGGTGAAGGAATTCCAGAGCGGCAAGCGGCAGATCTTTCTGATCAGCTTGAAGGCCGGCGGTGTGGGGCTGAACCTGACCGAAGCCGACACGGTGATTCACTACGATCCATGGTGGAACCCGGCGACGGAAAATCAGGCGACGGATCGTGCCTATCGCATTGGTCAGGAGAAGCCGGTATTCGTCTACAAGATGATTGCCAGGGGCACGGTGGAAGAGAAAATTCAGCATCTGCAGAAGGAAAAATCCGATCTGGCCGCAGGCGTGCTGGATGGGCGCAAAACCGGAGACTGGAAGTTGCAGAGCGATGATATCGAGGCGCTGTTTGCGCCGTTGCCGGAAAAAATTGATAAGTAGCGGCGATTATTGAATTGCCATCGCGAGCAGGCTCGCTCCCACATTAATTTGTATTGTCTCCATTATGGTGGGCAAACACAGATCCAATGTGGGAGCGAGCCTGCTCGCGATGGGGGCGACTCGATGTAACGACTGATTAACCCTTAAGTACCCGCGCCAACGTCGACTTCACCTTACCCATCCCGTCACGCAATGCCTGCTCGATCTCGGTCATGGTGATCACCGCTGTCGACTTTCCTGCCGCCAGGTTCACCACCAGCGCCAGACAGGCGTAATCCAGTTCCAGCTCGCGGGCCAACGCCGCTTCCGGCATTCCGGTCATGCCGACAATGTCGCAACCGTCACGTTCCAGCCTCGCAACTTCAGCCACTGTTTCCAGACGCGGGCCCTGAGTGCAGGCGTACACGCCTTGGCTGCTGTAGCCAACGCCTTCAACCGCCAACGCCGCGATCAATTGCTGACGCAGGGGTTCGCTGTAGGGATAGCTGAAGTCGATGTGTGTGACCTGTTCCAGGTCATCGGCGAAATAGGTGTGTTCGCGGCCGCTGGTGTAGTCGATCAATTGATGTGGCACGCAGAAATGTCCGACGCCCATCGCAGTGTGAATCCCGCCCACGGCGTTGACCGCGAGAATCGCTTCGGCACCAGCCTGCTTCAAGGCCCACAGGTTGGCGCGGTAGTTCACCTGATGCGGCGGGAAACGGTGTGGGTGCCCATGACGCGCGAGAAACAGCACTTCCTTGCCGGCATACTCACCGATCTGCACTTCGGCCGAAGGCGTGCCGTAAGGCGTGTCCACCGCCAATGACTGACGAATGCTCAAGCCTTCGAGTTGAGTCAGGCCGGTGCCACCGATAATCGCGTAAACCGTCATGACGAAAATCCTCAATCAATCAATTGAGCTTCTTTGAGCGCGCCGATGGCCGCTAGCCAGCGCGGGTCTTGACGGTATTCGGTGCTGGCATACGCCTGCCCGCGCATCCGCGTAATACGCGCCGAAGGTTTGACCTTCAAACGCTGGGCGGCGCTCAAGGCCAGCTCGGCAGCTGCGCGATCGTTGCACACCAGACCCATGTCACAACCGGCGGTCAATGCCGCTTCGATGCGACTGGCGGCATCGCCGACCACATGGGCACCGGCCATCGACAGGTCATCACTGAAGATCACGCCATCGAACTGCAGCTCCCCACGCAGGATGTCCTGCAACCAGCGACGGGAGAAACCCGCAGGCTGGGAATCGACTTGTGGATAAATCACGTGGGCTGGCATGACGGCGGCCAGTTGCTTGCTCAATCGCGCAAACGGTACAAGATCGTTGGCGCGGATTTCGTCGAGGCTGCGCTCGTCGTTGGGAATCGCGACGTGGGAATCGGCTTCGGCCCAGCCATGCCCGGGGAAATGCTTGCCAGTGGCGGCCATTCCGGCGCTGTTCATGCCACGGATGAATGCACCGGCGAGCAAGGCTGCACGCTCGGGATCACCTTCGAACGAACGAGTGCCAACCACTGCACTGCGCTGGTAATCCAGGTCCAGCACGGGGGCGAAGCTCAGGTCGAGACCGACTGCGAGCACTTCGGTCGCCATGATCCAGCCACACTGCTCGGCCAGGTCCTCGGCATTCGGATTATCGGCGATGGCGCGCATGGCTGGCAACCGCACGAAGCCCTGACGAAGCCGTTGAACCCGACCGCCCTCTTGATCCACCGCCAGCAGCAGATCGGGACGAATGGCGCGGATCGAAGCGCTCAATTCGCGCACTTGGCGCGGGTGTTCGATGTTGCGGGCAAAAATGATCAGGCCGCCCACTTCGGGCTGGCGCAACAATTGGCGATCTTCAGCCGTCAGCCAGGTACCGGCGACGTCCACCATCAACGAGCCTTGCAGGCCAGCAGTCATAGAGATTCCTTGATTACGATAAACCCGGCTCGCACGAATTCGCCGCCATGGGCTGTGCCCGGCGGGTCGGCGATTTCAATGACGAGCGGGTTCAGAACGAGAGTCGGCATGGGCGGCTAGCTTAGCGGATGTCCGCTGCCGCGCCCACCCATGTGCGGTTAAACCTTGGCGGCGACCGGGGCCGATTTGCTGCGTGGACGCAACTGCGCGGTGGCCATGGCAGTGTCAGTGACGCCGGTTTCTGCCCGCATGCCAGCGGCCAGGAACGGCACCATCAGACGCATCACCTGTTCGATGGAAGTGTTGACGCCGAAGTCGGTCTCGGCAATCGCACGCAAGGCCTTGATCCCCGACATACTGAATGCCGCGGCACCCAGCATGAAGTGCACACGCCAGAACAGTTCGATCGGGGGAATGCGCGGCGCGGCCTCGTTGACCAGCATCATGTAGCGGCGGAACACCTTGCCGTACATATCTTCCAGATAACGACGCAAGTGCCCTTGGCTCTGACTGAACGCCAGCCCCAGCAAACGCATGAAGATGGACAGGTCGTTGCCGCTGCGCGGCTGCACCACCAGAGCTTGCTCGACCAGAATCTCCAGCAACTCTTCAAGGGTCGGCTTGTTCTCGGGTTTGGCCTGACGGCGCTCCAGCTCTTTATCGAGACTGAGGCAGAATGGCCCGAGAAAACGCGAGAAGACCGCCTGGATCAGCGCCTTCTTCGAGCCGAAGTGATAATTCACCGCCGCCAGATTGACACCGGCCTTGCTGGTGATCAGACGCAACGAGGTTTCAGCAAAACCTTTTTCCGCGAACAACTGCTCGGCAGCATCGAGAATGCGTTCAACGGTTTCCGACTGGGCCATGGCTACTCCGCCTGACAAACACTTGTTTGAAACATACGTTTCAGCCCTGGCCTTGTCAAGTCTGGCGGTTCGTTTTGGGAATGGTCGGTCAGGTATTTAACCATACAACAGCAGCGCATCAATCAGCGAGCGAAATGACCGTCCAGCGCCCGGCGAAAAAAGGGGCATTGCCAAGACCGGTTCACTGTATATAATCCCAGTCACTGTATAAAAAGACAGAGCGATCAATATGCTAAAGCTGACGCCACGCCAAGCAGAGATTCTGGCCTTCATCAAACGTTGCCTTGAAGACAACGGCTACCCGCCGACCCGCGCGGAAATCGCTCAGGAACTGGGTTTCAAGTCGCCCAATGCGGCGGAAGAACACCTCAAGGCGCTGGCCCGCAAGGGGGCGATCGAGATGACTCCGGGTGCCTCCCGCGGCATCCGCATCCCCGGCTTCGAAGCCAAGGCCGACGAGTCCAGCTTGCCGATCATTGGCCGGGTGGCTGCCGGTGCGCCGATCCTCGCCCAGCAACACATCGAAGAATCCTGCAACATCAATCCTTCATTCTTCCATCCTCGCGCTGACTATCTGCTGCGGGTCCATGGCATGAGCATGAAAGATGTCGGCATTTTCGACGGCGACCTGCTGGCCGTTCATACCACCCGCGAAGCTCGCAACGGCCAGATCGTGGTGGCGCGAATCGGTGACGAAGTGACCGTCAAGCGCTTCAAGCGCGATGGCAGCAAGGTCTGGTTGATTGCCGAAAACCCTGAATTCGCCCCTATCGAAGTCAACCTGAAAGATCAGGAGCTGGTCATCGAAGGCTTGAGTGTCGGCGTGATTCGCCGCTAAAGGAGACTTTATGCAGTTCCCACATACTCCACAGCAAGCCCAACTGCCGTTGTTTGAGGCGTTCATGGCGCAGCCATTGACGCCGATCCTGAAGGACGTAGTCGAATCGCCCTGGAGCGCCGAACCCGAAGTCTTCAGCGAGCTGTCACTGCGCGGCGCGGCCGGGAACTGCCTGAACCTTCTGGCACCGATTCTCCGGGAACTGAGCCAGGATCAGGATGCACGCTGGCTGACACTCATCGCCCCGCCTGCCAGCCTGACACAAGCCTGGTTACGGGACGCCGGTCTGAACCGTGAGCGTATTCTGCTCCTGCAACCGCGCGGCACGCAGAGCGCTCAGCAGTTGACCTGCGAAGCCTTGCGACTTGGCCGCAGCCATACAGTCGTCAGTTGGCTTAACCCGCTGAGCACAACGTCGCGGCAACAGTTGATCAGCGCTGCCCGTATCGGGGATGCGCAAAGTCTGAATATTCGACTGGGTTAACTGACAAACACGGTGCGCGCTGAACGGCGCGGGGCTTCTCCAGGGATAGAGAAGCCGATCTGTAGAGGTATTCGAAGAATCCGACGGGCGGGATCAATGAAGAACCCGTGGCCCCTCTTCCTTATCAAATTCGCCTTCCACCAGGCGTCCTGCCATCTGAACACCGACACTCAACATCGCCTTGGCGACTTCCACATGCTGGCCTTGCAGGAAAACCTTGGCATCCTCGGAGAAATCCAAAGTAACCAGAGAACCCTCGTCCTCGGCCCTGCGCAGCTCGATTCGGCCGTCTGGTAACTCGACAATTTCTAGAAAGGACGTTGGCATAAAGGTCTGTTCTCCACGAAAGGCGGGGATTATATAGGCATCAGCCAAGCTTCGCTCGGGATCTTGACCAAATGCCATCACGAAGAGAAATTTCTGACATCACTCTTCCTTGAGCGGACCCGTCCCTAAACACTCAATCTTTCAGCACTCGTTCAACCCTTCGCGAAACCGAATCGCCAGACCTTTAAGGTTCTGACGCCAGCTCTCCAGCTCTTCCCGACTCAGCTCTTCCGGCGCCTCTTCTTCATCCAGATTAACGGCCTGGATTAGCGGCTGCGTCACATCACCCTTGGGCTTATGCGGCGCGCGAGGCGGCTGAAACAGTGCGGCATGTGCCGACAGCAATTTGGCCAGCCAGGTTTCAGGGTTTTGGGCCAGTTCGACCATCTCGGCCATTTCCGGAATAGCGATGGTTTCGAGCACTTCGCGGGTCAGCAGCATCTCTGCCCGCGGCGCATTGGCCTGAGGCAGGCGATAGAAACCGGCGATTTCATGGCACAGCCCCAACAGCGCACCGTACAGGTGAAACAACGCCGATTCGCGCCCGGCCTGAATCAGCGCGAGGGAGTTCATCGCCCGCCCCTCTTCGGCTTTGGCAAGCGCTTCCAGCGACAGGCCGGCGAAATAAATCTTCTGGTTGGTACGGGTATAGAGTTCGTGGGCCATGACGGCAGTCTCCACAACGAAATTATTGCTTCACGCAGGTCAGACAGTGTCGTGGATCACCTGAGCTTCCCGCAAGCCCAAAACAAAAGGCCGCATGAAAACCCGTGGGTTGTCATGCGGCCTTTTGCGTACAGCCTTTTAAGCCTTGGCTGATGGACGCTTGTCTTCAACCGTCCACTTGCCGCCGTCGTAATACGCCTTCCAGCCAGTCGGTTTACCGTCAACCTCAGTCTGCACGTATTGCTCTTTGGTCTTGCGGCTGTAACGAATGACCGAAGGAAGGCCGTCCGGATCTTTCTTCGGCGCTTCGCAGAGGAAATGGTACTTCGGATCGATCTCATCCTTGTGCGGCACGATCTCCATGACCAATGGAGCACGGGTCTCGCGGTTTTTCGGGAACTGGCTGGCCGCCAGGAACAAGCCGGAAGCACCGTCGCGCAAGATATAGGTGTCGTTGACCTTTTCGCATTTGAGCTCAGGCATCTTCACCGGGTCCATCTTCGGCGGCGCCGCGTCACCGCTTTTCAGCAGCTTGCGGGTGTTCTTGCAGGTGGCGTTGGTGCAACCGAAGAACTTGCCGAAACGGCCGGTCTTGAGCTGCATCTCGCTGCCGCACTTGTCGCACTCCAGGCTCGGACCTTCATAGCCTTTGATGCGATAGGTGCCCTCTTCGATTTCGTAGCCAGAGCAATCCGGGTTGTTACCGCAGATGTGCAGCTTGCGCTTCTCGTCGAGCAGGTAAGCGTCCATGGCCGTGCTGCAGATCGGGCAGCGATGCTTGCCACGCAGGACCAGCGACTCGGACTCACCCTCGTCGTCCGCAGCGATTTCATCGCCCGGCACCAGGTTGACGGTGGCCTTGCAACGCTCTTTCGGCGGCAGGCTATAGCCCGAGCAACCGAGGAATACGCCCGTCGAAGCCGTACGGATCTGCATCGGACGACCGCACAACACGCACGGAATGTCAGTCATCACCGGCTGATTGGCGCGCATGCCGCCTTCGGCACTTTCGGCTACTTCGAGTTTCTTCTTGAAGTCGCCATAGAACTCGTCGAGCACGTTTTTCCAGTCGCGTTCGCCCTGAGCCACGTCATCGAGGTTCTCTTCCATACCGGCGGTGAAGCCGTAGTCCATGAGATTGGAGAAGCTCTCGGCCAGACGCTCGGTGACGATGTCGCCCATCTTTTCCGAATAGAAACGACGGTTGTGCAGCGCCACGTAGCCGCGGTCCTGGATGGTCGAAATGATCGCGGCATAGGTCGAAGGACGACCGATGCCGCGCTTTTCCATTTCTTTAACCAGGCTCGCTTCCGAGTAACGCGCCGGCGGCTTGGTGAAGTGCTGGGTCGGATCAAGCTTGATCAGCTTCATCGCGTCGCCCTGGGCCATGTCCGGCAGCACGTCGTCATCGCCAGGCTTGGCAATTTGCGGCATGACGCGGGTGTAACCGTCGAACTTCAGGATGCGGCCCTTGGCACGCAACTCGAAGTCGCCGGCACCAACGGTGACCGTGGTCGACAGGTATTGCGCCGGCAGCATCTGGCAAGCGAGGAACTGGCGCCAGATCAGCTCGTAGAGCCGTTCTGCATCACGCTCCATGCCCGACAGCTTGCTTGGCTCGGTATTGGCGTCGGACGGACGAATCGCTTCGTGAGCCTCTTGTGCGCCTTCCTTGCTGCTGTAGACGTTCGGGTTTTCCGGCAGGTATTTCTTGCCGAACTCGCCTTCAATATAGGTACGTGCCATCGTCACGGCATCGGCCGAGAGGTTGGTGGAGTCGGTACGCATATAGGTGATGTAGCCGGCTTCGTACAAACGCTGGGCCATCATCATGGTTTTCTTCACACCGAAGCCCAGGCGGTTACTCGCGGCCTGTTGCAGGGTGGAGGTGATGAACGGTGCCGACGGCTTGCTGCTGGTCGGTTTGTCTTCACGTTTGACGATGCTGTAGCTGGAAGCCTTGAGCTTTTCCAGCGCGGCCATGGCCTGGGTTTCGTTGAGCGGCTTGAAGGCTTCGCCTTTCTCGCGGGCCACGTCGAAGCGCACGGTCGCACCCTTGGCAGTGCCGAGGTCGGCATGAACTTCCCAGTACTCTTCCGGGTTGAACGCGCGGATTTCACGCTCACGCTCGACCACCAGCTTCACGGCAACCGATTGCACGCGACCGGCGGACAGGCCACGAGCGACCTTGGCCCACAGCAGCGGCGAAACCATGTAACCCACCACGCGGTCGAGGAAACGACGCGCTTGCTGGGCGTTTACTCGATCGATGTCCAGCTCGCCCGGTTTGGAGAAGGCTTCCTGGATCGCTTTCTTGGTGATTTCGTTGAACACCACGCGCTTGTAGCGGCTGTCGTCACCACCGATGGCTTCGCGCAGGTGCCAGGCAATGGCTTCCCCCTCGCGATCCAAGTCGGTTGCGAGATAGATGGTGTCAGCATCTTTGGCGAGCCGGCGCAGCTCTTCGATGACTTTTTCCTTGCCCGGGAGGATCTCGTACTTGGCTTTCCAGCCATGATCGGGATCGACACCCATGCGCGAGACCAGCTGCTTGCGCGCTTTCTCTTTCGGCGTGAGCACCGGACCTTCACCTGCGGCGGCCTTGCCGCGCTTGGCGGCTGGCTCTTTGCTGGCGCTAGCCGAACCGCTGGTGGGCAGGTCTCGGATATGGCCGATACTCGACTTCACCACGTATTGGTTACCCAGATACTTGTTGATGGTCTTGGCCTTAGCCGGGGATTCCACAATGACCAGCGATTTGCCCATGGATCAGAAAATTCCTGAATTCTAGAAGTGAAAGGCGGTTGGCGCCTGACGCGGCACCGCTATATATAGTGGCTACAAGGTGAGGTCAAGCGCAGGGTTCTGCGCGCACTCCCCTTATGGCTGTGGAAAAACGCTCGGTTCGGCTTGCACCAAAGCAAAGCGTGGCACCTGTTCGCCGTCAACCTCGACCGACTCCAGGAACATGCTCAAGGGACGCACCCAAAAGCCGTAATCGCCATACAGGGCTTGGTAGAAGACCACTTCCTCTTCGGTTTCCGAATGCCGCGCAACAGCGAATACGCGGTACTGCGGACCTTTGTAATGTTCGTAGAGCCCAGGTTGTATCGGCATGGTTTGGCCCTCACTGAAATTTTTTCAAAATAAAAACAAAATAAATCCGGAAAAACAAAAACCGGGGCACTTGGCCCCGGCTTCCATCAGCGAAACGCTTAAACGCGTTCGAAGACGGTGGAGATGCCTTGGCCGAGACCAATGCACATGGTGGCTACCCCGAAGGTACCGCCATTCTGCTTCATCACGTTCAGCAAAGTGCCGGAGATACGGGCACCAGAGCAACCGAACGGGTGACCCAGGGCGATCGCGCCGCCGTGCAGGTTAACCTTCTCGTTCATCTTGTCGAGCACTTTCAAATCTTTCAGCACTGGCAGCGCCTGTGCGGCGAAAGCTTCGTTGAGCTCGAAGAAGTCGATATCGTTGATACCAAGACCCGCGCGCTTCAGTGCTTTCTGCGTTGCCGGTACTGGACCATAGCCCATGATCGCCGGGTCCACACCTGCCACTGCCATCGAACGGATCACCGCCATCGGCTGGATGCCCAGGTCTTGGGCACGCTGCGCCGACATCACGATCATGCACGAAGCACCGTCGGTGATCTGCGACGAAGTACCGGCTGTCACGGTGCCGCCCTTCGGGTTAAACGCTGGCTTCAGAGCCGCCAGGCTTTCCAGGGTGGTTTCCGGACGAATGGTTTCGTCGTAGTCGAACAGTTTCAGGAAACCGTTCTCGTCGTAGCCCTGCATCGGGATGATTTCGTCTTTGAACTTGCCTTCCAGAGTCGCCTTGTGGGCGAGCTGGTGGGAGCGCACGCCAAAGGCGTCCTGTTGTTCGCGAGTAATGCCGTGCATTTTGCCGAGCATTTCCGCGGTCAGGCCCATCATGCCCGAGGCTTTCGCCGCATACAGGGACATGTGCGGGTTCGGATCGACACCGTGCATCATGCTCACGTGGCCCATATGCTCGACGCCACCAACCACGAACACGTCACCGTTACCGGTCATGATCGCTTGCGCAGCGGTGTGCAGAGCACTCATCGACGAGCCACACAGACGGCTGACGGTCTGGCCGGCCGCGGTGTGAGGGATCTGCGTCATCAGGGACGCCATGCGGGCGATGTTCCAGCCCTGCTCCAGGGTCTGGTTCACACAGCCCCAGATCACGTCTTCAACTTCGCTCGGGTCGACCTTGACGTTGCGCTCCAGCAATTTGCTGATCAGGTGCGCCGACATGTCTTCGGCGCGGGTGTTGCGGTGCATGCCGCCCTTGGAGCGGCCCATCGGCGTACGACCGAAGTCGACAATCACGACGTCTCTAGGATTCAAGCTCATATACTTTCACTCTCGCTCTAGTGTGGGCGCTTAACCGAAGAAGCTCTGACCGTTTTTGGCCATTTCACGCAGCTTCGCGGTCGGGTGGTACAGCGCGCCCAAATCAGCGTACTGGTCAGCCAGGGCAACGAACTCTGCAACACCGATCGCGTCGATGTAGCGCAGCGCCCCGCCACGGAATGGAGGGAAACCAATGCCGTAGACCAGACCCATGTCGGCTTCGGCGGCGGTTTCGACGATGCGGTCTTCCAGGCAACGCACGGTTTCCAGGCACAGCGGGATCATCATCCAGTTGATGATGTCTTCGTCAGTGACTTCGCGCTGTTCGAACACGATTGGCTTGAGCACTTCCAGTACCGAAGGATCGGCGACTTTCTTCTGCTTGCCGCGCTTGTCGGTCTCGTAGGCGTAGAAGCCCTTGCCATTCTTCTGGCCCAGGCGCTTGGCTTCGTAGAGCACGTCGACGGCCGAACGACGATCGTCCTTCATGCGATCCGGGAAGCCTTCAGCCATGACGTCACGACCGTGGTGACCGGTGTCGATGCCGACCACGTCCATCAGGTAGGCCGGGCCCATCGGCCAGCCGAATTTTTCCATGACCTTGTCGATGCGCACGAAGTCCACGCCGGCGCTGACCAGTTTGGCGAAACCGCCGAAGTACGGGAACAGCACGCGGTTGACCAGGAAGCCCGGGCAGTCGTTGACGACAATCGGGTTCTTGCCCATTTTCTTGGCGTAGGCAACGGTGGTGGCAACGGCCACTTCGCTGGACTTCTCGCCACGGATCACTTCAACCAGCGGCATCATGTGTACCGGGTTGAAGAAGTGCATGCCGACGAAGTTTTCCGGACGCTTGAGGGCTTTGGCCAGCAAGGTGATGGAAATGGTCGAAGTGTTGGACGCGAGGATGGTGTCCTCTTTGACCTTGTCTTCAACTTCGGCCAGAACGGCTTGCTTGACCTTCGGGTTCTCGACAACGGCTTCGACGACCAGGTCGACGTGACCGAAATCGCCATAGGACAGGGTCGGACGAATGCCATTGAGCACTTCGGCCATTTTCGCCGGGGTCATGCGACCTTTATCAACGCGGCCCACCAGCAGCTTGGCGGCCTCGGCCAGACCTTGCTCGATGCCGTGCTCGTTGATGTCTTTCATCAGGATCGGCGTACCTTTGGAGGCCGACTGATAAGCGATACCGCCACCCATGATGCCGGCGCCCAATACCGCGGCCTGCTTCACGTCTTTGGCGATTTCGTCGTAGGCCTTGGCCTTTTTCTTCAGCTCCTGATCGTTCAGGAACAGACCGATCAAGCTCTGCGCGGCAGAGGTCTTGGCCAGTTTGACGAAACCGGTGGCTTCGACTTCCAGCGCCTTGTCGCGACCGAAGTTTGCAGCTTTCTGGATGGTCTTGATCGCTTCGACCGGTGCCGGATAGTTCGGGCCTGCTTGACCGGCCACGAAACCTTTGGCGGTTTCGAACGACATCATTTGTTCGATGGCGTTGAGCTTGAGCTTTTCGAGCTTCGGCTGACGCTTGGCCTTGTAGTCAAATTCGCCAGAGATGGCGCCCTTGAGCAGGTTCAGAGCCGCTTCCTGCAATTTCTCCGGAGCGACCACGGCGTCGACAGCACCGACTTTCAACGCGTCTTCAGCGCGGTTTTCCTTACCGGCGGCAATCCACTCGATAGCGTTGTCGGCCCCGATGATGCGCGGCAAACGCACAGTACCGCCGAAACCTGGGTAGATGCCCAGCTTGACTTCCGGCAGACCGATTTTGGCGGTATTGGCCATGACGCGGAAATCTGCCGCCAGGCACATTTCCAGACCGCCACCCAGTGCGATGCCATTGATCGCGGCGACAGTCGGGACGTTGAGGTCTTCGAAATCGCTGAAAATCTTGTTGGCTTCGAGGTTGCCAGCAACAAGCTCTGCATCCGGCAGCTTGAAGTTGTCGACGAATTCGGTGATGTCGGCGCCGACGATGAACACGTCCTTGCCACTGCTGACGATTACACCCTTGATCGAAGCATCTGCCTTGATGGTGTCTACAGCCTGACGCAGTTCGTTCAGGGTAAGACGGTTGAACTTGTTGACGGACTCACCCTTGAGGTCGAATTTCAATTCGACGATGCCACTTTCAAGAGCCTTAACCGTGATGGCTTTACCTTCGTAAATCATCAACTGATCTCCACGATATGGAAGCTGAACAGTACACGTCGGACGCAGGCGATCGGCTCGGCAAGGACGTTTATCATCGATGCTACGCCAATTCACCCGGCACACCCGCCAACGCGATAGTCGGGATTCTGTAGGAGCGCTCTGTAATACAAACGCTCAATTCATACGCCCGTTTGATTTGGGTATGTCACCTTCACGGAATTTCCGGCAATTGTCAATCGCCCAAAATACTGGTTGAAACGCGACTTTCCGGTCACTTCCGTACCACGAAGCCCTGCAACACGCTGATGCATGTGAGGCCATTCATAGAATCAATAGTTAGAAAAGTCGCCCTAATTACCGGCAGCCTGTGTTTAACAAGCTACGCTGGCGAGACCCTGAAGAAAAAATTTGAACGCTTTGACGAATGCCCAGCGTAAGATCAGCGCACAAAGAATTACCGGCCTGCCTGGCCAACCTCAGCCCGATGATGATGTCGGGCTTTTTATTGCCTCTGTAGCAGCTGCCGAGCTTGCGAGGCTGCGTTCGGCGACGAAGTCGTCGTAGACCCTGAGCGCACGATCAGCCTGATGTACCACGGTGCATGATTTACGACTGCTTCGCAGCCGAACGCAGCCTCGCAGGCTCGGCAGCTGCTACAGGTCGGGTTTCAGGCGAGTGCTTTGAGCGTGGCATCGATCTGTTGCAGAACCTCGGCCTCGCCCTTCTCGCCCCAATACAGGGCAATCATTTGCTTGTCTGCTTCGACCTTGTAGACGTTGGCAGGCAATTTTTCGAATTGATTCAGCAGCATCCCATCCTCACAGACCTCCTGCCACTGATTGACCCACACACCCGGCGCCTTCTGCCAGTAACTCCAGCACGCCGGTCGCGTGCCACGGCGCGGCCGATGGTACTGGGCGCAAGGGCTCGGTGGCTCCTCGTTCAGCCAGTGCGGCCACTCCTGGGGCGTCAGCTGCATGGCCAGGCCAATGCGTCGCGCCTCCATACGCAGGGCCATGCGCCCGCTCTGAGTACGAGAGGGTCGCAACCAGGCCAGCGGGCTCAAGACCACCAGCAGGATTGACACCACTATCCAGACCGTCATATGTGTACTCCCGATTCTTGATGAGCCCATTGAGTCACTTTGAAACCAATGCGCTTGAAACCAGCCATACTTACCAATATTGCAATCCTCAGGAGGAGCACCTCATGCCCTACCACCACATTCTGGTCGCTGTAGACCTAACGGAAGAGTGCGATCCTGTCATCCACCGAGCTCGCGAGCTCTCGGTGAGCAATGGCGCAAAGCTGTCCCTGGTGCATATTGTCGAACCGATGGCGATGGCCTTTGGCGGCGACGTGCCGATGGACCTTTCCCAATTGCAACAGCAACAGTTCGATCAGGCCAAGGAACGCCTTGAGCGATTGATCGTGAAATACCCGGAACTCTCCAAGGAATACAGTCACTTGACCTACGGCCAGCCGCGCCAGGAGATTCACCACCTCGCCAAGGAGCAAACGTGCGACCTGATCGTGGTGGGCAGTCATGGCCGACATGGTCTGGCACTGTTGCTCGGCTCCACCGCCAATGACGTACTGCACGGTGCGCCTTGCGATGTGCTGGCGGTGCGCCTGATCAAAAGCTGACAACACGGAACAATGTGGGAGCGGGCTTGCTCGCGAAGGCGGACATTCAGTCAGCATTGATGTTGAATGTAAGTCCCTCTTCGCGAGCAAGTCGAATCGTCGCACCGCCGCTCCCACAGTGAAGCTATGTCGGCCAGTAGATCGCATTTCATACGAAAAGCCCGGCGTTCATCACTGAACGCCGGGCTTTTTTATCGCCGGATCAATCAGGCATCCAGCTCGGCCCAGCGCTCGACCATCACGTCGAGTTCAGCCTGCAACTGCTCAAGCTGAGCGATCACTGCAGCTGTCTCGGCAACAGGACGCTGATAGAAGCCGGCATCCGCCATCTGCGCTTCAACCACCACGATCTGTTGCTCCATGGCTTCGATCTGACTTGGCAACATTTCCAGCTCACGTTGCAACTTGTAGCTGAGCTTTTTCTTTGCCACCGGCGCCTCTACTGCCGCAGCGACTGGCACTGGTTCAGCAGTGACGACAGCCGAGTTCAGGTCGGCCTTGCCGGACTTGCTCTCGGTCACGCCCAACAGGCGCGGCGAGCCGCCCTGACGCAGCCAGTCCTGATAACCACCGACGTATTCGCGAACCTTGCCTTCGCCTTCGAAGACCAGGGTGCTGGTGACCACATTGTCGAGGAATGCCCGGTCGTGGCTGACCATCAGCACGGTACCGTTGAAGGTCAGCAAGACCTCTTCCAGCAGCTCGAGGGTTTCCACATCCAGGTCGTTGGTCGGTTCGTCGAGTACCAGCAGGTTCGCCGGCTTGCTGAACAGTTTGGCCAGCAACAGACGCGCACGCTCACCACCGGACAGCGCCTTGACCGGCGTGCGGGCACGCTGCGGGCTGAACAGGAAGTCGCCGAGGTAGCTCAGCACGTGACGGCTCTGACCGTCGATATCGATGAAATCGCGACCTTCGGCCACGTTGTCGATCACGGTTTTTTCCAGGTCCAACTGATGGCGCAACTGGTCGAAGTAGGCCACGTCGATGCGCGTCCCCTCTTCCACCTTGCCGCTGGTCGGTTGCAGACCGCTGAGCATCAGTTTGAGCAGCGTGGTCTTGCCGGTACCGTTGGCGCCAAGCAGACCGATACGATCGCCGCGCGTCAGGACCATCGAGAAATCCTTGATCAGGAACGGGCCACCCGGGTGAGCGAAGCTCACATTCTCGAGGACCATCACCTGCTTGCCGGACTTGTCGGCGGTATCCAGCTGAATATTGGCCTTGCCGGTGCGTTCACGACGCTCGCTGCGTTCGACGCGCAGGGCTTTCAATGCGCGAACACGGCCTTCGTTACGGGTGCGGCGAGCCTTGATGCCCTGGCGGATCCAGACTTCTTCCTGGGCCAGCTTCTTGTCGAACAGCGCGTTGGCGGTTTCTTCAGCAGCCAGAGTCGCCTCTTTGTGCACGAGGAAACTGGCGTAGTCGCCATTCCAGTCGATCAGGCCACCGCGATCCAGTTCCAGAATGCGGGTCGCGAGGTTCTGCAGGAAGGAACGGTCGTGCGTGATGAACAGCACGGCGCCCTGGAAATCCTTCAGTGCTTCTTCGAGCCAGGCAATGGCGCCGATGTCCAGGTGGTTGGTCGGTTCGTCGAGCAACAGCAGATCCGGTTCGGAAACCAGGGCCTGAGCCAGCAAGACACGGCGACGCCAGCCGCCGGACAGTTCGGCGAGGGTCTTGTCAGCCGGCAGTTGCAAACGGCTCAAGGTGCTGTCGACCAGTTGTTGCAAACGCCAGCCATCGCGGGCCTCGAGGTCGTGCTGGACGTGCATCAGCTTGTCCAGATCGGCGTCGGTAACGATGTTCTGGCTCAGGTGGTGATACTGCGCGAGCAGCTCGCCAACACCGTCCAGGCCTTCGGCAACCACGTCGAACACGGTCCGCTCGTCGGCTACCGGCAATTCTTGCGGCAATTCGCCAATTTTCAGGCCAGGTGCGCGCCAAACAGAGCCCTCATCGGGCTTCTGGTCGCCCTTGACGAGCTTCATCATGCTGGATTTGCCAGTGCCGTTGCGGCCGATGATGCACACCCGCTCACCACGGGCGATCTGCCAGGACACCTTGTCCAACAACGGCATAGCGCCGAAAGCAAGGGACACATCGCTGAATTTGAGCAGGGTCATGAGCTTCTCCAAAAACCGGGCGCGCATTCTACCTGACTTGAGGCTTCAGAAGGCCGGCAATTTCAATGTCGAAGCACTCTGCACAACAATTGTTGCGAACTTGTGCCGACAGCTCGGCAAAGCTTTCGCCCGCTGCTGGCAAAAGGCTAAGCTACAGACAATTCAGTGCCGCTCTCGCCGGCACTTGTCATGATTTCTCTGCCCGGACGTCTCATGCGCAGTCGCCTTTTCAATCTTTTTTCGTGTTTGCTTCTTACAGCCGCTGCCGCTCAATCCGCCCAGGCGGTGGACCTGTCCACCCAACGCCAGTATTACGATGAAGCCAAGCGTGCCTTGGCCAAAGGCGATTCCGGCCCTTATTTCCGTTACAGCCAGGCTCTGAGCGATTATCCGCTGGAGCCGTATCTGGCTTATGACGAATTGACCGCGCGCCTGAAAACCGCGAGCAACGCCGAAATCGAGAAATTCCTCGCCGAACACGGTGACCTGCCGCAAGCCAACTGGATGAAGTTGCGCTGGCTGCGCTGGCTGACCGAACGCGGCGATTGGGCAACCTTCGTCAAGTATTATGACCCCAAGCTCAATTTCACCGAACTGGACTGCCTGAACGCGCAGTATCAGATCAGCCATAACCGCAAGGCTGAAGGCTATGCCAACGCCGAAAAGCTCTGGCTGAGCGGTAAAACCCAGCCCGACGCCTGTGACGGTTTGTTCGGCATGTGGGCCGCCGAGGGTCAACTGACTGAGCAGAAACGCTGGGAACGCACCAAGCTCGCCGCCCAGGCACGCAACTATCCGCTGGCCAACAGCCTGATCAATGGCCTGACGACACTCGCCCCACGCGGTCGACTGCTGCTGGATGTGGCGCAGAATCCCGAGCTGCTCAATCAGCCGTCGCGCTTCACCCCGGCCGATGAACCGATGTCCGACATCGTCAGCCTCGGCCTGCGCCGTCTGGCTCGTCAGGATCCGGACAAGGCCATGGCCCTGCTCGACGGTTACGCCAACAGCATGCACTTCTCCCGCGACGAAAAAGTCGCGATTGCCCGGGAAATCGGGCTGACCCTTGCTCGTCGTTTCGACGGCCGCGCGCTGGACGTAATGACCAAATACGACCCGGAACTACGGGACAACACCGTTTCCGAATGGCGTTTGCGCCTGCTGTTGCGCCTGGCCCGTTGGGAAGATGCCTATGAGCTGACCCGTCGCCTGCCTCAGGACCTGGCCACCACCAACCGCTGGCGTTACTGGCAGGCTCGCAGCCTGGAGCTGGCGCAGCCACAGAATCCGCAAGCGCAGACGCTTTACAAGGGCCTGGCTCGCGAGCGCGACTTCTACGGTTTCCTGGCGGCCGATCGCTCTCAATCCCCTTATTCGCTGAACAACAAACCGCTGGTGCTCAGCCAGGCGCTGATCAACAAGGTGCGCAATACCCCGGGCGTGCGACGCGCCCTGGAATTCCATGCCCGCGGGCAGATTGTCGACGGTCGTCGCGAGTGGTACCACGTCAGCCGGCACTTCAGCCGTGACGAAATGGTCGCCCAGGCGAAACTGGCTTACGACCTGAAGTGGTATTTCCCGGCGATCCGCACCATCAGTCAGGCGAAGTACTGGGACGACCTGGATATCCGCTTCCCGATGGCCCACCGCGAAACCCTGGTCCGTGAAGCCAAGGTCCGTGGCCTGCACTCGAGCTGGGTATTCGCCATCACCCGCCAGGAAAGCGCCTTCATGGCCGATGCGCGCTCCGGCGTCGGCGCCAGCGGCCTGATGCAACTGATGCCCGGCACCGCCAAGGAAACCGCGCGCAAGTTCAGCATTCCCCTCGCTTCGCCGCAGCAAGTGTTCGATCCGGACAAGAACATTCAGCTCGGCGCCGCTTACCTGAGCCAGGTCCACAGCCAGTTCAACGGCAACCGCGTCCTCGCCTCCGCCGCCTACAACGCCGGCCCCGGCCGCGTACGGCAATGGCTGCGTGGCGCCGATCACCTGAGCTTCGATGTGTGGGTGGAAAGCATTCCGTTCGACGAAACCCGCCAATATGTGCAAAACGTGCTGTCGTACTCGGTGATCTACGGCCAGAAGCTCAACTCACCACAACCGTTGGTGGATTGGCATGAGCGGTATTTTGACGATCAATAAGCGGTAATGCCGGATATGCCGGATAAGTGTAGGAGCCATAGCTCCTACACAGTTCCTACAGGTGAAGATCGGTTTCAACCTTGCCGTCATTGAACTGCAACGCCGCCAGCCGTGCATACAGTGCATTACTTGCAATCAACTCCTGATGCGTCCCCACCGCCACCAGTTTCCCCTGATCCATCACCGCGATCCTGTCGGCGTTTTTCACCGTGGCCAGTCGGTGGGCAATGACCAGTGTGGTGCGATTTTTCATCAGGCTGGGCAGGGCTTGCTGGATCAGGTGCTCGCTCTGGGCGTCGAGGGCGCTGGTGGCTTCGTCCAGCAGCAGGATCGGCGCGTCCACCAGCAGCGCCCGGGCGATGGCCAGGCGCTGGCGTTGCCCGCCGGATAAACCGAGACCAGCGTCGCCGAGGTGAGTCTGGTAGCCGTTGGGCATTTGCTCGATGAAGTCGTGGGCGTAGGCGATTTTCGCGGCTTCCTGGACCTGAGCCAAAGTCGCCGTCGGGCGGCCGTAGCGAATGTTCTCTTCGATGCTGCCGAAGAACAGCGCCGGGGATTGCGAGACGAGGGCGAAGCAGCGACGCAGGTCCAGAGGGTCGAGTTGGGTCAGCGGCACGCCGTCCAGCAGGATGTGTCCTTCGATGGGGTCGTAAAAGCGCAACAACAGGTCATACACAGTCGACTTGCCAGCGCCGGACGGCCCGACCAATGCAAGCGTTTCGCCGGCGTTGATCGTCAGATTAAGGCCATCGACAGCATAGCTTTGCGGACGCGATGGGTAGGAAAAGCGCACATCTTGTAGCACCAGATCGCCCTTCACCCGTTCAGGCAACGTCACCAGCCCCTGGGTCGGTGGCTGGATGATGTTTTCCGAACGCAGTAACTCGGCAATCCGTTCCGCCGCCCCTGCTGCACGCTGCAGTTCGCCGATCACTTCACTCAGTGTGCCAAAGGCACCGCCTACGATCAGGCTGTAAAAGACGAACGCTGCCAGCTCACCCGCGGAAATCCGTCCGGCGATGACATCCATGCCGCCGACCCAGAGCATCACCCCGACCGCGCCCAACACCAACAGGATCACCAGGGTAATCAGCCAGGCGCGCTGGAAAATGCGCTTGCGGGCAGTGTTGAAAGCTTCTTCCACCGTCGTGGCAAAACGCTGCTCATCCTGAACCTGATGGTTGTAGGCCTGCACGGTTTTGATCTGGCTCAGGGTTTCGGAAACATAGCTGCCGATATCGGCAATCCGGTCCTGGCTCAGACGCGACAGGGTGCGCACCCGGCGGCCAAAAATCAGGATCGGTGCGACCACCAGCGGCAACGCGACCACCACGATGCTGGTGAGTTTGGGGTTGGTGATAAACAGCAAGACAATCCCGCCGATCACCATCAGCCCGTTACGCAGGAACAGCGACAGCGAAGAGCCGATCACCGATTGCAGCAGCGTGGTATCGGCGGTCAGCCGCGACTGGATTTCGGAGCTGCGGTTATCTTCATAGAACCCCGGGTGCAGGTAAACCAGATGATTGAATACCCGTCGGCGGATGTCGGCGACAACGCGCTCGCCTATCCAGGACACCAGGTAAAACCGTGCAAAGGTGCCAATCGCCAGACCGACCACCAGCAGCATGAACACGCCGATGGATCGGTTGAGCAAATGCGGCGACTGGGTCATGAAACCCTGATCCACCAACAGGCGAATCCCCTGCCCCATGGACAAGGTGATGCCGGCAGTGACGATCAGCGCCAGCAAGGCACCCAAAGCCGGCCAACGATAAGGCGCGAGGAAACGGCTGGCCAGACGAATGGCGCGGCGGTGACGGGAAGAGAGCATGAAGATCATCCGATGGCGCAACCAATGGTTTTAACTCGACCAAGCCTACACCGGTCAATGGGGTTGAACGCTGTAAATCATAATGAGTCAGGTTAATTATGACCGCCAAGACTAGTGGCTAGAGATTATTGGTCTAAAGTCCGGGTGGAAACATCAGGGTATTTCTGATGGACTGAGGATGCCGACCTGAAGATCGCAGGGAGTTGTCACAGCCCGGTCACCTGGCGGTTCTACAGTAAGCACACAACCTGAAGAGGAGACAGGCCATGTCCTTGCAAAACAGCAGCGATGACAAGATTCCAGTGATCCGCACGCAGCCAGACCAGTCTCTGGGTTGCTCGATTATTGATAAGGATGGGCGCGAAGTACCGATCACTGAAAACATGATCCAGGACGCTTGCCGCGAACTGGAAAAGCGATTGGTCAAGCCTGCCGAACAAGAGTGATATAGCCACCGTCTTCTTGACCCGGCTCTTTTAGCCGGGTTTTTTATGGGTGTTTATCGAAGAATTGCGGTGCCGCCATTCGCGAGCAAGCCCGCTCCCACATTTGATCTCTGCCGTACACAACACGTGTGTTCGCTGAAGATCAAATGTGGGAGCGGGCTTGCTCGCGAAAGGGCCAACTCGGTCTCTTATAGAACCGAAGCACCCAACGCCGCCACGATCCGCTGCAACGCCGGCGAATCCCCCTCGATTCGCACCTTCAACCCATCGATCTCACGCCGCAGCGGATAATGCTTGCGCAGTGCATCGAACGCCGCACGCTGCTCGCTCACATGACCTACAAGGCTGCGACGGAAATTCGCATCGTCACGGCGCGGGTCGTACACGCCACGGCACAACATCGCCAGCGCCCAGGCCGGATCGCTGTCGGCGTTCAACGTCACCGCCGACAACCATGGTGCCGGCAGCAAATCGTTCAGGCGGACCTGTTCCGGTTGCCCAAGGAACTCGCAAAGCGCCTGATAGATCTGCGCCGTCCCGCGCTGTCTGCCGTCGAGGCTGTAACCGGCAATGTGCGGTGTCGCCAGCACACACAACTCGGCCAATGCCACATCGACCTCAGGTTCCCCCTCCCAGACATCCAGCACCGCTTGCAGGTCTTCACGCTCCAACAGCACCTGGCGCAAGGCGGTATTGTCGATGACCGGGCCACGACTGGCGTTGATCAGCCAGGCGCCGGGCTTGAGTTGGTTCAAGCGGTTTTTATCGAACAGATGCCAGGTCGACTGAGGGCCTTGCTTGTCCAGCGGAGTGTGCAGACTGATGACGTCGCATTGCTCGATGATCTGCTCGAGGCTGACATAATCGCCCCCTTCGGCCGCTTGCCTTGGGGGATCGCAGACCAGCACGTTCCAGCCCAGACCTTGCAAAACCTTGACCAGCCGCCCGCCCACTTCACCGGCGCCGACCACACCGTAGGTGCGTTGAGTCAGGTCGGCACCTTCGATTTCGGCCAGGGTCAGCAGGCTGCCCAGCACGTAATCGACCACACCCCGGGCATTGCAGCCTGGCGCGCTGGACCAGGTAATGCCGGCCTGTCGGAAGTAATCCAGATCCAGGTGATCGGTGCCGATGGTGCACGTGCCGACAAAGCGCACCTTGCTGCCTTCGAGCAATGCGCGGTTGACGTTGGTCACCGAGCGCACCAACAGCACATCGGCCTGCTCGACAGTGGCGCGGTCGATGGCACGTCCCGGCACCCGGCGGATTTCACCGAAACCTGCGAAGAAGGCATCGAGTAGCGGGATATTTTCGTCGGCAACAATCAGCATGGCAGGCTCCTTTGGCGGATCGGCAGTTTAGGCGCAGATGAGGGTGTGGGCCAGCGGGCATTGTTCACCTTCAATGTGAAGGGACCACTCATCCTGTGGGAGCGGGCTTGCTCGCGAAAGCGGCGTGTCAGGCAACATTGATGTCAACTGACACTCCCCCTTCGCGAGCAAGCCCGCTCCCACAGGGGATATCGCAACGTCCGAAAACCATTTACAAATCCCTAACACAGGACTTTTCCTGACCACTGCGTCAAGGCGTAGAATGCGCCGCCTCGCGCATCAAAATCTTTTGGACGTTTCGCCTTGAATTCCGTGACTGACCGCCCCGCTGCTATTTCTCTCAACCGCCCGGCCCGGGTTCGCCTGGAGCTGAAAAACCTGCTTGGCCTGGCGTTGCCGATCATGATCGCGCAACTGGCGACCACCGCCATGGGCTTCGTCGATGCGGTAATGGCCGGTCGTGTCGGGCCTCGAGATCTGGCGGCCGTCGCGCTGGGCAACTCGATCTGGGTGCCGGTGTTTCTGCTGATGACCGGCACACTGCTGGCCACCACCCCGAAAGTCGCTCAGCGCTTCGGCGCCGGCACCCACAGCGAGATCGGCCCGATCGTGCGTCAGGCCTTGTGGCTGGCGCTGGTAGTGGGCTTGATGGCAACCGGCATGCTGTTCAGCGCCGAACCGATCCTGCACATCATGAAGGTCGATCCCGAGCTGATCGGCCCATGCATGCAGTATCTGCACGGCATCGCCAGCGGCCTGCCTGCCGTCGCGTTCTATCACGTGCTGCGCTGCTTCAGTGATGGCCTGGGTCGCACCCGCCCGGCCATGGTCCTTGGCCTGTGTGGGCTGGCGCTGAATATTCCACTCAATTACATCTTCATCTATGGCCACTTCGGTGTGCCGGCCATGGGCGGTGTCGGCTGCGGCTGGGCCACGGCGATCGTGATGTGGGTGATGGCGCTAGGCATGGCCGGCTGGGAGCGCTGGGCGCCGGCCTATCAGTCGAGTGAGTTGTTCAGCCGTTTCGACTGGCCACAGTGGTCGGTGATCAAGCGTCTGCTGGGCATCGGCCTGCCAATCGGCATCGCGGTGTTCGCGGAGTCGAGCATCTTCGCCGTGATCGCCCTGCTGATCGGCAGCCTCGGCGCCACCGTGGTCGCCGGGCACCAGATCGCGCTGAACTTCAGCTCGCTGGTGTTCATGATCCCCTACTCCCTGGGCATGGCCGTGACCGTGCGTGTCGGCCAGGCACTGGGCCGTGAGGAACCACGCGAAGCCCGGTTCGCCGCCGGTGTCGGCATGGGCACTGCCCTGGCTTATGCGTGCTTGTCGGCGAGCCTGATGCTATTGCTGCGTGAACCCATCGCTGCGATTTACACCGCCGACCCGACGGTGATTCAGGTGGCCGCGATGTTGATCGTGTATTCGGCGCTGTTCCAGTTTTCCGATGCGATCCAGGTGACGGCGGCGGGCGCATTGCGCGGCTATCAGGACACGCGGGTGACGATGATCCTGACACTGTTCGCGTACTGGGGAATCGGTTTACCGGTGGGTTACGCCCTGGGCCTGACCAACTGGCTCGGCGCGCCGAGTGGCCCGAGCGGGCTGTGGCAGGGTTTGATCGTCGGCTTGAGTTGCGCAGCGCTGATGCTGTCGATCCGCCTGACGCGCAGTGCACGCAAGCGGATCCGCATCAGTCGTTCGGCGGGTTAAGCGAGCGCAAAAAAGGGCCGGCAGATGCAGGTAATGCCAGTCAGTTAAGGTGCGAAACCTGTGGGAGCGGGCTTGCTCGCGAAAGCGGTGTATCAGGCGACATCAATGTTGACTGTGCTGCCGTCTTCGCGAGCAAGCCCGCTCCCACAGGGATTCGGGCTTAACTGACTGCCATTGTGCATATGCAGGCTCTTTTTTTGGCCCGTTAAGCGAGTTTCTTGCGGATCCAGTAGAGGTAGGTGCCTGCCTCTTCGTGCTGCGCGACCAGTTCGTGGTCGAGAAACACGCAAAACTTGGGAATGTCGCGACGGGTCGACGGGTCGGTGGCGATCACCTTCAGCAGGCCGCCAGGCACCAGATCACGGATGTGCTGGTGCAGCATCATCACCGGTTCCGGGCAATTGAGGCCGGTGGCGTCGAGGGTGCCGTCTACCGGCGTATCGATCATTTCACTCATGGTTTACTCCTGAAACTTGCCGGCATTGTCGCGCATTGCCGGGTGTCTAGTCACTGGCAGCTGATCGTTCCCACGCTCTGCGTGGGAATGCATCCCGTGACGCTCTGCGTCCACATCCAAAGGCGGAACGCGGAGCGTCCCCGGCGGCGTTCCCACGCAGAGCGTGGGAACGATCGGACCACAAAGTCAGCGGGACTTGGGTTTCTTCATGTCCAATCGGCGAAGATGGCAGGTCACTTCTTCACGGTCGTGATACAGCTGCTTACAGCCGATCTCGACCCGAATACCTCGTGCTTTGAACCCGTCGGCAATACGTTCCAGCAAGCGCTTCACTTCGGCATAGCGCTGTTTCATCGGCAGCTTGAGGTTGACCACCGCTTCGCGGCAATGCCCCTCGCCAATCCACTCTTCCAGCATTGCCGCGTTGCGCGCAGGTTTCTCGACGATGTCGCAGACCATCCAGTCGACCGGTTGCTTGGGCTTGAAGGTGAAACCGTCAGCCATCAGATGCTGCACCAAACCGGTGTCCATCAGGCTTTCGGCCATCGGGCCGTTGTCGATGGCGGTCACCAACATGCCGCGATTGACCAGTTGCCAGGTCCAGCCACCGGGTGCAGCGCCGAGGTCGACACCGGTCATGTCACTGTGCAAGCGCTCGTCCCACTGGTCGCGGGGAATGAAATGGTGCCAGGCTTCTTCCAGCTTGAGGGTCGAACGGCTCGGCGCTTCACGCGGGAATTTAAGGCGTGGAATGCCCATTGGCCACATCGCCGAATTGTTCGATTCCGCCAGGCCCATGAACACTTCGCGACCACTTTTGAAGGTCAGCAACAACCGCGGTTTGTTGGCGTCTTCCACCAGTTTGCCAGCGGCCATCAGCGCCTTGCGCAGGTGGCCTTCGAACTTCTTGCAGAAGTTCGACAGTTCCTTGCCATCGTTGGTGTCGACCATTTCCAGCCACAGGCTGCCGCACAGCGGGAAGTCCGCCATGTGCGCAAGGATCACGCTGATGCGGTCGGTTTCCGGCAGATCGATGAAGATCCCGCGAGCCCACTGGCGAGGGAAGATCAGATCGGCGAAACGCTGGCCACGCATCAGGCGCTCGGCGCCGTCTTCTTCGGTGCAGATAAATTCGGCGCAGGCGCTGGCGGTTTTGGCCTTGGCATAACCGGCCACGTTCAGCCGCGCGGCATGTTCGGAAATCTCGGAACAGACTTCGCTTTCGAAGCCCGGCCGGCAATGCATAAAGAGGGTGTTCATTCTTACTCCTGGGCAGTTGGCGAAGAATTCAGCCACTGCGCGATGCCCAGACTTGCGTTGAAGCAAAGCCTGTCACGAAAACCGGCGCATGATAGCCGAGATCGGAACCTTGGACTTGCCCGTAGAGTCCAGTTATTAGCCTTAACGTATAAACAGGGCTAGGTTTAGAGCTCTGTCCTTCCCGTCAGTCCGTAGCCGTGCGGATTTAAAGGAGTCATTTCAATGCCATCCCTCGATAGCCTGAGAACCCTTAAAACCTTACAAGTCGACGACAAGACCTATCACTATTTCAGCCTGCCCGAAGCCGCCAAAAGCCTGGGCGATCTGGACAAGCTGCCGATGTCGTTGAAAGTGCTTCTGGAAAACCTGCTGCGCTGGGAGGACGAGAAAACCGTCACCGGCGCTGATCTCAAGGCGATTGCCGCCTGGCTCAAGGAGCGCCGCTCCGATCGCGAAATCCAGTACCGGCCCGCGCGGGTATTGATGCAGGACTTTACCGGCGTCCCCGCCGTGGTCGACCTGGCCGCCATGCGTGCTGCGATGGCCAAGGCCGGTGGCGACCCGCAGCGAATCAATCCGCTGTCGCCGGTGGACCTGGTGATCGACCACTCGGTGATGGTCGACAAATACGCCAGTGCAAGCGCCTTCGGACAAAACGTTGACATCGAAATGCAGCGCAACCACGAGCGTTATGCCTTTCTGCGCTGGGGTCAGAGCGCCTTTAACAATTTCAGCGTGGTGCCACCGGGCACCGGCATTTGCCACCAGGTCAACCTCGAGTATCTGGGCCGCACGGTCTGGACCAAGGACGAGGACGAGCGCACCTATGCCTTTCCGGACACTTTGGTCGGCACCGACTCCCACACCACCATGATCAACGGCCTCGGCGTACTCGGCTGGGGCGTCGGCGGGATCGAAGCGGAAGCAGCGATGCTCGGCCAACCGGTGTCGATGCTGATTCCGGAAGTGATCGGTTTCAAACTCACCGGCAAGCTCAAGGAAGGCATTACCGCCACCGACCTGGTGCTGACAGTCACCCAGATGCTGCGCAAGAAAGGTGTGGTGGGGAAATTCGTCGAGTTCTACGGCGACGGTCTCGCCGATTTGCCGCTGGCCGATCGCGCGACCATCGCCAACATGGCCCCGGAGTATGGCGCCACCTGCGGCTTCTTCCCGGTGGACGAGGTGACACTGGAGTATTTGCGCCTGTCCGGCCGCACCCCGCAAACCGTGAAACTGGTGGAGGCCTACAGCAAGATCCAGGGCCTGTGGCGCCTGCCCGGCAAGGAGCCGGTGTTCACCGACAGCCTGGCCCTGGACATGGGCAGCGTCGAAGCCAGCCTCGCCGGGCCGAAACGCCCACAGGACCGTGTCTCGTTGCCGAATGTCGCGCAAGCGTTCACTGACTTTCTTGGCCTGCAGTTCAAACCTTCCAGCAAGGAAGAAGGTCGCCTCGAAAGTGAGGGTGGCGGTGGCGTCGCGGTAGGCAACGCCGATCTGGTCGGCGAAGCGGATTACCACCACGAAGGGAGTACTTATCGGCTGAAAAACGGTGCGGTGGTGATCGCCGCGATTACCTCCTGCACCAATACCTCCAACCCCAGCGTGATGATGGCGGCCGGGCTGGTGGCGAAAAAAGCCGTGGCGAAAGGCCTGAAACGCAAGCCATGGGTCAAGAGTTCGCTGGCTCCCGGTTCGAAAGTGGTCACCGACTACTACAAGGCAGCGGGCCTGACCCAATACCTTGATCAGCTCGGTTTTGCCCTAGTCGGTTATGGCTGCACCACCTGCATCGGCAACTCCGGACCATTGCCGGAGCCGATTGAAAAAGCCATTCAGAAAGCCGACCTGACTGTCGCCTCGGTGCTCTCGGGCAACCGCAACTTTGAAGGTCGCGTGCATCCGCTGGTGAAAACCAACTGGCTGGCCTCCCCGCCTCTGGTCGTCGCCTATGCATTGGCCGGGACGGTGCGCATCGACATCAGCAGCGAGCCATTGGGCAACGACAAGGACGGCCAGCCGGTTTATCTGCGAGACATTTGGCCGAGCACCAAAGAAATCGCCGACGCGGTGACTCAGGTGAACACCGCCATGTTCCACAAGGAGTACGCCGAAGTGTTTGCCGGCGACGAACAGTGGCAGGCGATCGAAGTGCCGCAGGCGGCGACTTATGTGTGGAACAACGATTCAACGTATATCCAGCATCCGCCCTTCTTCGATGACATCGGCGGCCCTGCGCCGGTGGTCAAGGACGTCGAAGGGGCGAAAGTCCTCGCGTTGCTTGGCGATTCGGTGACCACCGACCACATTTCCCCAGCCGGTAACATCAAGGCAGATAGCCCTGCCGGCCAGTACCTGCGCGAGCAAGGGGTGGAACCGCGTGACTTCAACTCCTACGGCTCCCGTCGCGGTAACCATCAAGTGATGATGCGCGGCACCTTCGCCAATATCCGGATTCGCAACGAGATGCTTGGCGGCGAAGAAGGCGGCAACACGATTTATATTCCGACCGGGGAGAAGCTGCCGATCTACGACGCGGCCATGCGGTACCAGGCGTCGGGGACACCGCTGGTGGTGATTGCCGGGCAAGAATACGGCACCGGCTCGAGCCGCGACTGGGCGGCCAAGGGCACCAATCTGCTGGGCGTGAAAGCAGTCATCGCCGAGAGCTTCGAGCGAATTCACCGTTCCAACCTGGTCGGCATGGGTGTGTTGCCGCTGCAGTTCAAGCTGGATCAGAACCGCAAGAGCCTGAACCTCACCGGCAAGGAAACCCTGGACATCCTTGGCCTGACGGGCGTTGAACTGACTCCGCGGATGAACCTGACACTGGTCGTCACCCGTGAAGACGGCAGCACGGAAAAGGTCGAGGTGTTGTGCCGGATCGATACGCTCAACGAGGTGGAGTACTTCAAGGCCGGGGGGATTTTGCATTACGTGTTGCGGCAATTGATTGCCTCGTAACAGCCTGCTGATAAAACACCGCCTTCGGGCGGTGTTTTTGTTTACGCGGTGTGCGTCTCTATAATCGCCCCGCTCATTGAATCGGCGTCGTTCACCTTTTTGTGTCCGGCCGAGATCCCTTGTGGGAGCGGGCTTGCTCGCGAAAGCGGCGTAGCAGTCAACATTGATGTTGGATGTGATGGCCTCTTCGCGAGCAAGCCCACTCCCAGAGGGGGACCGAGGCAAATTGCAGATTCTCTGAAACAAGGACTTAACATGATCGCTCTGCCATGGACTTATCTGGCACTTCTCTCCATTGGCTACGGCCTGGCTTTGATCTACGGCCATCTCGGCTGGCTCGCTGCTATCTCTTTCGCGCTGCTGCTGATTGCCGGTTTCGCCGTTCGCCAACAACAGATCCCCATTGGCCGCTACCTCGGCCACGGCTTGTTCATCGTCCTGGCGGTAGCGCTGGCAATGCACTGGCTTCCCGGTTTCTTCAACGGTCGCGCGATTGATCCCCAGCGTTTCACCGACGATGCCGTGCCGTTTGCGATGTACCTGAATCAGGACAAACCGCTGATCGGTTTCTGGCTGTTGCTGATTTGCCCATGGATTGTCGGCCGGCGCTCGTTGCGGCTGTCCGTTTATGCCACCGCCCTCGCCCTGACCGTAAGTGCCGTGCTGGCCTTGGGTGGCGCGCTGTTGCTGGGCGTGATCAGTTGGGCACCGAAGTGGCCGGATCAGGCCTGGTTGTGGGTGTTGAACAATCTGCTACTGGTGACGCTGGTGGAGGAAGCGTTGTTTCGCGGCTACATCCAAGGCGGTCTGAGCCGGCAGTTCAAACACCTGTCTTACGGCGACAACCTCGCGTTATTGCTCGCCTCAATGCTGTTCGGCCTCGCTCATCTGGGTGCCGGTTGGCAATGGGTGTTGTTGGCGGGCCTCGCGGGGGTCGGTTATGGCCTGGCCTACCGTTTCGGCGGATTGGGCGCGGCCATCGCCACCCACTTTGGTTTGAATCTGCTGCATTTCGGGCTGTTCACTTATCCGATGCTCGCTGGCTGACGCAATGGTCGTTTTGCGACGCGTCACTGATTTATGAAAAAAACACTTCAATAAATGCCTGACGATGCCGACAACCTCTCAAAGCCTTGCGGATTGAAAAAGCCATGCGTAACAACCAGCCCATTACCCAACGCGAACGGACCTTTCCGGCTCAGCAACGGTTGATTTCCACCACCGATGCCAAGGGCGTGATCACCTACTGCAACGACGCTTTCGTCGAAATCAGTGGGTTTTCTCGTGAGGAACTGATCCGTGCGCCGCATAACCTGGTCCGTCACCCCGACGTCCCGGCTGCGGTGTTCGCGCATATGTGGGGCACACTGAAGCAAGGCTTGCCATGGATGGGCATTGTCAAGAATCGCTGCAAGACCGGTGACCACTACTGGGTTAACGCCTATGTCACACCGGTGTTCGACGGCAACCAGCTGGTCGGTTACGAGTCGGTGCGGGTCAAACCCACCGCCGAGCAGATCCGCCGCGCCGAAGCGCTCTACCAACGCATCAACCAGGGCAAATCAGCCATTCCTCAAAGCGACAAATGGCTGCCGGTGCTTCAGGACTGGCTGCCGTTCATTCTGGTCAGCCAGTTGAGCTTCATGATCGGCGCCACTCTGACGTCTCAATGGGGCTTCGCCCTCGCCGCCGGCCTTTCGGTGCCGTTGGGCTTGATGGGCTTGAGCTGGCAACAGCGCGGTATCAAGCGTTTGCTGCGCCTGGCCGAGCAGACCACGTCCGACCCGCTGATCGCGCAGATGTATACCGACAGCCGTGGCGCCCAGGCGCGCCTGGAGATGTCGATCCTCAGCCAGGAAGCACGCCTGAAAACCTGCCTGACCCGCCTGCAGGACACCGCCGAACACCTGACCGAGCAAGCGAAACAATCCGACACCCTGGCGCACAACAGCTCCACCGGCCTGGAACGTCAACGCGTGGAAACCGAGCAAGTGGCGACCGCTGTGAATCAGATGGCGGCCACCACTCAGGAAGTCGCCAGCCACGTGCAGCGCACTGCTGACGCCACTCAGGAAGCCAATCGCCTGACCGGTCGCGGTCGCGACATCGCCGGGGAAACCCGCGAAGCCATTCAACGCCTGTCGGTGGTGGTCGGTGAAACCGGCCTGACGGTCACGCAACTGGCCAAGGACAGCGACGAAATCGGCGGCGTGGTCGATGTGATCAAAGGCATCGCCGACCAGACCAACCTGCTGGCCTTGAACGCTGCGATTGAAGCCGCGCGTGCCGGCGAAATGGGCCGTGGTTTTGCGGTGGTGGCCGACGAAGTGCGTCAGCTGGCACAACGCACCAGCGAATCCACCGGGCAGATTCACGCGCTGATCGCCAAGCTGCAGCAAACCGCCAGCACCGCGGTGCAAACCATGGAAGCCGGGCATCGTCAGGCCGAAGAAGGTGTAGCGCGGGTATTGGAAGCGGATCAGGCGCTGGTGGGCATCAGCGAAGCGGTGGCCAACATCACTGACATGACCACCCAGATCGCTGCCGCCACCGAAGAGCAAAGCGCCGTCGCCGAAGAAATCAGCCGCAACATCAGCAATATCTCGCAACTGGCTGACCAGACATCGGAACAGGCACAGCACTCTGCGCTGTTGAGCGAAGAACTGACCAAGACCGCGAATACCCAGTATTCGTTGGTGGAGCGGTTTAATCGCTGATTGCTGCGGGAAAGACAAAAACCCGGAAGGTGAAAGCTTCCGGGGTTTTTGTTGCCTGGCAGATCGCTTTCGCGGGCAAGCCTCGCTCCTACAGGTCATGCGTCGATCATGCGAGCACTGATTACCTGTAGGAGCGAGGCTTGCCCGCGAAGAGGCCCGAACTGGCACTGCAAATCTCACTGAAGAAACTCGGAAACCTTCCCCGCCGCAGCCGCCAAATGCTGCTCATGACTAAACCCCGAAGCCTTCAACGGCTTCAAATCATGATCCGCTGCCTCCAGCCAGATCACCTCGATTCCCGGCGCCAACTCATACCCTTCGACCGCAGCCCGATTACCCAGCGCATCGCGCTCACCCTGCACAATCAACGTGCGAGTCTTCAGCTCCGCCAAATGCTCGACCCGCGGTTTTTCCGGTTTGCCGACGGCGTAAAACGGGTACCCCAGGCACACCAGCGCATCCGCTCCCAACTCATCGGCCAACAAACTCGCCATCCGCCCGCCCATGGACTTGCCGCCAATGGCCAGGCGTCCAGCGACATGGCGTCGCACCACGGCATACACCTCACGCCAGCATTCCTGCAATTTGGGCGCCGGGTTCGGGGGACGTTTACCGCCATCAATACGCCGCTGCGCCATGTAGGGAAACTCGAAACGCAACACGTTGACCCCATGCGCGGCAAGGCGCTCAGCCATGTCGCTCATCCAGCCGCTGTCCATCGGCGCACCGGCGCCGTGAGCGAGAATCAGCGTCGCCGAGGCCGGCGCCGTGGCGGCATTCCACAACCATCCATGATCTCGCACACACTGCGCCCATTGATCCCCGTCAATACTGGCCTTGTGCTCTTTGTCCATGCTTGCCTCGCTTTTAGTCTGCCTATAACTCCAGGCGAAGGGAGCGTCTGCCGTGCGGCTTACTCGCAAAGGCAGGCCCTCACTTCGGCTGAACCGTGGATGGGGAACCATGAACACTTCTATCAGTACCGCCTACAACTACAAGGTGGTCCGCCAATTCGCCATTATGACGGTGGTGTGGGGCATCGTCGGCATGGGGCTCGGGGTTTTTCTCGCCGCCCAATTGGTCTGGCCTGAACTCAACTTCAACCTGCCGTGGACCAGCTTCGGCCGTCTGCGCCCGCTGCACACTAACGCGGTGATCTTCGCCTTCGGCGGTTGCGCCCTGTTCGCCAGTTCGTTTTATTCGGTACAACGCACCTGCCAGACCCGATTGTTCGCGCCGAAAATCGCCGCGTTCTGCTTCTGGGGCTGGCAACTGGTGATCTTGCTGGCGGCCATCAGCCTGCCACTGGGTTACACCAGTTCCAAGGAATACGCCGAACTGGAATGGCCGATCGACATCCTGATCACCATCGTCTGGGTGGCTTATGCCGTCGTGTTCTTCGGCACGATCATGCAGCGCAAGACCAAACACATTTATGTCGGTAACTGGTTCTTCGGTGGTTTTATCATCACCGTGGCGATCCTGCACATCGTCAACAACCTGGAATTGCCGGTAAGTTTCACCAAGTCCTACTCGCTGTACGCCGGTGCGACCGACGCCATGGTGCAGTGGTGGTACGGACACAACGCCGTAGGCTTTTTCCTCACCGCCGGTTTCCTCGGGATGATGTACTACTTCGTGCCGAAACAGGCCGAGCGTCCGGTGTATTCCTATCGCTTGTCGATCGTGCACTTCTGGGCGCTGATCACCCTGTACATCTGGGCCGGCCCGCACCACTTGCACTACACCGCGCTGCCGGACTGGGCGCAATCGTTGGGCATGGTGATGTCGCTGATCCTGTTGGCACCGAGCTGGGGCGGGATGATCAACGGCATGATGACGCTGTCGGGCGCCTGGCATAAGTTGCGCAGCGACCCGATCCTGCGCTTCCTCGTGGTGTCGCTGGCGTTCTACGGCATGTCGACCTTCGAAGGGCCGATGATGGCGATCAAAACCGTGAACGCCCTCTCCCACTACACCGACTGGACCATCGGCCACGTTCACGCCGGCGCCCTCGGTTGGGTAGCGATGATCTCCATTGGCGCGCTGTACCACATGATCCCGAAAATCTTCGGTCGCACGCAGATGCACAGCATCGGCCTGATCAACGCGCACTTCTGGCTCGCGACCATCGGCACCGTGCTGTACATCGCGTCGATGTGGGTCAACGGCATCGCCCAGGGCCTGATGTGGCGCGCCGTCAACGAGGACGGCACGCTGACCTACTCCTTCGTCGAAACCCTGGTGGCCAGCCACCCAGGCTTCGTCGTGCGTCTGGTAGGCGGTGCGATTTTCTTCAGCGGCATGTTGCTGATGGCCTACAACACCTGGCGCACCGTGCGGGCCTCGCAGCCTGCCGAAGCCGCCGCTGCCGCGCAGATCGCCTGAGGAGGCCGCCATGAAACACGAAACAATCGAGAAAAACGTCGGCCTGCTGATGTTGCTGATGGTGCTGGCCGTGAGCATCGGCGGCCTGACCCAGATCGTCCCGCTGTTCTTCCAGGACGTGACCAATAAACCGGTGGAAGGCATGAAGCCCTACACCGCGCTGCAACTGGAAGGTCGTGACATCTACATCCGCGAAGGCTGCGTCGGTTGCCATTCGCAGATGATCCGTCCGTTCCGCGCCGAGACCGAACGCTACGGCCACTACTCGGTGGCCGGTGAAAGCGTCTGGGATCACCCGTTCCTGTGGGGCTCGAAACGTACCGGCCCGGACCTCGCCCGGGTCGGTGGTCGCTACTCCGAAGACTGGCACCGCGCGCACTTGTACAACCCGCGCAACGTGGTGCCTGAATCGAAGATGCCGGCCTACCCGTGGCTGGTGGACAACAAGGTAGATAGCAGCCACACCGAAACCAAGATCCGCGCCATGCGCACCCTCGGCGTGCCGTACACCGATGAAGACATCACAGGTTCAGTCGCCTCACTCCAGGGCAAGACCGAAATGGACGCATTGGTCGCTTACCTGCAAGTGCTCGGCACATCCATCAAGAGCAAGAGGTGAGCCATGGCCATGCCCTTTGAAATCGTAAGCGTAATGAGCAGTGGAATGATCCGCGGCCTGGGCACGGTCGTGGTGTTCGTGGCCTTTGTCGGCCTGACGCTGTGGGTGTTCAACCGCAAGCGCAATCCGGAATTCGCCGAAGCACGCCTGCTGCCGTTCGCCGATGAACCGCTACCCGAAGTCGCCACCCAAGAACCTGAAACAAGGAGTACCCGGCCATGACCACCTTCTGGAGTACGTGGATCTGCGTACTGACCATTGGCAGCCTGATCGGCCTGACCTGGCTGCTGATCGGCACCCGCAAGGGCGAAACCAAGGGCAGCGTCGACCAGACCATGGGCCACAGCTTCGACGGCATCGAGGAGTACGACAACCCGCTGCCGCAGTGGTGGTTCATGCTGTTCGCCGCAACCTTGGTGTTTGCCGTCGGTTATCTGGTGCTTTACCCGGGCCTGGGCAACTGGAAAGGCATCTTGCCCGGTTATGAAAACGGCTGGACCGGAGTCCACGAATGGGAAAAGGAGATGAACAAGGCTGACGCGAAGTTCGGGCCGATCTTCGCCAAATTTGCTGCCATGCCAGTTGAAGAAGTGGCCAAGGACCCGCAAGCGCTGAAAATGGGCGGTCGTCTGTTTGCGTCCAATTGCTCGGTGTGCCACGGCTCGGATGCCAAGGGCGCGTTCGGTTTCCCCAACCTGGCGGACAACAACTGGCGCTGGGGCGGCGATGCCGAAATGATCAAAACGACTATCATGGGCGGTCGCATGGCCGCGATGCCCGCCTGGGGAGAAATCCTCGGTGACGCCGGCGTGAAGAACGTCGCCGCCTATGTACGTCATGAACTGGCCGGCCTGCCTTTGCCTGCAGACAACAGTGCCGACCTGCATGCCGGACAGCAAGCGTTCAGCACTATGTGCGTAGCCTGTCATGGGGCAAACGGCAAGGGCACTGAAGCCATGGGGGCGCCGAACCTGACGCAACCGGCCGGATTTATCTACGGTACAAGCCTGGCGCAACTGCAACAAACAATTCGTCATGGCCGCCAGGGCCATATGCCGGCGCAGAACGAACTGCTCGGCAACGACAAGGTGCAATTGCTGGCCGCTTACGTATACAGCCTGTCTCAAGGTCTGAGCACCGAGCGTTTACAGGCTGAAGGCAAAAGCGAATAAATCTCGTCCGCGCAACGCCGCATTCACCCGGATGCGGCAGTTCCCTGCCCCTTTGCGACGCATTGTCGCACCCTCCCTTGGTCTTCCTTTCGGTTCGCCGGATTCGGGTCTAAGCTTCCCTGCGATGCGGACTGGCCAGCGCCGGTTCCAGGTCGATTCAACCCGATGTGTTCGACGAACTTGCTCGATGACAGGCCGCAAAGGCTGGTAGACACCGGCTATCGTCCCCGTTGCCCTCTGTTACCCGATCGTCGTGTTTGAACATACCCCGTTACAACTGACCTGAACCCCTCGCCTCTTTGATCCGTTGCGACATTTTGTCCGAGGGCAATTTTGTCCTTACGCGGCGCATGGAAAGGCCGCAGAATCAGCTTTTGAAAGCATTGACCTACGTCATGGCGCGTTGCAATGACCCCCCGCTTTCTACATACTTGCGGCCGATTTTTACTCCTAATAAAACACCCAAACCGTGGAACCTTAGAATGAGCACAGCAATCAGTCCGACTGCTTATAACTATAAGGTAGTCCGCCAGTTCGCCATCATGACGGTGGTCTGGGGGATCCTTGGCATGGGGCTCGGTGTCTTCATCGCCTCGCAACTGGTCTGGCCGGAGTTGAACTTCGGTCTGGCATGGACGAGCTTTGGACGCCTGCGCCCGCTGCACACCAACCTGGTGATTTTCGCCTTCGGTGGGTGCGCTCTGTTTGCCACTTCCTATTACGTCGTGCAGCGAACCTGCCAAACGCGACTGATTTCCGACAGCCTCGCGGCCTTCACCTTCTGGGGTTGGCAAGCGGTGATAGTCGGCGCGATCGTTACCTTGCCGATGGGTTTCACGACCACCAAGGAATACGCGGAACTTGAATGGCCTCTGGCTATTCTGCTGGCCATCGTCTGGGTCACCTACGGTCTGGTGTTCTTCGGCACCATCGTCAAGCGCAAGACCAAGCACATCTATGTCGGTAACTGGTTCTACGGTGCCTTCATCGTCGTGACCGCGATGCTGCACATCGTCAACCACGCGTCCCTGCCGGTCAGTTTCTTCAAGTCCTACTCGGCTTACTCGGGTGCGACTGATGCGATGATCCAGTGGTGGTACGGCCACAACGCGGTAGGTTTCTTCCTGACCACCGGCTTCCTGGGGATGATGTACTACTTCGTTCCGAAGCAGGCCGAGCGTCCGATCTACTCCTATCGTCTGTCGATCGTGCACTTCTGGGCGCTGATTACCCTGTATATCTGGGCCGGTCCGCACCACCTGCACTACACCGCACTGCCGGACTGGGCTCAGTCCCTGGGCATGGCGATGTCGATCATCCTGCTGGCACCCAGCTGGGGCGGCATGATCAACGGCATGATGACCCTGTCGGGTGCCTGGCATAAGCTGCGCACCGACCCGATCCTGCGCTTCCTCGTGGTATCGCTGGCGTTCTACGGCATGTCGACCTTCGAAGGCCCGATGATGGCCATCAAGACCGTCAACTCGCTGTCGCACTACACCGACTGGACCATCGGCCACGTACACGCCGGCGCTCTTGGCTGGGTAGCGATGATTTCGATCGGCGCGATCTACCACATGATCCCGAAACTGTTCGGTCGTACGCAGATGCACAGCATCGGCCTGATCAACACGCACTTCTGGCTCGCGACCATCGGTACCGTTCTGTACATCGCGTCGATGTGGGTCAACGGCATCACCCAAGGTCTGATGTGGCGTGCAATCAACGACGACGGCACCCTCACCTACTCGTTCGTTGAAGCGCTGCAAGCCAGCCACCCAGGTTTCATCGTTCGCGCCCTGGGCGGTGCGTTCTTTGCCAGCGGCATGCTGTTCATGGCCTACAACGTATGGCGTACCGTACGTGCCTCGAACCCGGCTGAAGCCAAAGCTGCTGAACAGATTGCTGTAGTTGGAGCTCACTGATGAAGCATGAAGCAGTCGAGAAGAATATTGGCCTGCTGGCCTTCTTCATGGTTATCGCCGTCAGCATCGGCGGCCTGACTCAAATCGTTCCGCTGTTTTTCCAGGACGTCACCAACAAGCCGGTCGAGGGCATGAAGCCGCGTACCGCCCTTGAGCTGGAAGGCCGCGACGTGTACATCGCCAACGGTTGTGTCGGCTGCCACTCGCAGATGATCCGCCCGTTCCGTGCTGAAACCGAACGTTACGGCCACTATTCGGTCGCCGGTGAAAGCGTTTGGGACCACCCGTTCCTGTGGGGTTCCAAGCGTACCGGTCCGGACCTGGCCCGTGTCGGTGGTCGTTACTCCGATGACTGGCAGCGTGCGCACTTGTACAACCCGCGCAACGTGGTGCCTGAGTCGAAAATGCCGGCCTACCCGTTCCTCGTGGAAAACAAGCTCGACGGCAAAGACACCGCCAAGAAAATGGAAGTCTTGCGCACGCTCGGCGTCCCTTACACCGACGAAGACATCGCCGGTGCCAAGGATGCTGTGAAGGGCAAAACCGAAATGGACGCGCTGGTGGCCTATCTGCAAGGCCTGGGCACCATCATCAAAAGCAAACGGTGATTTAGATGGATATCGGGATGATTCGTGGCCTGGGCACCGTTGTTGTGATGGTGGCCTTCATCGGTCTGGCGCTGTGGGTGTTCAGCCCCAAGCGCAAGTCGGAGTTTGAAGACGCGACCTTGCTGCCTTTCGCGGATGATCCCGAAGCCATCAAGCACGTCGAGCAAGCTTCTAGGAGTAACAAAGAATGACTACGTTCTGGAGTCTGTACGTCACAGTCCTCAGTCTCGGCACCATCTTCGCCCTGACCTGGCTGCTGCTGTCCACCCGCAAGGGCCAGCGCAGCGAATCCACCGATGAAACGGTCGGCCACTCCTTCGACGGGATCGAGGAGTATGACAACCCGCTGCCAAAATGGTGGTTCATGCTGTTCGTGGGCACCATCATCTTCGCCCTCGGCTACCTGGTGCTGTACCCGGGCCTGGGTAACTGGAAAGGCCTGTTGCCGGGTTATAACTACCTCGATAACGAGAAGCAGACCGCGTTCGCCAACGGCCAGACTGGCTGGACCGGCGTTCACGAATGGGAAAAGGAAATGCTCAGGTCGGACGCCAAGTTTGGCCCGATCTTCGCCAAGTTCGCTTCCATGCCAATCGAAGAAGTTGCCAAAGACCCACAAGCCCTGAAGATGGGTGGCCGCCTGTTCGCCTCCAACTGCTCGGTCTGCCACGGTTCCGACGCCAAAGGCGCCTATGGTTTTCCTAACCTGACCGACGCCGACTGGCGCTGGGGCGGTGAAGCGCAAACCATCAAGACCACCATCATGGGCGGTCGTCACGCCGTGATGCCGGCTTGGGCTGAAGTGATCGGCGAGCAAGGCGTTGCTGACGTTGCCGCGTTCGTACTGACCAACCTGGATGGCCGCAAGCTGCCTGAAGGCGCCAAGGCTGACCCGGTTGCCGGGCAGAAACTGTTCGCCGCCAACTGCGTGGCGTGCCACGGCCCGGCCGGCAAAGGTACGCCAGCCATGGGCGCCCCTGACCTGACCCACCCGGCGGCGTTTATCTACGGTTCGAGCTTCGCTCAACTGCAGCAGACCATCCGTTACGGTCGTCAGGGCCAGATGCCTGCGCAAGAACAGCTGCAAGGCAACGACAAGGTTCACCTGCTGGCCGCTTACGTCTACAGCCTCTCTCACGGTGAGAAAGCGCCGGAAGCGGACGCCCAGTAAGGCAAACGCCTGATGCAATAAAAAAAGCCCCGCCAGTGATCTGGCGGGGCTTTTTTTATGGGCGATTAGCGAAAATTGATTTCACAGGAATCGTATCGATCAGCGTCCGGCTCTGCCATTGATTATCCTTCACCAGATAGATCTGCAACTGCTTGCGATCCTCGGTAAAGCTGGTGATCAGGTAGGTTTGCTGAGAGGTACTGCCGCTCAGATACATCGGCACATTTCCCAACCAATAGGAATCACCTCCGTTTTTGTGCAAATGACCGGCAAATATTGCAGTCACTTGATACTTGCTGATCATTTCGCGAAAGCGCTTTTGTTGCTCAGCGTCCCCCTTCATCTCGAACGGCTTATGCATATTGATGATGATGGCGTAGCCCTGAGCTCTAGCCAGCCTAAGATCGGTCTCAAGCCAGTCCAATGCGCTGGTGATGTCGAACGTCGTCGGGTTCAACTCGTGGGAAATTTTCGTCGTGTAAGTGGGCTCGTTATTGAGCTGCACCATGTGAACTTCACCGATATTCTTTGAATAAGCGAGGCTGCCCGAATACCGCGTATCAAGGAACCAGCCAGTAACTTTCAAATCAAAGCTATCCACCTTGCCCGCATGATGCTTATTAAACTCGACTATACTGCCCGCCGCACAGTTATTACTAAAACAATCATCCACGTTATTTTCATAATCGTGATTACCCAAACCGTACAGATAATCACCCTTGAAGTGCTTCTCTAATGCCGACTTCATATACGATCGTTGCCAGCCATGGCCGAAAGCGGTTATGTCACCGTTGATCATCAGGGGCACTTGTGATTGCCCCCCCTGATTGTTTCGAAAGTCAGCAATACTTGCAAGCTGGGTTTCCACCAACCATTTGGAACGTACAGCGAAGTCCGCATCGGATTCAGGCGCCCTGATATCTGTTTTGTCTGTCCACGGATATTGCGTATCAGAGGCAAACACCATATACCGAGGAGTACCCTGTATCGCATGAGCTAAAGTAACCGAAGACAACAAACACACTCCCAGCAAAAACCTTACAACTTTATTAGAAACCATAGCATTAAAACTCCATTTAAATTAGACATATCCAAGCGATATCAATATCGCGAAACAACAACATATTTGAAAAAATAAAAAACTTCAAAGGCACAACCAGCGCCAATTAAATAAATATATTTCAATCACACAAAAAACCGAAGCCAACTTTAACTTTAGCCAACCTGAATTTATTAATATTTCATCTCGGACAACTACACACGCAGAGGTTGAAACCTTGCCGTTTCAGACGCTACGGCAGCGCAAAGGCTATGAATCGCCTAGACTCTAATCTGCAAAGCGAAAAATCGACGAAACCCACAAGTCAATTGATTCAAGTCACTACACCATCAATTGAATTTGCCCAACGCGACCAAAGGTCGCACCCTTGATCTAGAGCGACAGGCGTATCATTGCGCCACTGCAACACCTCTTTTTGACCGCGGTCGGCACGTACTGACCGAGGCATTTTTCCACTGCCGTGGGATGCAACGATGAGCAATCAGATTCCGGTACACGACGTCACTCCGCCTGCCAAGAACGCGAACAACAGCGTCGACCTCTACGCCTCTCGAGAAAAGATCTACACCCGCGCCTTCACCGGCCTGTACCGCAATTTGCGGATGATCGGCGGGGCCGGGCTGTTTCTGCTGTATTTCGGCACGGTGTGGCTGAACTGGGGCGGTCATCAGGCCGTCTGGTGGAACCTGCCGGAGCGTAAATTCTTCATTTTTGGCGCGACCTTCTGGCCTCAGGACTTCATCCTGCTCTCGGGCATTCTGATTGTCAGTGCCTTTGGCCTGTTCTTCATCACCGTGTATGCCGGTCGAGTCTGGTGCGGCTATACCTGCCCGCAAAGCGTCTGGACCTGGATCTTCATGTGGTGCGAAAAGGTCACCGAAGGCGACCGCAACCAGCGTATCAAGCTCGACAAGACGCCGATGAGCGCCAACAAATTCCTGCGCAAGTTCAGCAAGCACACAATGTGGCTGCTGATCGGTTTCGTGACCGGCATGACCTTTGTCGGTTACTTCTCGCCGATTCGCGAACTGGTGATCGAGTTCTTCACCGGCCAGGCGGATGGCTGGTCGTATTTCTGGGTCGGCTTCTTCACCCTCGCCACTTACGGCAACGCCGGCTGGTTGCGCGAGCAGGTATGCATCTACATGTGCCCGTACGCACGCTTCCAGAGCGTGATGTTCGACAAGGACACGCTGATCGTTTCCTACGACCCGCGCCGTGGCGAAAGCCGTGGCCCGCGCAAGAAAGGCATCGACTACAAGGCTCAGGGCCTGGGTGACTGCATCGACTGCACGATGTGCGTCCAGGTCTGCCCCACCGGTATCGACATCCGCGATGGTCTGCAAGTCGAATGCATCGGCTGCGCGGCGTGCATTGACGCCTGCGACAGCATCATGGACAAGATGGATTACCCGCGCGGCCTGATCAGCTACACCACCGAGCACAACCTATCGGGGCAAAAAACCAATAAACTGCGTCCACGCCTGATCGGCTATGCCACAGTGCTGCTGGCGATGATCGCGCTGCTGGTGACTGCATTCTTCATGCGCTCGCTAGTCGGCTTCGATGTCAGTAAAGACCGCGTGTTGTACCGCGAGAACGCCGAAGGCCGGATCGAAAACGTCTACAGCCTGAAGATCATGAACAAGGACCAGCACGACCATACCTATGTGCTCGAAGCTACCGGCCTGCCGGACCTCAAGCTGCAAGGCAAGCGCGAGATCAAAGTCGCCGCCGGGGAGATTTTCAGCCAGCCGGTCGAATTGTCCAGTGCACCGGAACAATTGCCGTCGAGCACCAACGAGGTGACATTCATCCTCAAGGATGCCGATGACGCTAACGTCCACGTTGAAGCCAAGAGCCGATTCATCGGCCCACAAACTCGTTGAGAGAAATGACCATGCCCGCTGCAACTGCCGCAAGTCCCTGGTACAAGCACCTTTGGCCGTGGATCATCATCGCCATCCTGGCTTGCTCGGTGACCTTGACCCTGTCGATGGTGACCATCGCAGTGAACAACCCGGACAACCTGGTCAACGACAACTATTACGAGGCCGGCAAGGGTATTAACCGTTCACTGGACCGTGAACTGCTGGCCCAGACCCTGCAACTGCGTGCCAGCATGCACCTGGATGACGTGACCGGCGAAGTCGACCTGCGCCTGAGCGGTAACAGCCAGCCGAAAACCCTTGAACTGAACCTGATTTCACCCACCCAGCCGGAAAAAGACCGCAAGATCACCCTGGCCCGCAGTGAAACCGAACAGGGCCGCTACATCGGCCAGTTGAGCGACAAGATCGAAGGTCGTCGCTTCGTCGAACTGCTGGGCGTACAGGATGAGAAGATCTGGCGCATGTTCGAAGAAGAACAGGTCAGCCATGCCAAGGATCTGTTGCTGGGCGATGAGCCGCTGCAGGGCGCGGAAGACCTGAAAAAATAAGCCTTACCCTGATCGTTCCCACGCTCTGCGTGGGAACGCAGCCAGGGACGCTCTGCGTCCCAGCCGAAGCGGACGCGGAGCGTCCGGAGAGGCATTCCCACGCGGAGCGTGGGAACGATCATCGGAACACGCCTCATGACCAGTCCAACCCCCTGCTACCACTGCGCCCTGCCCGTCCCGGCCGGCAGCCGCTTCACCGCCGCCGTCCTCGGGGATACCCGCGAGTTCTGCTGCCCGGGTTGCCAGGCAGTGGCCGAGGCCATCGTGGCCGGTGGGCTGGAGAGCTATTACCAGCATCGCAGCGAAGCCTCGGCCAACCCCGAAGCCTTGCCGGTGCAGTTGATCGACGAACTGGCGCTGTACGACCGCGCCGATGTGCAACAACCCTTTGTCCGCCACGAAGGCGAACTCGCCGAAACCACACTGTTGATGGAAGGCATCAGTTGCGCTGCCTGCGGCTGGCTGATCGAAAAGCATCTTCGCAGCCTGCCAGCGGTGGCCGAAGCACGCTTGAACCTGTCCAACCACCGCCTGCATGTGCGCTGGGCCGATGCGCAATTACCGCTGAGCCAGGTGCTCAGCGAATTGCGCCACATCGGTTACGCCGCCCACCCCTATCAGGCCGACCGCGCCAGTGAACAACTGGCCAGCGAAAACCGTCTGGCGCTACGTCAACTCGGCGTTGCCGGACTGCTGTGGTTCCAGGCGATGATGGCAACCATGGCCACCTGGCCGGAATTCAATATTGACCTCAGCCCCGAGCTGCACACCATCCTGCGCTGGGTCGCGCTGTTTCTGACCACGCCGATCGTGTTCTACAGCTGCGCGCCGTTCTTCAAAGGGGCGATGCGCGACTTGCGCACCCGCCACCTGACCATGGACGTCTCGGTGTCACTGGCGATCGGCAGTGCCTATATCGCCGGGATCTGGACCTCGATCACCGGGGTAGGCGAGCTGTACTTCGATGCAGTAGGGATGTTTGCACTGTTCCTGCTGGCCGGGCGTTATCTGGAACGTCGAGCCCGGGAACGCACCGCCGCCGCGACCGCTCAGCTGGTCAATCTGTTGCCGGCCTCCTGCCTGCGGATGAGCGCCGACGGCCAGAGCGAACGGATTCTGCTCAGCGAATTGCGCGTAGGCGATCAGGTGCTGGTGCATCCCGGCTCGATCCTGCCGGCCGATGGCAAGATCCTCGACGGTCAATCGAGCATCGACGAATCCCTGCTGACCGGCGAATACCTGCCACAACCACGGACCCCGGGCGATGCCGTCACCGCCGGCACCTTGAACGTTGAAGGTGCGCTGACCGTGGAAGTCCTGGCGCTGGGTCAGGACACACGACTGTCGGCCATCGTCCGCCTGTTGGATCGCGCCCAGGCCGAAAAGCCACGACTGGCGGAAATCGCCGACCGCGCCGCGCAATGGTTTTTGCTGTTGTCGCTTATCGCGGTGGCTGCCATTGGCCTGCTGTGGTGGGAACTGGATTCTTCGCGGGCGTTCTGGATTGTCCTGGCGATGCTGGTTGCGACGTGCCCGTGCGCCTTGTCGCTGGCCACGCCAACCGCCCTCACCGCCGCCACCGGCACGCTGCACAAACTCGGTCTCTTGTTGACGCGTGGCCATGTGCTGGAAGGTCTGAACCAGATCGACACGGTGATTTTCGACAAGACCGGCACCCTCACCGAAGGTCGCCTGGCCTTGCGTTCGATCCGACCACTTGGAGCCTTGACCAGTGATCAATGCCTGAGCCTCGCCGCCGCTTTGGAAAACCGCTCCGAGCACCCGATTGCCCGGGCTTTTGGCCGCGCGCCGCTGGCCGCCGAAGAAGTTCACAGCACACCGGGGCTGGGCCTTGAGGGATTGGTCGGCGCACAACGCCTGCGCATTGGCCAACCGGGGTTTGTCTGCGAACTCAGCAGCGCTCAAACACCTGTAATGCCCGATGAGCCTGGCCAATGGCTGTTGCTCGGCGACAGTCAGGGGCCACTGGCCTGGTTCGTACTCGATGACCGTTTACGTGCCGACGCGCCTGCCCTGCTGGCGGCCTGCAAGGCTCGTGGCTGGCGCACACTGCTGCTGTCCGGCGACAGCTCGCCGATGGTTGCCAGCGTCGCTGCCGAGCTGGGCATCGACGAGGCCCGAGGCGGTTTGCGTCCGGACGATAAATTGCAGGTGCTGCAACAACTGCACAAGGAAGGTCGCAAGGTGTTGATGCTCGGTGACGGGGTCAATGATGTGCCGGTGCTGGCCGCCGCCGACATCAGCGTGGCGATGGGTTCGGCCACCGATCTGGCGAAAACCAGTGCCGATGCGGTGCTGTTGTCGAACCGCCTCGACGCGCTGGTGCAAGCCTTCAGCCTGGCCCGCCGAACCCGTCGGGTCATCATCGAGAATTTGCTGTGGGCAGCGCTGTACAATGGCCTCATGTTGCCGTTCGCCGCCCTCGGCTGGATCACTCCGGTATGGGCAGCGGTTGGCATGTCGATCAGTTCGTTGACCGTGGTATTGAATGCCCTGCGCCTGACTCGCCTGCCGAGCGCGCCGGCTGCCCGCACCACGCCAGAAACCCGTCCGCTGCCGGCCTGAGCCGCGCGGGCATGGAGTCCAGATGCCAGCTCTCTACGTGATGATCCCGGCCGCGCTGCTGATCGTGGCCATCGCTATCTACATCTTCTTCTGGGCAGTCGACAGCGGTCAGTACGACGATCTCGACGGCCCGGCCCACAGCATCCTGTTCGACGATCAGGACCCGAACCACAAGGCAGCGGTCGACGAGGCCGGCGGCCATCCGGCCAAACCGGACGACAAGGCGCCGCCCCATGCTTGAGTTGGCGCCACTGCTGGTGTCTGCGCTGATCCTCGGCTTGCTCGGCGGCGGGCATTGCCTGGGCATGTGCGGCGGCTTGATGGGCGCGTTGACCCTGGCGATCCCCAAAGAACAACGCAGCCGACGCTTTCGACTATTGCTGGCCTACAACCTGGGGCGCATTCTCAGCTACGCCGCGGCCGGCCTGCTGATCGGCCTGGCCGGTTGGGCCGTGGCCAATAGCCCGGCGGCGATGTTCATGCGCATTCTCGCCGGACTTCTGCTGATCGCCATGGGCCTGTACCTGGCCGGCTGGTGGAGTGGCCTGACCCGCATCGAAAGCCTCGGCCGTGGCCTGTGGCGGCATATCCAGCCGGTGGCCAACACATTATTACCCGTGTCGAACCTGCCCCGCGCCCTGCTGCTGGGCGCGCTATGGGGCTGGCTGCCGTGCGGGCTGGTTTACAGCACATTGCTGTGGTCGGCGAGCCAGGGCAATGCGCTGGACAGTGCATTGCTGATGCTGGCATTCGGGCTGGGCACCTGGCCGGTGCTGCTCGCCACAGGGCTTGCCGCCGAGCGCGTCACGGCGCTATTGCGCAAACGCAGCATCCGCATGACCGGTGGCTTGTTGGTGATGGTGTTCGGCATCTGGACCTTGCCGGGGCCGCATCAGCATTGGCTGATGGGGCATTAGCTCGGCGGTGCGCCCTTCGCGGGCAAGCCTCGCTCCTACAGGAGTCCGCGATCCCTTGTAGGAGCGAGGCTTGCCCGCGAAGAGGCCCTCACTGACAACACAAATCCCGACCCTTGATGCAAATCAAGATGCCTTTGCGCACTTCTCCCTAGACTCGCCGACATTGCCAGCCTATCCGGGGGAATGCCCGCATGCTCGACGCCATTCGTTGGGACACAGATCTGATCCGCCGTTATGACCTGGCGGGACCGCGCTATACCTCGTACCCGACCGCCGTGCAATTCGACAGCCAGGTCGGCACCTTCGACCTGTTTCATGCCCTACGCGACAGCCGTAAAGCCCTGCGGCCGCTATCGCTGTATGTGCACGTGCCGTTCTGCGCGAATATTTGCTACTACTGCGCCTGCAACAAAGTCATCACCAAGGACCGTGGACGCGCCCTGCCCTATTTGCAGCGCCTGGAACAGGAAATCCAGCTGATTGCCTGCCACCTCGACCCGACGCAAAAAGTCGAGCAACTGCATTTCGGCGGCGGCACACCGACCTTTCTCAGCCACGACGAACTGCGCCAGTTGATGGCTCAGCTGCGCAAGCATTTCAATCTGCTGGACGACGATTCCGGCGACTATGGCATCGAAATCGACCCTCGCGAGGCTGATTGGTCGACCATGGGCCTGCTCCGGGAACTGGGTTTCAACCGGGTCAGCATTGGCGTTCAAGACCTCGATCCGGCAGTACAACGGGCGGTCAATCGCCTGCAAAGCCTGGAAGAAACCCGTGGGGTGATCGACGCTGCCCGGACCCTGCAATTTCGCTCGATCAACATCGATCTGATCTACGGCCTGCCCAAGCAGACGCCCGAGAACTTCGCCCGCACCGTCGACGAAGTCATCAGCCTGCAACCGGACCGGCTCTCGGTGTTCAACTACGCCCATCTGCCGGAACGCTTCATGCCGCAACGGCGGATCAATGGCAACGATCTACCGGCACCGGCACAGAAGCTGGAAATGCTCCAGCGCACCATCGAACAACTGACGGCTGCCGGTTACCGCTACATCGGCATGGACCATTTCGCCCTGCCTGACGATGACTTGGCGATTGCTCAGGAAGAATCGACGCTGCAACGTAACTTCCAGGGCTACACCACGCATGGTCATTGCGATTTGATCGGCCTGGGGGTATCGGCAATCAGCCAGATCGGCGATTTGTACTGCCAGAACAGCAGCGACCTGAACCAGTACCAGAACGCATTGGCGTCCGCTCAACTGGCCACCAGCCGTGGCCTGATATGCACCGCTGACGATCGCTTGCGCAGAGCCGTGATTCAGCAGTTGATTTGCCATTTCAGCCTGGAATTCCTGGAAATCGAGCGAGTCTTCAATATCGATTTTCGTGGTTATTTCGCCGAGCTTTGGCCACAGCTATTGGATATGGCCGAAGATGGGCTGATCGAGTTGGACAACGAGCGGATCACCGTACAGCCCGCAGGCCGGCTGCTGGTGCGTTCGGTGTGCATGGTTTTCGATGCGTATCTGGAACACACCAATCGTCAACGCTTTTCACGAGTGATCTAAGGCCTTGCGGTTAAATTGTCGCAGGCTGGCCCGAATGTCCTCCCGTGAGTTACCCTTACGGCTTATGTGTGTTTTCCCACAAGGATTAAAGAAATGTCCGAGCCAGTAAAGCTGCGCGCTCATAGCCAGGCCCATTGCAAGGATTGCAGCCTGGCACCTCTCTGCCTGCCACTTTCTTTGAATCTGGAAGACATGGATGCGCTGGACGAAATCGTCAAACGAGGTCGCCCGCTGAAAAAAGGCGAATTCCTGTTTCGTCAGGGCGACACGTTCGATTCCGTTTATGCAGTACGCTCCGGCGCCCTCAAGACCTTCAGCCTGAGCGATGGCGGCGAAGAACAGCTCACTGGCTTCCATTTGCCGAGTGAACTGGTCGGCCTGTCGGGCATGGACACTGAAAAGCACCCCGTCTCGGCGCAAGCCCTGGAAACCACTTCGGTGTGCGAAATCCCTTTCGAACGCCTCGATGAACTGGCTCTGCAACTGCCGCAACTGCGCCGTCAGTTGATGCGGGTGATGAGCCGCGAGATTCGTGATGATCAGCAAATGATGTTGCTGCTGTCGAAGAAAACTGCCGACGAGCGCATCGCCACGTTCCTGGTCAACCTGTCGGCCCGTTTCCGCGCTCGGGGCTTCTCGGCCAACCAGTTCCGGCTGAGCATGTCGCGCAACGAAATCGGCAATTACCTGGGCCTGGCGGTGGAAACCGTGTCGCGGGTGTTCACCCGCTTCCAGCAAAACGAACTCATCGCCGCCGAGGGCAAGGAAATACATATCCTCGACCCGATCCAGCTCTGCGCCTTGGCCGGCGGCTCGCTCGACGGCTGATCCTGGCAATGGCGGCTGAGCGAAACGGTTCAGCCGCCGTTATACTGCGACGTTTGCAGCCCGCCAGGACACTTCGACGATGGTCTTCGACTCCTTCGACATCAAATCCCTGATCCGTCCCGTGATCGACTTCCCCAAGCCGGGCGTGATCTTTCGCGATATCACTCCGTTGTTCCAGTCACCCACGGCCCTGCGCCTGGTGATGGACAGCTTCGCCCATCGTTACGTCGAAGCCGACTTCACCCACATCGGCGCCATGGATGCCCGTGGCTTCCTGATCGGTTCAATCCTGGCCTATCAGTTGAACAAACCGCTGGTGCTATTCCGCAAGCAGGGCAAACTGCCGGCCGACGTGTTGGCCGAGGGTTATCAGACCGAGTACGGCGAAGCCTTTCTCGAAGTCCACGCCGACAGCCTGTGCGAGGGTGACTCGGTAGTGATGTTCGATGACCTGATCGCCACCGGCGGCACGCTGATCGCGGCGGCGAACCTGATTCGGCGCATGGGCGCGCGGGTGCATGAAGCGGCGGCGATCATTGATTTGCCGGAGCTGGGTGGTTCGCAGCGTTTGGAAGACATGGGGATTCCTACGTTTTGCCTGACGCAGTTTGCGTTGAGCGATAAGTAAGGCGGCGTCTGCACTGACACGTTCGCGAGCAAGCCCGCTCCCACATTGGATCTCTTGCGTACACAAATTCTGTGAACGACAGAGGCCCAATGTGGGAGCGGGCTTGCTCGCGAAAACGCCAGTCGCCACACCGCAGATTAGAGCCCCATCTGCTTGCTGATGATCTCATTCATCACTTCCCGCGTTCCCCCACCAATCGACAAAATCCGATTATCGCGATACAGCCGTTCCACCAGGCTCTCGCGCATATAACCCAGGCCACCGAGGATCTGCACGGCGTCGTTGGTAATGCGATCAGCCGTGTCGGTAGCAAAATTCTTGGCCATGGAAATCTCCTTGATCACGCTCTGCCCAGCGGCCATTTTCGCTGCCTGGCGGTAGGTGAACTCCCGTGACACCTCCAGCGCCGTGGCCATTTCCGCGAGCCGGTGCTTGAGCACCTGGAACTTGCCGATGGGTTTGCCGAAGGCTTCACGCTGACGAGCCCATTTCAGGCTCTCCTCCAGCGCCAACTGCGCGGTCATGTTGGCCATCAGTGCCAGGGCCAGACGCTCACTCTGGAAGTTGCCCATGATGCAGGCGAAGCCCATGTTCTCGGCACCGATCAGATGACCTGCCGACACCCGGCAATCATCGAAAAACAGTTCGGCGGTGTCTGACGCCCACCAGCCCATTTTCTTCAACTGACGACTGACGGTGAAACCGGGCGTGCCCTTCTCGATCAGCAGCAAACTGATGCCGCCAAAACCCGGCTCGCCGGTGCGCACCGCGACGGTGTAGAAATCCGCGCGAACGCCGCTGGTAATGAAGGTTTTGCTGCCGCTGACCCGGTAAAAGTCGCCGTCTCGCACGGCGCGGGTTTGCAGGTTGGCGACGTCGGAGCCGCCGCTGGGCTCGGTGACAGCCAGGGCGCTGATCTTCTCGCCCGCCAGCACCTGAGGCACAACGCGATCGCGGACTTCGGGCCTGGCCCACTTGAGGATCGGCGGCAGACCAATGTCCAGCGAGCCCAGCCCTGCGACCAGACCACCGGAACCACAGCGCATCAACTCTTCACTGGCAGCGATCTTGGCAAACAGGTCCCCTTCATGGCTACCGCCCAAGGCTTCGGGATAACCAATACCCAGAATCCCCGCCGCGCCGGCCTTCAGGTAGAGTTCACGAGGGAAGCTTTCGGCTTCTTCCCACTGGTCGATGTCCGAAAGAATCTCACGCTCGACGAAACGTCTGACGCTGTCGCGGACCAATTGGTGGCTGGGGTCGAAATATTCCTGAAAGGCAGGCATCGGCGAGCTCCACTGAAGGTTCAGCGAAGTTAACCGAGCGCTTGCTTGGTTTTCAAGGGGGGCTGTGTGAATCAAGGAAACCGAGGCGAGCCATTCGCGAGCAAGCCCGCTCCCACAGGGGATTTGCGGCGTACACAAATCAAATGTGGGAGCGGGCTTGCTCGCGAAGGCGTCAGTCCAGACAGCACCGTTACAGTGAGATCGGCTTACGCCCGGCAAACGAATGCGCCAATGTCCCGCCGTCCACCAGTTCCAGCTCGCCACCCAACGGTACGCCATGGGCGATGCGCGAGGCGATCAGGCCTTTGTTGCTCAGCAACTGGGCGATGTAATGCGCCGTGGCCTCGCCTTCCACCGTCGGGTTGGTGGCGAGGATGACTTCGGCAAACGTGCCCGCTTCTTCGATCCGCGCCATCAATTGTGGAATGCCGATGGCATCCGGCCCTAATCCGTCGAGGGGTGACAGATGGCCTTTGAGCACGAAGTAGCGACCGCGGAAACCGGTCTGCTCCACCGCATAAACGTCCATCGGACCTTCCACCACACACAGCAAAGTGTCGTCGCGGCGTGGATCGGCGCATTGCGGGCACAGATCGTCTTCGGTCAGCGTGCGGCACAAGCGGCAGTGGCCCACTCCTTCCATGGCCTGGCTCAGCGCCTGGGCCAGTCGCAAACCGCCGCTGCGATCACGCTCAAGCAGTTGCAACGCCATGCGCTGGGCAGTTTTCTGACCCACACCCGGCAAAATTCGCAGGGCATCGATCAGTTGGCGAATCAAAGGGCTGAAGCTCATGGGGAAAAATCCGACATAACAACGAGACGCGGTTTATACCCGCGCCTCGAATGAGCGTCAATTACTCACCTGTTTTCGATGTTTCTTGCGATGGATCGAGTCGATCTTCTTCGCGGGCAAGCCTCGCTCCTACAAAGGGAGCCCAGAAACAAAAATGCCAGGCGCGATGCCTGGCATTTTTTTGTAACCCATCCGACGCGCGTTGGCGAATCAGAATGGCAGTTTCATACCCGGTGGCAATTGCATGCCAGCGGTCACGCCGGACATTTTGTCCTGGCTGTTGGCTTCGATCTTGCGCACGGCGTCGTTGACGGCTGCGGCGAATACCGCTTCCAGCATTTCCTTGTCGTCTTCGCTCAGACCTTCGACCAGGCTTGGGTCGATGGTTACGCGCTTGACGTCGTGACGACCGGTCATCACCACGGTGACCATGTCGCCGCCGGCTTTACCGGTGACTTCGGCGTTGGCCAGCTCTTCCTGCATCTTGGCCATTTTTTCCTGCATCTGCTGCGCCTGCTTCATCAGGCCGGCCATGCCACCTTTCATCATGGGAATCACCTCAAAAGTACTTGGATAAAAACAGCGCCCGGCGAATGTGGCCAAGCGCCTTCAGTTATTAGCCCTGACTGACCAGGGCCTCGACAGGTTCAATAGTATCGTGACGGACCACCGCCTCGAACTGCTGCATCATTTGCTGGATGAACGGATCGCCGTGGATCGATTCCTCGGCCTCACGCTGACGATTGGCACGACGCCGGGACGAGGCCTGAGCCGGGGTTTCCTGCTCGGGCTTGATCAGCTCCATGTTCAGGGTCAGCGTGCGCCCGTGAAACTGGTTCAATGCATCGTTGAGCCGACGTTGTTGTGTCGCGTTGAACAAGGCGCTGTGGGCCGGGTCCAGGTGCAACAACCAATGGTCGCCATCGACGGCGATCAGCGTGCAGTTGGCGGCGATGCTGGCGGTCATGCCGGATACCGGCAGTTTCGGGAATATCTCCAGCCATTGCAGGGCAAGGCCGGTGGCCGGCATCGCGGCCGGTTCTGGCTCGGGTTCCGGCGCAGGTTCGGCAGTGTGCTCACTGGCCAGTTCATCGAGGTAGCTGTAGGCCGAGTCCATGTCCGGCTCGATGTAGTCCTCGTCCAGCGGCGGCTCGTCGTCCTGATCCAGACCTGGCGTGGCGGCATCGACTTCAGCCACGGACGGTTCCGGGATCGGCGCAGCGGCCCATTCCGGCGCATCCGGCACCACACTGTCCGGCGTCGGCATGGGCATCGGTGGCAATTCGGGTTGTTCGCCAGCCGTTTCCAGCACCGGCTCGATGGCAGGCTGATGGACAACTTCGGGCTCTACCGGGTCGTTCCACGGCAGATCGACGACCTCTTCGACCGCTACGGGTTCGACAACAGGCTCAGGCTCGGGCGCGATCACGGGCGCGACCGGCTCAGGCACAGCTACCGGGACAGGGGGTGGTGCAACCACAGGCGCAACCGGAGGCGGTGTAACGGCCGTAGTGACTACCGGCGCAACAACTGGCGCGGCAGCCACTGAGTTTGCGGAATCAACTGTGGCCTGGCTGATCCCCACTGGCTTTAGCGGTTGCCTCGGCGCGTCCGCAGTGTCTGCCGGCCGGAACGCGAGCATTCGCAGCAGGACCATCTCGAAGCCACCGCGCGGGTCCGGCGCCAGCGGCAAGTCCCGCCGACCGATCAGGCCCATCTGGTAATAGAACTGCACATCTTCGGCCGGCAATGCCTGGGCCAAAGCCAATACGCGATCACGGTCGCCATGGCCGTTGTCGACGCCTTCAGGCAAGGCCTGGGCGATGGCGACACGGTGAAGCACATTGAGAATTTCCGAGAGCACGCCGTTCCAGTCAGGGCCTTGTTCGGCCAGATGACGCACGGCTTCGAGCAAGGCCTTGGCGTCGCCTTCGATCAGCGCATGCAAAACGTCGTAGACCTGGCCGTGATCGAGCGTACCGAGCATGGCCCGCACGTCGGCGGCCATGACCTTGCCTTCACCGAAAGCAATGGCCTGATCGGTCAGGCTCATGGCATCGCGCATCGAACCGTCGGCGGCGCGGCCCAGCAGCCACAGCGCGTCGTCTTCGAACGGCACGTTCTCGACGCTCAGCACGTGGGTCAAATGCTCGACCACCCGCTCCGGGGTCATGTTCTTCAGGGAGAACTGCAGGCAACGCGAAAGAATCGTTGCAGGAAGTTTCTGCGGATCGGTGGTGGCCAGGATGAACTTGACGTAGGGCGGCGGCTCTTCAAGGGTTTTCAACAGCGCATTGAAGGAATGGCTGGAGAGCATGTGCACTTCGTCGATCAGGTAAACCTTGAAGCGCCCGCGGCTCGGCGCGTACTGCACGTTGTCGAGCAGCTCGCGGGTGTCTTCGACCTTGGTCCGGCTCGCGGCGTCGATCTCGATCAGGTCGACGAAGCGGCCTTCATCGATTTCGCGGCACACCGAGCACTCGCCGCAGGGGGTCGAAGTGATACCTGTTTCACAGTTCAGGCATTTGGCGATGATCCGCGCGATGGTGGTCTTGCCGACCCCGCGGGTACCGGTAAACAGGTACGCGTGGTGCAGCCGCTGGCTGTCCAAGGCATTGATCAGAGCCTTGAGCACATGGGTCTGGCCGACCATTTCGCCGAACGAGCGCGGACGCCATTTACGTGCAAGAACCTGATAACTCATCGAAAACCGTCGCAACGAAGGAACAGAAGCGGCTAATGCTAGCGGAGCAAGGCCAAAATTGCATCCGGTGTGCTCGTCTATTCTGGCTAAGCTGCACTTTAAGGGGCTTTTATTGGCTCAGGTTTGAGCCGTACCGGAGCATTTATGCGTTTTGCCTTGGGGGCACTGCTGTTGGTCAGCCTGAGCGTCGCAGCCGCCGAGGCGCCGTTGCGCTTTGTCGTGTCCGATAGCTGGGCCATGCCCATGGTACAACTCGAGCGCGGCCGGCCGACCCAGGGCATTTTGTACGACATGATGCTCAGCCTGGCGACACAAGTCGGCATGCCGGCAGAATTTCATGTGTTGCCTCGGGCACGAGTGCAAAACGCCATGGACCATGGCGAAGTCGATATCCGCTGCCATGTCTCACCGTCCTGGTTGCCGAACCTGTCCGGGCACTATAGCTGGAGCGTTCCGCTGCTGGTCCAGCGTGACTTGCTGATTGGTCGGCGCGACTCACCCACATCCGTCAACCTGGCGGCCCTGTCGCGACAGTCGATCGGCACCGTGCGCGGCTATAACTACCCGACTATGCAACCCTTGTTCGATTCCGACCGCCTGAACCGCGAAGACGCGCGCAATCAGGAACAGGTACTGGAAAAACTGCTGGCCGGACGCTACCACTACGCCGTGAGCAATCAATGGACCCTGGACTGGTTCAACCAGCGCTTGCTGCCCGACCGGCAACTACAAAGCGTAGCGCTGGTGCACGAACAAACCGTCGGCTGCTATGTGCGCAATGACCCCAAGATGCCCGTGCAGCGCATTCTGAACGCCTTGCTGCAAATGAAAACGTCTGGGGAGATCAATGACATCATCCGGCTCTATACCGGCAATCCTGGTCAGTAGCAGCTGCCGAAGGCTGCGTTCGGCTGCGCAGCAGTCGTGAGAACAGGCCCTGCAGTCTTTCAGTTAAAACGCGAACTCAGGATTTTACGACGGCTGCGCCGCCGAACGCAGGCTTCGCCAGCTGCTACAGGGCGCCGACGGCTCAGGCTGTCTGCTCGAGTGCCTGCCATTGCAACGGGGCGACAAAACCCGCCACCCAGGCCGGCACCTCACCGGGCGGCATGGGGCGCGCGATGAAATAGCCTTGAGCGACTTCGCATCCCAGCCGCAACAGCAATTCACCGTGCTCAACGCTTTCCAGCCCCTCGGCAATCACCTGCCGGCCGAACGCGCGGGCCAGGCCAATCACCGCAGTGGTCAGGGCCAGGTCGTCACGATCATTCAGAATATCGCGCACGAACGACTTATCGATTTTGATGGTTTGGGTGCGTAAACGCTTGAGGTAACTCAAGGACGAGTAACCCGTGCCGAAATCCCCCAGGGAAAACTGCACCCCCAACGCCTGACAGGCCTGCAAACAGGCACTGACATGCTGGATATTCTCGATCGCCACCGACTCGACGATTTCCAGATCGAGCATCTGCGGGGCGACCTGGGCATGTCGAGCGAGTACCTGCCTGAGCCGCTCGACGAAATCGGCGCGCTGAAAATGTCGCGCCGCTATATTGATACTGACCGGCCAGCCCTGCCCCGCTTGCTGCCAACGGTGCAATTGCGACAGAACCTGATCCATCACCCATTCACCGATATCGATGATCAGGTCGGTGTCCTCCACCAGCGGCAAAAATTCCCGAGGTGGCACCATGCCGTTTTGCGGATGCTCCCAACGCAACAACGCCTCGAACCCGACGACCACGCCACGGCGCATGTTCACCTTGGGCTGGAAATGCAGGCGTAACTCACCGGCGGCCAGCGCCTGACGCACCCGTTCTACGGTCTGGTGAGTGGCCTTGACCTCCTGATCCCGAGAGACATCGAATAGATGAAAGCGGTTTCGCCCGCTCTGCTTGGCCACGTACATCGCTTGATCGGCATGACGCAGCAGGGTTTCGGCATCTTCGTTGTCGTGGGGAAACAGGGTGACGCCGATACTGGCGAACACATTGATGCCTTTGCCGTGCAGCGTGTAAGGCGCCGAAATCGCCCCCAACACGCGATTCAGCGCTGCGCACAATTCCGGCAGATCACGCACATAACGCAGCACCAGTACGAACTCGTCACCGGCCAGTCGCGCCACGACGTCTTCGCCGCGCACAATGTCGCGTAAACGCTTGGCCACTTCCACCAGCAACATATCGCCACTGGCGTGACCGTAACCGTCGTTGACCGCCTTGAACCCATCGAGGTCAAGCATGCACACCGCCAACGGAATGTTTTCATGCCGGGAGAATTCCAGCGCCTGATCCAGCAAGTCCGACAGGAACGCGCGATTGGGCAGCCCGGTCAGCACGTCATGGCCGACCCGCCATTGCAAGGATTGCAGGAGTTGGCGTTTTTCGCTGATGTCGAAACGAATCGACAAGTATCGGTGAACGCGCCCGGTGGCGTCATCGAGCACCGGCACCATGGTGCTGTCGACCCAATACAGGCTGCCATCCTTGGCGCGATTACAGATCTCACCCTTCCAGATATTGCCCAGGGCGATGGTGCGCCACATGGCGGCGAAGAAATCGGCGGAATGCAGGCCGGAGTTCAGCAGGCGATGGTTCTGCCCCAGCAGTTCCTCGCGGCTGTAGCCGGACACGGCGCAGAACTGATCGTTGACATAGGTAATCCGGCCGTCCAGATCGGTCTCGGAAAAAATGGCGGCTGCATCCACGGCCCTGCGGTATTTCTCATCCATGAGTCAGGCTCACTGTCGCTAGCGGTGGTACCGCTCGACCAGCGCAGGATGCCCGGTAGAGGTGTTTTGAGACGTACTGCGCAGAGACACGTTATCACTCCATGAACAGCATTTGATGACCCCGGACCGCCGAAGATCCAGGGCATAGTAGCAACACCGACTCTGGTAATATTTCGCGAGGCTTCAGACCGTCAGCGGCCTTTGTGCATACCCGGCAGGGAACGCAATGCTGGCTTTTTCATATCGCCTAAACTTCAGATAGCAGATCACCCCAAAACCCTTCGAAGCGGCGATTCTACGAAATGCATCACATTTTGCAAAGCAAGGTGATGGATCATGCAGTTGCCTAATGCAAAAATCTATCGTTAAGTTCTTGATTCTAAATGGGAATTGAGCGATGCAAATTTCAAGTTTGGGTCCGGCCATCCGACGCTACCGTAAGGTCGCAGGGCTTACTCAGGCTGAACTCGGCGAAAAAACCGGTTTTGACCCCAAAACCATCAGTCGCTTCGAAACAGGCACCTATACCCCCAGCGTGGAAGCATTGTTTTTGCTTGCCGACGTGCTGGGCGTGAAGCTGAAAGCCTTTTTCGCAGATCTGGAAGACGAAGATGAACAGCGGGCGTACCTGTTCAGCGTCATACACAAAGCCACCCCGAAGGATCTGGGAAAGCTGATCGCAGCGGTTGACCAGGCCTTGTCCAAGCCTAGTGCCAGTAAATGAAAAAAGGAGGCCGATCTGTCGAATGCGACAGATCGGCCTCCTTTTTTTGTATCCCACGCTTTAATTCGGAAACGACGAAACACCGCCCTGGATGAGCTCCATCGCAGGGGGAAAAAGTATTTTTAGATAGAAAACACGAAAGAGGGTTCGTGCTGCGTTATGGAGGCAACCCCACCAGCCACACCCCGGCACACAATGTTCCCGCTGTGGCTGCTTCCTTCCGGATCTGACCAGGTTCACGGGTAATCGTTGCGGGGGGACCGATGGGGTCACCATAACGACGCTCACCTGACGGCGAGCCGCGCCATTGTACCTATCTGAGACGAAGTTACAACCGTTCGCGGAGATTAAAAAATATGAGTCCGGTCAAGGACATGCGCTGACCTTTAAAGATCGCAGCCTGCGGCAGCTCCTACATGGATCGGCGTACACCTGTAGGAGTTGCCGAAGGCTGCGATCTATTGATCCTATTGCGCCAACACCTCATCCGCCCTGCCGCCCTCTTGCTGGATCACCAGATGAATGAAGTGCAGCTTGGCAATCACCGCCGGCGGCAGGACGAACGGATAGAAATCCGGCTGGCCCATGCTGCGTGACAATTCGTTGAGCATGCCGGCCAGTTCGATCCATGCGTTGACGAATGACAGGAACGCCGTGCCACCGGGATGCTGTGGGTCGAATAGCGTGCTCGGCGGAAACGGCTGGTAATCGAAATCCATTTCCTGCGCACTCATGCCAAACCCCAGGGCGGTGTCTACTGCATCCATCATGTGCAGGTAGTGAGCCCAGGTTTCCGCCCAGTCTTCCCAGGGGTGCATGGTGGCGTAGGCGCTGACGTAATAATGCTGCCAGTCAAGCGGCGCGCCTTGCTGATAATGCTGTTCAAGGGCCTCGGCATAGCTTGCTCGCTCGTCACCGAACAGACCGCGGAACGCCTCCAGCCAATGACTGTTGGCGACCAGGCGGTCCCAGTAGTAATGCCCTGTCTCGTGACGAAAGTGACCGAGCAGCGTGCGATAAGGTTCGTGCATCTGCACGCGGACCTGCTCGCGATGGGCATCGTCGGCTTCCTTGATATCGAGGGTGATCAGACCGTTGGCGTGCCCGGTGGTCGGTGGCTTGCCTTCGAGGTCGATACCGATGAAATCGAAAGCCAGACCGATGTCTTCGTCCATGGATTTCGGAATGACTGACAAGCCCAGGCTGATCAACTGCGCTACCAGACGACGCTTGGCGATTTCCACTTTGCGCCAGCGCTCGTGATTCTCGGGGATCGACAGGTCAGGGATGGTGCGATTCAGGCTACAGGCAATGCACAAGGCATCATGATCATTGGCCGGCAGTAGCCAGTTGCATGCGGCTGGAGAATCGAGATTGGCGCAGCGACGGAACACACCCGCATCGGGATCGGCGTCGAGCAACCAGGTATCCGCTTGCGGGCCGGGCTGCAACGACGACAAGCGACTCTGCTGCGGCTGATAGCCCAGCGCTGCCGAACAGGCCAGGCACTGACTGTTGCGAAAGAACAGCGACTGCCCACAGCGGCAATGCCAGACCTTGCTGTTGCGCGAACGCTCGCCCATGAAGGGTGCGGCGATGCGTGAACTGAGCTGTTCGAAAAAGCGGTACATGGCGATCTCTCCCTGGGGCCTGCCAAGACTAGATCATTCTTGTACCGTGATCGTTCCCACGCTCTGCGTGGGAATGCCGCCCCGGACGCTCCGCGTCCGTTGTGACGCAGAGCGTCACGGGATGCGTTACCACGCAGAGCGTGGGAACGATCAACAGCTGCCGAAGGCTGCGATCCTGGCGAACTTAAATGTCGATACCGTGTTTCTTCAGAAACTCGACAAACGCCTCTTCATCCAGCACCTTCAACCCCAGCTCATTGGCCTTGGCCAACTTCGATCCCGCGCCCGGCCCGGCAACCACGCAATGGGTCTTGGCCGACACGGAACCGGCCACCTTGGCACCGAGGCTTTCAAGTTTGTCCTTGGCGACATCGCGACTCATCAGCTCCAGCGAACCCGTCAGCACCCAGGTCTGCCCAGCCAGCGGCAACCCTTCGACGACTTTCTTTTCACTCTGCCAATGCATGCCGAAATCGCGCAGCTGCTTTTGCGCAGCCTCGGCGAGCTGACGATTTTCCGTGCCTGCAAAGAACTCGCGAACCGAAGTCGCCTGTTTCTCCGGCAGCGCCTGACGCATGTCCAGCCAATCAGCGCTCATCACCGCTTCGAGCGAGCCGAACTTGTCCGCAAGCTTCTGCGCCCCGCCCGGCCCGACCGAAGGGATGTGCAATTTGTCGAGGAAGCCGCCCAGCGTGGTACTGGCGGAAAATTCGGCACCCAACTCGCCCTGATCCTGAATCTGCAGGCCGTGCTTGAGCAGATCCGCGATCACCTGCCGGTTGTGCGCATCTTCAAAGAAGCTGTGAATCTCGTGAGCCACTTCCAGCCCGACATCCGGCAGGTACGTGAGCACTTGCGGCAACGCCTGCTGCACCCGCTCCAGCGAACCGAGAGAGCGCGCGAGGACCTTGGCCGTCTCTTCGCCGACATCGGGAATGCCCAAGGCGTAGATGAACCGCGCCAGACTCGGCTGCTTGCTGTCTTCGATGGCGCCGAGCAGGTTCTTGCTCGACAGTTCGGCAAAGCCTTCCAGGTCGACGATCTGCTCGAACGTCAGGGCGTAGAGGTCAGCCGGCGAATTCACCAGGCCTTCATCCACCAATTGCTCGACGCTCTTCTCGCCCAACCCTTCAATGTCCATGGCGCGGCGCGAGACAAAGTGAATGATCGCTTGCTTGAGCTGTGCACCGCAGGCCAGACGGCCGACGCAGCGATACACCGCGCCTTCGCTGATGGTCTCGCGACCCTTGCTGCGCTTGACCAGTTGCGTGCGCTCGACATGGGACCCGCAAACCGGGCACTGCTCGGGAATCTGCACCGGCCGGGCATTCTCCGGACGGCGCTCGGTGACCACTTGCACCACTTGCGGGATCACGTCACCGGCGCGGCGGATGATCACCGTGTCACCGATCATCAGGCCCAGCCGCGCCACTTCATCCATGTTGTGCAAGGTCGCGTTGGCCACGGTGACACCCGCGACCCTGACCGGTTTCAAGCGCGCCACCGGCGTCACGGCACCGGTGCGACCGACCTGGAATTCCACGTCGAGCAACTCGGTGAGTTCTTCCATGGCCGGAAATTTGTGGGCAATCGCCCAACGCGGTTCGCGGGCGCGAAAGCCCAGTTCACGCTGGGACGCAATGCTGTTGACCTTGAACACCACGCCGTCGATTTCATACTGCAGCGCATTGCGACGCTCACCGATGTCGCGGTAGTAATCCAGGCATTCTTCGATGCCATGCGCCAGTTTCAACTCATGACTGATCGGCAGGCCCCAGGTTTTGAGTTGCTGCAGATTGCCAATGTGCGTGTCGGCAATATCCGCCGAAATCTGGCCAATGCCGTAGCAGCAGAACTCCAGCGGACGGTTGGCGGTAATCTTCGAATCCAGCTGCCGCAAGCTGCCCGCCGCCGCGTTACGCGGGTTGGCGAAGGTCTTGCCGCCGACTTCCAGTTGCGTGGCGTTGAGCCGCTCGAAACCGGCCTTGGACATGAACACTTCACCCCGCACTTCCAGGGTCGCCGGCCAACCGGTGCCATGCAGCTTGAGCGGAATATTGCGCACGGTGCGCACGTTGACGCTGATGTCTTCGCCGGTGGTGCCATCGCCGCGAGTGGCGCCGCGCACCAGCACACCGTCCTGGTACAGCAGACTGACCGCCAGGCCATCGAGCTTGGGTTCGCAGCTGTACTCCACCGCCGCGCCAGCGCCGAACAAATCGCCAACCGGCAAGTCCAGCCCTTCCGTCACCCGGCGATCGAATTCGCGCATGTCGGTTTCTTCGAACGCATTGCCCAGGCTGAGCATTGGCACTTCGTGACGCACCTGAGTGAACGCCGACAGCGCCGCGCTACCGACACGCTGAGTCGGCGAGTCGCTGGTGATCAATTCGGGATGGGCCGCTTCGAGGGCCTTGAGCTCGTGGAACAAGCGATCGTATTCGGCGTCCGGAATGCTCGGTTCGTCCAGCACGTGGTAACGATAGTTGTGCTGATCGAGCTCGGCGCGCAGCTCTAGAATGCGGTTTTTGGCGGCGGTCATGGGTGTTCTCTCATAAAGCAAAAGAGCAGCCGAGGCTGCTCTATCTCATCTCTTCAAGATCAAGAGATCGCAGCCTCGTTTTACTCGACAGCTCCTACAGAAAATCGCGACCCCTGTAGGAGCTGTCGAGTAAAACGAGGCTGCGATCTTTTGACTTTAACGCTTCTGGGTCAAAGCGCGACGCTCGAACTCGACGATACGCTGACGGTAGTGCTCAATCGTTTGGGCGGTCAGCACGCTGCGCTGGTCGTCTTTCAGTTCGCCGTTCAGCTCCTGGGACAGTTTGCGAGCCGCAGCCACCATCACGTCGAAGGCTTGCTTGGGATGACGCGGGCCTGGCAGACCGAGGAAGAAGCTCACCGCCGGGGTGCTGAAATGATCGATATCATCCAGATCGAAGACACCCGGCTTGACCGCGTTGGCCATGGAGAACAGGACTTCGCCGTTACCGGCCATGCTTTCGTGACGGTGGAAAATGTCCATCTCGCCGAAACGCAGACCGCTTTCCAGAATGTTCTGCAGCAGTGCCGGGCCCTTGAAGCCAGCCGGGTCGCGGCAGATCACGCTGATCACCAGCACTTCTTCGGCTTGCGGCTGATCTTTCTCGGCCGAGCTGCCAGCCTTGGTGTCATCCGGGAAATCGTCGTCACGGCTGTTGAAGCTCGGGCCGCCGTCCAGATCCAGATTGAGATTCAAGTCGCCTTGCGACGGCTCGCCATGGCCACGCTTGCCGCGCTTGGAACCCGACTCGCGAGGTTCACGGGCAGGCATGCTCACCGACGGCAGATCATGCTCGTCCAGTTGCGGTTCTTTATGGGTATCCAGCACGCGGGGCGGGCCCAACAGCTCGGCGCTGGTGTCCTCATCCGGCAAATTGGACAAACTTCGGTCAAGACGGAATTTCAGTTTTCCCTTGCCGCCGCGCATGCGACGCCAGCCATCGAAAAGAATACCGGCAATGACAATAATGCCGATGACGATCAGCCACTCGCGCAGACCGATTTCCATGTAATCCCGTGCCTCTATAAAAAATGCTGAAAAATAAGGGGTTTACATTGTGTAAACCGCTTTAAAACGTGGCGCCAACTCTATGTTCTGACAGGCGTTTTGCCCACGTATACGAAAAATTGACATTAAACTAGCACGACCAAAGGCAACTTTACACCGTCTCTCACAGTGGCTTGCGCGAATTATGTCGATTGGCCAGCAAGTCAAGGCAGGTAAAAAGCCCTACAGCTCAAAAATACTTGCCCTACACGCAATGACTCAGGCGTCCACCATGGCCATCGCCTCCTCCACATCCACTGCCACCAGACGTGAGCAACCGGGCTCGTGCATCGTCACCCCCATTAATTGATCGGCCATTTCCATAGCGATCTTGTTGTGGGTGATGTAGATGAACTGCACCGTCTGCGACATTTCTTTGACCAGCCGTGCGTAGCGTCCAACGTTAGCGTCATCCAATGGCGCGTCAACCTCATCGAGCATGCAGAACGGCGCCGGATTCAACTTGAAGATGGCAAATACCAGAGCCAATGCGGTCAGGGCTTTTTCGCCACCGGAGAGCAAATGGATGGTGCTGTTCTTCTTTCCTGGCGGCTGCGCCATGATCGTTACCCCTGTATCGAGTAGATCTTCGCCCGTCAGTTCCAAATACGCGCGTCCTCCACCGAAAACTTTTGGGAAAAGGGCCTGTAAACCGCCATTGATCTGATCAAAGGTATCTTTGAAGCGGTTTCGGGTTTCCTTGTCGATCTTGCGAATGACGTTCTCGAGCGTGTCCAGCGCTTCCACCAAATCGTCGTTCTGAGCATCCAGATAACGCTTACGCTCGGATTGTTGCTGGTATTCGTCGATGGCTGCGAGGTTGATCGCGCCGAGGCGCTGAATCCGCGCGGCAATGCGCTCGAGTTCTTCTTCGGCGTCTTTCTCGTTGGCCCCGGCCAGCAGCGTGGCGAGCACGCCGTTGAGATCGTAGCCGTCTTCGAGCAATTGATCCTGCAAAGTCTTGCGCCGCACCGTCAGCGCTTGCCATTCCATGCGCTGCTGCTCGAGCTGGCTGCGAATCAACTGCGATTGCTGCTCGGCCTGAGTGCGGCGCTTCTCGGCATCGCGCAGTTCGCGGTCGGCATCTTCCATGGCCATTTGCGCGGTCTTGAGTTCTTCGTCAACCGTCATGCGCTTGTCGAGCAGCTCTTCGAGTTTCAGCCGCAGCTCTTCCAGCGGCGCCTCGCCCTCTTCCAGATTGAGGCTGAGCTGTTCACGCTTCTCGGTCAGGCGCTCGGACTGCATCTCCAGCCGTTCAAGGGCCTGACGAGTGGAGTCGTGTTGCGCCTTCAGCGAACCGAGGCGCACCGCCAATTGATGCGCATGATCCTTGTGCTGTCGGGCTTCTTGACGCACCCGGTCGAGGCGTTCGCGCAGGCTGTCGCGCTGGGCCAACAGCAACTCACGCTGCTCGGTGTCCAGCGCCATGCTGTCGAGGGCTTCCTGCAATTGCAGGCGCGCTTCGCCGATGTTCTCGTGTTCCAGGGCGCGCTGTTCGCTCAACTCGGCAAGTTCTTCATCGAGACGGGTGCGGCGCAGGGTCAACTGCTCGACCTTGGCTTTGCCGGCGGACAGCTGGGCTTTCAATTCGCCTTGCTGACGGGCCTCGTCTTGCAGCAATCGACGCAGATGTTCGCGGCCGTTTTCCTGCTGACGCTGTTGCGCCCTGAGATTCTGAAGTTGGGTTTCCAGGGTTTCGACCGTGGCTTCGCGCTCTTCGCGTTCAAGGCCCAAGCGCTGGATTTCCTGGCCACGGGCGAGTACGCCGCTTTCGGCTTCACTGGCCCGACGTACGCGCAAAAAGTGTCGGCCGACCCAGTAACCGTCGCGGCTGATCAGGCTTTGCCCGGCAGCCAATTGCCCGCGCAAGGCCAGGGCCTGCTCAAGGCTGTCGACCGGTTTGACCTGCCCCAGCCATGGCGACAAATCAATCTGCGCCTCGACCTTGTCGAGCAAACTGCCGGGCACTCGCACGCCATCGGTGGCCGGGCTGAGCAGGCGCAAATCGCCTTGGGCAAACCCGGCCAGATCGAAGTCACCGAAGTCATCCACCAGCACCGCTTGCAGATCGGCGCCGAGCACGGTTTCCACCGCCAGTTCCCAACCGGCCTCGACCTTCAGGCCTTCGGCCAGACGCGGACGATCGGCCAGATGCTGTTCGCGCAGCCATTCGGCGGTGCCGGTGCCGGGATCGAGCGCGGCTTGCTGCAAGGCTTCCAGCGACGCCAATCGCCCGTTGAGCCGCTGCAAATCACCTTGGGCTTGCTGCTGCGCCGAAAGCGCTTGCTGCAACTCCTGACGCAGTTGCTCAAGGCGTTCGACCTGAGCTTCTTCGCTGGCCTGCAAGTCTTCGAGCGTGGCCTCGGACGCAGCCAATTGCTCGCTGAGTTCCATGATCGCCGCGTCTTCCGGGTCCGCCGATAGCAACGCACGCTCTTCACCAAGACGCTTCTGACGATCGGCCAAACGTTCCAGGCTGGTTTCCAGCTGCTGGATCCGCGACTGCTGAACTTCAGCCTGACGGCGCGGCTCGGCAGCGGTGAGGTTGAACGCGTCCCACTGTTCCTGCCAGCCATGCATGGTGGTTTCGGACTCTTCGAGCGCGGCAGCAGCTTCTTCGGCGGCGGCGCTGGTGACTTCCTGTTCCGGGGTGAGCATGTCCAGCTCTTCGCCCAAGGTCAGCAGCAAGGTGCGGTCGTGGCCCAGGTGAGACTCGGTTTCCAGCCGCGCGCGCTCGGCTTCCCTCAGGTCGTCTTGCAACTGCCGCAAACGTTGTTGACCGTGCTGGATGCTCTGCTCGACCCGGGCGATGTCGCCACCGACCGAATAGAAACGCCCTTGCACCAGATTGAAGCGTTCGGACAGATCGTGATGCCCGTCACGCAGGCGTTCGATGGCCGCATCGGCATTGCGTTGCTCAGCCACCAGGGCTTCGAAGGTGATTTCCTGGGTGCCGATGATCGACTCGCGCTGGCCGACCTGTTCGTTCAACGCCTGCCAGCGCAGAGCCGACAGCTGGGCCTTGAGCTGGCGCTCTTCGCCTTTGTATTCCTGATATTTCTTGGCGGCCTCGGCCTGGCGGTGCAAGCGTTCAAGCTGACGCTCGAGCTCTTCGCGCAGGTCGGTCAGGCGGGCAAGGTTTTCGTGGGTGCGGCGGATACGGTTTTCAGTCTCGCGCCGACGTTCCTTGTACTTGGAAATACCAGCGGCTTCTTCGATGAAATTGCGCAGGTCTTCGGGCTTGGACTCGATCAGCTTGGAGATCATGCCCTGTTCGATGATCGAATAACTGCGCGGGCCAAGACCGGTGCCGAGGAAGATATCGGTGATATCGCGGCGGCGGCATTTGGTGCCGTTGAGGTAGTAGGTGGTCTGGCTGTCGCGGGTCACTTTGCGGCGAATGGAAATTTCCGCATAGGCCGCCCATTCGCCGAGCAGGGTGCCGTCGGAGTTATCGAACACCAGCTCGATGCTGGCCTGACTCACCGGTTTACGGCTGGTCGAACCGTTGAAGATGACGTCGGTCATCGACTCGCCGCGCAAGTTCTTGGCCGAGCTCTCGCCCATCACCCAACGCACGGCGTCGATGATGTTCGACTTGCCGCAACCATTGGGCCCGACCACGGCCGCCATGTTACTGGGGAAGTTCACTGTGGTCGGGTCGACGAAGGATTTGAACCCCGCCAGTTTGATGCACTTGAGCCGCACGCTTAAGCGACCGTCAGGGCAGAAATCACCAGATCGCAACTGCGCTGGGCATACGCCGTCAGCACCACGCGGATCTGAGGAAAGTCACGAGCCAGCACGGCAGCGAGCAAGCGTTCGAACAGCTCGAGGAATTCGCTCATCGAGGCCTTGCGCTGATCCAGCGCGAGGAAATACGCGCGGCTCATGGCCGGCTGCAGATTCTCGACGGTTTCCTGCAAGTACGGGTTGTTGGCGAACGGATAGGCGGCGCGCATCACACTGAAGCTGTCGTCGACGAACGTGCGGATGTCCTGGCGTTCGTAGCTGGCGGTCAGGCGCTGCTGGATCTCCACGAACGGCGCCATGTCGGCCTGGACTTGCCAGCCGCTGGCCACGGCGTTGCCGAGCAGAATGTACAACTCGCTCATCAGCGTGCACAGGCTTTGTACCTTGTGCGCCGTCAGTTCGGTCACGTGGGCGCCACGTCGCGGCAAAATCGCGATCAAGTGGCGGCGCTCGAGGATCAGCAAGGCCTCACGGACTGAACCGCGGCTGACATTGAGCGCCAGCGTGACCTTCTGTTCCTGGATGCGCTCCCCCGGCTTCATTTCGCCGCGAATGATACGTTCGGCGAGGTGGTGAGCGATTTGCTCGGCGAGGCTGTCCGGCGCCTTGAACGTCATGGTTGTCCTTCAAACTCTTCGATCTGCACAAGCGGCGCAGTGTAGCGCAATTGATGGGTCATGGCGGAGTGCCCACCCAGCGGTTTTTGGCACGATTCACGCAAACAGCAAGCTATCCCGTGAGGGTCAATAATGAAGGAACGAGTCGTTGATCGACAAAATGCCATTTCCTGACCTTTAAGTCAGAAAATCATTGACCGAAAAGTCAGACCTGATAAATTCGGCTCATGTCGGTTAACAACAATAATGAGTTTGCGAGGCCTTCCGTGATCCAGTTTTTACTAAACCAGGAACTCCGTAGCGAGCACGCCCTGGACCCGAACCTGACCGTGCTCAATTACCTGCGCGACCATGTGGGCAAACCCGGCACCAAAGAAGGCTGCGCCAGCGGCGACTGTGGCGCCTGCACCGTGGTGGTCGGCGAGTTGCAGAGGGACGACGATGGCCGCGAACACATTCGCTATCGCAGCCTCAACTCGTGCCTGACATTCGTCTCCTCCTTGCACGGCAAGCAACTGATCAGCGTCGAAGACCTCAAGCACCAGGGCGAGCTGCACAGCGTGCAAAAAGCCATGGTTGAGTGCCACGGTTCGCAGTGCGGCTTCTGCACCCCGGGATTCGTGATGTCGTTGTTCGCGCTGCAAAAGAACAGCGACCAGCCCGACGCCCATAAAGCCCACGAAGCGTTGGCCGGCAACCTCTGCCGCTGCACCGGTTATCGGCCGATCCTGGCCGCCGCCGAGCAATCATGCTGTGGCAAACAACCCGACCAATTCGATGCTCGCGAAGCGGAAACTATCGCTCGCCTGAAAGCCATCGCCCCCACCGACATCGGCGAGCTCAATAGTGGCGACAAGCGCTGCCTGGTGCCGCTGACCGTGGCCGATCTGGCCGACCTCTATGACGCTTATCCACAAGCTCGCTTGCTGGCCGGCGGGACGGATCTGGCGCTGGAAGTCACCCAGTTCCACCGCACCTTGCCGGTGATGATCTACGTCGGCAACGTCGCTGAAATGAAACGCATCGAACGCTTCGACGATCGCCTGGAAATCGGCGCCGCCACCGCCCTCTCCGACTGCTATGACGCCTTGAAGGCCGAGTACCCGGACTTCGGCGAATTGCTGCAACGCTTCGCTTCCTTGCAGATCCGCAACCAGGGCACCCTCGGCGGCAACATCGGCAACGCCTCGCCAATCGGCGACTCACCACCGCTGCTGATTGCCCTCGGCGCGCAGATCGTCCTGTGCAAGGGCGAAACTCGCCGCACCATGGCCCTGGAAGATTACTTCATCGATTACCGGGTGACCGCGCGTCAGGAAAGCGAGTTCATCGAAAAGATCATCGTGCCGCGGGCCAGCGTTGAACAACTGTTCCGCGCCTACAAGGTATCCAAGCGTCTGGACGATGACATTTCCGCCGTTTGTGCAGCGTTCAACCTGCGCATCGACACCGGCGTGATCGCCAACGCCCGCGTTGCTTTCGGCGGCATGGCGGCCATTCCAAAACGCGCCAAAAACTGCGAGGCCGCGCTGGTTGGTGCGCCGTTCAACAACGCCACCCTCGAACGCGCATGCGCTGCACTGGCCGAGGACTTCACGCCGCTCTCGGACTTTCGCGCCAGCAAGGAATACCGTCTGCTCAGCGCGCAGAACCTGCTGCGTAAATACTTCATCGAACTGCAAACACCGCACATCGAGACTCGGGTGACCGCTTATGTCTAATCATCACGCTGTAGAGAAGACCCAAGCCGAACTGGCTGAATTGTTCGCCAAGGACCTGACCACCGGTGTCGGCCGCAGCGTCAAGCACGACAGCGCCGACAAGCATGTGTCCGGCGAAGCGCAGTACATCGACGATCGGCTGGAATTCCCCAATCAGCTGCACGTTTATGCACGGCTGTCAGACCGCGCCCACGCAAAAATCATCAGCATCGACACCAAGCCTTGCTACACCTTCGAAGGCGTGCGCATCGCAATCACCCACGAAGATGTGCCAGGCCTGAAAGACATCGGCCCACTGCTGCCGGGCGACCCATTGCTGGCCATCGATGACGTGCAGTTCGTCGGTCAACCGGTACTGGCCGTTGCGGCGAAAGACCTGGAAACCGCACGCAAAGCAGCGATGGCCGCGATCATCGAATACGAAGATCTCGAACCCGTTCTGGACGTGGTCGAAGCCCTGCGCAAACGCCATTTCGTGCTCGACAGCCACACACATCAGCGCGGCGATTCGGCCACCGCGCTTTCTACTGCCGAACATCGCATTCAAGGCACGCTGCACATCGGCGGCCAGGAACACTTCTATCTGGAAACCCAGATCTCTTCGGTGATGCCGACCGAAGACGGCGGCATGATCGTTTATTGCTCGACCCAGAACCCCACCGAAGTGCAGAAACTGGTGGCGGAAGTGTTGGACGTGTCGATGAACAAAATCGTCGTTGATATGCGCCGCATGGGCGGTGGTTTCGGCGGCAAGGAAACCCAGGCGGCAAGCCCGGCGTGCCTGTGCGCGGTGATCGCGCACCTGACCGGCCAGCCGACCAAAATGCGCCTGCCGCGTGTTGAAGACATGTTGATGACCGGCAAGCGTCACCCGTTCTACGTCGAGTACGACGTGGGCTTCGACAGCACTGGCCGCCTGCACGGCATTGCACTGGAACTGGCCGGCAACTGCGGTTGCTCACCGGATTTGTCGGCGTCAATTGTCGACCGCGCGATGTTCCATGCCGACAACTCTTATTACCTGGGCGACGCGACCATCAACGGTCACCGCTGCAAAACCAACACCGCGTCGAACACCGCTTACCGTGGTTTCGGTGGCCCGCAAGGCATGGTCGCCATCGAAGAAGTGATGGACGCGATTGCCCGGCATCTGGGCCTCGATCCGCTGGCCGTGCGCAAGGCCAACTACTACGGCAAGACCGAGCGCAACGTCACCCATTACTACCAGACCGTCGAGCACAACATGCTCGAGGAAATGACCGCCGAACTGGAAGAAAGCAGCCAGTACGCCGAGCGTCGCGAAGCGATCCGTCGCTACAACGCCAACAGCCCGATCCTGAAAAAAGGCCTGGCGCTGACCCCGGTGAAGTTCGGTATTTCCTTCACCGCCAGTTTCCTCAACCAGGCCGGTGCACTGATTCACATCTACACCGACGGCAGCATCCACCTGAACCACGGTGGCACCGAGATGGGCCAGGGTCTGAACACCAAGGTTGCGCAAGTCGTGGCTGAAGTGTTCCAGGTGGAAATGGACCGCGTACAGATCACCGCGACCAACACTGACAAGGTCCCGAACACCTCGCCAACCGCTGCTTCGAGCGGCGCCGACCTCAATGGTAAAGCGGCGCAAAACGCGGCTGAAATCATCAAGAAACGCCTGGTGGAATTCGCCGCGCGGCAATACAAGGTCAGCGAAGAGGACGTGGAATTCCACAACGGTCACGTGCGGGTTCGCGATCACATCCTGACGTTTGAATCGCTGATCCAGCAGGCGTATTTCGCCCAGGTCTCGCTGTCGAGCACCGGCTTCTACAAGACCCCGAAAATCTACTACGACCGCAGTCAGGCCCGTGGTCGGCCGTTCTACTACTACGCCTTCGGTGCGGCCTGCGCCGAGGTGATCGTCGATACCCTGACCGGCGAGTACAAGATGCTACGCACCGACATTCTGCATGACGTCGGCGACTCGCTGAACCCGGCGATCGACATCGGTCAGGTCGAGGGTGGTTTCATCCAGGGCATGGGCTGGCTGACCATGGAAGAACTGGTGTGGAACAACAAAGGCAAACTGATGACCAACGGCCCGGCCAGCTACAAGATCCCGGCGGTGGCAGACATGCCATTGGACCTGCGGGTGAAGCTAGTGGAGAACCGCAAGAACCCGGAAGACACGGTGTTCCATTCCAAGGCCGTGGGTGAGCCGCCGTTCATGCTCGGCATTGCCGCGTGGTGTGCGATCAAGGACGCCGTGGCCAGCTTGGGCGATTACAGGCATCAACCGAAAATCGACGCACCGGCGACGCCGGAGCGGGTGTTGTGGGGGTGCGAGCAGATGCGCCAGTTGAAGGTGACCAAGGCTGCCGAAGCCGAGGCCGAGTTGGCTCCGCTCTAAACCGCGGCGCGGCCAATCGCCAGCAGGCTGGCTCCCACAGGATTTGCGTTGAATCCAGATTGTGTGGACACCACAAACCCTGTGGGAGCTAGCCTGCTAGCGATGACGGCCGAACAGACAACAAAGATGTTGAGGTGAATATGTACAACTGGATCGACGCCCTCGCCGACCTGCAAACCCGGGGCGAACCCTGTGTGTTGGTGACCATCATCGAAGAGCTCGGCTCGACGCCGCGCAATGCCGGCTCGAAGATGGTCATCAGCGCCACGCAAGCCTTCGACACCATCGGTGGTGGGCATCTGGAATACAAGGCCATGCAGATCGGCCGCGAGATGCTTGCCAGCGGCAAGCAGGACACCCACCTTGAGCGCTTCAGCCTCGGCGCCAGCCTGGGCCAGTGCTGCGGCGGCGTGACGGTGTTGCTGTTCGAACCGATGGGCCAGGTCCAGGCGCAGATCGCCGTATTCGGCGCCGGCCACGTCGGCCGGGCGCTGGTGCCGCTGCTCGCCAGCCTGCCCTGCCGGGTGCGCTGGATCGACTCGCGGGAAGCTGAATTCCCCGATCAGATCCCCCACGGCGTGCGCAAAATCGTCACTGAAGAACCGCTGGATGAAGTGGATGATCTGCCCGCCGGCAGCTACTGCATCGTCATGACCCACAACCACCAGCTCGACCTTGAACTCACCGCCGCGATCCTCAAGCGCAATGACTTCGCTTACTTCGGCCTGATCGGTTCGAAGACCAAACGGGTGAAGTTCGAACACCGCCTGCGTGACCGCGGTTTCGACAGCGCCGTGCTGCAACGCATGCGCTGCCCGATGGGCATCGGCGAAGTCAAAGGCAAGTTGCCTGTGGAAATCGCCATCTCCATCGCCGGCGAAATCATCGCCACCTATAACGCGAATTTCGGCCAGCACACCGCCAGCGCCGGATCATCGATCGCCAAACTGCTGCCTGCTTCACGCCGCAGCCAAGCTTTGAACTGAAAGCTTCGAACTGAACAGCTTCGAACTAATTGAGAACGCTCATGCCTCTGACTCGCAAAGCCTACCGCGCCGCCCTCCTGCACAGCATCGCCGATCCCGCCGAAGTGGGTATCGAAGCTTCGTACGAGTATTTCGAAGACGGCCTGCTGGTAGTCGATAACGGCCAGATCAGCGCCATCGGCCACGCCAGCGAATTGCTGCCGACCCTGCCGGCCGACATCGAGATCACCCATTATCAGGACGCACTGATCACTCCGGGCTTCATCGATACCCACATTCACTTGCCGCAAACCGGCATGGTTGGCGCCTACGGCGAACAGCTTCTGGATTGGCTGAATACCTACACCTTTCCCTGTGAAAGCCAGTTCGCCGACAAGAACCATGCGGACGAAGTCGCGGACATTTTCATCAAGGAACTGCTGCGCAACGGTACCACCACCGCACTGGTGTTCGGCAGCGTGCATCCGCAATCGGTGAACTCGTTTTTCGAAGCCGCCGAACAGCTGGACCTGCGCATGATCGCCGGCAAGGTGATGATGGACCGCAACGCGCCGGACTACCTGACCGACACCGCCGAATCGAGCTACGTCGAAAGCAAGGCGCTGATCGAGCGCTGGCACGGCAAGGGCCGCTTGCACTACGCGGTCACTCCGCGTTTTGCACCGACCAGCACCCCGGAACAACTGACCCTCGCCGGCCAGTTGCTCAGCGAATACCCGGATCTGTATATGCAGACCCACATCAGCGAAAACCTCAAGGAAATCGAGTGGGTCAAGGCGCTGTTCCCGGAGCGCAAAGGTTACCTGGATGTCTACGATCACTACCAATTGCTCGGTGAACGCTCGGTATTCGCCCACGGCGTGCACCTGTGCGACGACGAGTGCGCGCGGCTGGCGCAAACCGGGTCGGCCATCGCCTTCTGCCCGACCTCGAACTTCTTCCTCGGCAGCGGCTTGTTCAATCTGCCGATGGCCGAGAAGCACAAACTCAATGTCGGTCTCGGTACCGACGTCGGTGGCGGCACCAGCTTCTCGCTGCTGCAAACCCTGAACGAAGCCTACAAAGTCATGCAACTGCAAGGCGCGCGGCTGAGCCCCTTCAAGTCGCTGTACCTGGCCACCCTCGGCGGCGCCCGCGCGCTACGTCTGGAAGACAAGATCGGTACCTTGCAACCGGGTACCGACGCGGACTTCCTGGTGCTGGACTACAACGCCACGCCACTGCTCAGCTATCGCCTGAAACAGGCCAATAACATTGCCGAGACGTTGTTTGTATTGATGACGCTGGGGGATGACCGGACTGTTCTGCAGACGTATGCGGCGGGGAATCTGGTGCATCAGCGTTAAGCTATTCCGGGGGCTGATCGTTCCCATGCTCCGCGTGGGAATGCCTCTAGGGACGCTCCGCGTCCAGTGACGCGGAGCGTCACGGGCTGCATTCCCACGCAGAGCGTGGGAATGATCTGTAACATTTGAAATGCATTCCCCTGCTCGCGATGGGCGCGACTCGGTCTATCAGAGTTTCGCGACCGGCCGCCCAGGAGCGTGGGAACGATCAGCGTCAGGAAGTCAGAGCTTGGCAGTCGAGCGCCCAGGCTTCCTGGTCTGCAACAAATGCGAAAACACCGCATGCAAATCATCCGACGCGCTTTCTTCGTCGAGGTTGAGTTTGCTGTCGATGTGGTCCATGTGATGCATCATCAAATCCACCGCCAGCGTCGCGTCCCGCGCTTCGATCGCGTCGATCAACTGGGTGTGCTCATCATAAGAACAGTGGGAACGGTTGCCGCTCTCGTACTGGGCGATGATCAACGAAGTCTGCGACACCAGGCTGCGCTGGAAGCTGATCAGCGGGGCATTTTTCGCCGCTTCGGCCAGTTTCAAATGGAACTCGCCGGACAGACGGATACCGGCACCACGATCGCCACGGGAAAAACTGTCGCGCTCGTCGTTGACCATCTGCCGCAATTCGAGAAGTTGCTCGGCGGTGGCGTGCTGAACCGCCAATTCAGTGATCGCCCGCTCCACCAGACGCCGCGCCAGAAACACCTGACGGGCCTCTTCGACACTCGGGCTGGCGACGACAGCACCGCGATTCGGTCGCAGCAACACCACGCCTTCATGGGCCAGGCGCGACAGCGCGCGGCGAATGATGGTGCGGCTGACCCCGAAAATTTCCCCCAGCGCTTCTTCGCTCAACTTGGTGCCGGGCGCCAGACGCTGTTCGAGGATGGCCTCGAAGATATGCGCGTAGACCATATCGTCCTGGGTACCGCTGCGCCCGGCTTTGCCTGCTCGCGGTTGTTTCTTGAGGGGTTGCAACTGTTCGTTCATGGGCACTCGAGTCGGGAGAACTGCGGCGAATTGACCGTGACTGTAATACGGCACAGTGGGTCGCTGGCAAGTATCGCGTAAAAAACACCGCGATTGTACACAATGGAAGGTGGCAACACGACTGTACGGCTGTTTGTCGCCCTCGCTGTATCGCAACGACCGGTTACTTTTCAGTTTAGGCTTGAACGCAGAATCCGCAGCCTGAACACAATCCCTTGTGGGAGCGTGGCTTGCCCGCGAAGGCGCCGTGTCATTCAGCATTGATGTCGACTGACACTACGCATTCGCGGGCAAGCCACGCTCCCACAGGGTTCAGCGTCGCTTCGGACATCTTCATGTATAAGGAACACCGCTTTCATGACCGACGCCACGCACACGCAGCTTCGCCCTCTGACTGACACATCACCCTCGGCCATCGTCGCCGGGTTCATTGCCATGATGACCGGCTACACCAGCTCACTGGTGCTGATGTTCCAGGCCGGGCAAGCAGCAGGCCTGACCAGCGGGCAGATTTCGTCGTGGATCTGGGCGATCTCTATCGGCATGGCGGTGTGCTCGATCGGCTTGTCCCTGCGCTACTGCACCCCGATCACCATCGCCTGGTCGACCCCCGGCGCGGCGTTGCTGATCACCAGCCTTGGCGGTGTCAGCTACGGCGAGGCCATTGGCGCCTATATCACTTGCGCGGTGCTGGTGACCCTCTGTGGCCTGACCGGCAGTTTCGAACGGCTGGTGAAAAAGATACCGGCCTCATTGGCGGCGGCGTTGCTGGCGGGGATTCTGTTCAAGATCGGCAGCGAGATTTTCGTCGCCGCCCAGCACCGCACTGCGCTGGTCCTGGGAATGTTCTTCACCTATCTGGTGGTTAAGCGCCTCTCGCCGCGCTACGCCGTGCTCGCCGCGCTGTTGATCGGCACTGTGCTGTCAGGATTTATGGGGTTGCTGGATTTCAGTGGCTTCCATCTGGAAGTCGCGACACCGGTCTGGACTACACCGCATTTCTCCCTGGCCGCGACCATCAGCATTGGCATTCCGCTGTTCGTGGTGGCGATGACCTCGCAGAACATGCCGGGTATCGCCGTATTGCGCGCCGATGGCTACAACGTGCCGGCCTCACCGCTGATCACCACCACCGGTATTGCCTCGTTGCTGTTGGCGCCCTTCGGCTCCCATGGGATCAACCTGGCCGCCATCAGCGCGGCAATCTGCACCGGGCCGCATGCCCATGAAGATCGCAACAAGCGCTACACGGCCGCCGTCTGGTGCGGGATCTTCTACGGGATTGCCGGGGTGTTCGGCGCGACGCTGGCGGCGTTGTTTGCCGCACTGCCTAAGGAATTGGTGCTGTCGATTGCCGCGCTGGCGCTGTTCGGCTCGATCATCAATGGGTTGAGCATTGCCATGGCGCAAGTGCAGGAACGGGAAGCGGCGCTGATTACCTTTATGGTCACGGCGTCGGGGTTGACGCTGTTTTCCATCGGTTCGGCGTTCTGGGGGATTGTGGCGGGGGTGTTGACGTTATTGATCTTGAATTGGCGTCGAGGTTAAAAGATCGCAGCCTCGTTTCACTCGACAGCTCCTACACAGCGCCTAGCTTCGAATGCGTTGCCCTGTAGGAGCTGTCGAGTGAAACGAGGCTGCGATCCTTTGATCTTCAAAAAAAACGGCGACTCTTGGGTCGCCGTTTTTTTGAACATCAAGCTACCGGATTGATCGGCTTTTCCGGGTACCAGACGTCGATCAGCGGGCTGACGGTTGCTTCGGTCAGTTCGCTGCGGCCTTTGAGCCAGGCTTCAACAGCAGCACGCTGCTCTTCGGAGACCGAGCCACGCTTTTGCAGGCAAACCAGACCGAAGTCGTCGCCGCCAACATAGCCCAGACCGTTGGCTTCCATGGCTTCTTTCAGGAACGCGTCGAGGAAAGCATCAATGGCTTCATCAGCCAAATCTTCTTTGAAATCCAGGTTCAGTTCGAAACCCAGCTCTTGAAATTCATCGACGCACAGTTTTTTGCGCAGACGCTGGGAACGGTTAGTCGCCATTGGAACAATCCTCATAAGTATTAACGGGCCGCACTTTAGCAGTTTAAGGCGCCGATTGCCCGTCCCAGAATGCCGCTACACCTACCGCCGGTAAAAAAATAGCCGATTAGACGACCGGGGTACGGCACAAGCTGTTGCACCTTGGGGCATAATGCCGACACTTTCATGACCGCTGAGGGAATTTATCTCCATGCCCTCGTCTTTTTTCCCCTCGGCTGTAGGGTTTTATTTCAAATGATCAAATCTTTGCGTCCATTGCTGCTGGCCAGTCTTCTTTTGCCCCTGGCTCTCCCCGTTTCCGCCGCCTCGATCAATACCGCCCTGTCGCCCAACGTCGAAAAGGCTCTCAAGGCCAGCAAACTGCAAGACAGTGCCCTGTCGCTGGTAATGATCCCGCTCAACGGCCCGGGCACCCCAACCATTCATAACGCTGATGTTTCGGTTAACCCGGCCTCGACCATGAAGCTGGTGACCACGTACGCCGCGCTGGAAATGCTCGGCCCGAACCACCAGTGGAAAACCGAGTTCTACACCGACGGCACCCTCAGCGGCGGCATCCTCAACGGCAACCTCTACCTCAAGGGTGGCGGCGATCCGAAGCTCAACATGGAAAAACTCTGGCTGCTGATGCGCGATTTGCGCGCCAACGGCGTGACCCAGGTCACCGGCGACCTGGTGCTGGACCGCGGTTTCTTCGTGCAACCACAACTGCCTGAATTCAACGACGACGGCAACGACGAGAACAAACCGTTCCTGGTCAAACCCGACGCGCTGCTGGTCAACCTCAAGGCCCTGCGCTTCGTGGCCCGCAACGACTCGGGCAAGGTCCTGGTGTCGGTCGAGCCACCGATTGCCAGCATCCGCATCGACAATCAGGTCAAGGCGCTCAACTCCAAGCAATGCACCGGTGGCGTGCGTTACAACCCGGTGCCCCAGGCTGATGGCAGCGTCACCGTGACCGTCGGCGGTCAGTTGGGCGAAGGCTGCAGCTCCCAGACCTACCTGTCGCTGCTCGACCACGCGACCTACACCGCTGGCGCTGTGCGGGCGATCTGGAAGGAACTGGGCGGCAGCATCCAGGGCCAGGATCGTCTGGCACCGACGCCGAGCAACGCCAAGGTGCTGGCCCGGGCCTACTCGCCAGACCTGGCGGAGATCATTCGCGACATCAACAAATACAGTAACAACACCATGGCTCAGCAGTTGTTCCTGAGCCTGGGCCAGAAGTTCCGCACGGATGCCGACGGTGACGACGCCAAGGCAGCCCAGCGCGTGGTGCGTCAGTGGCTGGCGAGAAAAGGCATCACTGCGCCGCACCTGGTGATGGAGAACGGCTCCGGCCTGTCCCGCGCCGAGCGAGTGAGTGCCCGTGAAATGGCCGCGATGCTGCAAGCCGCCTGGCGCAGCCCGTATTCCGCCGAGTTCATCAGCTCGATGCCCATTGCCGGCACCGACGGCACCATGCGCAAACGCCTGAAGACTACCGCGATGCGCGGTGAAGCCCACGTCAAGACCGGCACCCTGAACACCGTGCGCGCCATCTCCGGCTACAGCCGCGACATCAATGGCAATACCTGGGCGGTGGTGGCGATCCTCAACGACAAGGCACCGTTTGGCGCCTCCTCGGTGCTGGATCAGGTGCTGCTGGACCTGTATCGCCAGCCGAAACTGCCGGAAACGGCTTCGGTGTTGTAACCCCCAACCTGATCGTTCCCACGCTCTGCGTGGGAATGCAGCCGGTGACGCTCCGCGTCCCTGCCGAAGCGGACGCGGAGCGTCCATTGAGGCATTCCCACGCAGAGCGTGGGAACGATCACACAGCCCCCTCGCCACAATTCGCTCCCACAGGGTCCGCATGCTGTCCTAGCTCATCTGCCCCTCAACCCGATCCCTTCCCGCCTGCTTCGCCGCATATACCCCTGAGTCCGCCCGCAACAGCAGCGCATCCGCGCCCTCTCCGGCCCGCCAACTGGCAATCCCGAAACTCGCGGTGACGATCCCGACCTCGTCGATCGGCGCACTGCGCAACCCTTGCCACAACTCCACGGCCAGCACGTGGGCCTGTTCGCCGTTGATATCCGGACAGAGCACCATGAACTCTTCGCCGCCCAGGCGACAAAACACATCAGTGCACCGCAGGCGACCGCCAATGCGCTCGCACACGGCCTGCAATACCCGATCACCCACGGCATGACCGTGCTGATCATTGATGCGCTTGAAGTGATCGATGTCGAGCATGATCACTGACAACTCGCCACCGCCGCGCTCGACCCGCGCCATTTCGGTGGTCAGGCGCTCCTGGAAGTAACGACGGTTATGGATCCCGGTCAGGGAGTCGGTCACTGACAGTGCGCGCAACTCCTCCTCCACGCGCTTGAGGTCGGAAATATCCGAGATGAAACCATGCCATAGCACACCGCCACCGGGCAGTTCTTCAGGAGTCGCTTCACCGCGGACCCAGCGCAGACCACGCTGGGGCAATTGCACGCGGTACTCTTCACGCCAAGGGCTGAGGGTGTCAGCCGAGGCCAGGATCGAAGCGCGGACCCGACGCGCGTCCTGAGGATGAATCCGCGCGAACACCGCTTCGGCGTTGAGCAACAACACGTCCGGCTCGAGTTCGTAGATATCGCGCATACCGTCGCTGGCGTAGATCACGCTGAAGCGCCCATCGAATTCCATCTTGAACTGGTAGATCCCGCCGGGCACATGGGCGCTGAGTTTCTTCAACAACAGGTCACGTGCCGCCAGGGCTTCGTGGACGCGCTTGCGCTCGGTGATGTCGATACAAATCGCCAGGTGCCCGACCCACAAGCCTTGCTCGTCGAGTACCGGGGTCGCCAGCATGTTCACCGTCAAGTGACTGCCGTCGTGGCGCACCAGCGTCCACTCACGGGCTTCGTGACCGCCCTCTTCCCCGCCTTCGACCAGCATCGCCTGACACGTCGGGATGGGCTTGCCATAGCGCGCGCTCAACTCGGCCGAGCGCGCTTCGAGTTCCCGGGGCAGATGCAGGCTTTCCAGGGTCATATGGCCTATCACCTGCGCACTGCAATAGCCGAGCATTTGCTCTGCACCGGCGTTGAAGGTGCTAATCACCCCGCGCAAGTCGGTGGCGATGATCGCCACCTGAGTCGCGGCATCCAGCACACCGCGCAACTGGCCATGGGTGCCGCGCAACTCTTGCTCACGGTCGTGAAGTTCCTGGGTCCGCTGCTCCACCATTTTCAGCGCTCGCTGACGCTGGCTGACCAACACATAGAGAAACACACTGAGCAGCAGGCTGAGCAAACCGCCGAGTACCACCAGGCTGGCCACCGAGGAATGGTTGGCTTTCAGGAACGCGGCGCTGGGACGCATATCCACTTGATAGTCATGGTCGGCCAGACGTAGCAAACGTGTGGAGGACAGGTCACTGGCCCCCGCCGTGTTGGTCGACTCATACAACACTTCATGCTGATCATCGGTGGACAAGTCGAGGATACGCACCGAGAGAGAGTCATGATTCTCTTCCGGCAGCCCGTCCGCCAACAACTGACGCATGCTGATCACCGCCATGACATAGCCGGCGGGCGCAGCATTGGGGATGTTCTGATGGATGACCGGAGCCACTAGCAACACGCCCCGCGAATAGGCGGGCTCGATGCCTACCAGATGCAACGGTTGCGACACGGCCATGCGGCCATTGCGATCGGCGCGTTCCAGGGTCGAACGGCGCAGGGGCTGGGCCAGCAGGTCGTAACCCAGCGGCGTGGGCAGTCGGCTTTGGGTTTGGGTGTAAAGCACTGGTACGTACTCGTCCCGCTCTACGGCAGGTTGCAACTGGCCGTCGGCGGCAAGTTCGCGAAAGGTGAAGCCGCTCAAGCCTTCTTCTCGCACCTCGCGTTCAAGCAGAGGACGTTCGGCGCGGGAAACCCGGGGGGCCCAGGAGTAAGCCTGGGTGCGACGCAAAAGAGGTTTGGCGTAACCGTCGAATTCCTCGCGGGACACCGATTCGGAATTGACGAAGAACCGACGCAGGCCGTCAAGGCGCTGCTCCTGATCTTCGAAACGTTCTTCGATACGGCTGTAACGTTCACTGGCGAGCAGCTGGAAACGTTGCCGCAATTGCTGATGAAATTGATTGAACGTCGCCCAGGCCAGCAATCCCGTGAGAATCCCGCCGACAAGCAATGCCAACAGTGCGACCAGCCAGGCCGAAACATCTTCGCGGATAAAACCCAGGATCTTGGGGCGCACGGCGTGCAGCGACATAGATACAACTCAAAACGCCAGGTGCCGGAAAAGCCCATTGGCCATGTGTTGAGTTATAGCTATTAGCCACTAATTTGACCAGCACTGAAAGAACCCAAGAGCCTTTAAAAATCAAGGCTCTGGATCCAATCAGGCTCAAGTGTCAGCGAGCAGTGATCTTCCACGCACGGTGGATCTTGCCATTACGGGCAAAATCCGGATCGATGGTCTGGGCGGTGATTTCTTCAACGGCATAACGCTCGGTGAGGTTTTCCTCAAGCGTGAACTTGCGGAAGTTGTTGGAGAAGTACAACACCCCGCCCGGCGCCAGACGTGCCATCGCCAAGTCGATCAACTGCACCTGATCACGCTGCACGTCGAAGATCCCTTCCATGCGCTTGGAGTTGGAGAAGGTCGGCGGGTCGATGAAGATCAGGTCGTACTCGTCACGGCAGGCATCGAGCCAGACCATCACATCGCCCTGTTCCAGACGGTTCTTGTCGGAAAAACCGTTCAGCGACAGGTTGCGACGCGCCCAATCCAGATAAGTTTTCGACAGATCGACGCTGGTGGTGCTGCGCGCACCGCCCTTGGCTGCATGAACGCTGGCGGTCGCGGTGTAGCAATACAGGTTGAGGAAGCGCTTGCCGGCCGCCTCTTTCTGGATTCGCATGCGCATCGGCCGGTGGTCGAGGAACAGCCCGGTGTCGAGGTAGTCGGTGAGGTTCACCAGCAGCTTCACGCCGCCTTCGTTGACCTCGTTGAACTTGCCCTGTGCGCTCTGGCGTTCGTACTGCTTGGTGCCGCTCTGACGCTCGCGACGTTTGACCACCACGCGGTTCTTGTCGATGTTCAGCGCCTGCGGGATCGCCGCCAGGGCATCGAACATCCGTGCCGAGGCTTTTTCCGGATCGATGGATTTCGGTGCAGCGTATTCCTGAACGTGGACCCAGTCGTGATACAGGTCGATGGCCATGGAATATTCCGGCATGTCGGCATCGTAGACGCGGTAGCAGTCGATACCTTCACGCTTGACCCACTTACCGAGGGCCTTGAGGTTTTTTTGCAGACGGTTGGCAAACATCTGCCCGCCTTCGCTCAAGCGCGGTTGCTCGATCACCACCGGTGCCGGTTTGATCGGGTTGCCGTTCTTGTTGTACTTCTCGTACTTGCCCGGCGCTTCGATGTTCGATGGAGCGTCGGATTCGGCCTGTTCGCGCTCGATCTGGCGCTGTTCCGGAGTGCGACGCTCGCCGGTGACAAACTGGTCCGGCGTGACCTTGATCAGCAGCAACTTGCACGGCAGGGCGCCGTTCCAGAACGAATACTGTTTGTGGCTGCGGATGCCCATGCGCTTGCCCAGGTCCGGGGCGCCGGTGAACACCGCCGCTTCCCAGTTCAAGCAGGCCTGACGCAGACGTTCGCCGAGGTTCTGGTAGAGATAGAGCAAGCTCGCCTCATCGCCCAGACGCTCGCCGTACGGAGGGTTGCAGATCACCAGGCCTTTCTGGTTCTGGTCCGGGCGCGGCTCGAATGTCGCGACTTCGCCCTGGTAGATCTTGATCCACTCACTCAGGCCGGCACGTTCGACGTTATTGCGGCCCGGTTGAATCAGGCGCGGGTCAGCTTCATAACCGCGAATCCACAGCGGTGGCTTGGCCAGACCGGCTGCGGCGCGTTCGGTGGCTTCTTCGTGGAGCTTTTTCCACAGCGCCGGCACGTGACCGAGCCAGGCGGTGAAGCCCCACTGCTCACGACGCAGGTTCGGCGCCATGTCGGCGGCGATCATCGCGGCTTCGACCAGGAACGTACCGACACCGCACATCGGGTCAGCCAGTGCGCCGCCATCGGCGGCAATCCGTGGCCAGCCGGAACGGATCAGAATCGCCGCCGCGAGGTTTTCCTTCAGCGGCGCCGCGCCCTGCTGCAAGCGGTAACCACGCTGGTGCAGGCTGTGACCGGAAAGGTCGAGGGACAAAATCGCTTCGCCACGGTCCAGGCGCAGGTGAATGCGCAGGTCCGGGTTGAGCTTGTCGATGGACGGACGATCGCCCTGGGGGGTGCGCAGTTTATCGACGATCGCATCCTTGACCTTCAAGGCGCCGAAGTGCGTGTTATCAATGCCCGAACCGTGACCGCTGAATTCGACGGCCAGGGTGCCATCGTTGAGCATGTGGTCTTGCCACTCGATATCCAGCACGCCGTGGTAGAGGTCTTCGGCGTCCTTCATCGGGAAGCGCTTGAGCACCAGCAGCACCCGATTCGCCAGACGCGACCACAGGCACAGGCGATAGGCGGTTTCCATGGTGGCCATGCCGCGCACAGCCGAGGTGTGCTCACGTGCTTCCTCAAGGCCAAGCCCGACGGCTTCCTCGATGAGCAGGCCTTCAAGGCCTTTGGGGCAAGTGAGGAAGAGTTCGAAACGATCGGACATGGTAATTCCAGAGCCTTTAGCTAAGTGAACCGGCAACGCATTGCCGATCCGGTTTTCAATCAGGCGCTTTTCTAACAGAGCGCCCGCGTGGCACGAAGGTGTGCCGTCCCCACCCTGACTGCACGGGTTAAAAGAGCTTAGATGCCAGGGCAGATAAAAAAGTTGATGCAACAAAATGTCATAAGTCGACCCTTCGTCGAATAGTCCCCAGGTGAACGGGTGTCATTCTCGTTAAAGGCCTCAACCCTCTCATTCCGTGCAGGGCCGATCATACCGGGGTTTGGCCAACAAACACGGGACAAATATCGTGTTACTTATGGCCATAGCATCTTTATGGTTACGTTCTTATGACAAAACGATCATTCCCTCGATGTGACGCATTGGTTAGAACTCAACTCAGGTTGACGTCGCAACGGCGTCAACACCTTGGCTCGCGACGCCGGCAGCGAGCCGCCAACGGCAGGATTTTTCTGCCTGACCTCGATTGAGGTCGACGCGATAAATACAGTCAACAAGTGAGGGAAACACCCTATGAGAAGACTTAAGCGTGATCCGTTGGAAAGAGCATTTTTGCGCGGATATCAATATGGCGTTGGTGGTAAATCCCGTGAGCTTTGCCCTTTTACTCTACCGTCGGTACGCCAAGCCTGGATCAATGGCTGGCGAGAAGGACGCGGCGACAACTGGGACGGTATGACCGGCACTGCGGGAATCCACAGACTCAACGAACTTCACGCCGTCGGCTAATACAGGGCACACACTCCGACACGACAATCTGATTACGTAATGACTTAACCACGCACGTCCCATCCGGACGGCGGGCTTCGGCCCAGGGGCTCCTTCGAGGAGCCCTTTTTTATGCCTGCATTTTGCCGAAACACCCCCCGTTGTAGCAGCTGCCGAGCCTGCGAGGCTGCGTTCGGCGGCGAAGCCGTCGTGAAATCAGACACTGCGGTATTACGGGTATACCGTGCATGCAGGGTTTACGACGGCTTCGCCGCCGAACGCAGCCTCGCAGGCTCGGCAGCTGCTACAGGTCAGCGCAGGGCCGCTATGGCATCCACCGATTCACGAATCAGCGCCGGGCCTTTGTAGATGAAGCCGGAGTAGAGCTGCACCAAACTCGCACCCGCGGCAATTTTCTCAGCCGCGTGCTTGCCTTCGGTGATGCCGCCCACGGCGATGATCGGCAGACGACCGGCCAGTTCCGCCGCCAGCACTTTAACGGTGTGCGTGCTCTTGTCGCGAACCGGTGCGCCGGACAACCCGCCCGCCTCGTCACCATGCTCCATGCCTTCGACGCCAACGCGGCTCAGGGTGGTGTTGGTGGCAATCACCGCGTCCATCCCGGTTTCGATCAACGCTTGGGCGACTTGGGCGGTTTCTTCATCAGTCATGTCCGGCGCGATCTTGATCGCCAACGGAACATGCTTGCCGTGACGCAAGGCCAGTTCCGCCCGGCGGGTGGCCAGGTCGGCGAGCAATTGCTTGAGCGAATCACCGAATTGCAGACTGCGCAGGCCGGGGGTGTTCGGTGAACTGACGTTGACCGTCACGTAGCTGGCGTGGGCATAAACCTTGTCCAGGCAGATCAGGTAGTCATCGACCGCACGTTCAACCGGCGTATCGAAATTCTTGCCGATGTTGATGCCCAGCACGCCCTTGTACTTGGCCGCCGCCACGCGAGCGAGCAAGTGATCGACGCCGAGGTTGTTGAAGCCCATGCGGTTGATGATCGCCTCGGCGTCCGGCAAGCGGAAAATCCGTGGTTTCGGATTACCCGGTTGCGGACGCGGCGTGATGGTGCCGATTTCGACGAAGCCGAAACCCAATTGGGCAAAACCATCGATCGCCGCGCCGTTCTTGTCCAGACCGGCCGCCAAACCCACCGGGTTCGGGAACTCCAGGCCCATGACCGTTACCGGCAGTTTCGCCGGTGCCTTGCACAGCAAGCCGTTAAGGCCCAAACGCCCGCCCGCGCCGATCAGGTCCAGGGACAGATCGTGGGAGGTTTCCGGGGAAAGTTTGAACAACAGCTGACGGGCCAGGGTGTACATGGGCAGGCTTGACTCGGTTGGCGATGAGAGGCGGCGATTATAGCCGTGCATCGGGTCCACAGGCGAGGCGCGCAACAAAATCAGCCAGCGATGGCATATGCCTTGCACCAATCACAGGCATCAGCACTCATGCCAACGGCGGGATGAGTGGAAGGACAATGGCGTCGTCACCCGGCTTTGCCCACGCAAAGGCCTTGGGACGACGCTTTTTTTTGGAAGGTGCGAAATCGATGAACGAACCATCAGCCGGCCCACTGGCCTGGGTCAACGGCAGCGATGCCCCGGAAAAGACTGAAATCAACCTCGGCTTCATGGCCCTGAGCGACTGCGCCTCAGTGGTGGTCGCCGCCACTCAGGGCTTTGCCCAACCCTACGGCCTGACCCTGAACCTCAAGCGCCAATCGTCCTGGGCCAACCTGCGGGACAAACTGGTCAGCGGCGAACTCGACGCCGCCCACAGCCTGTACGGCCTGATCTACGCCGTGCACCTGGGGATCGGCGGCGTAGCCTCCACCGACATGGCCGTGCTGATGGGCCTGAACCAGAACGGCCAAAGCATCAACCTTTCCCACGGCTTGCAGGCCCTGGGCGTGACCAGTCCTGAAGCACTGGACCGGCACGTGCACCAAAGTCGCCCAAAACTGACCTTCGCTCAGACTTTTCCCACGGGCACCCACGCCATGTGGCTGTATTACTGGCTCGCGAGTCAGGGCATTCATCCGTTGCAGGATGTCGACAGTGTGGTGGTGCCGCCGCCGCAAATGGTCGCGCACCTGCAAGCCGGGCGCATCGACGGTTTCTGCGTCGGCGAGCCGTGGGCGGCCAGTGCGGTGCAGCAGAATCTCGGGTTTACCATGGCCACCAGCCAGACCCTATGGCCCGATCACCCGGAAAAAGTCCTCGGCTGCACCCGCACCTTTGTCGAGCAATACCCCAACACCGCACGGGCATTGGTGATGGCGATCCTCGAAGCCAGCCGATTCATCGAAGCCAGCCATGAAAATCGCCGCAGCACCGCGCAACTGTTGAGTGCGCCTGAGTATCTGGATGCACCGCTCGACTGCATCGAACCACGCTTGCTCGGTGACTACGCCGACGGTCTGGGCAATCGCTGGCAAGACCCGCACGCCATGCGTTTTCACGGTGGTGGCGAGGTCAATTTTCCGTATTTGTCCGACGGTATGTGGTTCATGACCCAGTTCCGTCGCTGGGGTTTGTTGCGTGACGACCCGGATTACCTAGGCGTGGCCCGTCAGGTCCAACAACTAGACTTATACCGTGAGGCCGCCACCGCTGTCGGTGTGCCCGCCCGGAGTCAGGAAATGCGCAGCAGTCAACTGATCGACGGCAAAGTCTGGGACGGCTCGGACCCGGCCGGCTATGCCCGCAGCTTCACGCTGCACGCCATGAGCGACAGCGCTCCCCTTCTCGCCAGCCGCTGACAGGAGCCTACGAATATGTTGCGTATCCTGCTGATCAATGACACTGCGAAAAAAGTCGGGCGCCTGAAGGCGGCTCTGACCGAGGCCGGGTTCGAGGTCATCGACGAGTCCGGCCTGACCATTGACCTGCCCGCGCGCGTCGAAACGGTGCGTCCGGACGTGATTTTGATCGATACCGAGTCACCGAGCCGCGATGTGATGGAGCAAGTGGTGCTGGTGACCCGTGACCAACCACGTCCGATTGTGATGTTCACCGACGAGCACGACCCCGACGTGATGCGCCGGGCGATCAAGTCCGGCGTCAGTGCCTACATCGTCGAAGGCATTCACGCACAACGCTTGCAGCCGATTCTCGACGTGGCCATGGCGCGCTTTGAAAGCGACCAGGCCCTGCGCGCGCAACTGCACGCCCGCGACCAGCAACTGGCCGAGCGCAAGCGCATCGAGCTGGCCAAGGGGCTGTTGATGAAGATGAAGGACTGCAACGAAGAAGAGGCCTACACCCTGATGCGCCGCCAGGCCATGAGCCGCCAGCAGAAGCTGATACAGGTGGCGGAGCAGATCATTGCCATGAGTGAGTTGCTTGGCTGAAGCCCTGCTGTGAATGATCGATCGCCTTCGCGAGCAAGCCCGCTCCCACATTTGATTCGTGTCGAACTTCAATGTCGTGAACGACACAATTCCCCTGTGGGAGCGGGCTTGCTCGCGAATGGCCGCGACTCGGTCTCCCTTGTTGGCACAGATCTCGCTAGGTAATCCCTGCAAGGTAACCAACGGCGGTTGCCCCACCTACGACGAAGACGTCGCTCACCTCATTCGCCCCCTGGCGGATCGGGTAGCGGCGTTTTTCCGTTTTGGCCCCAGAGACCGGGGCTGGTGGTGCGGCCGTTGCGGCGCCCCACCTGCAAGCTCATGACTCCTTCTTGATACGCCTGACAGCTGAGGTGCGCGATGAATTCAAGCTTCTGGAAATCCGGCCATACCCCGACACTGTTCGCAGCCTTCCTCTATTTCGATCTGAGCTTCATGGTCTGGTACCTGCTCGGCCCTTTGGCAGTGCAGATCGCCGCTGATCTGCACCTGACCACCCAACAACGCGGGCTGGTGGTGGCCACGCCGATTCTGGCCGGGGCCATATTGCGCTTTTTGATGGGCCTGCTGGCTGATCGTTTGTCGCCAAAAATCGCCGGGTTGATCGGCCAGGTGATCGTCATCTGCGCCCTGTTCGTCGCCTGGAAAGTCGGCATCCACAGTTACGAACAAGCGTTGTTGCTAGGCCTGTTCCTTGGCGTGGCAGGTGCGTCATTCGCCGTCGCCCTGCCATTGGCCTCGCAATGGTATCCGCCCCAGCACCAAGGCAAAGCCATGGGCATCGCCGGTGCCGGTAACTCGGGCACCGTCCTCGCTGCCTTGATCGCCCCGGTACTGGCCGCTGCATTTGGCTGGAGCAACGTGTTCGGCTTCGCCCTGATCCCGTTGGTCCTGACCCTGATCGTCTTCGCCTGGCTGGCCAAAAATGCACCGGAGCGCCCGAAACCCAAGTCCGTGTCAGACTATTTCAAGGCCCTGGGTGATCGCGACAGCTGGTGGTTCATGTTTTTCTACAGCGTGACCTTTGGCGGTTTCATCGGCCTGGCCAGCGCCCTGCCCGGCTACTTCAACGACCAGTACGGCCTGAGCCCGGTGACTGCCGGCTACTACACTGCTGCTTGTGTGTTCGGTGGCAGCCTGATGCGTCCATTGGGCGGCGCGCTGGCGGATCGCTTCGGCGGGATTCGCACCTTGCTGGCGATGTACACCGTGGCAGCGATCTGCATTGCAACGGTAGGTTTCAATCTGCCGAGTTCCTACGCCGCGTTGGCGCTTTTCGTGTGCACTATGCTCGGTTTGGGTGCAGGCAACGGTGCCGTATTCCAGTTGGTCCCGCAGCGTTTTCGTCGGGAGATCGGTGTGATGACCGGGCTGATCGGCATGGCCGGCGGTATCGGTGGCTTCGCACTGGCCGCCGGCATGGGCGCGATCAAGCAAAGCACCGGCAGCTATCAAATGGCCTTGTGGTTGTTCGCCAGCCTCGGCGTACTCGCCTGGTTTGGTCTGCATGGTGTGAAACGTCGCTGGAGAACCACTTGGGGTTCGGCAGCCGTTACCGCAGCACGGGTGTGAGGACTGAATGAGCCTGCAACTGAGCTTCGCCGAACACAGCGCCATCGGCCCCCGCGAGGAGAACCAGGACGCTGTGCGCCTGGTCACTCCGGCCCCGGCGCTGGCGGCAAGCAAGGGTTACCTGTTCGCCATCGCCGACGGTGTCAGCCAATGTGCCGATGGCGGGCTCGCAGCCCGTTCGACCTTGCAGGCCTTGGCGCTGGACTACTACGCCACCCCGGAAACCTGGGGCGTCGCCCAGGCATTGGACCGTCTGCTACTGGCGCAAAACCGCTGGTTGCAGGCGAACGGCGGCGGGCAACCGCTGCTGACTACCGTCAGTGCCTTGGTGATGCGCGGCAGGCGTTTCACTCTGGCTCATGTGGGTGATTGCCGGGTTTATCGCTGGCACGCCGACACACTGCAACGGGTGAGTGAGGATCACGTCTGGGACCAGCCGGGCATGCAGCATGTGCTCAAACGTGCCCTTGGGCTGGATCAACACCTGGTGCTGGACTTTCTCGATGGTGAACTGCGCCTGAACGAGAGTTTCGTGCTGCTCAGCGACGGCATCTGGGCCGTGCTGGGCGACACGGCCATTGCCGCGATTCTGCGCGATCAACCCGACCTGAACAGTGCCGCGCAGACCCTGGTCAACGCTGCACATCTGGCCGGCAGTCAGGACAACGCCAGCGCCCTGTTGGTGCGGGTCGATGCCCTCGGTGAAACCAGCATTGGCGACGCGCTGATTCATCTGCAGCAATGGCCACTCCCGCCTGCGCTGAAACCGGGCCAGACGTTCGAAGGCTGGCAGGTCGAAGGGATCCTCGGCCAGAGCCAGCAATCGCTGCTCTACCGGGTGCGCGACGCACAACAACAGCCCTGGCTGCTGAAAACCTTGCCCAGTGCGCTCCGTGACGATCACCAGGCCGGGCAGGCGTTGTTGTCAGAGGAATGGTTTCTCAAACGTGTGGCCGGGCGGCATTTTCCTGAAGTCCATGCCGCCAGTCAGCGTCAGCATTTGTACTACGTGATGCGTGAATATTCCGGGTCTACCTTGGCAGAGCTGCATGAGCGTGTCGCTACGCTGCCATTGGCTCAATGGCTGGATCTGGCCGAACGCCTGCTGCGGGCCATCGGCATATTGCATCGACGGCAAATTCTGCATCGCGATATCAAACCGGAGAACCTGCTGCTGGGGGACGACGGTGAGCTGCGCCTGCTGGATTTCGGCCTCGCCTACTGCCCCGGGCTGTCCGAAGATCAAGCCTGCGCCCTGCCCGGAACGCCCAGCTATATCGCGCCGGAAGCCTTTCGAGGTGATCCTCCTACACCACAACAGGATTTGTATGCGGTGGGCGTGACCTTGTATTACCTGCTGACCGGGCATTATCCCTACGGCGAAATCGAAGCATTCCAGCGCCCTCGGTTTGGTGTGCCTGTCAGCGCCAGTCGCTACCGGCCCGACCTGCCGGAATGGATCGCGCAAAGTCTGGAGCGCGCGGTGGCGGCGGCTCCGGATCAGCGTTTTGAAACGGCGGAAGAATGGTTGTTGCTACTGGAACAGGGAGAACGCCGCAGTTTGAGCGTGCGCCCCAGACCGTTGCTGGAGCGCGAACCGCTGAAAGTCTGGCGGACGTTGGCGCTGGTGTCGTTGCTGGTGAATCTGGTGCTGCTGTTTTTGCTGTTTCATGGTTAAAAGATCAAAAGATCGCAGCCTGCGCCAGCGCCTACTGGTGCCCACGATCTCCTGTAGGAGCTGGCGAAGCCTGCGATCTTTTGATCTTTTCTGCTTCAAAACCGGGCATGGCGCATTGATCCGGTGCACGCAAACACCCTCCTCCCACGGTGAGAGCCCATAAATTCCGCATTTGGGCGACTTGGCACAACCACTGCATTACCTTTCCCAACATACATAAAGCCCAACCTTCAACGTAGAAGGCTGCGCTGCCCGAGAGAACGGGACAAGGACAAAGGCGTCCTCGCTAGTTAACTAGCGGGACGCCTTTTTTTGTTTGCGCAAAATTTTGTCGAGCAAGGCCTGAATGCCCTGATGAGGCAGGCCCGAGCTCCCCGGAGAACCTGATGAAAAAACTAAAACTGGTGATGATCGGCAACGGCATGGCCGGGGTACGTACCCTGGAAGAACTGCTCAAGCTGAGTAATGAGCTGTACGACATCACGGTCTTCGGCGCCGAACCCCATACCAACTACAACCGCATCCTGCTGTCGCCCGTATTGGCTGGCGAACAGACCTTCGAAGAGATCGTGCTCAACGATCTGGACTGGTACCTGGAAAACAACATCAAGCTGCTGCTCAACCGTAAAGTGGTGGAGATCGACCGGGTCAAACGTCGGGTCATCGCCGAAGACGGCACCGAGGCCGAATACGACCGCCTGCTGATTGCCACCGGTTCGACCCCGTTCATCCTGCCGATCCCCGGCAACACCTTGCAGGGCGTGATCGGCTACCGCGACATTGCCGACACCCAGGCGATGATCGACACCGCCAAGACCCACAAGCACGCCGTGGTCATCGGCGGCGGCCTGCTGGGTCTTGAAGCCGCCAACGGCCTGATGCTGCGCGGCATGCACGTCACCGTGGTGCACATCGGCGAATGGCTGCTGGAGCGGCAACTGGACAAAACCAGCGGCCAACTCCTGCAAACCGCCCTGGAAGCCCGTGGCCTGCATTTCCGCCTGTGCGAACAGACCCAGGCCCTGCACGACGCCGGCAATGGCCGGGTCGGCTCGGTTGAGTTCAAGAACGGCGACATCATCCCCGCCGACCTGGTGGTGATGGCTGCTGGGATTCGTCCCAACACCGAACTCGCGGAAAAATCCGGCATCCCGTGCAATCGCGGGATTCTGGTCAACGACACGATGCAAACCTACGACCCTCGGGTCTACGCCATCGGCGAATGCGCCAGCCACCGTGGCATCGCCTACGGCCTGGTCGCGCCGCTGTTCGAACAGGCCAAGGTCTGCGCCAACCACCTCGCCCAGCTGGGTTTCGCCACCTACAAGGGTTCGGTGACGTCGACCAAATTGAAAGTCACCGGTATCGACCTGTTTTCCGCCGGCGACTTCATGGGCGGCGAAGGCACCGAGACCATCACCCTCTCCGACCCGATCGGCGGCGTCTACAAAAAACTGGTGATCAAGGATGACGTGCTGGTCGGCGCCTGTCTGTACGGCGATACGGCAGACGGTGGCTGGTATTTCCGGCAGATCCGTGAGAACCACGCCATCGGCGAGATCCGCGATCACCTGATGTTTGGCGAAAACGCCTTGGGCGATGTAGGACACCAGGGCCAGGACAAAGCCATGAGCATGGCCGACACCGCCGAAGTCTGCGGCTGCAATGGCGTGTGCAAAGGCACCATCGTCAAGGCGATTCAGGAACACGGGCTGTTCAGCGTCGATGATGTGAAAAAGCACACCAAGGCCGCCAGTTCTTGCGGTTCCTGCGCCGGTCTCGTCGAGCAGATCCTGATCAATACCGTGGGCGGTGCGGCGGACGTCAAGCCGAAAAGCGAGAAAGCCATCTGCGGTTGCAGTGACCTCAACCACGGGCAAATCCGCCAGGCCATCCGCGACCAGCACCTGCTGACCATCGCCGGCACCATGAGCTACCTGAACTGGCGCACCCCGAACGGTTGCGCCACGTGCCGTCCGGCGCTCAACTACTACCTGATTTCCACTTGGCCGGGCGAAGCCAAGGACGATCCACAATCGCGCCTGATCAACGAACGCGCCCACGCCAACATTCAGAAAGACGGCACTTACTCTGTAGTCCCGCGGATGTGGGGCGGTGTGACCAATCCTTCAGAGCTGCGGCGCATTGCCGACGTGGCCGATAAGTACAACGTGCCGATGGTCAAGGTCACCGGCGGCCAGCGTATCGACTTGCTAGGGATCAAAAAGCAGGACCTGCCAGGTGTATGGAAAGACCTGGACATGCCGTCCGGCCACGCCTACGGCAAATCCATCCGCACCGTAAAAACCTGTGTTGGCAGCGAGTTCTGCCGCTTCGGCACCCAGAACTCCACGCAACTGGGCATCGAGCTTGAGCACGACCTGTTCAACATGTGGTCGCCGCACAAAGTGAAACTGGCCGTCTCCGGTTGCCCACGCAACTGCTCGGAAGCGGGGATCAAGGATGTGGGAATTATCGGCGTGGATTCCGGCTGGGAGATGTACATCGGCGGCAACGGCGGGATCAAAACCGAAGTCGCGGAGTTCTTCGTCAAGCTCAAGACCGCCGAAGAAGTGCGTGAATACAACGGCGCGTTCCTGCAGCTCTATCGCGAAGAAGCTTTCTACCTCGAACGCACTGTGCACTACCTGCAACGGGTCGGCATGGAACACATCAAGAAAGCCGTGCTGGAAGACCCCGAGCGGCGCAAAGCGCTCAACGATCGTCTGCAATTCTCTCTGTCATTCGAACAGGACCCGTGGAAGGAACGCCTGGAGCAACCGCTGTTGAAGAAAGAATTCGACGTCATCACGGTGAAGAATCTGGAGGTGCCGGTATGAACTGGCTGGATATCTGCGCACTGGAAGAAATCAACGCCCTGGGCTCGCGGATCGTTGCCGGCCCGAAAGGCGACATCGCGATTTTTCGTACCAGCGACGATGAGGTTTTCGCCCTCGACGACCGCTGCCCGCACAAGGGCGGGCCACTGTCCCAAGGTTTGATCTACGGCAAACGAGTCGCCTGCCCGCTGCACAACTGGCAGATCGACCTTGAAACCGGCGAAGCCCAGGCCCCGGATATCGGCTGTGCCCACCATCACTCGGCACGGGTCGAGAACGGCCGGGTGCTGCTGGCGCTACGGGAAGCAAGCTGATGGACCGTCAAATCACTGCCTCCACTTGCTGCTACTGCGGGGTCGGCTGCGGCGTGCTGATCGAGCACGACGGCGAGCGCATCCTCGGCGTCAGCGGCGATCCGGCGCACCCGGCCAACTTCGGCAAATTGTGCAGTAAAGGTTCGACCTTGCACCTGACTGGCGACCTGACGGCACGGGCGTTGTACCCGGAACTGCGCCTGGGCAAAGGCCTGGCCCGCAGCCGCACCGACTGGGACACAGCGCTCGATCACGCCGCCAGCGTCTTCGCCGAAACCATCGCCGAGCATGGCCCGGACAGCGTTGCGTTCTATATCTCCGGACAGTTGCTGACCGAGGATTACTACGCCTTCAACAAACTGGCGCGAGCGCTGGTGGGCACCAACAACATCGACAGTAATTCACGGCTGTGCATGTCTTCAGCGGTGGTCGGCTACAAGCGCAGCCTCGGCGCCGATGCTCCGCCCTGCAACTACGAAGACCTGGAACTGAGCGACTGCGTGATGATCGTCGGCAGCAACATGGCCTACGCCCACCCTGTACTGTTTCGTCGCCTGGAAGAAGCCAAATCCCGTCGCCCACAGATGAAAATCATCGTCATCGACCCACGGCGCACCGACACCTGCGATTTGGCTGACCTGCACCTGGCGATTCTGCCCGGCACCGATGTCGCCCTGTTCCATGGGATTTTGCATCTGTTGCTGTGGGAAGACTGGGTCGACCGCGATTTCATCAAGGCCCACACCGAAGGCCTGGCCGAACTGAAAAACCTGGTGCGTGATTACACCCCGACAATGGTGTCGCAACTCTGTGGCATCAGCGTCGAGCAACTGCATCAATGCGCGCAATGGGTCGGCACTTCACCGAGCTTTCTGTCGCTGTGGTGCATGGGGCTGAATCAGTCCACTGCCGGCAGCGCGAAGAACAGCGCGTTGATCAACCTGCACCTGGCTACCGGACAAATCGGCCGGCCGGGTGCAGGACCTTTCTCGCTGACTGGTCAGCCAAATGCCATGGGCGGCCGGGAAACCGGCAGTTTGTCGAACCTGTTGCCAGGCCATCGCGAAGCGGCCAATGCCGACCACCGCGCACAAGTAGCCGAATACTGGGGCGTTGATCAACTGCCCGCGAACACCGGCCTGACGGCCATCGAGCTGTTCGAGCAGATGCGCAGCGGCAAGATCAAAGCCCTGTGGATCGCCTGCACTAACCCTGCACAGTCGCTGCCGGACCAGACCGCTGTGCGCGAGGCACTGCAAGCCTGTCCGTTCGTGGTGTTGCAGGAAGCCTTTCGCACCACCGAAACCGCCGCGTTCGCCGACCTGCTGTTGCCCGCCGCCAGTTGGGGTGAAAAGGACGGCACGGTCACCAACTCCGAACGGCGCATTTCCCACGTCCGTCAGGCTATCGGCGCACCCGGTGAAGCACGGCCCGACTGGTCGATCACCATGGATTTCGCACAGCGCCTGGAAAAACATCTGCGCCCTGGAGCCACCAGCCTGTTTGCCTTTGAAACCCCGGCGCAGGTCTTCGACGAATACAAACACCTGACTCGCGGCCGCGACCTCGACCTCTCCGGAATCAGCCATGCGCTGATCGACCAGCTCGGCCCGCAGCAATGGCCCTTCCCCGCCGGGGCCCGCGAAGGCACGGCGCGGCTGTATCTCGACGGAGTTTTCCCGACCGCCAGCGGGCGTGCACAGTTCATCACCGACCCGTATCGCGCCGCCAAGGAACAACGCGATGCGCGCTTCCCGCTGACCCTGATCACCGGCCGCCTGCGCGATCAATGGCACGGCATGAGCCGCACCGGCACCGCCGCGCAGCTATTCGGCCATGTCAGTGAAGCCGTGTTGAGCCTGCACCCGGATGAACTGCGTCGGCATCGTCTGCAACCTGGCGATCTGATCAATCTGAAAAGTCGCCGGGGCTCGGTGATCGTGCCGGTCAGCAGCGATGACAGCGTACGTCCGGGCCAGGCATTTCTGCCGATGCATTGGGGCGACCGCTTTCTCAAGGGCGGCGTGAATACCCTCACCCTCCCCGCCTTCGACCCATTGTCGAAACAACCGGAACTCAAACACAGCGGTGTGCGACTCGAGCCTGTGCAATTGCCCTGGCAGCTTTTCGCTCTGATAGAGGGTGATGTTCAACAGCATTTGGAGACGCTACGACCGCTCTGCGAGGCGTTTTCCTACGCAAGCCTCAGCCTGACCGGCCGTGAGCGTCCTGCACTGCTGATACGCGCTGCCAGCGCCACCGCGCCAGACCCGCAGTTGTTGCGTGATATCGATCAGTGCCTGGGGCTCAACGACGGCCCGGTATTGGCCTACGACGATCCTCGGCGCTCGATCGGCAAGCGGGTACGGATCGAGGACGGTCGGATCACCGCGATTCGCCTGGCCGGTGAAACGTTGGCCCAACACTGGCTGCAAAGTCTGTGGCTCGAAGGTCGCGCCGACGAACAGCTACGCCGTTGGCTGCTGGCGCCTTTGAGTGCGCCACCGGGCGCCGCTGCCGGACCGGCATCCGGCACCAAAACCCTGTGCAACTGCATGAACGTCAGCCAGAACGCGGTGTGTGCCGGCATTGGTCGTGGCCTGGATTTGCAGGGTTTGAAACAAGAACTGGGCTGTGGCACGCAATGCGGCTCCTGCGTCCCGGAAATCAAGCGTTTGCTGGCCGCCACCGCGCAGCCAGTCGCCGTCATCTCGTGAGGAAAACACTATGAGCGCAAAAGTCTGGCTGGTGGGTGCGGGTCCTGGCGACCCTGAATTGCTGACCCTCAAGGCGGTTCGAGCGTTGCGCGAAGCGGACGTGGTGCTGATCGACGATCTGGTCAATGAGGCAGTGCTGGAGCATTGCCCGAACGCGCGAATCATTCCTGTCGGTAAGCGCGGTGGCTGTCGCTCCACGCCTCAAGCCTTCATTCATCGCTTGATGTTGCGTTATACCCGTCACGGCAAATGCGTGGTACGGCTCAAGGGTGGTGATCCGTGCATCTTCGGGCGCGGCGGTGAAGAAGCGCAATGGCTGCGTGAGCGTGGTGTCGAGGTTGAGCTGGTCAATGGCATCACCGCGGGTCTTGCCGGCGCGACCCAATGCGATATTCCGCTGACGCTGCGGGGCGTCGCGCGTGGCGTGACACTGGTCACGGCGCACACTCAAGATGACAGCAGCCTGAACTGGCAGGCCCTGGCTCAAGGGGGCACCACGCTGGTGATCTATATGGGCGTGGCGAAACTCAGTGAAATTCGTGAGCAACTGCTGGCCGGCGGAATGGCTGCCGATACGCCTGTGGCGATGATCGAAAATGCTTCCCTGCCGCACCAACGGGAATGTCGGAGCGACTTGGCAGCCATGGAAGACGATGCCTGCGACTTCCGACTTAAAAGCCCGGCGATTCTGGTGATCGGTGCGGTGGCGACCTGCGATGAGATCAAAAGATCGCAACCTGCGGCAGCTCCTGTATTGGCTCGGTGTTTATCTTTGTAGGGATCAAAAAGATCGCAGCCTGCGGCGGCTCCTACATGGATTTGGCATTTATCCCTGGAGCTGCCGCAGGCTGCGATCTTTTAGAAACAACGCAAAACCAACGCTGAAACCCAAATCGCAGACAAAGAAAAGCCCGGCCTAAGCCGGGCTTTTCCAGAGCTGCGAGCTAATTACTTAGCGCTAGCTTCAACCTGCGCTTCTACGCGACGGTTTACAGCGCGACCAGCGTCAGTTTTGTTGTCAGCAACTGGGCGGGATTCGCCGTAGCCAACAGACTGAACGCGGGACGATTCAACACCGTACTGGTTGGTCAGAACTTGCTTAACGGCGTTTGCACGACGCTCGGACAGTTTCTGGTTGTAAGCGTCAGGACCGACGGAGTCAGTGTGACCTTCAACAGTAGTAGTGGTGGATGGGTACTGCTTCATGAAGTCAGCCAGGTTCTTGATGTCGCCGTAGCTGTTAGGCTTGACTACCGACTTGTCGAAGTCGAACTTCACGTCCAGCTCAACACGAACAACTTCAGCAACTGCTGGGCAGCCATCAGCGTCAACAGTTACGTTGGCTGGGGTGTCCGGGCACTTGTCAACGTTGTCGCAAACGCCATCGTTGTCGCTGTCAGCGCAAACTTCAGCTGGTGCTGGAACTGGAGCAGCAGCAGGCTTGGAGCCGCCACCGAAGTTCACACCGATACCGACGCTAGGAGCCCACTCGGTGTCGCCCTGGTCGATGTTGTATTGAGCTTCAACGCCAGCACGGGCGTAGAAGTTGTCGGTGAAGTACAGCTTGGCACCGCCGCCAACGTTGGCGAAGGTGGAACCGTTACGACCACCGGAACCGTTCTGACCGATGCTCTGGTCGGAGAAGCCAGCCGATACGTACGGACGCAGCATGTCGCCCGGGTTGTTGAAGTGGTACAGAGCATCCAGAGCGGTGTTCGAGCCCTTGATGTTACGGCCATCTTCAGCACGTGCGTTGTGCACTTCGTCGTAGGCCAGACGCAGTTCAACGTCGTCGGTCAGGAAATAACCGATCGAACCGCCGAACAGGTTGCCGTTGTTCTTGAAGTCACGAGCGCTATCGAACATTTCTTTCTTAGCGAAGCCTTCGATTTCAACTGCGCCTTGGCCTTGTGCCAGAGCGCCGAACGAAGTGGCAGCAATAAGAGAACCAATGGCCAAGCCCAAGGTGTTTTTCAGTTTCATCCGTTAAATCCCCATCTGGTGATTGTGAAGCAGTCCCGCAAACCGGGGGACAACTCGGCGGCAAGTCTATCAGAACTTGCCTACACGTAAGAGATATTTGCGCCGAACTAAGTTTCAGCAATGCCTGCAAATTTCTCACGCAATTTGTCTAGAGCGCGTTTGTAACGCATTTTTGTTGCACTCAAACCCATGTGCATTATGTCTGCGATCTCCTGAAATTCCAGCTCTGCGACAAATCGTAGCACCAGAATTTCCCGGTCGATCGGGTTCACATACACCAGCCAGCGATCAAGTCCACCCTTTTCCTCGGGTTTCGGCATCTTTTCTTCAGATGCTTCCTCGAGGGGGTCCAGACTCAAAGCGTCCATCAAGCGACGCTTTCGCCGTTCTTTCCGATACTGCGTGATGCACTCGTTGTACGTGATGCTATATAGCCATGTCTTGAACTTCGATTTCCCCTCGAAGTTCTTCAGGCCGTAGAGCACCTTCAACATCACTTCCTGACAGACATCGTCTGCATCACGATCGTTCCCAAGATACCGTGCACAAACGTTAAATAATGTTCGCTGGTAACGCCGCATCAGTTCTTCATAAGCGCGCGTTACGTGAAACAGCTCGGTATGCGAGCGCGCGACCAACTCCTCATCAGAGAGCTCGCGGGGGTCGTAGCGCGTGGAGAGCGATTGAGCTTTATTCAAAACAAGTCTGGCCGACAGTCAGGTCAATGTCCGCCGCAGTCCTTCAGGACATTTTGCGGCGGCATACATTAGCAGGATTTGCCGGGTTAGCGGCTACTCACATGCTGCTCCAAGAGAATCCGATTCGAGAGAGAGACTAGCTCACCCTCATCGGTCAGCACGGTGGTTTTAACCGTGCCGATCTCTTCGATCTGACCTTCGACCTCGCCAACTCGCACTTGTTGCCCAACCTGATACAACTCACGCACATAGATTCCCGCAAGAATCTGACCGGCAATTTCCCGGCTTCCCAACCCCATGGCCAGCGCAACCGCCAGACCAACGGTAATCAAGACGATCACGATCACATGGTTGAGCAGGTCAGTCTTGACCTCCAACTGGCTGATCGCAACCGAAATACTGATGATGATCACCAGGCCCTGGGCAATTCGCCCCAGGCCCGCGGCGTAATCAAGCCCTACGCCTTCAGCCGCGCCACGCACCAGCCCATTGGCCAGTTGCGCCAGCAAGACACCCACCAGCAGTACCAGCGCAGCGCCGAATACTTTCGGCAAATACAGCGCCAACATGTCCAGCGTAGCCGAAACTCGCTCAAGTCCAAGCGATTCTGCGGCCGAAACCAGAAAAATCAGCAGAACGAACCAATACACGATTTTGCCGATCAACGTCGAGATAGGTACCTGAAGGCCTGCTCGGGACAGCAATTTGGTCAGCCCGGTGCCGCCCATCAGGCGATCGAGGCCCAGTTTGGCAAGCAATTTGGAGAGCAGTGTGTCCAGCAGTTTGGCCACGACAAAACCCAGCAGCAGCACAACCAGTGCGCCAAACAGGTTCGGAATGAAGTTTGCAACCTTGGTCCATAACGCAGTCATTGCAGTGACGAGGCTCTGAGTCCAGAGATCAAGTTCCATATTCAATCAGCCTTATCAGCAGTGCGAGCGGTAGGTTTACGAAGACGGGAAACCGGCGAGATATGGGCCGATCCGTTATTCAGGGCGATCATCAGCGCGGGCAACCAGCGGCCCAGCAGGCTGAACAGATCGCCGGCACCGACCTGGCGGTTGGCGGTTTTCAGCACGCGGCCCAGGCAGGCATCGTCGTCACGGCTGGACGGCGAAGCTTTGAGCATGTCACGCAAAGACTGTTCAAACGGATCGTGCATACGCACCTCTCGTGATATCTGTGAAAGACGCGGTCAAATTTGGTCGGGTCACATGACTCATCATCAGAACCAGCGCAAACGTCGGAATAGCCACCACTGTCCCAGCGCTACCGAGCCTGCCAGCAAGCAGGCGATCAGGAAGCCATAAGGGCTGGTGGAGAACGGAATACCGCCGACGTTGATACCCAAAAGACCGGTCAGGAAACTCATCGGCAAAAAGATCCCGGTGATGATCCCGAAGCGGTACATCGTGCGATTCATGCGCACGCTCAGACGCCGGTCTTCGGCCTCCAGGACCAGCCCCACGCGCTCTCGGGTCAATTCCAGCTCCTCGAGATAACGGGTCAGGCTGTTGTTCAATTCGTTCCAGTAATCGCCATCGTCTTCAACGAACCACGGTAGTTTTATTCGCGTCAACTGACCGAAAATATCCCGTTGCGGTGCCAGAAAACGTTTCAGTGCGGCCGCTCTGCGACGGATCTGCAAAACAGCCCCATGCTCCGGCGTATACCGTTCGTCGGTATCCAGCTTTTCTTCTTCCTCATCGACGATTTCCGAGAGGCAGCTGACCAGATCCTGCACTTTGTTAGTGAGGTACTGCGCCATATAAAGAATGAGTTCGGAGGCGGTTCTCGGCCCTTTGCCTTCAGCCAGTTGCGCCAGCAACTCATCGGTGGCGCGCGATGGCCGCAGACGCAGCGAGATCACCCGCTGGGCCGCCCCGAAGATCCGCACCGAGACCATGTCTTCCGGCTCGGCACCTGGATTGAGGTTGATTCCGCGCAGAAACAGCAACAGCTCGGAGTCCGGCAGCGGCAAAAGACGCGGCCGGGTGTTCTCTTCCAGCAACAAGTCGCAACTAAATTCACTCAGACCGCTGTATTTACGCAACCAGGTCTGGGTTTGCGGGTGACTGCGATCCCAGTGCAGCCACAGGCTTTCATGGGCCTGCAGTTGCAAGTCATCGAGTTCAGTCCGGGCTATCGAACGCGCACCGCCTTTACCGTCCAGCACCAGGGCATGCACCAGCCCCCACTGCGCGTTTTCCTCCTCGAACATCCTCACCCCTTTAATGAAACGCGCTTTATTCAGGCATCTTCAGCGGGCTTGGCGAAATGATCACGCCGTTGTTATCCGCATAAACATAGTGACCCGGGTGGAAAGTCACACCCGCGAAGGTCACGGCAATATTGAGTTCACCCACACCGCGCCGGTCGGTTTTCATCGGGTGACTGGCCAGGGCCTGAACCCCCAGATCGGTTTGCGCGATGACGTCGACGTCGCGAATGCAACCGTAGATCACCAGCCCTTCCCAACCGTTACTGGCGGCTTTCTCGGCCAGCAGGTCGCCCAACAGCGCGCGGCGCAGGGAACCGCCACCGTCGACCACCAGCACTTTACCGTTACCCTTGAGCGCGACTTGCTCCTTGACCAGCGAATTATCTTCGAAGCATTTGATGGTCACGATTTCGCCGCCGAAAGAATCACGGCCACCGAAATTGCTGAACATCGGTTCCAGCACCTGCACCAGCTCCGGGTAGGCATCGCAAAGATCAGGCGTGAGGTAATGGTTCATCGAGAAACTCCTGTGAAAAGGAAGACAATCGAGTAGGCAGCATACGCGGACCAAGGCTCAACGGCTGCAAACGCGCCGATCGAGTCAATCACCAAAAGTGACCAGAACCGCTTAATGCGTCATATCTTAGCCGCAAGCCGTTCCGAGCGAAATGCCCTTGTTAGAGCATCAGGCTCAAATTGCCGCGGCCAAATCCGGCTTTCCACCCAGCAAAGGCGTCTGTTGATCTGCCAGCCAACGCGCCACCAAAGGCCAGACTTCCGTCTGCGCAGCCTTGCTGACAAGCATTTCCACATGACCGAAATTATCGCCAAAGCCTTGCTCGCGGCCAAGGGTGATGAATTGCTTGTGCTCGGAGCCGACCTGATCGAACAGCTTGCGGCAGGCCCAGGTCGGGTCCTGATGATCGCCCGCGGCACTCACGGCCAACACCGGTAACTGAACCTCGGCCAAACCCGCCCACCAGTCCTTGTCGGCATCGCCAAAACGCCCGAACAGCCCGTACCAGCGCATGCTTTCCAGGGCCAGGCCAATCGGCTCGTCCTCCGGGCCGCGCTTAAGGCGTGAACCTGACAGTTGGGCAAACCGCTTGAGGATGAAGCGCCCGCTCCACTCCACCGGTGGAAACTTCAACGGCCAGTAGGTACGGCTGACCTGCGTACCGAAGAACGCCGCAGACGCGACGACAGGCTCGCCGATGTATTCTCCACCCAGCGCCGCCGCCAGCGTAATGCCACCCAGCGAGTGACCGATCCAGTGTGGGACCTGGCCGCTTTGCTCGCGAACGAATGCGCCAATGGCCGGCAAATCGTAACGCGCGTAGTCGGCGACGCGGTTTTTGCGATAGTCCTGATTGCGCTGAGACAGCCCATGACCGCGCATTTCCGGAATCCACACATCGAACCCCAGACGCGTCAGATAAGCCCCCAACCCCAAACCTTTGGGAGAGAACCAGAATCGTCGATTGGAAAAGCTGCCGTGCAACAGAATCACCGGGACGCCACGCACCGCCGGCTCATCGGCCAGGCCCAAGCGCGTCACAGCCAGTTCGACGGTACCGTCGGGGCTGTTGCCGGGTTTCAAACGATAGACGTCTTCGCTCAGATCACCGCGCCGTTCGGCGCTGATCAGGGCGACAGGAAATAGGTTGCTGCTGCTTTGCATAATGCTCTTGCACAAAAAAGGGCGGCATCCAGAGGAGCCCGCCCTACTTGAATATCTGAAAGAGCCGGCCAGTGTGGGAGCGAGCCTGCTCGCGAAGGACGCCAGAACAACGCGTTTATCCAGCAAGTACGCGTTATCGTTTACGACCATCGCGAGCAGGCTCGCTCCCACAGAGAGCGGCCCGTCCACACCATCAGGCCGAAGCCTGACCCTCAGCCAGGAAAAACCAGGTTTCCAGCACGGAGTCGGGGTTCAGCGAAACGCTTTCGATGCCCTGCTCCATCAGCCATTTGGCCAGATCAGGGTGGTCCGAAGGGCCCTGACCGCAGATGCCGATGTACTTGCCGGCCTTGTTGCAGGCCTGAATAGCATTGGCCAGCAGCTTCTTGACCGCAGGATTACGCTCGTCGAACAGGTGCGCGATGATCCCGGAGTCACGGTCCAGACCCAGTGTCAGCTGGGTCAGGTCGTTGGAGCCGATGGAGAAGCCGTCGAAGAACTCGAGGAACTCTTCAGCCAGGATCGCGTTGGACGGCAGCTCGCACATCATGATGATGCGCAGACCATTCTCGCCGCGAGCCAGGCCATTTTCGGCCAACAGATCGATCACTTGGCTGGCTTCGCCGAGGGTACGAACGAACGGAACCATGATTTCAACGTTGGTCAGGCCCATCTCGTTGCGCACGCGCTTGAGAGCACGGCACTCAAGTTCGAAGCAGTCACGGAACGATTCGCTGATGTAACGCGAAGCGCCACGGAAGCCCAGCATCGGGTTTTCTTCTTCCGGCTCGTAGAGCTTGCCACCAATCAGGTTCGCGTATTCGTTGGACTTGAAGTCCGACAGACGCACGATGACCTTTTTCGGGGTGAACGCAGCGGCCAGGGTGCTGATGCCTTCAACCAGTTTGTCGACATAGAAGTCAACAGGATCGTTGTAACCGGCGATGCGCTTGTCAACGCTGTCCTTGATGTCCTGTGGCAGACCGTCGTAGTTCAACAGCGCTTTCGGGTGAACACCGATCATGCGGTTGATGATGAATTCCAGACGGGCCAGGCCCACACCGGCGTTCGGCAGCTGCGCGAAGTCGAAGGCACGGTCCGGGTTGCCGACGTTCATCATGATCTTGAACGGCAGATCCGGCATGGCATCCACGGAGTTTTTCTTGATGTCGAAACCCAGTTCGCCTTCGAAGATGTAACCGGTGTCGCCTTCAGCGCAGGAAACGGTCACGCCCTGGCCGTCTTGCAACAGTTGGGTGGCGTTGCCGCAACCGACCACGGCCGGGATGCCCAGCTCACGGGCGATGATTGCCGCGTGGCAGGTACGACCGCCACGGTTGGTGACGATGGCGCTGGCGCGCTTCATCACCGGCTCCCAGTCCGGGTCGGTCATGTCGGAGACCAGTACGTCGCCGGGCTGGACTTTGTCCATCTCGGACACGTCCTTGATGATGCGGACCTTGCCGGCGCCGATGCGCTGGCCGATGGCACGACCTTCCACCAGCACGGTGCCGGTTTCTTTCAACAGGTAGCGTTCCATGACATTGGCCGAAGTGCGGCTCTTCACGGTTTCAGGACGGGCCTGAACGATGTAGAGCTTGCCGTCGTCGCCGTCTTTGGCCCATTCGATGTCCATCGGGCACTTGTAGTGCTTCTCGATGATCATCGCTTGTTTGGCCAGCTCGCTGACTTCAGCGTCGCTCAGACAGAAACGGGCACGATCGGCCTTGTCGACGTCGATGGTCTTGACCGATTTACCGGCCGTGGCGACTTCGCCGTAGATCATCTTGATGGCTTTGCTGCCCAGATTGCGACGCAGGATGGCCGGACGACCGGCTTCCAGCGTGCCTTTGTGGACGTAGAACTCATCCGGGTTCACCGCGCCTTGCACGACGGTTTCACCCAGGCCGTAAGCGCCGGTGATGAACACCACGTCACGGAAGCCCGATTCGGTATCGAGGGTGAACATCACGCCGGCGGTGCCGGTTTCGGAGCGGACCATGCGCTGCACGCCAGCCGACAGGGCAACCAGCTTGTGGTCGAAGCCCTGGTGGACGCGGTAGGAAATCGCGCGGTCGTTGAACAGCGAAGCGAACACCTCTTTGGCGGCGCGAATAACGTTTTCGACACCACGGATGTTCAGGAAGGTTTCCTGCTGGCCAGCAAAGGAAGCGTCCGGCAAGTCTTCGGCGGTAGCGGAAGAGCGCACGGCAACGGCCATGTCAGGGTTGCCGGCCGACAGCGTGGCGAACGCAGTGCGGATCTCGGCGTTGAGCTTCTCGGGGAATTCGGCTTCCATGATCCATTGACGGATCTGGGCGCCGGTTTTGGCCAGGGCGTTGACATCGTCGACATCCAGCGCGTCGAGGGCTGCGTGGATCTGATCGTTCAGACCGCTCAGTTCCAGGAAATCACGATACGCCTGAGCTGTCGTGGCGAAGCCACCGGGCACCGATACACCGGCACCTGCAAGGTTACTGATCATCTCGCCCAGGGATGCGTTCTTGCCCCCCACATGCTCTACATCATGGACGCCGAGCTTATCGAGGGAAACTACGTACTCTACCAAGGTGATCTCTCCACTAACTGTGTTGGAAAAGCTCAGAAGCCGGCGACTCGGGGGAGCATTTGCCGGCTGTATGGCCTGGACCTGGAAAATAAGTGAGAATGCTGGCCACTGGCGGCCGACAAATCGCGCCTACTATATCCAAGAATCGTCACTAGCTTAAGGCTCAAGGTGCAAATGAAACGATCTGCTTTCTTTATCTCCGATGGCACGGGCATTACGGCCGAAACCCTCGGTCAAAGCCTGTTGGCGCAGTTCGAAAACATTACCTTCAGCAAAATCACGCGGCCCTACATAGACAACGCGGATAAAGCGCGGGCCATGGTACAACAAATCAACAAAGCCGCCGAAAACGATGGTTTTCGTCCGATTATTTTCGACACCATCGTCAATCAGGACATTCGTGAGATCCTCGCGACATCGAATGGTTTCATGATCGACATTTTCTCGACCTTCCTGGCGCCACTGGAACAGGAACTGACCGAGCATTCTTCCTACACCGTCGGCAAATCCCACTCCATCGGTGGCAACTCCAATTACATGGAGCGCATCGAGGCGGTGAACTTCGCCCTCGACAACGACGACGGCGCCCGCACCCACTATTACGACAAAGCTGACCTGATACTAGTGGGTGTGTCGCGCTGTGGTAAAACCCCGACGTGTTTGTACATGGCCATGCAATTCGGCATCCGCGCGGCCAATTACCCGCTGACCGAAGACGACATGGAGCGCCTGCAACTGCCAACCGCCCTGCGCGCCCATCATCACAAGCTGTTCGGCCTGACCATCGACCCGGACCGGCTTACAGCCATCCGCAATGAGCGCAAGCCCAACAGCCGCTATTCGAGCTACGCGCAGTGCGAATTCGAAGTGCGCGAGGTGGAGAATCTGTTTCGCCGCGAGAACATTGCCCACATCAATTCCACGCATTTCTCCGTGGAAGAAATCTCTGCGAAGATTCTGGTAGAGAAAGGTGTGGAGCGGCGGTTCAAGTAGTTCTTCAGCGCCTGCCAGGCCGCCTTCGCGAGCAAGCCCGCTCCCACATTTGATCTTCAGCGAACACAGATTTTGTGTACGACAAAGATCCAATGTGGGAGCGGGCTTGCTCGCGAAGAACGATAACTCGGTCTCCTAGATCACAAACAAATCCACAAACCGGTTCACCGGAGTCGCTTCAAGCGCAGCCTGGTCCTTGCACAATGCAAAGATCTCGGCACTGCGCTGAGCCGTGAAGCGCGTCGCCAGATTGGCTTTGAACTTGTCTTCCAGCAGCGGAATACCATCGATGCGGCGACGGCGATGGCCGATCGGGTACTCCACTATCACGTTCTCGGTGCTGGAGCCGTCCTTGAAGAACACCTGCACCGCATTAGCGATGGAGCGTTTATCCGGCTCCAGGTATTCGCGGGTGAAACGCGGGTCTTCGACGATGACCATTTTGTCGCGCAGCACGTCGATGATCGGATGCACGGCGTGGAAGTTGTCTTCGTATTGCTCGGCCACCAGATTGCCGAACACCAAGGGTACGGCGATCATGTACTGGATGCAGTGGTCGCGGTCCGCGGCGTTGGCCAGCGGGCCGACCTTGGAGATGATGCGGATCGCCGATTCGTGGGTGGTGATGACGATCTTGTCGATTTCGTGCAGGCGATTCCTGACCAATGGGTGCAAGGTGACGGCGGCCTCGCAGGCAGTTTGCGCATGAAACTCGGCGGGAAAGCTGATCTTGAACAGCACGTTTTCCATCACGTAACTGCCGAACGGCCGGGAGAAGCTGAAGCCACGTTTGTCTTCAGGCTTGAGCGCCAGATCGTTGTTGGTGTGGCTGAACAACACGTCGTAGAACCCCCATTGTCTGGCGGTCAGCACACCGGGAATACCCATCTCCCCACGCATCGCAATGTCCGCAAGACGCACGCCACGACTGGACGCATCCCCCGCGGCCCAGGATTTACGCGACCCGGCATTGGGTGCATGCCGGTAAGTACGCAGCGCCTGGCCGTCGGCAAAGGCATGGGACAACGCCGACAGTAGTTGCTCGCGATTGGCGCCCATGAGCTTGGCGGTGACGGCGGTCGAGGCGACTTTCACCAGGATGACGTGATCGATACCGACACGATTGAAGGAATTTTCCAGCGCAATCACGCCTTGAATCTCATGCGCCATGATCATCGCTTCCAACACCACACGAATGGTCAGCGGTGCATCGCCATTGGCCAGGCGTTTTTGCGACAGGTGGTCAGCCACCGCGAGAATGGCACCGAGGTTATCGGACGGATGCCCCCATTCGGCGGCGAGCCAGGTGTCGTTGTAATCGAGCCAGCGCACGATGCAACCGATGTCCCACGCCGCTTTGACCGGATCGAGACGGTAACTGGTGCCCGGCACGCGAGCGCCAAAAGGGACGACCGTGCCTTCGACGATGGGTCCCAGGTGTTTGGTGCATTCGGGAAAACGCAGCGCCAGCAGACCGCAGCCGAGGGTGTCCATCAGGCAATTGCGGGCGGTATCAAGCGCCTCGGTAGAGTCGATTTTGAAGTTGAGGACGTAGTCAGCGATGTCCTGCAGGACCGTGTCGTAGTCGGGGCGGTTGTTCAGGTCGACGTTGGCGCTCATGTTCGATTCACTCGGTCAGTGGTTCGCTGATGGGACCTCGGTTCAGGATCAATCTTAGTTGGTGACGCCATTCTTGTTATTGAAATGCAATTAACTGTGGGAGCGGGCTTGCTCGCGAAGAGGGAGTGTCAGTCGAAATCAATATTGCCTGATACACCGCCTTCGCGAGCAAGCCCGCTCCCACATTGGTTCAGTGTCGGGTTAGAAAGAGTCCCCCGGCACGCGGACATAACCTTCCATCAACACCCGCGCACTGCGGCTCATGATGGCTTTGTTCACGGTCCATTCACCGTTGACCTGACTGGCCTCGGCGCCCACGCGCAACGTGCCGGAGGGATGACCGAAGCGCACGGCGTTGCGTTCGATGCCGCCCGCCGCCAGGTTCACCAACGTGCCGGCAATTGCCGCCGCCGTGCCGATGGCCACCGCTGCCGTGCCCATCATCGCGTGGTGCAGTTTGCCCATGGACAGCGCGCGCACCAGCAAATCAATGTCGGTGGCGGCGATCTTTTTGCCGCTGGAGGCAATGTAATCCGCCGGTTTGGCGACGAACGCCACCTTCGGTGTGTGCTGACGCTTGGCCGCTTCGTCCAGATGCTCAATCAGCCCCATGCGCAACGCACCGTAAGCGCGGATGGTTTCGAACATCGCCAGGGCCTTCAGGTCGCCGTTGATCGCGCCCTGCAACTCGGTGCCGGTGTAGCCGATGTCTTCGGCGTTGATGAAAATGGTCGGGATGCCAGCGTTGATCAGGGTCGCCTTGAGTGTACCGACGCCCGGCACTTCGAGGTCATCCACCAGATTGCCGGTGGGGAACATCGAACCCCCTTCACCCTCTTCTTCCGCCGCCGGGTCGATGAATTCGAGCTGCACTTCGGCTGCCGGAAAGGTCACGCCGTCGAGTTCGAAATCGCCGGTTTCCTGGACCTCACCGTTAGTGATCGGCACATGGGCGATGATGGTCTTGCCGATGTTAGCCTGCCACACGCGCACCACCGCCACGCCGTTGTGCGGAATGCGGCTGGCGTCCACCAGGCCATTGCTGACCGCGAACGAACCGACCGCCGCCGACAAGTTGCCGCAGTTGCCACTCCAGTCGACGAAAGGCTTGTCGATGGAGACCTGACCGAACAGGTAATCGACGTCATGGTCGGCCTTGAGGCTTTTCGACAGGATCACGGTTTTGCTGGTGCTGGACGTGGCACCGCCCATGCCATCGATTTGCTTGTCGTATGGGTCGGGACTGCCGATCACTCGCAGCAATAACGCATCGCGAGCCGGGCCGGGAATCTGTGCCGCTTCGGGCAGGTCTTTCAGGCTGAAGAACACGCCTTTGCTGGTGCCGCCACGCATATAGGTGGCGGGGATTTTAATTTGAGGTGCGTGAGCCATTGGTGCTCCTACTCCTTATCGTAAAGGCAGGCGGACACAGGCCTGAAACCCCGTGTCCGCACTTCGTGATTTAGACGGCGACCGCCGATTCTTCGAGGAAGTCCTGGGCGAAACGCTGCAACACGCCGCCGGCCTCGTAGATCGACACTTCTTCGGCGGTGTCGAGGCGGCAGGTCACCGGCACTTCGACGCGTTCGCCATTCTTGCGATTGATCACCAGCGTCAGCGTCGCACGCGGAGTGCGGTCGCCGATCACGTCGTAGGTTTCGCTGCCGTCGATGGCCAGGGTGTGACGGTCGGTGCCCGACTGGAACTCCAGCGGCAACACGCCCATGCCCACCAGGTTGGTGCGGTGGATGCGCTCGAAACCTTCAGCGGCAATCGCTTCCACACCCGCCAGACGCACACCTTTGGCTGCCCAGTCCCGGGACGAACCCTGGCCGTAGTCGGCACCGGCGATGATGATCAGCGGCTGCTTGCGCTCCATGTAGGTTTCGATGGCTTCCCACATGCGCATCACCTGGCCTTCGGGCTCGACCCGCGCCAGGGAACCCTGCTTGACCTTGCCGTTTTCCCGGACCATTTCGTTGAACAGTTTCGGGTTGGCGAACGTCGCGCGCTGCGCGGTCAAGTGGTCGCCGCGGTGGGTGGCGTAGGAGTTGAAGTCTTCTTCCGGCAGGCCCATTTTCGCCAGGTATTCACCGGCGGCGCTGTCGAGCATGATCGCGTTGGAAGGCGACAGGTGATCGGTGGTGATGTTGTCCGGCAGCACCGCCAGCGGGCGCATGCCCTTGAGCGGACGCGCGCCGGCCAGCGCACCTTCCCAGTAAGGCGGACGACGGATGTAGGTGCTCATTTCGCGCCAGTCATACAGCGGCGCGACCTTCGGACCGGTGTCTTCGTGGATGGCGAACATCGGGATGTACACCTGACGGAACTGCTCCGGTTTCACCGAGGCCTTGACCACCGCGTCGATTTCTTCGTCGCTCGGCCAGATGTCTTTCAGACGGATTTCCTTGCCATCGACCACGCCCAACACATCTTTTTCGATGTCGAAACGGATGGTCCCGGCAATGGCGTAAGCCACCACCAATGGCGGCGAAGCCAGGAACGCGTTTTTCGCGTACGGGTGAATCCGCCCGTCGAAGTTACGGTTACCGGAGAGTACGGCCGTGGCGTACAGATCGCGGTCGATGATTTCCTGCTGGATCACCGGGTCCAGCGCGCCGGACATGCCGTTGCACGTGGTGCAGGCGAAGGCCACGACGCCGAAGCCCAGTTGCTCCAGTTCTGTAGTCAGCCCGGCTTCATCCAGATACAGCGCCACGGTCTTCGAACCCGGCGCCAGCGAGGATTTGACCCATGGCTTGCGGGTCAGCCCGAGCTTGTTGGCGTTGCGCGCCAGCAGGCCAGCGGCAATCACGTTGCGTGGATTGCTGGTGTTGGTGCAACTGGTGATGGCGGCGATGATCACTGCGCCATCCGGCATCTGGCCAGGCACGTCGTCCCACTGGCCGGAGATACCTTTGGCGGCCAGATCCGAAACCGCCACACGGGCATGCGGATTGCTCGGGCCGGCCATGTTGCGCACGACGGTGGACAGGTCAAACGTCAAGCCGCGCTCGTATTGCGCCCCCTTGAGGCTGTCAGCCCACAGGCCGGTGGTCTTGGCGTAATTCTCGACCAGCTGCACTTGCTCGTCTTCACGGCCGGTGAGTTTCAGGTAGTCGATGGTCTGCTGGTCGATGTAGAACATTGCCGCCGTGGCGCCGTATTCCGGGGCCATGTTGGAAATGGTCGCGCGGTCGCCCAGGGTCAGCGCCGAAGCCCCTTCACCGAAGAATTCCAGCCACGCGCCGACGACTTTTTGCTTGCGCAGGTATTCGGTCAGCGCCAGCACCATGTCGGTGGCGGTGATGCCCGGTTGCAGCTTGCCAGTGAGCTCGACACCGACACTTTCCGGCAGACGCATCCACGATGCGCGACCCAGCATCACGCTCTCCGCTTCCAGGCCACCAACACCAATGGCGATCACGCCCAGCGCATCGACGTGCGGGGTGTGACTGTCGGTGCCGACGCAGGTATCGGGGAAGGCCACGCCATCGCGGACCTGAATCACCGGCGACATTTTCTCCAGGTTGATCTGGTGCATGATTCCGTTGCCCGGCGGGATCACGTCGACGTTCTTGAAGGCTTTTTTGGTCCAGTTGATGAAGTGGAAACGGTCTTCGTTGCGACGGTCTTCAATGGCGCGGTTCTTCTCGAACGCTTCCGGGTCGAAGCCGCCGCGCTCAACGGCCAGGGAGTGGTCAACGATCAGCTGCGTCGGCACCACCGGGTTCACTTGCGCCGGGTCACCACCTTGCAGGGCGATGGCATCGCGCAGGCCGGCGAGGTCGACCAAGGCAGTCTGGCCAAGAATGTCATGGCACACCACGCGGGCGGGGAACCATGGGAAGTCGAGGTCGCGTTTGCGCTCGATGAATTGTTTGAGCGATTCGGTGAGCGTGGCCGGGTCGCAGCGACGCACAAGGTTTTCCGCCAGCACGCGGGAGGTGTACGGCAGGGTGTCATAGGCGCCAGGCGAAATGGCCTCGACCGCCGCGCGGACGTCGAAATAATCCAGATGGCTGCCGGGCAGCGGTTTGCGGAATTTTGTGTTCATCGTCAGGACTCGGTCACGGTGGTTTCAAAAGGTGGGGCCTGGCGCGGCTACTGAACTGAACCCAATCTAATGTGGGAGCGGGCTTGCTCGCGAAAGCGGAGTGTCAGTCGACATCAATGTTGGATGCCAGTCCGTCTTCGCGAGCAAGCCCGCTCCCACACTGGTTCCCGGTTCATTCAGTAACCAGCGCGGTAGCCCCCACCATTCAGCGTTGTTCGATTGGCACGAACTTGCGCTGTTCGACGCCGACGTATTCGGCGCTCGGGCGGATGATGCGGTTATTGGCGCGTTGTTCGAACACATGCGCCGCCCAGCCGGTCAGGCGCGAGCAGACGAAGATTGGCGTGAACAACTTCGTCGGAATGCCCATGAAGTGGTACGTCGACGCATGGTAGAAGTCGGCGTTCGGGAACAGTTTTTTCTGTTCCCACATGGTCTTGTCGATGGCTTCGGACACCGGGAACAGCACCGTGTCGCCCACTTCGTCAGAGAGCTTTTTCGACCAGGCCTTGATCACCTCGTTGCGCGGATCGTTGTCCTTATAGATCGCGTGGCCGAAGCCCATGATCTTGTCCTTGCGCGCAAGCATGTCGAGGGTGCCTTCGACGGCCTCTTCCGGCGACGAAAAGCGCTCGATCATTTCCATCGCCGCTTCGTTGGCGCCGCCGTGCAGCGGGCCGCGCAGGGAGCCGATGGCCGCCGTGATGCAGGAATACAGATCCGACAGCGTCGAGGCGCACACCCGGGCGGTGAAGGTCGAGGCGTTGAACTCGTGTTCGGCGTAGAGGATCAGCGAAACGTTCATCACCTTGACGTGCAACTCGCTCGGTTTCTTGTCGTGCAGCAGGTGCAGGAAATGGCCGCCGATGCAGGCTTCGTCGGTCACGCAATTGATACGTTTGCCGTCGTGACTGAAGCGATACCAGTAGCACATGATCGCCGGGAACGCGGCCAGCAAGCGGTCGGTTTTGTCGTGCTGCTCGGAGAAGTCCTGCTCCGGTTCGATGTTGCCCAGAAACGAGCAACCGGTGCGCATCACGTCCATCGGATGGGCGTCGGCGGGGATGCGTTCCAGCACTTCTTTGAGCGCTTGCGGCAGGTCGCGCAGCTTGCTCAGTTTCTCGGTGTAGGCAGCCAGTTGTGCCTTGGTCGGCAGTTCGCCGTACAGCAGCAGGTAAGCCACTTCTTCGAATTGTGCGTCTGCCGCCAGTTCGCGAACGTCATAGCCGCGATAGGTCAGGCCTGCGCCCGACTGGCCCACGGTGGACAGTGCGGTTTGCCCGGCCACCTGGCCACGGAGCCCGGCGCCACTGAGTACTTTTGCTTCGGCCATTGCTATCTCCAATTTTTTTGAATTTGTCAGGGAATCGGCAAATTGTGTTTCATCAGGTTCTTTGTGATGCCGAAAGATCGCAGCCTCGCTTCGCTCGACAGCTCCTACACCGCGTTCACAACAGCCCTGTAGGAGCTGTCGAGTGAAACGAGGCTGCGATCTTTTGATCTTTTGATCTTTATTTCTTCGCCGCAAACAACGCATCGAGCTTCTGCTCAAAGGTGTGGTAATCGATGCGATCGTAAAGCTCCATGCGCGTCTGCATGGTGTCGATCACGTTCTGTTGCGTGCCGTCGCGGCGGATCGCCGTGTAGACGTTTTCCGCAGCTTTGTTCATGGCGCGGAACGCCGACAGCGGGTACAGCACCAGCGACACGTCGGCAGCGGCGAGTTGCTCGGTGGTGTACAGCGGCGTCGCGCCGAATTCGGTGATGTTGGCCAGGATCGGCGCTTTCACGCGGCTGGCGAACAGTTTGTACATCTCAAGCTCGGTGATCGCTTCCGGGAACACCATGTCGGCGCCGGCTTCGATGCACGCCGCGGCGCGATCCAGCGCAGATTCAAGACCTTCCACCGCCAGCGCATCAGTGCGCGCCATGATCACGAAGCTGTCGTCGGTGCGGGCATCGACGGCCGCTTTGATGCGGTCGACCATTTCCTGCTGCGAGACGATCTCTTTATTAGGACGGTGACCGCAGCGCTTGGCGCCGACCTGGTCTTCGATGTGAATCGCCGCTGCGCCAAACTTGATCATCGACTTCACGGTACGGGCAACGTTGAACGCCGAGGAACCGAACCCGGTGTCCACGTCCACCAACAGTGGCAAGTCGCAGACGTCAGTGATGCGGCGCACGTCGGTCAGCACGTCATCCAGACCGGTAATCCCCAGGTCCGGCACGCCGAGGGAGCCGGCAGCCACCCCGCCACCCGACAGGTAAATAGCCTTGAAACCGGCGCGCTTGGCCAGCAATGCGTGGTTGGCGTTGATCGTGCCAACCACTTGCAGCGGATGTTCGCTGGCGACCGCATCGCGGAAACGCTGGCCTGGAGTGCTCTTGTTGGAACTCATGACTCACCTCGTTCAGTGGCTGTCGGGTTAGCGCCGTCCTGGTAGTGACGGGCGATATTGCGTTTGGAGGCGCCGATGTGACGGCGCATCAACAACTCGGCCAATTCACCGTCACGGTCGGCGATGGCATCGAGAATTCGGTGGTGTTCGGCAAACGCCTGGCGCGGCCGATTGGGCGTGGTGGAAAACTGGATGCGGTACATGCGCACCAGCTGATAGAGCTCACCGCAAAGCATCTGGGTCAGGGTGCGGTTGCCGCTGCCCTGGATGATCCGGTAATGAAAGTCGAAATCGCCTTCCTGCTGGTAGTAACCGACACCGGCCTGAAACGCCGCATCGCGCTCGTGTGTTTCGAGCACCCGGCGCAGTTCGTCGATTTCTTCGACCGTCATGCGTTCAGCCGCCAGACGGCACGCCATGCCTTCCAGGGATTCGCGAATTTCGTAGAGTTCCAGCAGTTCGGCGTGGCTCAGCGACACCACCCGCGCCCCGACGTGCGGCACGCGAACCAGCAGGCGCTGGCCTTCCAGACGGTGAATGGCCTCACGCAGCGGCCCGCGGCTAATGCCGTAGGTGCGCGCCAGCTCCGGCTCGGAGATCTTGCTGCCCGGGGCGATTTCGCCCTTGACGATGGCCGCCTGAATACGTCGGAAGACGTTTTCGGAAAGTGTTTCCGAGTCGTCCTGAATCGTGACCGGGGGATCGAGTTGATCCAGCATATTGTCGACACCTTGAAAACCAATGCCGCAAAAACTAGCGAATATGGCCGTTCACGTCAAAGGATAATTCGATATTGTCGACAATCGTCTAATAACCACGCTGCACCATAAGGAAGCAACACCTCAAGTTATAGCCGCCGGCCAGCGCTGGCGCCATAAACCCACCGTGCTAGAATGCCGCCCGCATTTGCTTGTCATCTGCATTGCCTGTCATAAAAAGCAGATAGGCATACGAGGGAGCTTGTGCAGCAATGCCAGGGCCTTGAATTGAAGAACGGACCGCTGCGCACCAGGATTTATGAGACTCAAGCCCTTCACCACATTCCTTTGTCTTTTTGGCCTGCCAGGTTTCGCCGCGGCCGGGGAAAAGACTGTGTACGGCCTCAATGAGTACGCTTCGCTGGACGGCATCAATCTGGAAGTCGCCGCCAAACTCGACACCGGGGCGAAAACCGCTTCGCTGAGTGCCCGCGACATCAAACGTTTCAAACGCAATGGCGAATCCTGGGTGCGCTTCTATCTGGCTATCGACGCCGCGCATTCGCACCCGATCGAACGACCGCTGGCCCGTGTCAGCAAGATCAAGCGCCGGGCCGGTGACTACGACCCGGAAGAAGGCAAAAAGTACACCGCCCGTCCGGTCATCGAGCTGGATATCTGCATGGGTTCGGCTTTACGCAGCATCGAAGTGAACTTGACCGACCGCAGTGCCTTCCAATACCCGCTCCTGATCGGCTCCGAAGCGCTCAAACGCTTCGATGCGCTGGTCGATCCCAGTCTTAAATACGCTGCTGGCAAACCCGCCTGCGCCACCGACGCACATACCGCAGAGTAATTCCAATGCGCTCTCTTACCCTCCATCTGAAACTGCTGATCGCCATCCTGGTGGTGCTGGGCATTTCAGTTACGGCCTATCAGATTTTCGTGCTCGGAATTCCGGTGACCGAAGACGCTACCGACGACTTGTGGAACATCGACGCCAAGGTCGAGTTCGTCGCCAATGCCAAGGATCCGATCAAGATTCAGATGTTCGTGCCACCGCTGAGCCGCGACTACGTGAGCCTCAACGAGAGTTTCATTTCCAATAATTACGGCGTGGCGGTGAACCGTGTCGACGGCAACCGCAAGGTCACCTGGTCGGCGCGCCGCGCCAAGGGCAACCAGACCCTTTATTACCGACTGGTGCTGACCAAGCGCTACAGCGGCGAAAAATCCAAGGTCAAAGGCCCGACCTTCCGCGACAGCATCGCCGTCGAAGGCCCGGAAAAAATCGCCGCCGAAGCCCTGCTCGCGCCGATCCGCCAACACTCGGCAGACGTTGAAACCTTCATCGGCGAAGCCATCAAGCGCGTCAACAACCTTAACGACGACAACGTGAAACTGCTGCTGGGCGGCGATCCGTCCACCGCGAACAAAGCCAAAATCGTCGAGTTGGTACTGTCCATCGCCCACGTGCCGATCGAAAAGGTCCACACCGTCCGCCTGGTGGCCGATCAACCACAGATGCCTGAACTCTGGTTGCGCAGCTTCAACGGCACCGACTGGCTGTACTTCAACCCGGAAACCGGCGAACAGGGCCTGCCCACCGACCGCTTGCAGTGGTGGACCGGCGATGAAAACCTGATCACCGTCGATGGCGGCAAAAAAGCCACCGTCACCTTCAGCCTGAACAACAGCGAAATGAACGCCATTCGCCTGGCCAAGCTGACCGACGAAAACTCCGACGCCAATTTCCTCGAATACTCGCTGTACGGCTTGCCGCTGCAAACCCAGCAGACGTTCATGATCATGGTGATGATCCCGATCGGCGTGCTGGTGATCCTGATTCTGCGCAACCTGATTGGCATTCAGACACTCGGCACCTTTACCCCGGTGCTGATCGCCCTCGCCTTCCGGGAAACCCAGCTCGGTTTCGGCATCGTGCTATTTACGATCATCACGACATTGGGCCTGTCGCTTCGCTCCTACCTTGAACATTTGAAGCTGCAAATGCTGCCGAGGCTATCGGTGGTGCTGACCTTCGTGGTGGTGCTGATCGCGGCGATCAGCCTATTCAGCCACAAACTCGGCCTGGAACGCGGCTTGTCGGTGGCGCTGTTCCCGATGGTGATTCTGACCATGACCATCGAACGCCTGTCGATCACTTGGGAAGAGCGCGGGGGCGGCCATGCCATGAAAGTGGCGATCGGTACCCTGTTCGCCGCCTCTTTGGCGCACCTGATCATGAGCGTGCCTGAGCTGGTGTACTTCGTGTTCACCTTCCCGGCGATCCTGCTGATTCTGGTGGGCTTCATGCTGGCGATGGGTCGCTATCGCGGTTACCGCCTGACCGAACTGGTGCGCTTCAAGGCTTTCCTCAAGAAGGCTGACGCCTGATGTTCGGTCTCTGGAAAACCTGGAAAGCCCTGGAGGCCCGGGGCATCATGGGGATCAATCGGCGCAACGCAGACTACGTGCTCAAGTACAACAAGCGCAGCCTGTACCCGATCGTCGATGACAAGATCATCACCAAGGAGCGCGCCATCGCCGCCGGCATCCACGTGCCGGAGCTGTACGGGGTGATCTCCACCGAGAAAGAAATCGACAACCTCAGCGAGATCATCGGCGGGCGCACCGATTTCGTGGTCAAACCGGCCCAGGGCGCCGGCGGTGACGGCATTCTGGTGATTGCCGACCGCTTCGAGGGTCGCTATCGCACGGTGTCGGGCAAGATCATCAGTCACGAGGAAATCGAGCATCAGATTTCCAGCATCCTGACCGGCCTGTATTCGCTCGGCGGTCACCGCGACCGCGCGCTGATCGAATACCGCGTGACCCCGGACCAGATCTTCAAAAGCATCAGCTATGAAGGTGTGCCGGACATTCGCATCATCGTGCTGATGGGCTATCCGGTGATGGCCATGTTGCGCCTGCCGACTCGCCAGTCCGGCGGCAAGGCCAACCTGCACCAGGGCGCCATCGGCGTCGGTGTCGATCTGGCCACAGGCCTGACATTGCGCGGCACCTGGCTGAACAACATCATCAACAAACACCCGGACACCACCAACGCAGTGGACGGCGTGCAACTGCCCTACTGGGACGGTTTCATGAAGCTCGCGGCCGGCTGCCATGAGCTGTGCGGGCTGGGTTACATCGGTGTCGACATGGTGCTCGACCAGGAAAAAGGGCCGTTGATTCTTGAGCTTAACGCCCGGCCCGGGTTGAACATTCAGATCGCCAACGACTGCGGGTTGACGTTGCGTACCCACGCGGTCGAAGCACGGCTGGAAGAATTGAAGGCTCGCGGGGTTGTTGAGACGGTTCAGGAGCGGGTTGAGTTTGTTCAGGAAATGTTTGGGCATATTCCAGCGGTTGAGGGCTGATCCCTTACACTGATCGTTCCCACGCTCTGCGTGGGAATGCATCCCGTGGCGCTCCGCGTCACAGGCGGACGCAGAGCGTCCGTGGCGGCATTACCACGCGGAGCGTGGGAACGATCAACAGCCCTCAACCCTGTCGCCAACCTGCCAATCCCCGACATACCCTCTAGGAGCAAATCCCGCAGAGGACTACAATCGCTCCCCCGCCTCGATGGCTGATCTGCCCTGCCCATGCTGACCTGTTCCGTACACCCGCTGCCCTATCGCGCCAACCCCGCCGAATACTTCGCGGCGATTCGTCATGCCCCCGGTGCCGTGCTGCTCGACAGCGGCCGGCCGAGCGCCGAGCGTGGGCGCTTTGACCTGCTCAGCGCCTGGCCGCTGGAACAACTGGCTGTGTTACCGGATGAAAGCGGCAGCCATTTCCTGCAACGCCTTCGCGACACTCTGAAGCGACTCGGTAAAGCCTCTGCTCCTTTCGACCTGCCTTTCGCCGGTGGCCTGATCGGTTATCTGAGCTATGACTTCGGCCGGCATCTGGAAAACCTGCCGAGCCAGGCACGGGACGATCTGCAATTGCCCGACGCACGTTTCGGGCTGTACGACTGGGCTCTGATCAGTGATCACCACCTGGCCACCAGCCAACTGGTGTTCCACCCGGCGCTGATCGACAGCGAGCGGCAGCGGCTGCTCGAATTGTTCACGCAACCTGCACCTCAGAAAATCGAGCCTTTCAAACTGGACAGCCCGATGAGCGCCGACCTGAGCGCCGACGACTATCGACAAGCCTTCGAACGCATTCAACAGTACATTCAGGCCGGCGACTGCTATCAGGTCAACTTCGCCCAGCGCTTTCGTGCGCAATGCCAGGGCGATCCATGGGCCGCGTACTGCGCGCTGCGGGCGGCGTGCCCGACACCTTTTTCCGGTTTCCAGAGCCTGCCCGACGGCGACGCCGTGCTGAGCCTGTCGCCGGAGCGTTTCGTCAAAGTCAGCGAACGCCACGTCGAAACCCGCCCGATCAAAGGCACCCGCCCCCGCGGCCTGACTGCAGTTGAAGATACGGCGAACGCCGCCGAACTGCTGGCCAGCCCCAAGGACCGCGCGGAAAACCTGATGATCGTCGATTTGCTGCGCAACGACCTCGGCCGTACCTGCCGCATCGGCTCGGTGCGGGTGCCGGAGTTGTTCAGCCTGGAAAGCTATCCGAACGTGCATCACCTGGTGAGCAGCGTTACCGGCGAGCTTGCGGATAACAAGGATGCGCTGGATTTGATCGCTGGCAGCTTCCCCGGCGGCTCGATTACCGGAGCGCCAAAGATTCGCGCGATGCAGATCATCGATGAGCTAGAGCCGACCCGTCGTGGATTGTATTGCGGTTCATTGCTGTACCTGGACGTGCGCGGCGAGATGGACAGCTCCATCGCCATCCGTAGTTTACTGGTCAAGGATGGACAGGTGTGCTGCTGGGGTGGCGGCGGAATCGTCGCGGATTCGGACTGGCAGGCGGAATATCAGGAATCGATAACCAAGGTGAAGGTGCTGCTCGATACACTGCAAAACCTTTAAAAGCATCGCGGGCAAGCCCGCGATGGGGCCATCCCTGACAACTACAAACTCAACGCCCGATTCGAAGCCTTGATGAACTCCTGCTTCAACTCCGCAAAGCTGTGCACCGCCGGGAACTGTGGAAACTCGCGAATCACATTGTCCGGCGCATGGAACAGAATCCCGGCATCCGCCTCGCCCAGCATCGTCGTGTCGTTGTAGGAATCCCCTGCCGCAATCACCCGGTAGTAGAGGCTCTTGAAGGCCAATACCGACTGACGCTTTGGATCTTTCTGACGCAACTGATAGCCCGTGACCCGACCGGCATCGTCGGTAATCAGACGATGACAAAGCAAGGTCGGGAAGCCCAGTTGACGCATCAGCGGTTGGGAGAATTCGTAAAAAGTGTCCGACAGAATCACCACTTGAAAGCGCTCACGCAGCCAGTCGACGAATTCGCTGGCGCCTTCCAGAGGCTTGAGCGTGGCGATCACTTCCTGGATGTCGGAAAGCTTCAGGCCGTGCTCGTCGAGAATCCGCAGGCGCTGCTTCATCAACACGTCGTAGTCGGGAATGTCCCGAGTGGTGGCCCTGAGGGAGTCAATCCCGGTTTTTTCGGCAAAGGCGATCCAGATTTCCGGGACCAGCACACCTTCAAGATCCAGACAGGCAATTTCCACAAGACACTCCCATTTTGTACTGTTTATAGAGTCGAGCGAGCAAAAGGACTGCCGAACTCTAGCGGCTCGCCTTCCTCTGTGCAACGCAGAGGGCGCACCAGCCGCCGCAGGATTTTGTTACCATCAGGCATATATAGAGCGCCCAGCGCCACCGACCTGTAGGAAGCCGCCCTGATGAGCCCATCGTTCGATGTCGTGGAACTCGCCACGACCTATGCCAACAAATCCGCCCAGGACATCCTGAAACTCGCGTTCGCTGAGTTCGGCGATGACCTGTGGATATCTTTCAGCGGCGCCGAGGATGTGGTGCTGGTGGACATGGCCTGGAAGCTGAACAAGAACGTCAAGGTGTTCAGCCTCGACACCGGTCGCTTGCACCCCGAGACCTACCGCTTCATCGAGCAGGTGCGCGAGCACTATAAGATCGATATCGAAGTGGTATCACCGGACTACACCAAGCTCGAACCTTTCGTGAAGGAAAAAGGCCTGTTCAGTTTCTACAAGGACGGTCATGGCGAGTGCTGCGGCATCCGCAAGATCGAGCCGTTGCGTCGCAAGCTCTCAGGCGTGACCGCCTGGGCCACCGGCCAGCGTCGGGACCAGAGCCCGGGCACCCGCAGCGCGGTCGCGGTGCTGGAAATCGATACCGCGTTCTCCACCCCGGAACGCACGCTGTACAAATTCAACCCGCTGGCGCAAATGACCAGCGAGGAGATCTGGGGCTACATTCGCATGCTGGAGCTGCCGTACAACAGCCTGCATGAGCGCGGCTTCATCAGCATCGGCTGCGAGCCTTGCACCCGTCCGGTGTTGCCGAACCAGCATGAGCGCGAAGGTCGTTGGTGGTGGGAAGAAGCCACGCAGAAAGAATGCGGGCTGCATGCCGGGAACATCATCAGCAAATCCAAGGCTTAAAAATCACAGTCTTAAACCGCGTTATCGTTCATCGCGGGCAAGCCTCGCTCCCACAGGTTTTGTGTCGTTTACATCATTACGATACGACTCAAAACCCTGTGGGAGCGGGCTTGCTCGCGAAGGCCGCACCTCGGTTCTAAATCAGACTCACAGAGCACTGAACCGCTGCCCCAACCCCTGCTGCGAAAACTGCTCAATAATGAAATCGACAAACACCCGGGTCTTGCCCGGCAGCAGTTTGTGCTCGGCGTAATAAATGGAGATGTTGCCGTCGTCGACGTACCAGTCAGGCAACACCCGCTGCAACGTCCCCGCCTCCAGATAACCCACGGCAAACGGCATGCTCACCAACGCAATGCCCAACCCCTGAGCCGCCGTGGCGCAGGCGGCTTCCGAATCGCTCATGGTCATCCGCGCCTTGAGCGTCAGCGGGCTGTGTTGCCGGGCGCGACTGGTCAACTGCCAGGAACGCACGCGTCCCGTCTGCGGCGAGCGTATCAAGATGCCGTCGTGGTATTTGAGGTCGTCGGGGTCGACGATCGCCTCGTGCTTCGCGAGGTACTCGGCTGAAGCCACCAACACCCGATGGGCGGGCGTCAGCTTGCGCGCCACTACGCCCTGCGGCAGTTCGAATCCACCACCAATCGCCGCATCGAATCCCTGGCCGATCAGGTCGACCTGACGGTTATCGAAATGCCAGTCCGGGTTGATCGCCGGAAAACGCCGTAGAAACTCGCCCAGCAACGGCACGATGTACAAGCGCCCGAACACTGTGCCCATGCTGACTTTCAATGTGCCGGCGGGACGTCCTTCGGCGCTGGCCAGGTTGGCCACGGCATTCTGGATCGTGTGCAGGCTGGCGCTGACTTCGCCGAGAAACAGCTGACCGGCCTCAGTCAGCGTCAGGCTGCGCGTGCTGCGCTGGAAAAGCCGCACACCCAGTCGCGCCTCCAGCTTGGCAACGCTCTTGCCCACCGCCGCCGGTGTCAGGCTCAAGCGCCGCGCCGCTTCGGCGAAGCTGCCAACCTCGGCGCTACGCACGAAGCATTCGATACTGCTGAAGGTTTCCATAAGCGTCACTATAAACTTCTGGTTTACACAGACTATAGCAATGACGGTCTACCCGCGAAGTAGTGCGAAGCCGATACTCGACTCCAACAACAAGGCAGCCCGCCTTGAATTTCTGGAGATCGACATGACCACTCAACACCTCAGCGGTAAAGTAGCTCTGATTCAAGGCGGTTCACGCGGCATCGGTGCTGCCATCGTCAAACGCCTGGCCGCCGAAGGCGCTACCGTCGCCTTCACTTACGTCAGCTCTACCGCAAAAGCCGAAGAGCTGCAAAACAGCATCACCAGCGCAGGCGGCAAAGCCTTGGCCATCAAGGCCGACAGCGCCGATGCCGTCGCGATTCGCAATGCCGTTAAGGTCACCGTCGAAGCCTTCGGTGGCCTGGACATCCTGGTCAACAACGCAGGCGTTCTGGCCATCGCACCGCTGGAAGACTTCAAACTCGAAGACTTCGACCAGACCCTGGCGATCAATGTGCGCAGTGTATTCATCGCCACCCAGGAAGCGGCCAAGCATATGACCGAAGGCGGTCGCATCATCAACATTGGCAGCACCAATGCCGAGCGCATGCCCTTCGCCGGTGGTGGCCCGTACGCCATGAGCAAATCGGCGCTGGTCGGCTTGACCAAAGGCCTTGCCCGCGACCTCGGCCCACGGGGTATCACCATCAACAACGTGCAACCGGGCCCGGTCGACACCGACATGAACCCCGCCAGCGGCGACTTTGCTGAAAGCCTGATCCCGCTGATGGCCGTGGGTCGTTACGGCAAAGTGGAAGAAATCGCCAGCTTCGTCGCTTATCTTGTCGGTCCCGAAGCCGGCTACATCACCGGTGCCAGCCTGACCATCGACGGCGGTTTCGGCGCCTGATACAGGTCACTGTGGGAGCGGGCTTGCTCGCGAAGGCGTCGTATCAGTCGACATTGATGTTGCCTGACACTCCCTCTTCGCGAGCAAGCCCGCTCCCACATCAGATAGGTGTTAAGCCCACTCAAGTGCCGGCAGGCCACATGCGCTGGGCTTGAACGCCTTCAATGTACGAAGAATGCCATCGGCGTGTGCGTACTTTTCGTCGGCCATCGCCGCATCCGGGATCGCAATCGCCGTCATCCCCGCCGCTTTCGCCGCCGTGACACCGAACGGCGAATCCTCGAACACCAGGCAATCCTCAGGCGCGACACCCAGGCGCCGCGCCGCCGTCAGGAAGATATCCGGCGCCGGTTTGGCCGCGCCCACTTCCGGGTCATCCGCGGTGACGATGAAGTCGAACAGCGCAAACCAGTCGCGGTGCAAGGTGGTTTTCTGGGCGAACGACTGACGTGAAGAACTGGTGCCCACCGCAATAGGAATGTTGTTGGCCTTCAAGTGCCGAACCAGCTCCTCTGCGCCAGGCATCGCCAGCGCCGTCGGAAAACGCTCGCGCATCAGCGGTTCGCGGATCACCAGAAACTCTTCGGCTGTAATTGGCAGGTCCAGCGCCTCGACCACATAGCGCGCCAGATCACCCGCGCCACGACCGATGATGTTCTGTTTGACGCTCCAGTCGAAGGTCCGGCCATAACGCCCGGCAATAATGGACGTGACCTCGGTGTAAATGCCCTCGGTGTCCAGCAGCAAGCCGTCCATGTCGAAAATCACGGCCTTGATCGGGCCGAACTCATCCAAGGGTGCATTCATCGCATCTGATCCGTTTTCTCATGACATCCCAGGAGCGGCTAAGGCACGCCGGGTCCGTGATGGATTAAAGGGTTCAGCAGCATAGCGAGCGCGGTTGGCAGAGAGCAACGGGCAATGCCTGGCGGACACAAAAAACTGTGTCGGGACGCCCGCGATGATTTAGCGATTTCCCCTACACCAAACACCTCTTTTCCCGACTTCTTTTCTCGTTGATCCCCCGCAAAGTCCTGCGCTCCAGATTAATCAGCGCGAGGGACTGCGAATGTTCGAACCTGACAAGGTCCTGGCCTTGAACAATGCCATCGGCTTGCTGGTGGTCGCCGCCATGAACCCCGAGCAGCCGGACGTCGAAGCGTTGCTCGGTGATTTTCGACTCTGCCTCAACGACTACGAGCCCTGGGCGGAAAACTTCTGGACCGGTGGGGCACTGGATGTCGAGCAGGTGTTCAAGGTCGGTAACGAAGTCCGGCTCAGCGCCCCGAAGGACTCCACTACCCCTGTCAGTTCAACGCTCGCCATGTGCCCCGCCAGCGGTCCGTTGACCCTGGTTCATATGTTTGAGGCCGCGCGTTTCGTGCCGATCGGCGATACGCCGGTGATGCTCGAACCGGTTATCTCGCAGCGTAATGGTGAACTGACGTTCGGTGAGCCCGTCCACGAAACCATCGGCCCCAGCGGCATCCTCGAAATCCCCGACTGCTGGCGCGGCCAGCGTTATCGCATCACCTTCTTTCCCACTGTTTGCGCTGATCACGTCAAAGCGCTCTATGCCTCCTATCAAGTCGTGATCAGCGAGCTGGAAGGCTGGTTGCGCAATGAATGGTCGAGCGAATTCGAGCCTTTATGGGCAGGCTTCTCCGAGGCAACCTTCACTCAGCGCTACGGCCTGCTGCAACAGGCCGACTGGCGCGGCCTTGAGCGTGCGCTGCAGGGTTTGTGGGATGACGTGAAGCAGGTCTACGCCCTGGTGGCAGATCTGCAAGCCAACAGCGAAAAACTCCTTGAGTACCTGACCCAAAGCGAGCTCGAGACGCTGCTGAATGCCTCGGCAGAAGCCATCGCCAATGTGTTGCTGATGTTGAGCGATGAGCCATTGATGTTCATACATCTCGCGGCCTTTACCAGTTGGCTGAGGATGCTGCCGCCGCAGTACGTCGCCGAAGTCGTGGCGCAAATTCGTACAGAACTGTTGATCAGTTTCCTGCTGGTGCGCCTCACCGGCCCTACGGGCCTGACGCTCGGCATGAGCGCCAAAGTACTGGACAAGATCAAGTCCCGGCAGGCGCGACAGTGGTTGGCGGCGGCCAGTTTGCGCCTGGCCGAACTAACGGCCAAATCTGACCTGACAGCCCACGCTGGCGTGCTCAAACCGCTCGTGGTCAGCGCGCGGAATGCACCACTGAAACCGGCGCCGACAGTTCCGCTACAGATCAGCGCCGGCGACTCACCGGTTGTGCAGGTGAACAATCCAGTCGCCATCGCTCGCGACAAGTCCAACGCCATGACCCGGCTGGGGCGTCACGAACCTCACGACGATGCATCGAGTCAGGCGAAAAACCCCAACGGCGACAGCACCGATTGCGCGGCACTGACCTGTACCAGCGGCTGCCCGGTGTCGATGGTCACCGGTGAAGAGCTGCTGACCCTCACCGACGGTTCGCTGGATGGGCTTCTGCCGTTTGCCTTTACCCGGTTGTATCGCACCAGCGCGGTGGAGATCGATTGTGGGCTGGGCTGGGGCTGGAGCCATTCGCTGGCACAGCGGTTGGAGCTGGACGATGAACAGGTCGTCTGGATCGACCATGAAAACCGTCGCACCACCTTTCCGTTGCCGAGCGTCGAGCGCCCGACGATTCATAACAGCCTGTCGCGGGCAGCGATTTACCTTGGGAATGAGTCGCAAGAGTTGATTCTCGCGTTGGCCGGCGAGACGAGCCGGTTCTATCACTTTCGAGAGGGTCGTCTGACGGCGATCAGTGATGCCTACAACAACCGCCTCCACATCACTCGCGACCGTCAGGATCGCATTCAACGCCTCGATAACGGCGCCGGTCGTTCCCTGCTGTTGCGCTACGAGCGCAGGCACCTCGTCGCCATTGAATATCAGTCGTTTCATCCCACCGATGCCGTGGGTGAAGCCTGGCATACAGAGCAGACGCTGGTTTTCTATCGCTACGACGCCCGCCAACGCTTGATCGAAGCGACCAATGCCGCCGGTGAAAGCGAGCGTTACGATTACGACGACCAGCACGTGATTCTGCAGCGGCAACTGGCCGGTGGCGCGAGTTTCTTCTGGGAGTGGGAAAGGTCTGGCAAGGCCGCGCGATGCGTGCGGCATTGGGCGTCGTTTTCCCAGATGGACACGCGTTATGTCTGGGACGACCAGGGCGGCGTCACCGTCCAGAACATCGATGGCAGCCAAGAGGTTTATGTCCACGATGATCGGGCGCGGCTGGTGCGCCGGGTCGAGCTGGATGGCGGCGAACACCTTAAGGCCTATGACGACAATGGCCGTTTGGTAGCCGAACAGGATCCGCTCGGGGCGATCACTGAATACCGTTACGACGAAGTCGGACGGTTGGTCGCGCTGGTTCCGCCGCAAGACGAGCCAACATTCTACGAATACCGCAATGGTTTCCTGCACGCGCGCTATCGCGGCAAAGCGGTGTGGAAGTATCAACGCAATGCCCAGGGGGATGTTACCGAAGCCACCGATCCGGACGGCCAGGTCACTCACTACCACCACGACGCTCAGGGGCGTTTGCTGTCGATCCGCTTCCCGGACAACAGCCGGCATGTCTTCATCTGGAACGGGCTGGGACAATTACTCGAAGAGACCTTGCCGGACGGCAGTCAGCGGCGCTTTTCCTATGATGCGCTAGGCCGACAGACGACCCGTCAGGACGAACACGGTGCGCTCACCCGGTACCAATGGGATGTCGTCGGGCGACTGGTTCAGACGACCCGTCCCACCGGCGCCAGTCGCGCCTTCAGTTACAACGCCTATGGCAAGATCACCGCCGAGCGCGATGAACTGGGCCGCATCACTCGCTACGAATATGCCGACGATTTGCACCTGGTCAGCCGTCGGATCAACCCCGATGGCACGCAACTGCGTTATCGCTACGATAACGCGCAGCTGCTGCTCACTGAGATCGAAAACGAAGCTGGCGAACACTATCGCCTGGACTACACGCCCAACGGCCTGATCCGGCAAGAAACCGGCTTCGACGGCCGCCGCACCGCTTACAGCTACGATCTCAACGGCCACCTGCAGGAGAAAACCGAGTTCGGTGATGACGACTCGCAGTTGATCACTGGCTATCAGCGGGACTCGGCTGGACGTCTGTTGGTCAAGACCCTGCCCGATGGCATCCAGGTTCGATATCGCTACGACTCACTGGGCCGACTGCTTAGTGTCGATGATGGCCACGACCATCCGCTGGAATTCGAGTACGACGCCCGGGATCGGCTGATCACCGAGCACCAGGGTTGGGGCACCTTGCGTTATCGCTACGACGGCTGCGGCCGACTTAACCACCTGCGCCTGCCGGACAACAGCAAACTCGATTATCACCACGCCAAGGGTGGCGCGCTGACGGCCATTGACCTCAATGGCACACGACTCACCACCCACCAGTTTGCATTCGGCCGCGAGCAGCAACGCCAACAAGGTCAGCTCACCAGCGAATACTCCTACGACGATCAAGGCCGACTGAAAGCGCATGCCGTCAGCCAACAGCAACAAGCGCTCTACCGTCGCGACTATGCCTACAGCCCCAGCGGCAATCTCGACCATATTGCCGACACCCGCCATGGCCAACGCAGCTACCAGTACAACTCGCTCGATCGACTGATCCGCGTCCGCCACTCTCGCGACGACCTACCGGAAAGCTTCGCCCACGACCCGGCCGGCAACCTGCTGATGCAGGACCGGCCCGGACCGGCCACCGTCAAAGGCAACCGCCTGTTGATGCAGGGCGACTGCCACTTCGATTACGACGCCTTCGGCAATCTGATCCGCGAACGCCGCGGCACCGCGCAAAAACTCGTCACCGAGTACCGCTACGACGGCCAGCACCGGCTGATCGGTGTCACCCTGCCGGATGGTCGTTGCGTGAGTTATCGCTACGACGCCTTCGGTCGCCGCATCAGCAAATCCGTCGACGGCAAAACCACCGAGTTCTTCTGGCAAGGCGACCACCTCGTCGCCGAACACAGCCAGGATCACCATCGCAGCTATATCTACGAACCGGGCAGCTTCCGCCCACTGGCCATGCTCGACGGCAAAGGCCCGCGCCAGGCCTGCCCGTTCTACTACCAACTTGACCACCTCGGCACACCGCAAGAACTCACCGACTACAGCGGCGACATCATCTGGGCCGCCCGATACACCGCCTATGGCCGCCTCACCCGCCTCAACCGCGACACCCACCAGGTCCTCGATCAGCCGCTGCGCTTTCAAGGCCAGTATTTCGACGCGGAAACCGGCCTGCATTACAACCGGCACCGCTACTACAATCCGGACATCGGACGGTACCTGACACCGGACCCGAGCAAGTTGGCGGGTGGGTTAAACGGGTATCAGTACACGCGCAATCCCACGGGTTGGGTTGACCCGTTGGGATTGAGTGATTGTCCTGGAGGGGATGGGTGTAAGAAGCCGTCGTTTGGGGATGAAGATCCGGGTAAGGTGGGGGTTGATGAGGGGGAACCCGGAACCCCAAATCCAAAACAAGAGAACTATTATTTATACCGTGGTGACGACCGAGAACCATGGGAAATTTTTGAGGCAGGATTTGAGCCCTTGGGAGACAGTACAGATCTGTTTCTGCATGCATCAGATAACAGAAGCCCTCCCAGTTATTTTGTCAGCACTACGACAAACGAAAAAGAGGCAAAAAAGTTTGCCACAGGCTACGGTCTTGCCGACGGCTATATATATGTTCTGAAAAACATTCGCGGCATCGATGTAAATAAAGAACTGGGCATGATGTCACCACATCGGCGTGAGGCTGAGATAGCAATCCCAGGAGGAATAAAAAATCACGACATTGTGGGCGCCACCCCCGTCTATGATGATGGTAGCTATAAGGGCTACTCGATACCCAACCCTTTCAGGAAGCAACCATGAAAACAATAGAGATTTTAATAAACAATCATGGCGTCATAGAAAGGGCCACAATCGAATGCGATAGAAAAAAACCGACACTCACATTCACGATGCAAAGTGGATTAAAAAAAATTTATACAGCCTCTGACCTTTACGTATGCTTTGGCATGTTAAGAGCCGACCATCCCGAGATAAAATTCTTGTGCAAAGGCGCCAAATTAAATGTTCATCCTTCACGAATGTCATCCCAAATGTCTAGCGGCTTGGTCGCATACGAACTTAAACTTGGAAAACCTAGCGAAGAAGAGGACATAGTACGAATTTTCGACTACGAAGACAAAAATATTACTAGCAATATTGAAGAGCAAAGAACCTTCTATAAAAACTGGGTCGAGTCATTAATTATTAAAATGCAAAAAAAACCTGAAGATAATCCTCAATAAAACAACCAACAATATAGAATCATGAACTCACGCAAGACGCTGATTGCGCAAAGCGTCAAGCATTAGTTACGTCTGTGCAAAACACCCAAAGCCCAGCTCGACGCTGGGCTCAGTTCTAAACAGTCTGACTCAGCCGCCAGAACCACCGACCTTACCTCCACTTCCTGCTCCGTCAGCGGTCTCATTTATCTCAAAATCACCTGACTCTCCAGACCCACTTCCAGAACCACTCCCCATCGAACTTCCACCGCTCATCGACCCACTTCCCTCCCCCGGGCTGGTGCTACTCCCGTTGGCATCACCACCATTCCCACCACCAATGGTGTCCGGTGGTGGCACCTTCCCATCCGAGGCGCCCGCATTCATTTCCGAATATGGCGGCATCCCGCCCTTGTCGACCGGCGCATCGCGGCCAGAAGATTGAGCAAACACCGCCAATGAACTGATCGACAATAAGCCGACCACCGTCAGGGTCGTCAGTTTTGACCTGATCATGGCGCACCTCCTTTAAAGAGTGCTTTACCTGATGTTTAAAGGTGCCGCGCAATCGACGAGCGGCGATGGATCGCTGCGCAGGTTTCAGCTCGGTTCTCCCGATAGATCGTCACCGGCAATGTCCGGGTCATCGGGATTGGCTTCCACATCCCCGCGCTTCACATCATCGGTATCGGTGGGCACCTGCTCCACGCCGGTGTCGTCATCGTCGGGCGGGCGCTGATCGCGACTCAGGGAGTCGGTGGGTGAAGGCAGCGGATATTCGGGGGTATCGTCGTCGATATCGGAGTCTTTTGGATCAGCGTTCATAACGCACCTCTCAATGGACCTGAAAAGCAGATCCTGATATTTCGAGGACAACACGATAGATGCGGTTCGATCAGAAGGACGATCGGTCGGCCGGACCGCTAGGCACGATCACTCGTCGTCTTCCTCGTCGTATTCGTCGTATTCGCAATTGCCCACATCGCCTGCGTCATCGGCATCGTTGAGCGGCACCGTGGCGTCGTCCATCAGAGACCCCGGATCTTCGTTGCCAGGATCATTGATCGGACCTTCATCTTCCATGCCTTCGGTTTCCGGAGTCATGACATGCCTCACAACGTTCAGGGGTGTATAAAGTTCGAGGCGTCCTACGGGCAAACGTTCCAGAGTCCTGGTGACAGATCGAGTAGGAGGCGGCTTCACAGCCGCCGTCCTCTCACACCACCGTACGTACGGATCCGTATACGGCGGTTCAAGTTATGCGATTAAGCCGAGTTATCGTATCCAGTATTGAGACCAGTCCAAGC